>NZ_JBSFUO010000003.1:0-555124 GCF_053591835.1 Streptomyces sp. NPDC002911 | reverse complement strand
GGATCAACGTCAAGCCCGGCTTCGGCGCCTCGGGCTTCTACTGGCACTCGGACTTCGAGACCTGGCACGCCGAGGACGGCCTGCCCAACATGCGGACCGTGTCCGTCTCGATCGCGCTGACCGAGAACTACGACACCAACGGCGGGCTGATGATCATGCCCGGCTCGCACAAGTCGTTCCTCGGCTGCGCGGGCGAGACGCCGAAGGACAACTACAAGAGGTCCCTGCAGATGCAGGACGCCGGCATCCCCTCGGACGAGGCGCTGACCAAGATGGCCGACCGCCACGGCATCAAGCTCTTCACGGGCAAGGCCGGCTCGGCGACCTGGTTCGACTGCAACGCGATGCACGGCTCGGGCGACAACATCACCCCGTACGCGCGCAGCAACGTCTTCATCGTCTTCAACAGCGTGGACAACACGGCGCAGGAACCTTTCGCCGCTCCGATCCGCCGGCCCGAGTTCATCGGGGCACGCGACTTCACACCGGTGAAGTAGGGGCCGCGGATGTGCCCAGCCGATCGCGGGTGGAACAAGCAACCATCCTTGATCGCCTTTTCGGGAATGTTCTCGCGCGGCCCGATCCTCCAGCCAGGGAGCGAGCGCGGCCGCGGAGACGCTGTTGTCCTGCGAGAGGTTCGCGGACACCAACATCCCGCCTCACGACCGTCAGGTGCGGCTGTCGTTCCTCGGGTAGTTCTGTGGCGTGGCGAGCCTCAGCCTGCTGGCAGTCGCCCGTGCGCGGGCGTGCTTAGCGCGCGTTCGACAACTCACGCTGCACAGACGGCGTGGCCTCGCCGTGCTTTCTCCGTACGGCTCTGAGAGCCCCGGTCGACCGCTTGATCTTCCCCGGGCGGGGTAGCGAAGTGGCATGGCCACCGAGAACACATCCACTTCTGCCAGCGGTTACGTGCAGCCCGAAGTCGACGTCCGGGCACTGACCGAGGTGCTCGACGGCGAGTACGCCGAGATCCGCGACCTCGTCCGAACCAACCTGGTGAACTCTGCCTCCGTTCTCGAGGAGGCCGACGCGCTCGGCATCGACGCGTTTCGCGAGCGGGTGCGCGAGCTCGTGGTCGAGATGGCTGCGACGGGCCAGACCGGCATGGGTTTCCCGAGCGAGTACGGCGGGGGTGGCGACATCGGAGCCTCGATCGCCGCGTTCGAGACGCTTGCTTTCGGCGATCTGTCGGTGCTGGTGAAGATCGGCGTGCAGTTCGGGCTCTTCGGCGGCGCGATCCTGCATCTGGGCACCGAACGCCACCACGACGCCTATCTGCCGGACCTGATCACCGGGCAGTTGATGGGATGCTTCGCGATGACCGAGACCGGGCACGGCTCCAACGTCCAGGCGCTAGGCACCATCGCGACATACGACGCCGCCGCCCAGGAGTTCGTCATCACCACCCACGGCATCCAGGCACGCAAGGACTACATCGGCAACGCGGCCCGCCACGCCGAACTGGCGGTTGTCTTCGCCCAGCTGGAGGTGTGCGGGAAGTCCGAGGGCGTGCACGCGTTCGTCGTACCGGTCCGGGTCGGCGGCGAGATGGCGCCCGGCGTCCGGATCGAGGACGACGGCCGCAAGATGGGCCTGAACGGCGTGGACAACGGCCGCATCTGGTTCGACGGCGTGCGGGTGCCGCGCGAGGCGCTGCTCAACCGGTTCGCCGACGTCACCATTGAAGGCGTCTACGAGAGCTCGATCGAGAACCCCAACCGACGCTTCTTCACCATGCTCGGCACGCTGGTGCAGGGCCGGGTCAGCGTCGGCGGCGCCGGGATCAACGCCGCCAAGGTCGCTCTGACGATCGCCACGAAGTACGCCGTGCGGCGTCGGCAGTTCGAAGCGACCTCGGACACAGAGGAGCAACTGCTCCTCGACTACGGCCTGCATCAGCGTCGGCTGCTGCCGCTCATCGCGCGCACGTATGCGCTGCACTTCGCGCAGGACGTGGTGCGCACGCAACTGCACGAAGTTCTCTCCGGTATCAAGGACGACGCGCAAGCGCGGCGCCAACTGGAGTCACGGGCCGCCGGCACCAAGGCGCTCGGTACCTGGCACGCCACCCGGGTCGTCCAGGAGTGCCGCGAGGCGTGCGGAGGCGCGGGTTATCTCACCGTCAACCGGTTCGCCGCCCTCAAGGCCGACAGCGACATCTTCACCACCTTCGAGGGCGACAACCACGTCCTGCTGCAGCTCGTGGCCAAGGGCCTGCTCACCCATCACGCGAGCGAGTTCGAGGACCTTGACCAGCTCGGTATGGTCCGCTACGTCACCAACCTCGCCGTCGAGACAGTCATAGAGAAGACTTCGGTCCACAAGCTGCTCGAGCGGGTGCGTGACCTGCTTCCCGGCGACGACGAGTGGGACCAGGAAGCCGGTTTGCTCGACTCGGAGTACCAGCTCGCCATGCTCCGCTACCGCGAGGAGCACATGCTTGCCGGCGTGGCCCGCCGGCTCAAGCGCGGGATCGACCAGAAGCGCGATCCGGGCGTCGTCTTCTCGCAGGTGCAGGACCATGTCATCGCGGTCGCCCACGCACACGTCGAGCGGCTGGTGCTGGAGGCGTTCGTCGACCGAGTGCGTGCGCTGCCCGAAAACGGGAACAAGGTCGCGCTGGGCTTGCTGTGCGATCTGTTCGCCCTGGCGACGATCGAGGCGGACCGGGCCTGGTTCATGGAGCACGGCCGGCTGACCGTCCAGCGCTCCAAGGCGATCAGCCGTGAGGTCAACGACCTCTGCCGTAAGGTCCGGCCCCTCGCAGTGGGCTTCGTCGACGCCTGGGGCATCCCGCCCGAGATGCTGCGTGCGCCGGACCTGGTGGGCTGACCAGGGGGCAGGACACCGCCCGGCCACGACGGGGACGGCGCCGAAGCGCCCGCCCAGGGACCGGGCAGGGACTGGCTCCCAGGCACGTTCCCTCGCCTGACACTTCAGCAGTATCCGGACATCCCGATAGTTTTCGCGAAGGGGGCGGGACCATGCCCCGGTGACCTGACGTACGGAACTCTTCCGCCACGTCTGCACCACCACCGACGAACTGAACCCGTCGGCCCGATCCCGGAACAGATCGGCCGCCTCCGGGCCGACATCGCCCGCCTCGCCCACACCGAAAAGCCGGCGCAGCCCGCCCGGCCACCCGCCCGCGACCACCACCACAGCCCCGGTGCAAGGGTCGTCTCCGCACCGTTTCGCCCCTCGGCGAGCGCAGCAGGCACGCGCGGCGGGCAGCCGGTTGAGCTGGGCCGAGAGAGGTTGCGCTGGTAACCGCCTGGTCCTCTAAAGGATGAACTGCGGCCGGATACCCGTATGCCGTGGTCAGCAAATCTCCACGCTGCTGCTGTGCACAAGACGAGCAACGATCAGGACAGGCGCCGGCGGGCCGGGACCGCCAGGGTGGGGAAGCAGCGGCAAGGCCAGGATGCTCCCACGGCCCCGGTAGATCCCGCGGCGGGAGTGCGTCGCGGGGCAGCGTTGAGCGAGCAGGCGCGGTACTGGTTCGACAACACGCTGGCAGGAGGTGCCGCCGCCCTCATCGGTTGGCTCGCCGTCGCGTGCCTGGTCATCGTCGTCCCGGCGAGCGCCATCCTGGTGTGGACGGACGACCGGGCCCCCGACGACCGGTGGGCCAAGGCCGCAGCGGTGTGGCGGAGCGTCGGGCAGACGCTCCGGTTGGGCGGAGAGGCCGGATCGCCACTGCGCGTAGCTCTGTCGGTCCTCCTCGCCCTGGTCGCCCTCTTCTACGTGTCCACCCTCGTCAGCCTGATCACTGCCGCGATCACAGAGAAGCTCCTCGCCCTCCGGCGCGGCCACTCCGCCGTCCTGGAGGACGGCCACACCGTTGTACTCGGTTGGTCCGATCAGATCTTCACGGTCGTCGCCGAGATCGTGGAGGCCAACACCAACCAGCGGCGGAGGGCCATCGTTGTCCTGGCCGATCGGGACAAGACGGACATGGAGGAGGAGTTGCGTACTGAAGTGGGCGACACAAAGGGCACTCGGATCATCTGCCGCAACGGGCGCCCGACGGACCCGGCCGCACTCGAACGGGTCAGCCCGGCCACAGCGGACGTCGTCCTGGTGCTGCCGCGCGACGAACCCGGCGAGGACGCCGAGATCGTCAAGAACCTGCTGTCCCTCCGGGCGGCGATCGACGACGACTGTCGCGTCCGGATCCTGGCTGTGGTCCGGGACGGCCGTTATCGGCTTGCTGCCACGCTCGCCGCCGGCCCGGGTGCAGTCATCCTGGAGATCGATGACATCACCGCACGGCTCGTCGCGCAGTGCGCTCGGCAGCCCGGACTGTCTCTCGTGTATCAGGAGTTGCTCGACTTCGCCGGAGACGAGTTCTACGTCGTCGACGCGCCGGCCCAGGCCGGCCGTACCTATGCCGAGGTCCTGATGGCCTATATGACCTCGACTGTGGTCGGCATCGTACGGGCGGACGGGGTGCTGCGGCTCGACCCGCCGCCCGACTCGCTCGTCCGTGCAGGCGACCGGCTCGTCGTGATCGCGGAGGACGACGACACCACGGTGGAGGCCTTTGAGCCCGCGGACGTCGACGCGTCGGTGATCGTATCCCGGCCACCGGCAGCGGCGCGGTCAGAAAAGATGCTCCTGCTGGGGTGGAACCGCCGCGCCCGCAGCATCGTCCGCCACTTGTCCGACCACGTCGCTCCCGGCTCGGTCCTGCACGTCGTGGCAGACGAGGGGGAGCTCACCGCCACGGAGGTGAGCGCCGCAGTGGCGGAGACCTCCACCGGCCTTACGGTCGTTCTGCGCCCCGGAGACCCCACCCTGCCCGAGACGGTGAACGGTCTGGATGTCGCCACGTACGACGGTGTCATCGTCCTCGGCCCCGACCGGGGGACCTGTGGCGGTGCACCGGACGACCGTACCCTGGTCACCCTGCTGCTCCTGCGCGATCTGGAACGCACATCAGGGAGCCCGGTCGCCGTGGTCACCGAGATGACGGATGACCGCAACAGAGCGATCGCGCCGGTCGGTCCCGGTGCCGATTTCATCGTCAGCGGCAAACTGGTCGGCCTCCTGATGTCTCAGATCTCACAGAACTGGCATCTCGCCGAGCTGTTCGAGGAACTCCTCGCTCCCGGCGGCAACACGATCGAGCTCAAGCCGGCCGGCCACTACGTGAGGGCAGGGTGCCACGCTTCCTTCGCCACCGTCGTCGAGTCGGCTTCGCGCCGAGGGGAGTGTGCCATCGGATACCGGTGCCGTGACCGTGCGACGACGGGCCCCGACTACGGGGTGCGGGTCAACCCCGGCAAGATCGATGTCCGGCGCTGGAGTGAGAACGACGACGTCATCGTGATCACTCGGCACTGACCTCCTGCGGTGGCCGGCGCGGTGTCCGCTATGTTCCGCGGCGGCGGCCCGACGTCGTACGCACCGGAGAGTGGCAGCACCGGCCTCCAGGATCATTCCGGCGTGACGGCCCAGGGCGTGCAGCCGTCCGGCAGCCTCTGCATCGAGGGCGGCGAGAGGTCGGCGGAACGCGCGAACAACTGATTTTTCGAGTGAGACAGGGATCGAACCGACATGCTCGTGCTCCTCGCCACCCGCTGACCGGAGCCGGGACGTCTCCGCCCCGAGAGGCGTCCCGCGCCAAGGGTCTCGAGACCCGGGGCGGGAGGGTGAGCCGTGGATCCGGGTACGCTCCGGGGTGGCGTAACAGGGTTGTTGGATACGAACGTCGGCCATGCGGACCGTGAGGTGCGGCTGTCGTCCATCGGATCGCTCCGAGGAAGCCACGACTGCGGGTTCAGCGCGTCACCCGCTTTCACCGCAGCCGAAGAAGAGAAGACGTCCTGGGTGCTGACGCGTCACGCGGCACTGATCCGTACCTTCGTCACGCACCTGCTCGCGGGCAATCCCCCGTACCGCCGGCCCGGCGCGCGCCGCACAAGCCCGCGCGACTCGTTGACATGTCCGCAACTGGTCGGGATGCTGGGGGAGCGCTCTTCCATCGATGTAAATCCCCCCGGCGGCCCGGCGGCCCGGCGTCGCAGCGGAGGCCAACCATGGAACGGGACTATGAACCTCTCACGCTTTTTCTCCCGCGCCGCCGCCGTCGCGCTGTCCGGCGTTCTCGCTGCCGTCATGTCGATGTCGTCCGCCGAGCACGCGCAGGCGGAACAGACCATCAGGGCTGCGGACCCGAGTGTGATCAGGGTCGGCGGCACATACGTATCGGTGCAGTCGGCCGGTGGGGGCATCGCTGTGCGGCAGGCCTCCTCGACGGCCGCGTTGGCGTCGGCGCCCGCCCGGCAGGTGTGGTCGGACACGGCCGGCCGCGGTGAGGTCTGGGCTCCGGAGATCGTGCGGGACGGCGGCCGCTACTACATCTACTTCTCGGCCGGCCGCGGGTCGGCCCACCGGATGTACGTCATCAGCTCGGCAGGCCCGGACAGCGGATACACCGGCGAGACGCAACTGGCACTGCCGGACAACAAGTGGGCCATCGACGGGACCCTGTTCACCTTCACCGGGCAGCGCTGGTTCGTCTGGTCCGGCTGGGCCGGCGACACCGACGTCGAGCAGAACCTCTACATCGCGCGGATGAGCAGTCCGACCACACCGACCGGCGCGCGGTACGTCATCTCGCAGCCCCGGGAGAGCTGGGAACGGGTGGTCGGCAACCCGTTCATCAACGAGAGTCCCGAGGCCATCAAGGACCCGAACGGGCAGTTGCATATCGCGTACTCCGCCAACGGCAGCTGGAGCGACCAGTACTGCCTGGCCGACCTGCGGCTGCGGGCCGGTGGCGACCCGACGTACGTCTGGGACTGGTACAAGTCGAACGGCTGCCTGTTCGGCTCCAACCGCGCGACGATGATGTCCGGCTGGGACCCGACGCTGTACGTCAACGGCCCAGGCCACCACAGCTTCGTCCTGCTCAACGGCGACATCAGCACGAGCCCGCCCGCCGGCCCCACGTTTCCCCTGATGTTCCACGCGGTTCCGAAGGGGACGCCGTACGCGTGGGAGAACCGGTACTGGTACACCGGCACGTTCTCCTGGTGGGGCAACACCAGCTACCGCCGGGCCAACGTCCCCGGGCCGACCGCCGACACGGGCTGGAGCCTGAAGTTCTTCGAGTAGGGCAGCAGGCGCGGTCGAAAACGGGGTTTCCGCACTCACCGAGCGACGGGCCTTCCGTTCGTGCCCCGCCGCGCTCAGGGTGCGATCGGCGCGGAGCACCGACTCTGTCAGCCGGAGGGGGAGGTGCCGCCCGCACCGTACCGGCCACGCCAGGGAGCCGGTATCCGTCACGGCACCGATCGCCTACGAGACAGCGTTCGCGTAATAGCGACACCAACTACGCCTTACACCGGGGCTCTCTCAGCCATTACTTTGTGCCCAAGTCCAGCGTCCAGTAGTGGTCCCATGGACCGCCTTGATCATGGCCTACACCAGCCTCGAGAGTTTCACACCTGAGGATGGCGTTGCGGTGCCCCCAGCCAAATCTTTCATCATCTTGCATCCAGAAGCGCACCGCCGCCTCCGGGGTCGTGAACCCTACGGCTACGTTCTCTGCCCGCCAGGTGCGATAGCCTGCCTGGTCCATCGGCTCTCCGGGGTCCCAGACTAGTTTTCCACCAGGGCCGCGGTGCATGTTGTCACCGGTAGTAACCCACTCCTTGGGTTGCTCTCTCAGAAAGGCGGTGTGAGCGCGCGCTATATCCGTCAACTCTGCTGACAGCCCGAAACCTCTTGTGCATGCAGACATGGTTGCACCTGCGGAACTTCCGTGAGGCGGATAATTTTCCGGATGCGTACGTGCGTCGTTGATCAGGTCGAATAGAACGCTTACTTCGAGGGCCGGTTCGATAGCCATAACATTCCTCCTGGGAAAGGTCGCCCGCTGCACGTCTGCGCCAAGTGCCTCGGCCGCATAACCTGACCTATTGAGCTGTTGGTTCGTCCGGGAGTCTCGGCTATGCACGGACCGTCATCAGCCGCACTCGCGCTCAGGCTGAAGGAAGGACTTCGTCTCAAGCTGAGGGGCGTCTTGCCGTTGCACTTTTCTCTTCCAGAGTAAACGGGATGCGAGATGCGCACCTCCCGCGGCGGTGAAGAACTGCTACCAGGCGGCGCGGGCGCGCGTGGTGGTGCGTACGTCCTGGCGTGCCAACTCAGGCGAACCTCGCCATCGTGACGCTCTCGCCCACGCAGCTGACTACGAGCGCCTGACCTGGCCGGAGCGGGATACTTCGCTCGCCGTGGTCATCAAGCGGTCCGCCGCCATGCGTGACAGCAGCCAGCCCCCGGGGTCGCAAAGCGGTCGCCCAACTGCGTTTGGCCTACGTTCTGTTCGCCCCGCCCGGAGCACGGCGGACTGCCGAACGCCTCCGCGTTCGCTTCGTGTCGGGCAGGTCGAACGTGGTGCCGTCAACCGCGGTCAGTCAAAGCCCATAGGGACGCTCGGAGTTGATGGCATCAAGTTGGCTTGATCCAACCCAGGCGATGGGAGGAGCGCGACTCGAAGCAGGAGAGAGAGGTAGTACGGGCCGATTCCGTCGCCCTCCAGGTTGCCTACGAAGGCCTCGAGCGCCGGGCCAACCCGCCTTGCCGCCTACGTCCGGCCACAGGATCCCGGGGTGCACGCGGCCGGCGCCGGGGTTCTCCTGAGCCAGTCCACGTGGTGCGGCTCCAGTCCGCCGTTGTCGGCCAGCCACTTCATCAGCCGGGCGGCCACGTGGACGGCGCGTGGGCTGCCGTCCACGTG
This sequence comes from Streptomyces sp. NPDC002911, assembly GCF_053591835.1. NCBI lineage: Bacteria > Bacillati > Actinomycetota > Actinomycetes > Kitasatosporales > Streptomycetaceae > Streptomyces > Streptomyces sp. NPDC002911. The sequence goes on along the minus strand of NZ_JBSFUO010000003.1, from coordinate 546,372 downwards.
GCGAGAGGGCTCTTCGGGCCCGCCGCCGGCCTCCCGCAATCCTGAGGATGGCCGTGGGCGTCTACCCGCCCCGGGTACTCAGTCCCTTCGCAGCCGGCCCGTCGAGAGGGGCAGGGTGGGGGCGGCCGCCGGGCCGATCGCCCCGAGTACGGAGGCCGGTCGGGCCACCCGCCCCCGCCATCGAGACCGACCCCGTCCTCACAAATCGCCGACGTCGCGGCATCGACTGCGACAACGCGCTCCGCCTCATGCCCGTACTGAGGCGCGCCTGAAGCGTGTTGCAGACGCCTCAAGGCCGCACGCACCTCGGTGGTGGTCGCGGGTCGGGCACTCCGCCTCGTCCGCCACCGGTCCGACCACATCACTTCCGGATCGGTTCTCCACGTCGTGGCAGACGGAGGGGACTTCACCGCCGCTGGGGTGCGGGCCGCGAGTGCCGAGGCCTCCACCGGCCTCACGGTTCAACAGGGCGATCGCGCCGGTCGGCTCCGGTGCCGATTTCGTCGTCAGCGGCAAGCTGGTGGGCCTCCTGATGTCTCAGAACTCGCAGGACCGGAATCTCGCCGGGCTGTTCGAGGAACTCCTTGCTCCCGGCGGCAACACGATCCAGCTCAAGCCGGCGGTCCACCACGTTTCGGGCGGGGCGCCACGCCGTCGCCGTCGTCGAGTCGGCTTCGCGCCGAGGGAGGGGTGCCATCGGATACCGGCGCTGTGACCGTGCGACAACTGGCCCCGACTACGAGGCGCGGGTCGACCCTCGCACGACCGAAGCCCGGCTCCGGAGTGAGCACGGCGATGTCATCGTGATCACCGGCACTGATCTCCGGACCGTCGGCATGGGCGCGGGCGGCTTCAAGTCCGTTTCCTGACTGGTCACTTGATCTTTCAACATCTGCGCTGTTAGCGTCGGCACGACCTCTCAGGAATGGATCCCCCATGCGTATAAAGGCCGTCGCCCTCGCAGCGATACCCGCAGCCTTCCTCGGTGTTATGGCATCCGCGCCCAGCGCTTCGGCGTGGGCTCCCGCCAACTGCCCGGAAGCCTCGTTCTGTGTCTGGCCCGATTATTGGTACGGCGACACCGATACGCCTCCGTCGCTGGCGACCGAAGGTGAGTGGTCCGGCAGTGCTCGCGGCCACATCTACTACAACAGAACGTCCCAGGACATCACGATGACGTACGTCGTCGTCCAGGACGAGGGGCAGGGGCCTACGTACACGGCATGTGTCAGCAGCGGCCACGGAAGTTACTTCACCCAGCCGATGTCCGTCACGAAGGTGGCCTTGCGCGAGGACGACGGCAGCCCCTGCTGGTGACGGCTCAGCAGTCGGTTCCTGCGTTCCCCCACAGGCGAGGAGAGGCGGGGCCGCCGGTAGCAACCCTGAGCGAGGTCGGACATCGTTGTCGAGTTCTGGTCGGCACCTCGGCGGACCGGCTGTGGAACTCGCAGGAAGTGATCTTGTCGGTCAGTGGCCCGGCGAGGCCACCCGCGCGCGGCACAGGAGAGCGCGTCGCGACGCAGGTGGCCTCCAGCCCCGGTGCGTCGGGGGAGATGGTGAAGCAGTTGCCATGACGGTCGGTGGGCGTTCGTGATCACGGAAGCAATCGATCTCGACACCGTCACCCGGGACGACGGCCGGAGCCAGGAGTGCGGCCACGGCCCGGAGCCCGTGACGCGGAGGCGCCGCCCTTGAACGCTGCGCTGCGGGGCCCGTGTGTCGGCACCGGTCCCGCAGCGCGCTTGCGGACCCGCTGGGTCGCCCTGTGGATGCCACTGGAGGAAGGGGCCTTGTCCTGCCGCAGGCGCGATGATTGGCTCGTCCGTGCCCCCGGACACACCCAGCGCGGAAGGTTGCCCCTGCGATGACGATCCCCCTGTCGATCGGCCTCGTCCAGACGGCCGCGCGGCATCACGCCGCCGACGATCCGGACGCGTTTTCGGCTGAGGTGCGTGGCGTCACCGAGGCGCATCCCGGCGTCCTATTGCTCGCGTATCCGGAACTCCACCTGTGCGGCCACAGGCCCGGCGAGGACCCCGAGACGGTCATGACCGCGGCGGCCCAGCCGCTGGACGGGCCCCGCGGTACCCAGCTGGCGGCCCTCGCCCGCGAACTGGGCATCTGGCTCGTGCCCGGCAGTGTCTACGAGCGGGGCGCGGACGGCCGGATCTACAACACGGCTCCGGTCTACTCGCCCGCGGGTGAACGGGTCGCGGAGTACCGCAAGATCTTCCCGTGGCGGCCCTACGAGACCACGGCGTCCGGGAACACCTTCGTGGTCTTCGACATGGAGGGATACGGACGCGTGGGTCTGACGATCTGCTATGACGCGTGGTTCCCCGAGACGACCCGCCACCTGGCGTGGCAGGGTGCCGACCTCGTACTCAACCTGGTGCGCACGCCGGGCGTCGACCGCGCTCAGGAAGTCGTGCTCGCGCAGGCGAACGCGATCGTGAACCAGGTGTTCATGGCCAGCCTCAACGCGGCGGCCCCGGACGGTATGGGGCGCAGCGTCGTCGTGGGCCCCGAGGGGGACCTACGTGCCGAGGCCGGCCCCGGCCCGGAGGAGGTCCTGACGGACGTGCTCGACCTCGCCGAGGCCCGACGGGTGCGCGCACAGGGCACCGCGGGCCTCACCCGGGTGTGGGACCCGTTCGAGGACGACCAGCCGCCGCTCGAACTTCCCCTGTACGCAGGCCGGATCGATCCCGAACGGTGGCGCCGCGGGCCCCGCCCATGAGACGGCCGCCCTCGCGGTGACCGCCCCGCCGGACGTCGGCCCAATGGTCCCCCCTCGCGGCGCGAGGGGGGACCGGGTCTCCGCCTCTCACCGGTCGGACGCGGACCTGCTCCGTAGCCAGACCGTGGTCCACGGCGGGAGCTCGTCACCGGACAGCGGGCCGGAAGCCAGGAGGACCTCACCCTGCGGCAGGGCGACGGGTTCACCGGAGAGGTTGCTGACGGTGTGCCAGCCGTCGGCGCGAGTGAAGTGCAGCAGCCCCTGACGTGACTGCTCCTGCGAGCCGACCCATTCCAGGGACTCGTCCGCGACCAGCGTGCGGCGCATCCGCAGGGCCTCGCGGTACAGCTCCAGGAAGGAACCCTTGTCACCGCTCTGCACGTCCGCGGCGTACCGGCCCCAGTCGGCGGGCTGGGGCAGCCACGAGCCACCCGGGCCGAACCCGAAGCTCGCGCCCTCGTGGGACCACGGAAGCGGCACCCGGCAGCCGTCGCGGCCCTTGACACGCCCGCCGCTGCGTACCCACATCGGGTCCTGCAGGTCGGCGCGGCCCAGGTCGGCGACCTCGGGCAGCCCCAGTTCCTCACCCTGGTAGACGTACGCGGACCCGGGCAGCGCCAGCATCAACAGCGCCGCGGCGCGAGCCTTGCGCACGCCCGTCACCAGGTCAGGGGCCGGTTCCCGGCCGTCGGTGAGCAGCCATGCCTCGATGTCGAGCTTGGCGTAGTCGCCGGGCAGTGCGTAGCGCGAGACATGACGCACGACGTCGTGGTTGGAGAGCACCCAGGTGCTGGTCGCCCCCGCTTCGCGGGCGTCGGCCAGCGCGGAGTCGATGATGGTGTGCATCTCGGCGGCGTCGAGCCGTGCGCCGAGGAAATCGAAGTTGAACGCCTGCCCCAGCCCGCCCCCGGAGGCGTACGCCGTACGCCGTGAGGCGCGCACCCATGCCTCGGCGACGGCGAAGCGCGGCGGGTCGTACGCATCGAAGACCTGCCGCCAGCCCCGGTAGATCTCGTGCACCGCGTCGCGGTCCCACAGCGGATGACTGCCGTCGACCGGCAGCGCGCCGGGCTGGTAGCTCTGCTGCTCTCCGAGATCGCGCAGCGGCTCACGCAGGTCCTTGGCGAGGCCGTGGGCCACGTCGACCCGGAAGCCGGCGACGCCCCGGTCGGACCAGAAGCGCAGGGTGTCGTGGAAGTCCTCGCGTACCTCGGGGTTGTCCCAGTTGAAGTCGGGCTGCTGAGGGGCGTAGAGGTGCAAGTACCACTGGCCGTCCGGCACCCGGGTCCAGGCGGGGCCGCCGAAGCTGGACGGCCAGTCGGTGGGCGGGAGTTCACCGTCCATCCCTCGGCCCTCGCGGAAGACGTAGCGCTCGCGTTCCGCCGAGCCGGGCGCGGCAGCGAGCGCCTCCTGGAACCAGGCGTGCTGGTCGGAGGAGTGGTTGGGGACGATGTCGACCATGATTTTCAGGCCGAGCCGGCGGGCTGCGCCGACCATCTCGTCGAAGTCGTCGAGGGTGCCGAGCCGGGGATCGACATCGCGGTAGTCGGCGACGTCGTAGCCGCCGTCGGCGAGCTGCGAGGGATAGAACGGGCTCAGCCAGACGGCATCGACGCCGAGGTCGGCGAGATAGGGAAGGCGGGATGTGACGCCGGGGATGTCGCCGATGCCGTCGCCGTCGGAGTCCGCGAAACTGCGCGGGTAGATCTGGTAGATGACGGCCTGCCGCCACCAGTCCGCGTCGTGCAGGGAGGGGGCGGGGGAGTCACGGTGGTGCATGGTGAGCCTCTCGGGCATGTGCCCAGGGTGGGGTGCGGGTGTGCGGGCAGACGGAGGGGACGGCCGGTGGGACCGGGATGCGTGCGTGGCCGCTCAGCCCTTCACGGCGCCGGTGGTCATGCCGGAGACGACCGACCGGCGGAAGATCAGCACCAGAAGCGCGATCGGCACGGTGGCCACCATCGCACCGGCGAAGATCACGCCGTACGGGACCTGGTACTGGCTGGTGAACAGGGCGATTCCGACGGAGACGGTGCGGCGGTCGTCGGAGCCGTTGAACGTGAGCGCGAGCAGGAACTCCGACCAGGTCGCGGTGAAGGCGAACACTCCGGCCGTGAAAAGCCCGGGCCGGGCCAGCGGAAGGATCACCGTCAGCGCGGTGCGCAGCGGGCCGGCGCCGTCGACCACCGCGGCCTCCTCCAGCTCGCCGGGAATACCGCTGAGGTAGTTGCGCATGATCCAGATCGCGAACGGCAGATTCAGCGCCACGTACGGGATGATCAGGCCCGGATAGCTGTTGAGCAGTCCGGCCTGCCGCTCCATCAGGAACAGGGGTACGAGCAGGGCGATCGGAGGGAAGACCGACAGCATCAGCAGCACCGTCATGACGGCCCCACGCCCGCGCAGTGGCAGCCGGGCGAGGGCGTATCCCGCGAAGAACGCGAGGGACAGGATCAGCACGGTGGAAACGCAGGCCACGATGACGCTGTTGAGGAAGTAGTGGCCGATCCCGTTGCGCAGGAACGCCGTCCCGTAGTTGCTGAGGGTGGGGTCCGCCGGCAGCAGGGAAGGCGGCGTCGCGCTGATCTCGCCCGGTCCCTTCAGGGAGGCGGACGCCATCCAGATCAGGGGAAGCAGGGCGCACCCGGCGATCAGCAGCCCGCCGATATTGACGACATTGACATAGCGGCGCACGCCTGTGCGCGGGACGTGGCGGCTCATGCCCGGCCCTCCTCGTCGACTTGGGTGCGAAACACGCGCAGGAACAACAGGCAGCAGCCCAGGACGATGGCGGCGGTGGTGACGGCGACGGCGGCGCCGCCTCCGAAGTCGAGGTTCTGGAAGAGGATCCGGTACCCGAGGATCGCCACCGACTGGGTGGCCGTGCCCGGGCCGCCCTGGGTGAGCACGAACGGCAGGTCGAAGATCCCGAACGCCTGGAGGATGCGGAAGAGGACCGCGATGGCGACGATGGGCCGCAGCTGCGGCAGCGTGACCTTCCAGAACGTGGTCCAGGCGTTCGCGCCGTCGATCTCCGCGGCTTCGTAGACGTCACCCGGGATGAGCATCAGACCGGCGAGAACGACGATGGCGACGAACGGCGTCGTCTTCCACACGTCGACCACCACCATCGCCGCCATTGCGGGTACCGGCTCCCCGAGAATGTCGGGCTGGGTGCCGAGCAGCTTCTCGCACAGCCAGCTCACCGCACCGTAGGTGCCGTTGAACAGGTACGACCACAGCTGCGCGGCGACCACGTTGATCAGCGCCCAGGGCAGCAGGAGCAGCGCGAGGATCCATCCGCGGGCGGCTCCGAGGCGTTCGAGGACGAGCGCGACGAGCGTCCCGAGAACCAGCTCGACGAAGACCGAGACGATGGTGAAGCCCAGGGTGAACAGGAGTGCCCGGTACCACTCAGAGTGCGTCAGGAGCGCCTCGTAGTGGGCGAGGGTGGGCGAGCCGAGACGCAGCCCGCCGTACTCGAGCCGGACCTCGTAGAAAGACAGCACCAGCGAGAAGACGACGGGGAAGACTGTCACCGCAGCGACGACCAGGAGGGCGGGGGAGGCGAAGAACCACCCGGTGCGCGCGCGACGGCGGGCGGCGAAGCCCGGGGGCGTCTCCCTCGGCGAGTGCCGAGAGGCCTCGGCGCGCGTGGCGCCGCCCTCGCCCTTCGACGGTGTCCTCGCCCTCTTCATCTGCTGCAGGGAACTCACAGCGCACTTCCTTCCAGGGCCGTACGCAGCCCCTCGCGTGCGGCGCGGACGCCGGCCGCGGGGGAGAGGCTGCCGCGGACGACCGCGTTCGCCGGGGTGTACAGCGACTTGCTGACCTGCGGGTAGTACGGGGTCTGGGTGGGCCGGGCGACGAGTTGCAGGTCGGCGGCGCGGAGCACCGTCGGGTCGCCGGCGGCGCGCGCCTCCCGGCCGTCGAGCACGGAGGTCATCGCCGGGATGACACCGGCCTCCCGGGCGAGGAGGCCCTGCACCTCGGCCCCGGCGCAGAACCGGGCGAACTCCATGGCGGCGCCCAGCTCCTGGGAACTCGGGTTGACGAGATTGCTCCAGCCGCCGGCGCAGGAGATGCCGGAGCGGCCGGTGCCCTCGAAGCCCGGACGCAGTGTGGCCCCGACCTTGCCGGCGACGCGGGAGACCGCGGGGGTGCTCGCGTTGACCCAGGCGTACGACCAGTTGCGGAGGAACAGCCCGCGTCCGCTGACGAAGGCGTCCTGCGCGTCCGATTCCTCGTACGTCGCCACGGTGCGGGGTGTGACCCCGCTGGCGGTGAACTCGGCCATCAGCGAGAACGCCCGCTCCGCCTCCGGGCCGCCCAGCGCGGCCCTGCCCCGCTGGTCCAGCACGGTGGCGCCCGCGTCGGCGAGGAACTCGGTGACATTGGCGGTCAGCGATTCGGTCACCGCCGCCTGCCAGAGGAACCCGGCCTCCGCGTCACCCGCGGTCTGCACGGTGCGGGAGGTGTGCAGCAACTCCTCCCAGCTGCGGGGGACGCGCAGCCCGTGCTTGGTGAGGAGGTCCTTGCGGTAGAAGAGGTAGGTGCTGTCGATGAAGAACGGCACCGCGTATACCTTGCCCTGATAGGTGGAGCTGCTCCGCAGGGCCGCCGGATAGGCGTCCCAGAAGTCGTTCGGCAGAAGCTTCTCCACCGGCAGTGCGAGCGAGGAGTGACCGAACTGCGCGGGCCACGTCGTGTCGCCCAGATACACGTCGGGCTGGTCGGACCCCCCGGCGAGCTGGGTGGCGATGGCGCTGCGGTTGCCGTCCGAGGTGGACAGCGCGTTGATCTTCGAGACGCGGATCCGGGGGTGCCGACGCTCGAAGGCACGGATGATCAGATCCGCGACGACGGCGCCCCGTCGTGAGGGGATCTCGGATACCCACCAGGTCAGCCGGGCCGGCCTCTTGGGAACGGCCGCGGCCTGTGCGAGCAGGTCGTCGAGGTCCTTTCCTCCGCATCCGGACAGCAGACCCGCCGCGGCGGTGCTCACGGCGCCCGTCAGCAGTGCTCGGCGGTGCAGGGACATGGCGTACTCCTCCCCTCTCGGGCTGCCCGATGACAGCGCTAGCAAAGTAAGGAGGGCCATGCTGGGGTGTCAACGGTCGCGACCGAACAATCGAGGGAAGGCAGCAAAATGACAGCGCTGTCACCCTGGGTGCTCCTGAGGAGAGACCGGTGTGTTAGCGTCCCGCGCATGGCCGCTGAAACCGCTGAAACCACTGGAAAGGGCGCCACGTTGGCGGACGTCGCCCAAAGGGCCGGAGTCTCGCCCTCGACTGTCTCCCGCACCCTGCGCGGTCTGTCGACGGTGTCCCCCGAGACCCGGGCGCGCGTGGAGAAGGCGGCGCGCGAGCTGTCGTTCGCGATCTCGCGCAGCGCGTCCAGTCTGGTCACCGGGCGTACCGGCCGGGTCGCCGTGCTCGTACCCAACCTCGACTCCTGGTTCCTGGGTGCGGCGCTCGCCGGCATGGCGCCCGCGCTCACCGCGGTCGGTCTGGACATGCTGGTCTACAGCGTCATCGACGCCGAGCAGCGCGCCCGGTTCTTCGATCATCTGCCGGCCCGGCGCAATGCCGACGCCCTGCTCGTCGTCAGCTTCGCGCTCTCCCCTGAGGAACGGGCGCGCCTGGACGACCTGGGCATGCCCCTTGTCTTCGTCAGCCAGCACGAACAGGGCAGGGCCGGCGTCTACGTGGACGACGTGGAGGCCGCTCAGCGCGGCACCCGCTACCTGCTCAACCTCGGCCACCGGCGCATCGCCTACCTGGAGCCCGCCGACGCCTCGGGTTTCGCCTGGAGCAGCAGGGCTCGCCTCGACGGGTACCGCACGGCCCTGGAGGAGGCGGGCATCGACCGGGATGACGAGCTCGTCCGCCAGGTCGCCCACTGGCAGGGGCCGAGCCTGGAAGCGGCGGTGGGACGGCTGCTGAGTCTCGCGGAGCCCCCCACGGCGATCTTCGCCGAGACGGACGACATAGCCTTCAGGCTGCTCACGGTACTGCGCGGGGTCAACGTCCCGGTGCCGCAGGGGATGTCGGTCCTCGGCTTCGACGGCCACTCGATGGCGGAGCCGTGGGATCTGTCCACCATGACGCAGCCCGCCCGCCTCCTGGGCCAGGCCGCAGCGGAACTGGTCCACCGGGTGATCCATGACCCCGAGGCGCACCGGGAACGGCACGTGGTCCTGCCGGTGGAACTCGTCCCACGGGGCAGCACGGGCACGGCGCCGGCCCCGAGCGCGCAGCCCGACGACGGGGACGGCAGTCCGGCACACCGGGTGTGACACGAGCCGGACCGTGGTGGCGGTCCGGGGCTGCGACCCGGCGATGTCACGGTTCGGCGCCGCGTCCGAGTGGCAACTGGTCGTCACCCGCAGCGGCGAACCGGGCTCCGCGGAGACCGTCGTCGCCGCTCCCGCGTCCCACACCGACGAAGTGGTAGCGCCCCCGGCCCGCTCCAGGTCGGCCGTGGCCACACCGCCGACGGCGGCTGGGGCGAGCACGTCCACGGAGGAGCGGACACCGTCCGCGTCTTCGGCGGAGCCCTCACCGCGTCCCAGGTGAAATCGTTCGCCTGCCTCTACTTTCGCCTGCCTCTACTGAGGCTGCACTCTTCCTGATGACGCCTGGACGGCGACGCCGAGACCTGGTGGCGCCGTCCAGGCCGGCGCAGTGAGGAACGTTGCGGTTCCTGCTGTTCACGAGATCCGTCTCACCATGTGGTGCGGACGTTTGACATTAGATAAGCTTATGGGTAATAAAGGTGTTGCTTTGGCCATTTGTTCACGTCCTGCTACCCACGGGCTGTGAGGGCTGCTCCGCCTAGACGAATGAGTAACGCCGTGTCCCACTCCGCCCCCGCCCGCGCATCCGCCGACCCGGCAGAGGAATGGGAAGCCTGGCGTGCCGAGCGTCATCGCGCGCTCACGTCCGCGACGGGCAACCTCGCTCTGGTGGAGACCCGCTGGGCCCCGGCGGGCGAGGTCCCGGACGCGGCGGACGCCCGCGCGGACCGGGCAAAGACCGTGACGGTCACCACGCTCCAGCGCACCGACCGGGTCACCGGCGAGCCCGAGCACGGTCTGCGCTTCTGGGACGCAGACGCGCCCGCCATCCGGCACTTCGACCGGGTCGACGCCTTCCCCTACGACCCCGCCTGGGTCCTGGAGGCCTCCTACGCGCCCGTCGCCGGTGCCCGGAGTGTCGCCTTCGAGCACATCCGGGACAACGGTGGCAGCCGCGACCTGGTCGTCCCCGGCGACATCACGCTCACCGTCGACGGCCGCGCCTACACGCTCAGCGCCTTCGACGACGACGGCACCCCGCTGCTCGTCTTCGGTGACCCGACCAACGGTGACACCACCTACGGGGCCGGCCGCTTTCTCTTCGTACGTCGCACCGACGACGAGAGCCGTGTCGTCCTCGACTTCAACCGGGCCTTCGTGCCGCCCTGCGGATTCTCCGATCAGTACAACTGTCCGATGCCGCCGCGGCAGAACCGCTTCCACCTGCCCGTCGAGGCCGGCGAGAAGCTCCCCGTCCTCCGCGACGGCTTCGACGCCCAGCACTGATCCTCCCGCAGCTTCCGGCACCGAAAGAGCCCTCACGCCATGAGCACCAAGAAGAACGTCCTGTACGGCACCGCCTCCGTCGCCGCCCTCGCCCTGGCCCTGACCGCCTGCGGCGGCTCCAGCGCCTCTGGTGGCACCTGGGACAAGGACGCGGTCGTCAACATCGGCTCCCTCTACGAGCCGCAGAACCTCGACAACACCGCCGGCGGCGGCCAGGGAGTCACCGAGGCGCTCAACGGCAACGTCTACGAGGGCCTGTTCAGGCTCACCGACGAAGGCAAGGTCGAAAAGCTCCTCGCTCAGGACTACGAGACCGGCGCCGACGGCCTCACCTACACCTTCACCCTGCGCGACGGCGTGAAGTTCCACAGCGGCAAGGCCCTCACCAGTCAGGACGTCAAGTACAGCCTGGAGAAGGTGATCGCGGACGACTCTCAGTCCGCCCGCAAGAGCAACCTCGAGGTCATCAAGGACATCGCGACCCCCGACACGCGGACCGTGAAGATCACACTGTCCAAGAAGTCGATCTCCTTCGTCTACAACCTCTCCTACGTCTGGATCATCAACTCCACGGCGCAGAACCTGAAGACGACCGAGGACGGCACCGGCCCGTACGCCCTGAACAAGTGGACCCGCGGATCCGCGCTGAGCCTGGGCCGCTTCGCCGGCTACTGGGGCGACGCCGCTGCCAACAAGCAGGTCGTCTTCCACTACTACAAGGACGCCACGGCGCTGAACAACGCGCTGCTGACCAACGCCGTCGACGTGGTCACCAGCGAGCAGTCGCCCGACGCTCTGGAGCAGTTCAAGAGCAACGGCACCTACACGGTGAACGACGGCGACTCCACCACCAAGCTGCTGCTGGCGTTCAACGACAAGGCCGAGCCCTTCACCGACGTCAAGGTGCGTCAGGCCGTGTCCGCGGCCATCGATGACGAGAAGCTCCTGGACTCCGTCTGGGGCGGCTACGGCAAGCCGATCGGCTCGATGGTACCGCCCACGGACCCGTGGTACGAGGACCTCACCGACGTCGACGTCCACGACGTGACGAAGGCCAAGAAGCTGCTCGCCGAGGCCGGTTACGCCAAGGGCTTCAGCTTCACCCTCGACACCCCCAACTACGACCCGCACCCGACGGCGGCGACCTTCATCAGGTCCCAGCTCGCCAAGGTCGGCATCACCGTCGAGATCAACACGATCACACCGGACGAGTGGTACACGAAGGTCTACAAGAACCACGACTTCACGGCGACGCTCCAGGAGCACGTCAACGACCGCGACCTGGTCTGGTACGGCAACCCAGACTTCTACTGGGGTTACGACAACCCGCAGGTCACGAAGTGGGTGGAGCAGGCCGAGGAGGCCTCCAGCACCGCCGAGCAGGCCGAACTGCTGAAGGAGGTCAACCGGAAGACCGCCGAGGACGCCGCGAGCGACTGGCTGTACCTTTACCCGCAGATCGTCGTCGCGAACAACCAGGTCTCCGGCTACCCGCTCAACGGCCTGAACTCGCAGTTCTTCGCCTACGACATCGAGAAGAAGGGCTGATGGCGCGCTATCTGCTGCGCCGGCTCGCCTTCCTCGCGGTATCGCTGGCTCTGGCCAGCGTGGTGCTTTTCGTGCTGCTGCGCATGCTGCCCGGCGACCCGGCCAACGCGCTCACCGCGGTCGGCGCGAGCCCCGAGCAGATAGCCGCGGCCCGCCACTCCATCGGCTCCGACCGGCCGCTGCCCGAGCAGTTCGTCCACTGGCTCGGGCAGCTGGCGAGCGGCGACCTCGGCACCTCGTTCGTCAGTTCGCTGCCCGTGGGCCCCGAGGTCACCGCCCGGATGGTCGTCACCGTGCCGCTCACGCTGGCCGCCTTCGTCCTCGCCGTCCTGGTCGCCGTACCCGCAGGGTTCGCGGCCGCGTACAAGCGGCACACCTGGTACGGCGCGCTGCTCAGCGGCGTGTCCCAGCTGGGCATCGCGATACCCGTGTTCTGGCTCGGCATGATCCTCATCGCGGTGTTCGCGCTGAACGCGGGCTGGCTTCCCTCCGGCGGCTTCCCGCAGGACGGCTGGGCGGACCCCGCCGAAGCGATCCGCTCCCTCGTCCTGCCGGTCGTGACCATCGCCCTCGTGATGAGCGCGTCCCTGATCCGCTACGTCCGCTCCGCCACCCTCGACGTGCTCGGCAGCGACTACCTGCGCACGGCGCGCGCCCTCGGCTCGTCCTTCGGCCGCGCCATGTGGCGGCACGGCCTGCGCAACGCAGCCGTGCCGGTGATCTCCATCCTCGGCATCGAACTTGCCTCGACGCTGCTCGGCGCCGTCGTCGTGGAGTCGGTGTACGCTCTGCCCGGCCTCGGCTCCCTGCTCGCCACCGGCATCGCGCAGCACGACTACCCGGTCATCCAGGGCGTGCTGTTCGTCTCCACCCTCGCGGTACTGGTGATCGGTTTCGTCGCCGACCTGGTCCAGCGGATCATCGACCCGCGGCTGCGCGGCCGACTCTCGGGAGGTGCCCGATGACCGGGACGGACCTGCTCGCCCCCACGAAGCCCTCCAGGAAGCCCTCCACGAAGCGGCGCCCCCGGCGCTCCGCCACCCTCGTCGTCGGCTGCGTACTCGCCGGTCTGATCGCGCTGCTCGCCGTGTTGTCGTTCTTCTGGCTGCCGTACGACGCCGAGGACACTTCCGGCGGACGGCTCGCCGTACCCGGCGACGGCCATCTGCTCGGCACCGACAAGCTCGGGCGTGACCTGTTCACTCAGGTGATGACCGGCTCCCGCATCGCCGTCGAGGCGGGGCTCGGGTCGGTGTCCGTCGCCGCCGTCATCGGGGTCACCCTGGGTGTGCTCGCGGCCTTCGCACAGGGCTGGCTCGACGACACGCTCTCGGCGTTCCTCGACATCCTCATCGCCTTCCCGACGCTGCTGCTGGCCATGCTCATCGTCGCCGCACGGTCGGCGACGCTCGGCTCGGCGGTCCTGGCGATCGGCCTGGCACAGAGCGCGGTCGTGGCGCGGTTGGTACGCATCCTGGTCAAGCGGGTCCTGGCACAGGACTACATCACTGCCGCCCGTACCTCCGGCACCTCCTGGCCGCGTACGGTCCTCTCCCACGTCCTGCCCAACATCTGGCCCACGCTGGTGGTCAACCTCGCCCTGCAGTTCGGGCTCGCGGTGCTCGCCGAGGCCGGGCTGTCCTACCTGGGGCTCGGGGCACCGCCGCCCAACGCCTCCTGGGGCCGCATGCTCCAGGAGGCGCAGGCCACCTTCACCACGGCGCCGGCCGGGGCGCTCGCGCCCGGCATCCTGCTCGTACTGCTCGTCATCGGAGTGAACCTCATCGCCGACGGCCTGCGTGACACCCTCGACCCGGCCACCCGGCGGAGGCGCACGTGACTCTCCTCGACGTACGCGGACTGACCGTCCGTGCCTCCGACGGGCGGACCCTGGTCGACGACCTGTCCTTCACCGTGGCCGGCGGTGAACGGCTCGGCCTCATCGGCGAATCCGGCTCCGGTAAGTCCCTGACGACGCTCGCGGTGCTCGGACTGCTGCCCGACGGCATGACCGCGGCCGGCAGCGTGGAACTGGCCGGGACGCAGACGGTGGGCGCCGCCGAGAAGCGGCTCACCGCCGTCCGCGGGCGGGATGCCGCCGTCGTCTTCCAGGAGCCGCTGACCGCGCTGGACCCGCTGATGCGGCTGGGCCGCCAGATCGCCGAGCCGCTCGCCCGCCGCACCGGACTCAAGGGCAAACCCCTGCGTGAGGCCGTGCGCGACGCCCTCGAACAGGTGCGGCTGCCCGAGCCCGACCGCATCACGCGCGCTTTCCCGCACGAGATCTCCGGCGGTCAGCGCCAGCGCGTCGCCCTGGCGATGGCGCTGGCCTGTGAGCCGAAGCTGCTCATCGCCGACGAGCCCACCACCGCCTTGGACGTCTCCGTGCAGGCTGAGATGCTGGAGCTGATCGACGGCCTGGTCCGGGAACGGGAGATGGCCGTGCTGTTCGTCAGCCACGACCTCGCCGTCGTGTCCAGGGTCACCGACCGGGTGCTGGTCATGAAGGACGGCCGGGCCGTCGAGCAGGGCGCGGTCCACGACATCGTGCGCGCGCCGCGCGAGGAGTACACCAGCGCCCTGGTCGCCAGCGCCCGGAAGCTCGAGTCCGCCCTGGATCTGAGGAGCCCGCGATGACACCCGTGCTGGAGCTGAAGGACGCCTCGGTGCGCTACCGGGGCACGGCGGCCGACGTGGTGCGGGACGTGTCCCTCGCCGTCGAGGCAGGCGAGAGTCTTGCGCTGGTCGGCGAGTCCGGCGCGGGCAAGACGACGCTGCTGCGCTTGCTGCTCGGCCTGGCCCGACCCACCGCCGGCAGCGTCCGTTTCGACGGATCCGACCTGGATCCGCGCGACCGCGAGCAGATGCGCGACTTCCGGCGCAGCGTGCAGTGCGTCTTCCAGGACCCCTACTCCTCGCTCGACCCCAGGCGGCGGGTCGGCGCGATCGTCGCGGAACCGCTGCGCTCCCTAGGCCTCGCCACCCGTTCCACCGCGGCGACCGAGGTGGCCGTGGCGCTGGAGCGCGTCGGCCTCCAGGCTGACGCCGTCGACCGCTACCCTCACGAGTTCTCCGGCGGACAGCGCCAGCGCATCGCCATCGCCCGCGCCACGGTCTGCGACCCACGCGTCCTGCTGGCCGACGAGCCGGTCAGCGCGCTGGACGTCACCACCCGGGTGAAGGTCGTCGATCTGCTGGCCGAGCTGAAGGAGGAGCGGGGGCTGACGCTGGTGATGGTCTCCCACGACCTGTCCCTCGTGGCCTCCCTGTGCGAGCGCACCGCAGTGCTGGAGCGCGGCCTGGTGGTCGAGCAGGGAGCCACCTCCCAGGTGCTCGGCTCACCGGCGCACCAGTACACCCGCCGTCTGATCGAGAGCGTGCCGCGGCTGCCCGGCCCGAGTACGCCGGGGGACGCCGCAGGCTCTGCACCGAACTCTCAGAGGGAGGCCGGGCGCTCGACGAGAAGCACGACCCCGACGCTCGACGAGAAGCACGACCCTGTGGAGACCGACGGCTGAGCGCGTCGTTCTGTCCCCGACACGCACCGGGTCCGCCCGGTCCGCCGCATGGACGCGGTGGACCGGGCAGGTCCAGCTGGGCTGGACGTCAGAGACGGTCAGTAGATGTTGGCCTCCACCGCCGGGCCGTCGCCCCGGGTGCCGTTGATCTGGGCGCGCAGCGAGATCTCGTCGTAGACACGGACCTCCCTCACGATCCGGCCCTCCTGGATCAGGAACTGGGACACCCCGAGGACGGTGACCGGCTTGTCGGTCAGCTGACCGAAGACCGGCGTGCCCCGGTAGGTGCCGTGCATGGTCCAGGTGACGGCCACCCGAAGTCCGGCGTACCGCTGCGCGTAGTTGGTCTGCACGTCCCGCACCGCGAACCGTGCATCGGGGAAGGCTCCGACCATGGCCAGCAGATCGCTCTGGTAGCGCTCCGGGCGGATGACGGTCCGGTCGCCGATCGTGTGCAGGAAGAGGTCTCGCACCATGAAGTCGTTGACCCTGTGCAGCCGTCGCTGCGTCCACACCTCGTCGATGAACTCCAGCACCATCTCGCACTCGGGCCGGAATTCGTCGGGGCGCGGTCCGCTGACGCCGACCAGCAGTACGTCCTCCGGCGGCTCCTCGGTCATCGAACCGCTGTAGCCCTGGAACCGCAGGGCGCGGGCCGCGTCGTCCGGGTCTTCTCCGCGCTGCAGACAGTCCGCCAGCTCGTCGCGGACCACCCACTCCTCGACCATCCGGCCCCGGCGATAGAGGCAGTTGGCGACGGTGCGCTTGCGGATGCGGATGTTCCGGCCGTCCACCAGGTGTTCGTCGGCGGAGAAGACGAGGTGCGAGCTGAGAAAGGCATCGTCCCCGCGCGCTTCCCACACCACGTCCTCGGCCTGGCCGATGTGACCGGGGGTGCTGCCCATCCGCATCGTGCTGCCTTCGATCACACCGTCGCGGCCCACCACGGTGCCCAGGCTGGTGTGGACGATCGAGTCCGGCTCGTAGTTCTCGACGATGTGGGCGATGTCGCGGTCGATCCAGATGCGGTCGGTGACCTCACGGATGAAGTCGTCCGGGTCCTTGTAGGGAAGGTAGGCGGCGGGGTCCAGCGGCATGATTCTCACCTTTCTCAACGTCCTGTGTATGCGTATGTATACGAGAGTGAACGCGGCCCGTTGTCCAGGGCGGCGGGCGCGGGGCCAGGGCTGTGGTGCGTGTGCTGGTCACTGGGCGAACTTGTCCGCCCCCAGATGGCTCCGGTACGTCTCCGTCATGAAAGCACTCACGACCACGAGGGCCATGACCGCGGCCGCCGCGAGGTAGACCCACACGGCGTAGATCGTGTCGAAGCTGCTGACGAGCAGTGACGCGACGAACGGCGTGATCCCCATGAAGATGGAGAACGAACTGTTGTACGCGATGGCGCTCGCGCTGAACCGGGTGCGCGTGGCGAAGAGTTCCGCCGTGCAGACCGTGACGATGCCGGTCAGGAAGAACTCGGGGATGATGTAGATCAGCTGGCTCGCGACCGCCGTACCGAAGGTGGCACCCTCGCCGACCCGGAAGGCCAGCGGCACCAGGACGATGCAGGCGACGGCGCCGGCGATCAGCATGGGTTTACGCCCGATCCGGTCCGAGAGGATGCCCGCCAGGGGCAGCAGCGGGATGAGCACGGCGACGGAGATGGCGTTGGACGTCAGAGCCATCCAGCGTGGCAGGCCCAGCGTGCCGGTCAGGTACTCGGGATAGAACGTGACCCAACTGTAGGACAGGATCGCGAGCATGACGGAGACGCCGCAGAACACGAGCATCGGACGCCACTGCGTGCGCAGTGCTTCCCGGATCGGGGCTTTGACGACCTCCTTGCCGCCGTCCGTGGCCCGGACGAACTCGGGTGATTCCTCGATGCGCCTGCGCAGCCAGATCCCGACCGCGCTCAGCGGCAGTGCGAGCAGGAACGGGATGCGCCAGCCCCACGAGTCCAGTGTGGGTCCCTCGAACAGCCAGCTGGTGAGCGCGGCGGTGCCGGCCCCGGCGAGAATCCCGACGAAGCAGCTGTTGGAGGCGTACGAGGCGTAGTAACCACGCCGGTTCGGCTCCGCCCACTCCACGATGAAGGCCACTGCCCCGACGTACTCCCCGCCCGAGACCATGCCCTGGATGACGCGCAGGAACAGGAGGAGCAGGGGCGCGAGGATCCCGATCTGGTGATACGTCGGCAGGGCGCCGATCATGGCGGTGGTCACGCCCATGAGCACGATGGTCCACAGCAGCGTCTTCTTGCGGCCCACCCGGTCGCCCCAGCGGCCGACGAGCGTCCCGCCGAGGGGGCGGAACAGGCATGCGATGGCGATGATCGCGTAGGTGCTCAGCACCGCCACCGTCGGATCGCTCTCCGGGAAGAAGGCGGGGGCCAGGATCGGTGCCATGTACCCGTAGAGGCCGTAGTCGAACTGTTCGACGAAGTTTCCGATGCTTCCCGCGCCGATGGCTCGACGTATCGCCTTCCGCTTCTCCGTGTCGACCCCTGAGGTGCCGGCGGTGGCGGTGGGCGGCGCTACAGCGGACATAGCTTCTCCGATCGGGCATTGGCTCGGTTGTGCATACGTATAAATGTCTGCCGAACGTTAAGGAGTCCGGCGGAGGCCGTCAAGAGGTCTCGCGGCCGCGGCGTCACGAGGGCCTGCCGGCCACGTCGGCGGGCCCTGGCTCCGTGAGGGACCGGAAGGTGTCCATCAGTACGTGAGCCATGTTGTAGAGCACCAGCTGTGCGCCCGCCCGCTCGGCCGCCCTGGCGCCCTCGGCGCCCGGGACGATCGTCATGACCGCCCGGCCCGCTTCGCGGGTGGCGCGATGGGCCTCGGCCACCAGACCGTCGATGACGTCCTGTCCTGGGAAGGAACAGTCGGCCGCGAGGTCGGCCGGGCCCACGAGGACCGCGTCCACGCCCCGCGTGCCGGCGATGTCCCCGGCGGCGGCACAGGCCCGCTCCGTCTCGACCATCGCCACCACGAGGGTGTCCCGCGAGGCGGCCACATGGTCGGCCGCCGGGACCGTTCCGAAGCGGCCCGCCCTGCTGTACGTAGCGAATCCCCGCGTCCCCAGCGGCGGATAGTGGACCGAGGCCACCGCCCGTCGCGCGTCCTGCGCGGAGTCGACGTGCGGATGGATGAGCCCCGCGGCGCCCAGGTCCAGGCACCGTAGGGCGAGAGCCGGTTCGGACGTGCCCACGCGGACGAGGACATCGACGCCGTGCACCGCCGCGGCCGTCAGGTGATGCTGGAGCAGGGCCATGTCGGCCGGCCCGTGCTCGCAGTCGATGACCACGTAGTCGAGACCGGCGACCCCCGCCATCTCCACCAGGGTCTCCGAGGGCAACCGCAGCAGGGCGCCGTACAGCCGTTCACCGGCCGCGAGCCGCGCTTTGAGGGAGCGGCGACCCGCATACGGCGCCGTCACCGCGCCACCATCCCCGCGGAGAGGTCGATGTCCGCACCGCACAGGCCGGGCATCCGCAGCATCGCACTCACCGCGGCGCCGACCTCCTCCTCGCTCACCATCCGCCCGAGGGCGGACCGTGACACGAACGCAGCCTCGGCCTCGGCGTAGCTGCTGCCGGTGCGCTCCGCCTCCAGGCGGAAATTACGCTCCATCCGGGGGCCCGAGACCGGCCCCGGCGACAGGGAGTTCACCGTCACCCCCAGCGGGCCCACCTCACCTGCCAGGGTTGCGGTCAGGCCGATGACCGCCATCTTCGACGCGCAGTAGGGAGTGCGCCGCAGCAGGGGCCGCTTCCCCGAGACCGAGGCGACGTTCACGACGTCGCCGGCGCCCCGCTCCGTCATGGCGGGAAGAAAGGCCCGGCACATCAAAAACACCCCCCGCACGTTCACGTCGAAGACCTCGTCCCAGTCCTCGGCCGAGATCTCGGTCAGCGGTGCCACCGGTCCCGCGATCCCGGCGTTGTTGACGAGCACCGAGATCTCCTCGTCCGCGAGGCTCTCCGCGAGCCTCTCGACGTCATCCGGCCGGGACACGTCACAGACCCGGTGGACGACGTCCGGGCCCAGACGCGAGGCGGTCTCCTTCAGGGTGTGTTCGCTGCGGCCGGTGATCACCACGCGGGCTCCGTCGGACACCAGGGCGCGGGCGATGGCCGCGCCGAGTCCGCTGCCGCCTCCGCTGACGAGTGCGGTGCGTCCGGTCAGACGCGGTGCGCTGCCGCTCATGCGCCGGCCCCGTCGTTCCACGGCAGCGTGCCGTCGCCGTACTTGGCGGCCCGCACGTCACCGGAGCGGGCGTGCCCCTCGAACAGCTCGACGCGCGCGGCCCGCCCGCACACTTCGCCGAGCAGCGCCGACGAGGAGGTGTCCGTGACCTCCTGGTAGGTCACCGTCTTCAGATACTTCCCCACCCACAGGCCTCCGGTGTAACGCGCGGCCCCCCGGGTGGGCAGTACGTGGTTGGTGCCGATGACCTTGTCCCCGTACGAGACGCAGGTGCCTTCTCCGAGGAAGAGGGCGCCGTAGTCGTTCATCCGGTCCAGTGCCTGGCGCGGGTTCTCGGTCAGGACCTCCACGTGCTCACTGGCGTAGGAGTCCGCGATCCGGAAGGCCTCGTCCAGGGAATCGGCTACGACGATCTCGCCGTGGTCGCGCCAGGCGGGCCCGGCGAAGTCCTTCGTCGGCATACCGGGCAGCAGCCGTTCGATGTGGCGCTCGGCCTCCCGGCCCAGCTCCTCGGACGTCGTGACGAGCACGGCGGGGGAGTCCGGGCCGTGCTCGGCCTGAGAGAGGAGATCGACGGCCACCACGAACGGGTCGGCGTGCTCGTCGGCGATCACCAGGATCTCCGTCGGCCCCGCGAACAGGTCGATGCCGACCTCGCCGAACAGCTGGCGCTTGGCCTCCGCCACGTACGCGTTGCCGGGGCCCGCGATCAGCGGCACCCGGCCGACCGTCTCGGTGCCGACGGCGAGCGCCGCCACGGCCTGGACCCCGCCCAGCAGATAGATCTCGTCAGCACCCGCCAGGTGCATCGCCGCGACCGTCGCGGCGGGGATCTCGCCCCGGATCGGCGGGGTGCAGGCGGCGACCCTCGACACCCCGGCCACCTTCGCGGTCACGATCGTCATGTGCGCCGACGCGGTCAGCGGGTAACGCCCACCGGGCACGTAGGCGCCCGCTCCGGCCACGGGGACGTGCCGGTGCCCGAGGCGGACACCGGGCAGGGTCTCGATCTCGACGTCGTGCATCGAGTCCCGTTGCGCCTGGGCGAAGGTACGCACCTGCCGCTGGACGAAGCTGATGTCGTCCAGGACGGTTTCCGGCACGCCGGCGATGATCTTCTCGATCTCCCCCGGGCTCAGGCGGAAGGACTCGGGGCTCCAGTTGTCGAACTTCTCGGAGTACTGGCGGACCGCTTCGTCACCCCGTTCGCGGATGTCGTCGAGGATGGCGCGGACGCGCTCGGAGACATCCGCCTGGGCGGCGCGCACCTGTCCGGCGGGCACGGGGGACTTGAGGAAACGAGGCATGACGGCCTTCTTCAGTAGTGAGTGTCGGATGCGGAGATTCGAGGGCAGGCGGAGAGAGCTGGGTGAGCGCCCGGCCGGGCGGCTCAGGCAGCCGGGGGCGCGGGGGGCACGTATGTCCGGGATGCCGGCGGTGGCGTGTCCCGCACCTGAGCCAGCAGATCCAGCAGTGCGGTGGAGACGGCGGTCGGGTTCTGCCACGGCAGCAGATGGCCGGCCCCGGGCACCTCGCGCAGTTCCGCGTCCGGCACGGCCCGCGCGATGACGCGGTGGAACTCCGGCGGGCACAGCGCGTCCCGCTCCCCGGACAGGACCACGGCCGGGCACCGCGCGGTGCGCAGCGCGCCGGTCGCGTCCTGGCGGGTCGCCTGCGCGGCGAGCTGGGCACGGGCGACCTCGGGGCCCACGGCATACGCCATGCGCCGGTAGCGCTCCGCCGATTCGCCCGGCGGCCGAGGCGCGGGGAACATGTCCGGCAGCGTCTGTTCGACGACGTCCGCGAACCGGCCGTCGGCGATCAGCCCGTCCATCGCGCGCCAGGCGGCGTACTGCTCGGGCCGGGGCGCGCCCGCGTTCGTCGACATGACGCACAGGCCGCGGAACCGCTCCGGCGCCCTGCGCTGCGCCTCGAAGACGACGATGGCCCCGAGGCTGAGGCCGACCGCGACGAACGGGCCGGACACCGAGGCCAGCAGATCCTCGGCCATGGCCCCGATGTCCGGCTTCGTCAGCTCGACGTGACGGACCGGGTGGTCCGCAGGGAACACCACCTCGGACCAGAGGCCCGCGTCGCACAGCATCCCGGGGACCATCACCAGGGGCAGCGGGCCGGCCGGTCCGCCGCCGGGTCCGGCGGTCACCAGCGGCGCGCGGAGCGGGGCAGCAGCGCGTACGGCGCGACGTAGCCGTTGTGGTCGATGCCGAGCCCCGCGTCGGCGGCGCTCTTGGCGACCTCCTCGTCCCAGTCCAGACGGACCCGGCCGTCGCCCGAGTTGACGACCATCAGGTCGCCCCGTCCGTCGCCGACGTTACGCAGGGTGCGCCAGGCGTCCTGCGGGACGGAGAGCATGTCGCGCGGCCCCAGGCGTACCGAGACGGGATCGGTGCGGTTGAGTGTGACCTCCCACAGGCCGTCCTTGACGATCAGCGTCTGCGTCTCGTGCTGCCGGTGCAGGGAGACGCCTTGTCCCGGATCGGCCCGCAGCCAGGCGACGTTGTGCCCGTGCGGGTTGAAGATCCTCGGCTCCTGGTGCAGGTCCTCGGTCATGCCGTACCCAATGACGCAGCTCAGCCGTGCGCCTCCGCCCGGCAGAGTGCTGTCGAGGAACGGCCGCTCCGACCACACCAGCTCGTCCGATGCCGCGACGCGGCGCTTCATCTCGTCGGCGCTGTAGTGCCGCAGCCGGTCGATGTGCTCCTGCGTCATCGGCTCGGTCAGCTCGGTCCCGGCCGGTACGCCGTCACCGGCGACCGTGTCGATCAGTTCGTTGTCGGCGGTGAGGTACAGGCCATGGCCCTCCGCCTCACGCAGCACCGAGGGGCCCCAGATGATGCCACCGGTGTGGTCCATGCCGAGCACGGTGAACATCCAGCCGTCGTCGGGGCCGGTGTTGGTGAAGCCGCGGAAGATCCAGGTGGGGACGGAGGCGATGTCCCCGGCCCCGAGCAGGAGCTCCCCCTCCGAGCCGTCGGCACCCCAGCGCAGCAGGTACTCGCCCTCGGTGCAGACGAACACCTCGGCCGTGTAGTGGAGGTGGAGGTTGTTGGTGATCCCGTGGGGCATGGCGGCGGCGCCGATGTTGTAGCCGTGCGGCAGCCGGAGGTTGACGTGCTGGCCGGCGGCCTGCGAGACGCCGGGCCCGATCATGGCGTAGTTCTCCTTCCGGTCGGAGCCCGGCGTCCGGCAGTCGATGAAGGCCTGGTTGCAGGAGACGAAGTCACTGCGGCGGATCGTGCGGCGGCCCAGCTCGGCGGTGGACACGACGGCATCGGGCATGACTGCTCCCTTGGTTCGGGTACGTTTGGAATACGTATGCATTCCATGACAGGGCTTCCATCGGGCGATGTCAAGGGGTCGCGCGGGTCGGCTCCGGGCGTGAGGTGTACGAGGTCCCGAGCGTGACTCCGTGGAGTATCAAGCTGAGGTGTGACCGGAGTTCGTCTGTCACAGGCGGTGGGTGTGTGCCGGCGCAGGAGGGTGTGGGGACAGCTCGATCCCGTGCGGCATCAGGGGCGTGGGCGTGCCCTGGTGGGAATCTACATACGTATACTGAACGGAGCGGCGCACCGGGCTACGGGAAGAGGGCCGATGGCGATCACGAGTCATGACGTGGCGAGGCTGGCAGGAGTCTCGCAGCCCACGGTCTCCCGCGCCCTGCGGGACGACCCGCGGGTCTCCGTGGCGACCCGCGAGAAGATCAGGCGGGCCGCGCAGGCACTGAACTACGTGCCCAGTGAGGCCGGCCGGACCCTGTCGACCCGGTCCACCCGGCGTATCGGGGTGATCGTGACCGACCTGACGAATCCCTTCTACCCCCATGTCATCGCGCCCCTGCACGACGAGCTCCAACGCCTCGGCTACCGCATGATGCTCCTCACCGAACGCTCCGACGAAGCGGTGGCCGAGGAGAACCTCCTGGACCAGTCGCTGGACGGCGTGGTCCTTGCGACCGCCACCACCGACTCCCGTCTGCCGGCCCAGCTCGACCGCCGCGGCATGCCCTATGTCTTCCTCAACCGCGACACCGGCGGCCGGGGCGACTACGCCTCCGTCGTGGACAACGAGGGCGGAGGACGCCTGGTCGCCGATGTGCTCGTCGAGCTCGGCCACCGACGGATCGCGGGCATCTTCGGTGCGGCCAACACGACGACCGGGCGCGAACGCGAACTCGGCTTCCGCCTGGCGCTGGCCGACGCGGGCATAGGCCTCCCCGAGGACCGGGTGGCGCGGGGCGCCTTCGAGTTCGACACCGGCTACCAGGCGCTGCCGTTCCTGCTCGATGCGGCGGAGACCCCCACAGCGGTCTTCTGCGGCAACGATGTGGTCGCCATCGGCGTCCTGAACGCGGCCCTCGCCGCAGGGCTCCGGGTTCCCGACGACCTGACCGTGATCGGCTTCGACGACCTCCCCATGGCGGACTGGGAGGTGTTCCGGCTGACCACGGTCCGTCACGATCTCCGTGAACTGTCGCGGCAGGCCGCGCGCCTGCTGGTGCGGCGCATCGACGGCGACGCGGACCCCACCGGCGAACGCCTCGTCCTGCCGACCGAATTCGTACCCCGAGCCACCCACGCCCGCCTCCCCTGACCGGTCACCGGGGTGACGAGCCCGCGCGTGGTGGCTGCCCGGCGACTCCTGCGCCGGCCCTGGGCGTGGCGCAGGAGTCGGCCATCAGCACCAGTACCCCGGCGATGAAGGCGATCGAGGCGAGGGTGAGGCAGGGGAACGCCCACATGTGGACCTCGCCCGGCTCCGCCTCCCTGCACCGGGTGGCGTACTGCGTGCTTGCGATGACCGTGTACATCATCAGGGCGATCGCGCCGCTGGAAGCGATCAGGACGTGAAGGTGGCGGCGAAGAGGCCGGCCCCGGTCGCACCTCCGATGGAGATCATCGTGGGATCGGGAGCGCGAGTGCTCCTGCTGGAGGACGGTGGTCACCCGTCTCGGGCGGGCGAAGCCACCGGCGGGCCCGGCACACCGGCGGCGGCCGTCCATGGTGTACCGGGCGCCGCACCCGTCTCCGGCGCAGGCTGATGCCGGGGCGGCACCGGAGGCCGGGGAACAAGCGGACGGGATCAGAACTGTTCGCGCAGCGTCTCGGGGACGGCGTCGAACGCGCCGGACGTACGGCCGATCCGGTCGATGCGGATCGTTGCGGTCGCACCATGAGCGGCCAGGCCCTCGAACGCCGAGATCCGCTCGACAGCGGGCGCCAGTGCGGCCGTGCCCTCCTCGGCCGCCCTCTGGTACGTGAGGGGCTTCAGGAAACGGGAGACGGACAGGCCCGCGTTGTAGCGAGCGGTCTTACCGGTCGGCAGTACGTGGTTCGTGCCGGCGATGCCCTTGTCGGAGTAGGCGACGGTGGACCAGGGGCCCAGGAAGAGCGAACCGTAATTGGTGAGGTTGTGCAGGTAGTAGTCGTCGTCCTCGGTCTGGATCTCCAGGTGCTCGGGTCCGAGGATGTCCGACACGGCGACTGCCTGCTCCCGGTCGCGTACGACGATGACGGATCCGAAGTCGCGCCAGGCGGGCCCGGCGATGTCCCGGGTGGCGAGCGTTTCGAGCTGTCGGTCGATCTCGGCGGCGACCGCGCGACCTGTCCTCTCGGAGGTGGTGATGAGCGCGGCGGGAGAGTTGGGGCCGTGCTCGGCCTGGCCGAGCAGATCCGCGGCGACCCAGACCGGGTCGGCGGAGTCGTCGGCGATGACGGCCACCTCGGACGGCCCGGCGAGCAGGTCGATGCCGACCTGGCCGAAGAGCTGTCGCTTGGCCTCGGTGACGAATGCGTTGCCGGCACCGACCAGCATGTCGACCGGGGCCTCACCCAGCAGGCCGAAGGCCATCGCGCCGAGGGCCTGTACGCCGCCGACGGCGAAAACCCGGTCGGCCCGGGACAGGTAGGCGCCGTAGAGCACGGCCGGGTGGGCGCCGTGCTCACCCGACGGGGGAGTGCACGCCACCACGGTGGGGACGCCGGCGGTCTTCGCCACGCCGACGGTCATGAACGCGCTGGCCAGCAGCGGGAAGCGGCCCGCCGGGAGATAGGCGCCGACCCGGGAGACCGGGACGTAACGCTGCCCGCCCGCCACCCCGGGGGCGAGTTCGATCTCGAAGTCGGTCAGGTGCTCGCGCTGGGCGGAGGCGAAGCGGTGCGTGCGTGCGTAACCCATTTCCAGGGCCGTACGGACGTCGGCGGGCAGGGCGTCCCCCGACTTCTTCAGCTCGGCGGACCCGATCTCCAGCTCACCGGACCAGCCGTCGAGCTCCTGACCGTAGGCGCGGACGGCGTCCAGGCCCTTGCTCTCGATCTCCTTGAGCATCTGGGAGACACGCTCGACCACCTTGGGGTCGCGCTGGGCGGGAGGGCCGTCGACCGCCGGCTTCTTCAGCCACTGGAAGGGGGCGAGGGTCTTCTGTTCGGCGTGCGTGATCTGCATACCCCGGACGGTAGACGCGCCGCTGCCGCAGGGCTAGAGGGGCAGTTCCTGCGTCTCCTGCAGGCTTTCCCTGTGGCGATGCGCCGTTTCAGGCTCAGGTCGTCAGTCCATGGCCCATCTCGCGGATGGTGTCCTCGGCGAGGCGGGCGAGTTCCCGGGTGGCGCGGGAGAGGGGATGGCCGAAGCGCCTGACGAGCGCGATGGTGTCGTACAGCGGCTCGGTGAAGGGGGCGGTGTGCAGTCCTGCGGGGAAGGAGGGGCTGGCGATCACGGCCCGGCTGGCGATGGTGTCGCCGACTCCGGCGGCTGCCAGTTTCAGTGCCGCCTCGACGCGTTCGAGCTCGATCAGGGGGTCGATGCGGACCCCGGCGAGCTGGGCGCGCTCGGCGATCTGCCGTCGGGTCGGGTCCTTCCACCCGTAATGGGCGTCGTACAGCACGAGAGGCGCCCGCGCGAGGGCCTCCATGGTGACCGGGGAGCCGGTGCGTTCAGCGCTCGCACTGACGTAGTGCACCTCGTCGCGCATGAGCGGGGTCACCGCGAGCCCTTCGTCGTCGATCGGCAGAACGACCAGGCCCGCCTCGATCTGCCCCGCCGCGACGGCCAGCGCGGTCTCGGCGGAGTTCTGGCCGACGAGCCGCACTCGGACAGCCGGGTACCGGGCGTGGAACATCTGTACAAGGTCGGCGAGAAGGTAGTAGTCGGCGTTGCGCAGCACCCCGAACGTGGCGGTGCCGCCGCCCAGCGACCCGAGCGAGTGCACGGCCCGGGCCCCGCTGTCCGCTGCCTCCACCGCCTCCTGGGCGTACGGAAGCAACTCCTGCCCAGCGGAGGTCAGGGTAAGTGTGCGGCTGCCGCGGAGGAACAGTTCGGAGTCCAGTTCCGTCTCCAGTCGTCGGACCAGTTCCGAGGCGGAGGCCTGGGCCATGTCCATGGCCTGCGCGGCGGCGGTGAAGGACCCGAGTCGCTCGGCCTCGACGAAAGCCCTCAGCTGGACGAGAGTCATGCTGCCCGGAGAAGTGGTTCTGCGCATGCCTGCACCTTAGGAAACGGCGATGGCGGCTGCGGGGCGGGGCGGGGTTCCGATCCGGCAACAGAGGTTTCAGGAGGGGGTGTCCAGCGGGGACCCGCTTGTGAGCACCGGCACCAAGAGGCGTTAAGTTAGGTTAGCCTCTCCTTAGCTTGAGCGGGGGAGAGTGGGAGTTCGCGTGGCCGTGGGACGTGCGGGGCGGCGACGCGGTCGCCGAGGCCGCCACGCTCAACTCCCGGCTTCTCCCGTGAAGTCACCGGCTGTTCCCGTACACCGCCAGGTGCTGTGGCGACGTGACCGTCACCACCACCGCCGATCGGCGACCGAGCCGACGGTATCCGCCCCTCAGGAGTTTTCCGATGAACCAGACCTTGTCGCCCGAACGTGTCCGCGCCGACGTCGCGGAACTGGTGGGCTGCGACCCTGCCGAGATCGAGCCCGAGGAGAACCTGACCGACCTCGGCCTGGACTCGGTGCGGATCATGGTGCTGGTCGAGCGCTGGCGTGCCGCAGGGGCGGACGCGCTGGAGTACGCCGACCTGGCCGAGCAGCCCGAACTGGGTCACTGGACCGAGCTGCTGACGGGCGGGGCCGCGTGAGCCGGGTCGACCATCGGGGCCGGCACCTGGACCGTATCGCGGAGGTCCGGGCGGGCCTCCGGGCCGAGAAGGTGGGCTACCCGATCGGCATCCGGGAGACCGAGGTCGTGCGTACCGCCATGGTCGGGGCCGGTCTGCTGCGGGTGACCCTCGGCGGGAGAGGTGTCGAGGGGTTCGAGGCCCACGCGCCGGACGAACACGTGAAACTGCTCTTCCCCGATCCGGACGGCTCGCTGCGGCTGCCCGAGCCGAACGGAACGATGCTGCGCTGGCCGCGGCCCGCGCTCCGCTCGCGGCAGTACACGGTGCGCCGTTACGACCCGGTCGCCGGCGAGATCGATATCGACATCGCCCTGCACGACGGCGGCCTCGCGTCGGACTGGGCACGTGAGGCCCGGCCGGGCGCCGTCATGCACCTCGCGGGGCCGCCCGGCGGTCTGATCGTCCCGCACTCCTACGACCGCTACCTGCTCGCCGGCGACCTCACGGCCCTGCCGGCGATCGCGCGTCGGCTGGAGGAGCTGCCCAGAAGTGCGAAGGGCTGGGCGTTCGTCGAAGTCTCCGATGCCACGGAGGAGATCGAACTGTCCGCGCCCGGGGGTGTCGAGGTGCGCTGGCTGCACAGCGCCGACCCGTCGGCCGGAGCCGGCGACGCCCTGGCGCGAGCCGTGACCGGGGTGACGGTGCCCGAGGGGGAGCGGGTGTACGTGTGGGTCGCGGGCGAGGCGGGACAGATCAAGCCGTTGCGCCGCTGGGTCCGCGACGAGCTGCGGCTGGAGAAGGCCGACCACGACATCACCGGTTACTGGAAGCGCGGCGTCTTGGACTTCGACGAGGACGGCCACTGACCGGCAGTCCGGCCGGGGAGCAGGCCCGATGGCGCTGCGGTCTCCTGGCGTGAGATCGTCAACTAAGGTTAGCCTTACCTAAATCACAGGGAGCCTTGCATGTCCATACGCAGAACGTCCGGCCTCGTCGGCGCAGTCTCGCTGGCTCTGGTACTGGCCGGGTGCGGATCCTCGTCGGAGGGTGGTGGGTCGGACGCCTCGGCAAAGGGCGAGACCCGGGTGTTCGTCGCTGACAACGGCAAGATCACCATTCCCGCCGACCCGCAGCGTGTGGTGGCCACCGGCTACGCCGTGCCCGCCTTGATCGAGGCCGACGCCCCGCTGGTCGGGATCTCGTCGTGGAAGCGCGGCGAGCCGATGATGAGCAAGGAGAACCTGGCCGAGTACAAGAAGCTCACCAAGGTGGCGGGTGAGCAGGCGGCCGAGACCAACTACGAAGCCATCGCCGAGGCCGAGCCCGACCTGATCGTCATCGGTGTGCCCGCCCCCGTGCTCGGCGACATCGACGTCGAGCGGCTGGAATCCATCGCCCCGGTCGTCGCGATCGGCCCGACCGTGCCGTCCGCATGGCGGGACCTGTCCCGCAAGCAGGCCGACGCGGCCGGCTCCCTCGAGAAGTCCGACGCCGGACAGAAGGCGTACGAGGCCAAGGCCGCCGACTTGCAGACGAAGTACAAGGACGTTCTGCCCCAGCTCAAGCTGGGACACATCGGTGCGTACGGCGAGGTCGCCAAGGGCACGTTCCAGCGGGAGTTCGGCGGTTCGTGGGGCACCAACATCGCCGAGGACCTCGGCGCGAAGTATTACGGCAAGGTCAAGGAGGCCGGTGCCGGCTCGCGTTCGGTCAGTGAATACCCGTCCGTCGAAGAACTCCCGGCCGCGTTCGACGAGGCCGACGTACTGACGTACTCGGTCAATGCCGACGGCAGTGTCCCCGAGTCGGTGCAGTACGTCCTCGACTCGAAGCTGTGGAAGAACCTGCCCGCCGTCAAGGCCGGAAAGACCTTCCCGTTCCGCTACACCGAGGCCGCGACCTACGGGCAGGCCATGAACACCCTGGACGCGATCGACACGTCGCTCGCTCCACTGCTGAAGCGATGACCGTCGCGGGTCGCGCGTCCGGACCGGCGAGGACCGAGCGCGCCGCCGTACCGCAGATCGGCCTGCTCGTCGGCGGACTTGTGCTGCTGGCGGCGGTCGCCGTGCTCAGCATGGGCGTCGGCGCCCGGACGGTCCCGCCGGGCGAGGTCGTGCGCGCGTTGCTGGACTACCAGGGCACCGACGACCACGTGATCGTGCGTGACGTACGAGGCCCCCGGGCGCTGCTGGCCGTCGCCGTGGGCGCCGCGCTCGCGGTGTCCGGCGCACTGATCCAGACGCTGGCCCGCAATCCGCTGGCGGAGCCCGGCATCCTCGGTGTCACCGCGGGTGCCGGGTTCGCGATCACCGTCGGCTCGGCGCTCGGACTGGCCGTCGGGCAGGCCGGTGAGCTCGGCTTCGCGATTCTGGGCTCCGTACTCACGGCGCTGCTGGTGGCCGCGGTCGGACGCCGCTCGCCGCTGCGCCTGGTGCTCACCGGCGTAGCCCTGACCGCGGTGCTGAGCGGTGTCGCGCTGGGCTTGCGGTTGATGCTCCCCGACGTCTTCGACGCGTACCGCTTCTGGTCCGTCGGGTCGCTGGCGGCCCGCAAACACGCGCCGCTGGCACTGCCGTTGGCCGCTGTCGTGGTCAGCCTGTTTGGGGCGCTGCTGCTGAGCAGGGGGCTCAACGCCCTCGCACTGGGCGAGAGCGCGGCGCACACACTGGGTGCGGGAGTGGGCCGGGTGCGGACAGCCGCACTGGTACTGATCACCGTGCTCTGCGGGGCGGCGACGGCGGTGGCCGGGCCGATCCTGTTCGTCGGCCTGATCGTGCCCCACCTGGTCCGCAAGCCGGCGGCGGGTTCGGTGCCCTGGCTGATCCTTTACGCGATGGTGCTGGGTCCCGTCCTGCTGCTGGTCGCCGACATCGGGTCGCGGGTGCTGCTGCCCACCGGCGAGGTGCCGGTGGGCATCGTGACAGCGTTCCTCGGCGGCCCCGTGCTGATCTGGGCCGTCCGCCGTTACGGGGCGGGATCACTGTGAACATATGCGGACTGAAAGCCGAACGCCGCACGGTGGTACTGGCCGCTGTCATGGTCGCCCTGATGCTGTGTCTGAGCCTGCTCGGGCTCTGCTACGGGGCGTCCTGGGCCACCCCTGGCGAGGTGTTCGCCGTGCTGACCGGCGCGGACCACTCCGTGGTGATCTCGGACTGGCGGTTGCCGCGGGTGCTGGCCGGGCTCGCCTTCGGCGCCGCGCTCGGCGTGGCGGGCGCGATCTTCCAGAATCTCACCCGCAACCCGATGGGCAGCCCGGACGTCATCGGGCTCGACGCGGGCGCGTACACCGGTGCTCTTGTCGCCATCACCGTCCTGTCCGGCACGTCCGCGCAACTGGCCGCCGGCTCCGTGATCGGCGGGCTGGTCGTCGCGGCCGCGATCTACCTGCTGGCTTTCGAACGGGGCTTCTCCGGACTGCGGTTGGTGGTGATCGGTATCGCGGTGAACGCGATGGTGACCGCGATCAACTCGTGGATCGTGCTGCGCGCCGAGCTGGAGGTGGCGATCGCCGCCGTCGGCTGGAGCGCGGGCTCACTCAACGGCGTGAGCTGGGACGACCTGGGAATTCCGTTCGTGCTGATCGCCGTGCTGCTGATCCTTATGACCACGCGGGCGCACGACATGCACCAGGCATCGCTCGGCGACGCGGTCGCGACGACCACCGGGGTCGGCCTCAACCGGCTGCGGCTGCTGATGGTGCTGGTCGGCGTCGGCTGCACGGCCACGGTGACCGCCGTCGCCGGGCCGATCGCGTTCATCGCCCTGGCGGCACCCCAGATCGGCCGCAGGCTCGCCGGCGCGGCCGGTGTGCCGCTGCTCCCGGCCGCGCTGACCGGGGTGGTACTGCTCCAAGGCGCTGATCTGCTCGCCCAGATGCTGCTGACGCCCGTCGCGCTTCCCGTCGGAGTGGTGAGTACCGCGATCGGCGGTTGCTATCTGATCTGGCTGCTGACCAAGGAGGTGAGGCGCGCATGACCGCACGCCTGTCCGCGCGGGAGATCACCCTGCGCTACGGAGACCGGGTCGTGTCCACACGGCTGAGCCTCGACGTCCCCGACGGCGCGTTCACCGCCGTCGTGGGCCCCAACGCCTGTGGGAAATCGACCTTGCTGCGCGCGCTGGTGCGGCTGCTGCGCCCGGAGGCCGGGCACGTGGGACTCGACGGCCGTGCGCTCGGCGACTACGCGCCCAAGGCACTGGCCAGGCAACTCGGCTTCCTGCCCCAGGATCCGCTGGCCCCCGAGGACATCAAGGTCCGCCAGCTCGTGAGCCGGGGACGGTTCCCGCACCAGTCACTTCTGGCTCTGTGGTCGCCGGAGGACGAGGAGGCCGTCGCCGGGGCGATGGCCGCCGCCGGTGTCGAGGACCTGGCCGGCAGACCGGTGCGGGAACTGTCCGGCGGACAACGCCAGCGGGTGTGGATCGCGATGGTGCTGGCCCAACGGACGTCCTACCTGCTGCTCGACGAACCGACGTCGTTCCTGGACATCACCCACCAGTACCAGCTGCTCGGCCTGCTGGCCCGGCTGCGCGACGAGGGCCGCACGGTGATCGCCGTACTGCACGACATCAACCAGGCGTGCCGGTTCGCCGACCACCTGGTCGCCATGCGGGACGGCCGGGTGGTCGCCGAGGGCGTCCCCGGTGCCGTCGTGGACGCCGCGCTGATCAAGGACGTCTTCGACCTGCCGAGCGTCATCGTCCCCGACCCGGTGACAGGCACACCGATGGTCGTCCCCACACTGCAAGGAGAGTAAGTTGAGCACCGCAAGCGTGGCCTCGGACGGCCTTCTCGCCCTGACCCGCGCCCAGTTGGGTATATGGAACGCGCAGCGCCTGGAGCCGGACTCGCCGTACTACGTCGTCGGTGACGTCGTCGAGATATCCGGCACCGAGCCGGTGGACGTCGACGCGCTGGCCGAGGCGGTCCGGGCGACCACGGAAGAGGCCGAGACACTCCGCCTGCGGGTGTACGACACTCCGGAAGGGCCACGCCAGAGGGTCAGCGAGGAGCCGGTCGAGCGACCCGAGGTGCACGACGTCAGTGCGGCGCCCGATCCCGTGTCCGCCGCCCAGGCGCTGGTCGATGCCGAGCGGGCGCGGGCGGGCGAGGAATGCCGGGGGATGCTGGACCGGCCGCTCTGGTCACGCACCGTCATCCGGCTGTCCGACCGCGAGGTGTGGTACACCCAGCTCGGCCACCATCTGGTCTTCGACGGCTACACCGCCGCGATGCTCGCCCGCCGCACCGGCGCCCGCTACACCGCCCTGGTACGGGGGAAGGAGCCTGCCCGGTCGACCTTCGGCGCCTTCGCCGACCTCGTCGCCGCGGACCAGGCATACCGTGACAGCGACCGGTTCGCCGAGGACCGCGCGTACTGGGTCGAGCGGTTCACCCCGCTCCCCGGACTCGGCTCCCACGGTGATCCCGGCACCGCAGACGGTGCGCCGGACCGCACCCTGACCGCCCGCGCAGTCCTCACGCCCGAAGAAACTGCCCGGCTGCGGGCGTTCGCCGACGGTGAGGGCGTCACGTGGGGTGAGGTGCTGATCGCCGGTTACGCCGCCTTCCTGCACCGCATGCTGGCCCGCACCGACGTGGTGTTCGCGCTGCCGCTGATGTGCCGGGCAGGCTCCGTCGAACTGCGCACCCCCGCCATGGCGGTCAACGTGCTGCCGCTGCGGGTGACCGTGCGAGGCCGCGACCGGCTCGGCGAGCTGAGCCGGAGGGTGTCCTCCGCCATGCGCGAGATGCGCGACCACCAGCGGTACAGAGGCGAGGACCTGCCGCAGGACCTCGGCGTCCCAGGCGCCGGCGCGCTGTTGCACGGACGCGGTGTCAACCTCAAGGCGTTCGACCTGGCGATCGACTTCGCCGGGTCCGGCGGTGTGATGCGTAACGTCGCGGGCGGCCCGCCCGAGGACATGGGCCTGAGTGTCCTGCCGACCCGCGACGGCGGGCTGCTGCTCGGCTTCGAGGTCGACGCGCGGACCAACGACCAGGCGGCGGTCGACAGTCTGCTGGCCGGGCTGCGGACCCTGCTGGCCGCGCTCGTCGACGGCCGGCCCGTCGGACGCGTCGCCATGACGGACGACGTGGACGGACTGATGGCGGCCTGGTGCCCGCCCGCGCTGCCCGGCACGCCGGTGGACGTGCCCACCGCCTTCGACACGATGGCCGCCGCCCATCCCGGGCATACGGCCCTGGTCTGTGGTGACGAGCGGCTGAGCGCGGCGGACCTGGCGGGCCGGGTGCACCGGCTGGCCCGTGCGCTGCGGGCCCGCGGGATCGGGCCCGACGACGTCGTCGCCCTCGCTCTGCCGCGCTCGGCCGACTCGGTGACCGCCCTGCTGGCGGTGCTGGACGCGGGCGCCGCCTTCCTGCCCCTTGACGCCGCGTACCCGCCCGAGCGGCTGCGCGATCTGATCGACGACGCCCGCCCCGCTTTGGTGGTGACCGACGGCACGCTCGACGGGCTGCCGTGGAGCACCCTGCTCGGCGAGGCCGACGACCTGTCCGGCGCACCGCTGACGGCCGACGAGCTGGCTGCGCCCCGGCACCCCCAGCACCTCGCCTACGTGATCCACACCTCCGGGTCGACCGGGCGCCCCAAGGGCGTACTCGGCCGGGTGGGCGGCCTGGCCGCGCTGCTGCACCACCAGCGGTCCACGGTCGTCGCGGAGGCCGAACAGGCCGCGGGCAGGCGGCTGCGCGCCGCTCACACCTACTCGTTCGCCTTCGACTCAGCCTTCGACCACCTGGTGTGGCTCCTGTGCGGACACGAACTGCACGTCTACGACGCGGAGACCATTCGCGACGCCGACGCACTGCTCGCCGTGTACGACCGCGACGGCATCGACATCGTGGACACCACGCCGTCGATGGCCCTGCCCCTGGTCGAGGGCGGCCTGCTGGACCGGCGGCCGACGCTGCTGGTCCTCGGCGGAGAAGCCACCTCGCCCGCCCTGTGGCGGCGGGTCGCCGAGTCGGGGACGACCGCGTGCAACATCTACGGGCCGACCGAGGCGACCGTGGACAGCACCACCGCGCGGATCGACGGCGGCGAGCCGACGATCGGCCACCCGCTCGCGGGAACCCGGACCTATGTGCTGGACAGCGCGCTGCAACCGGTACCCCCCGGCACGACGGGTGAGCTGTACCTGGCGGGGCCCCACCTGGCCCGCGGCTACCTCGGCAGGCCGGGAGCCACTGCCGAGCGTTTCGTCGCCGACCCGTTCGGCGCACCGGGGGAGCGGATGTACCGCACCGGCGACCTGGCCCGGTGGGTGCCAGGCAGGGGTCTCGCGTACGGAGGCCGGGCCGACGGGCAGGTCAAGATCCGCGGGCACCGGGTGGAGACCGGCGAGGTCGAGTCCGCCCTCGCGGCTGTCCCCGGGGTCACCGCGGCGGCCGCCAGGGTGCTGTCGTCCCGGCTGATCGGTTATGTCGTGTCCACCTCGGTCACCGGGGACGAGGTGCGCGCACACCTCGCTGAGCGGCTGCCCGACCATCTGGTGCCCGCGGCGGTGGTGGTGCTCGCCGCGCTGCCGGTCACGCCCAACGGCAAGCTCGACCGCGCCGCCCTGCCCGGGCCCGCATCGGCCGGCGGCGGCCGGGAGCCGGGCACCGAGCGGGAGCGCCTGCTCTGCGTCGCCCTCGCCGAAGTGTTCGACGTCGAGCGGGTCGGGGTGGACGACGACTTCTTCGCCCTCGGCGGGGACAGCATCACCGCGATCACCGTCAGCAGCAGGCTGCGGGCCGCGGGCCTGGGGCTGCGGCCGCGGGACCTGCTGGCACGCCGCAGCTTCGCCGCCCTGGCCGCCTCCGCCGAGCTGCTGGAGGACGTGCCCGAGCCGGTGGACGACCCGATCGGGCCCGTGCCCGCGCCGCCGATCGTGCGGGGCCTGCTCGACCCGCATCCGGACGTCGACGTCGTCGCCGGGTACGCGCAGTGGACCGCCCTGAGTGTCGACAGCCTGGACCACGACGACCTGGTCACCGGCGTACAGGCCGTGCTCGACCACCACGACGCCCTGCGGCTGCGGGCGGACGCCGGCCTGGAAGTGCTGCCCCGCGGTGCGGTGGGGGCGGTCGTCGACGAGGTACGCGACGAGGACGTGACCGCCCTGGCAGGGCGGATGGCGGGGGAACTCGATCCGAGGAGGGGCGACCTGTTGCGGGTGGCCCTGCTCCGTACCGGTGACGGCACACCGGACCGGCTGGTCGTCGTCGTGCATCACCTCGCCATGGACGGCGTGTCCTGGCGCGTCCTGCTGCCCGACCTGCACACGGCCTGCACGGGTGGCGCCCTGGACCGGGTCGGGGCGTCCTGGCGGCGGCACGCCCTGCTGCTCGCCGGCCAGGGGGCGTCCGGTGCGCGACGGGGCGAACTCGACCACTGGCGGGCAGCGCTCGCCTCCGCGTCCCGGCTGGGCACCCGGCCGCTGGACCCGGCGCGGGACACGGTCTCGACCGCCCACCGTTCGGTCACCGTGGCCTCGCCCGAGGTCACCGAGGCACTGCTGACGACCCTGCCCGCGGCGTACCGTGCCGGAGTCGACGAGGTGCTGCTGGCCGCGCTCGTACTCGCCCTGCGGCGCTGGGGCCTGTCCGGGGACGAGGTGACCGTCTCGATGGAGGGCCACGGCCGCGAACACCTCGACCTGGCCCGTACGGTCGGCTGGTTCACCAGCGAGTACCCGGTCCGCGTCCCGGCGGCCGACGACGTGGGGCGCACGCTGCGCGCAGCCAAGGAGGCCAGGCGCGGCCTTCCCGACGGCGGCATCGGATACGGCGTCCTGCGCCACCTGGACCCGGAGGCCGGCGCCGAACTCTCGGCCACCCCGCCCCCGGACGTACTTCTGAACTACCTGGGCCGGTTCGCCCCGTTGTCCGCGTCCGGATGGCGCCTGCCGGAGCACGACGCCTTCTCGGTGACCGAGCCTGACGCCAAGGCGCTGGAGCAGGTGCTGGCCCTCAACTGCTTCGTCCACGAGGAAGGCGCGCCACGGCTCGCCGTCGAGTGGACGGCGGCGACCGAAGTCCTCGGCACCGACGTCGTGACTGCCCTGCAGACGGCCTGGGCCGCGGCACTGGACACGCTGGCCGCGCACGCGCGCCACACCCCGGGCGGGCTCACCCCGTCCGACCTCCCGCTGCTCGACCTCGACCAGAGCGCCATCGACACGCTCGAACGGACCGGCCGCATCGCCGACGTACTGCCTGCCACACCCCTGCAGGTCGGGCTGTCCTTCCACACCCTGGTCCGTGACGACGACGAGACCGACGTCTACGTCGTCCAGGCCGTGACCACCCTGGTCGGCGAGCTGGATGCGGACCGCATGGCCGAGGCCGCGCGCGAACTGCTGCGCCGCCACCCCGCTCTGCGCGTGCACCTGGGCACGGCCGGGGACGACGTGGTGCAGGTGATCCCCTCTGAAGTCTCCCTGGACTGGCGGGCGGACGACCGTTTCCCCGAAGCCGCCCGCGCCGATCTCGAGCGTCCGTTCGATCCGACCCGTCCGCCACTGATCCGCTTCCTGCTGTCCCGTGTCGGTCCCGCCGAGCACAAGCTGGTGATCACCAATCACCACGCCCTGCTCGACGGCTGGTCGATGCCGCTGGTCGGCCGCACGCTGCTCGCCCTCTACGCCGAGTTGAGCGGTGGGCCCGTCGCGCTCACCGCTCCGCCGCTGTCGGAGTACTTCCGGTGGCTGGCGGGCCGGGACCGGGAGGTGTCGCTCGCCGCGTGGCGGGACGCCCTGGACGGCGTCGACGAGGCGACGCGGCTGGCACCCGCGGTCACCGGGGGGACCGCGATCGAGCGGCCCGGCCGCGAAACCGTCGGTCTGGGCCGCGAGTTCAGCGACCGGCTCCGCGCGTTCGCCCGCGAGGAGGGTGTCACCCTGACCACGGTGCTCCAGACGGCGTGGGGACTGCTGCTGGGCAGGCTCACCGGGCGCCTCGACACCGTGTTCGGCTGTCCGGTCTCCGGGCGGCCCGCCGAGGTCGACGGAGTGGAGTCGATGATCGGCCAGCTCGGCACCACGATCCCGGTACGCGTCCGGCACACCCGGGACACGTCGGCGCGTGCCCTCATGGCACAGGTGCACGCCGAGAGCGTCGCGCTGGCCGAGCACCACCACGTCGGTCTGCCCGAGATCCAGCGGGCGACGGGCATCGGTGAACTCTTCGACACGATGCTGGTGATGGAGAACTTCCCGCTGTCCAGCCGGAAGCGCACCCCGCTCGCCCCCGGGCTCGAGCTCGCGGGGGTGGACATCACCGACGCCACCCACTACGCGCTGACCGTCATCGTGATCCCCGATGACGAGATCACCATCGGCCTCGGCTACCAGCCGCGCGCCTTCGCCGAGTCGACCGTGCGCGACTACGGCCGCTGGCTGCACAATCTCCTCCGGGAGATCGTCGACGACCCGGCGCGGCCCGCGGTGCGGCTGCCCGCGCTCGACTCCGACGAGCGAGAGCGGATGCTGCGCACCGGCACCGACGTCGTCGCCGCCAGGCCCCGTGGCCACTGGCTCGACGAGTTCGCCGCCTGGGTGGACCGCAAGCCCCGGGCCGAGGCCCTCGTCTGCCGCGACCGCAGCCTCAGCTACGCCGAGCTGGACCGGCAGGCCAACCGGCTCGCCCACGCGCTGATCGCGCGCGGAGTCCGGCCCCAGGACCCGGTCGCGGTTCTGCTCGGACGCGACATCGAGATGACCGTAGCCCTGTTCGGCGTGGCCAAGGCAGGCGCCGTGTACATACCCATGGACGCGAGTTACCCGCGCGAGCGGCTCGCCTACATGTTCGACGACATCGCTCCGGCCGCCGCCGTGACAACCGGCGCCGAACTGCCCGTGGCCCGCGACGTCCCCGTACTGAGGCTGGACGACCCGGCCACGCTCGCGTCGGTGCCGGACACCGACCCGGCCGAGGCACGTGCCGCACTCACCGAGGACGCGCTCGCCTACGTCATCTACACCTCCGGCACCACCGGACGGCCCAAGGGCGTCGGTGTGACCCATCGGGGCGTGCCCGACCTCGTCGCGCTCCAGGAGGAGGTCGTCGGAGTCACCGAGCACGACCGCTACCTGCACTTCGCCTCGACCAGCTTCGACGTCGCGTTCTGGCAGACCATGGTGCCGCTGCTCTCCGGCGGCACGTCCGTGATCGCACCCGAGGAGGTGCGCGTCCCCGGCGACGAACTCCTCGACTACATCGTCGAGCACCGGGTGACCGGGGTGAACCTGCTCCCCTCGTTCCTGGCCGCGATGCCCGACGACCGCACCGTCGACCCCGGCGTGTTCTTCGTCGTCGGCGCCGAGCGCCTCGACCCCGAACTGGCGCGACGCTGGGGCCAGGGCCGCAAGGCGCTGTTCAACGCATACGGGCCGACCGAGGTCACGATCAACTCCACGACGTGGCGGTACGACCCGGACGACACAGGGCCGCTACCCATCGGCCGCCCGGACCCCGACGTCCGCGCCTACGTCCTCGACGGCGGGCTCCAGCCGGTCGGCATCGGCGTGACGGGCGAGCTGTACCTCGGCGGGCCGAGCCTGGCCCGCGGCTACCTCAAACGCCCCGGTCTGACCTCCGCGACGTTCGTCGCCGACCCGTTCGGCCCGCCCGGGGAGCGCATCTACCGCACGGGCGACCTCGTGCGGTGGCGGCCGGACGGACAACTGGTGTTCCTCGGCCGCGCCGACCACCAGGTCAAGATCCGCGGCTTCCGGGTCGAACTGGGCGAGATCGAGTCCACCCTGACCAGCCATCCCGACGTACGGGCCTGTGCCGTGATCATGCGGGAGGGCAGGCTCGTCGGCTACGTCATCCCGACCGACGAGGCCGACATGGACACCGCACGGCTGCGTGCCTACCTGGCGGAGCAACTGCCCGACCACATGGTGCCGACGGCGCTCGTGCCGATCGACCAGCTGCCGCTGAGCCCCGGCGGCAAGCTCGACGCCTCCGCGCTGCCGGCTCCCGAGACCACTGCCGCGACGCGGCGCGAACCCGCCACCGAGGCCGAAGCGGTGTTGCTCGGAGTGTTCCGCGATGTCCTGGGCACCGACGACATCGGCCTCGACGACGACTTCTTCGCCGTCGGCGGAGACAGCATCGTGTCGCTGCAAGTGGTGTCGCGGGCGCGGCGCCACGGGCTCGGCCTGAACGCACGCGACGTCTTCGAGGGAGAGACGGTCGCCGGGATAGCCGCCCGGGCCCGCGACCTCGACGGCGGCGAGGCACCCGCCGTGGGGGACGCGCCGCTGACCCCGGTCATGCGGGACCTGCTGCGCCGCGCGGGGGCCGCCGCGGACGGGTTCTGCCAGTGGGTGGAGATCTGTGTCCCGCCGGGGGGCGACGAGACGGCCTGGCAGGCAGTGCTCGACGCGCTGCTGGCCCGTCACGACGTGCTGCGGGCCCACCTGGCCGACGACATGTTGCGCATTCCGGCCGTCGGAGTGGTGTCCGGGGCCGACGTACTGACCCGCGTACCGGCGGACGACGGCCTGCGGGCCGCAGCCGACGCCGCGACCGCAGCGGCACGGGAGTCGATGGACCCGCGCACAGGTCCGCTGCTGCGCGCGGTGTGGGTGGACGCGGGGGAGGACCGGCCGGGCCGGCTCGTCCTGGTCGCCCATCACCTGGTCATCGACGGTGTGTCCTGGCGTGTCC
The DNA here is from genome assembly GCF_053591835.1 of Streptomyces sp. NPDC002911. Lineage (NCBI taxonomy): Bacteria > Bacillati > Actinomycetota > Actinomycetes > Kitasatosporales > Streptomycetaceae > Streptomyces > Streptomyces sp. NPDC002911. The sequence continues at coordinate 506,006 of NZ_JBSFUO010000003.1, read as the reverse complement.
TGCTCGACGACGTGGAACACGCCTGGTCCGGCGGAGCTCTCATCCGGCACGGCCAGTCGTTCCTGGCTTGGGCGCGTTACCTGCACGACGCCGACCGGAGCGCCGAACTGCCGCACTGGCAGCGGATGAGGGCCACTCAGGCACTCGCCCGTCCGCTCGACCCGGCCGAGGACACCGTGGCCACCGCGACGCACCACGAGATCCGTCTCGACGCCGACTCGACCCGCGCCCTGATCACGACCCTGCCCGCCGCCTACCGCACCACGCCGGACGCCGTCCTGCTGACGGCGCTCGCTCAGGCGGTACGGGCCTGGCGCGGGACGCCGCGTCTCCTGGTCGCACTGGAGAGCCACGGCCGCCCCCGGCAGGTCGACCTGTCCCAGACCGTCGGCTGGTTCACCGCCGTCCACCCCGTGCTGCTCGACGCCGACGACGACGTGCAGGCGGTCAGGGAGCGGCTGCGCGCACAGGGCGACGGCCTCGGCCACGGCGTCCTCACCGCGGCGGGTCTGCTGGACCCCGTGGAACCGGAGGTCGCCTGGAACTACCTCGGCCGCTACCCGGGCGCACCGGCCGAGGAGACCCCGTGGCAGGCGCCCCCGGACGCCGATCCGCTCGGCTCGGGCGGCTCCGACGCGATGCCCCTGCCCCACAGCCTGATGGTCAACGCCCTCGTACGCGACGACGTGCTCGGGGTCCGGATCACCTGGCCCTCCGCACTGTTCACCGCCGCCGAGATCGAGGACCTCGCCGGGCACCTGAGGACCGCGCTCCTGCGCACCGCCGCCGCACCGGAGATCACGGAGCTCGGACCGTCCCGCCAGGTCGCCGAAGTGCTCCCGCTGACCCCGTTGCAGGAGGTGATGCTGCGGCATTCGCGCACCGAACGCCCGGACCCGTACACCGTGCAGTCCGCGTTCTCCCTCGCCGGCGCGCTCGACGTCGACGCCCTTCGCGCCGCGGGCGCCGACCTGCTGGCCCGCCACCCGAACCTGGGCGCGGTGTTCCCCGCCTCACTGGCGGTGATCCCCACGTCGCTCCTGCCGGACTTCCGAGTGACCGACGGGCCCGCCCGGGAAGTGCTGGCCGCCGACCTGGCCGAGCCCTTCGACCTGGGACGGGGCCCACTGGTCCGCCTGACCGTGATCCGGCTCGGCCCCGAGCGTGCCGACCTGGTTCTGACCACCCATCACGTGCTCTCCGACGGCTGGTCCGCCCCGCGCATCCTCACCGAGCTGTTCGCCCTCTACACGGCCCGGGTCCACGGCGGGGCTCCGGACCTGCCCGCCCCCGTGCCGTTCACCGGCTACCTGCGCTGGTGCGCCGACCACGAGCCCGGCCTCTCGGCCTGGGCGGCCGAGCTGGACGGACTGCCCGAAGGCGACTACCTGAGCGACGGCCTGCCCGGTCAGGAACGGCCGGCACCCGAGGTCATCGCGTTCGACCCGGCTCTGGTGGCCGACCTCACCCACCTCGCCGCACGGCGCGGTCTGACCCGGAACACCCTGGTGCAGGGCGCCTGGTCGGTGCTTCTCGCCCGGCGCTCCGGCCGCACGGACGTCTGCTTCGGCGCCATGGTCGCCTGCCGTCCCCCGGAGCTGGAGGGCGTCGAGGAGATCATCGGGCTGCTGGCCAACACCGTCCCCGTACGAGCACGGCTCGACGGCACCCTCGCCGAGACGCTCGCCGACCTCCAGGCACGGCAGCGTGCCCTGGTGGAGGACCAGCACGTCGCCCTGTCCGACTTGGAACGTCTGACCGGACGGCACAGGCTGTTCGACAGTCTGGTGGTGTTCGAGAACTACCCGGTAGACCCGGAACGGCTCCGCGAACCCGCCCCCGGGCTCACGGTCGTCGGAACCCGCTTCCGTGAGGCCACGCACCACCCGGTGACCCTGACGGTCATGCCGGACGGCGACGGCTGGACCGGCGTGCTCGCCCACCGGTCCGGCGCGGACGTCGACGGGCTCGCCGAGGAACTGCTCGACCTGCTCCGAACGCTGGACAAGCACCTCGACAACGACGTGCTCGGCCTCCTGGAGGAGCGATGAGCGGGGACGTCGCACCGCCCGCCGAGCGGGTGGACCGGCATCTGCTGCGGGTCGCGTTCATCCTGGTGCTCGGCACCTTCATGGCCACGTTGGACGCCACCATCATCAGCGTCGGCATCGACGTCCTGACCGACGAGTTCGGCGGGTCCGTCGCGGAGATCCAGTGGGTCACCACGGCCTATCTGCTGGCCGTGGTGGCGGCCGTGCCCGCGTCCGGCTGGCTGGCCGACCGGTTCGGCGGACGGCGGACATGGCTCGCCGCCGTGGGCGTGTTCCTGCTCGGCTCCGTTCTGTGCGCGCTGGCCTGGTCGGCGACCAGTCTGATCGTCTTCCGGGTGATCCAGGGGCTCGGCGGCGGGCTGCTGCCCGCGACCGGGCAGGCGCTGCTGGCCCGCATCGCGGGCCCCGGACGAACCGGGCGGGTGATCAGCGTGGTCGCGGTCGTCCCGCTGCTGTCACCGGTGTTCGGCCCGCTGGTCGGCGGCTCCGTCCTCGGCGTGGCGTCGTGGCCGTGGCTGTTCCTGATCAACCTGCCGATCGGTGGGATCGCCCTGCTGCTCGCCCGCCGCTACGTGCCCACGGTGCCGCCGTCGACGCGGCGGACACCGTTCGACCTGCGAGGGGTTCTGCTGCTCTCGCCCGGCCTTGCCATGCTGGTGTACGGGCTGACCGAGGTGGCCCAGGGCCGTACCCTCCCGGCTGTCGCCGGCGTGGGGGTGGGAATGGCGATGCTGGCCGGCTTCACCGTGCACGGGCTGCGCACCCGCCGCACCCCGCTGGTCGACCCCCGGCTGTTCGCCCGGCCGCCCTTCGGCGCTGCCGCCCTCGCGCTGCTGGTACTGGGCGCTTCGGTGTTCGGCACGATGTTCCTGCTGCCGCTGTACTTCCAGACGAGCCGGGGGCTCTCGCCGTGGGAGGCCGGGCTCCTGCTCGCCCCCCAGGGGCTGGGCGCGGCCGCCGGGTCGATCCTGGTCAACCGCACCATCGACAAGGTCGCGCCGCGGACCTCGGTGGTGACCGGCATCGTCCTGATCGTGGCGGGTACGGTGCCCTTCACCCAGCTCGGCCACGAGGTCCCGGACGCCGCGATCGCCGCGGCACTCGCGGTCCGTGGCCTCGGGATGGCGATGGTCGGCGCGCCCGTGATGAACATCGTCTACAGCCGCATCGAGCCCGAACAGCTGCCCCGTGCGTCCGGAGCGCTCAACCTGCTGAACACGGTGGGCGGTTCGGTGGGAACCGCCGCCCTCGCCGTGGTCCTGGAGAGCCGGCTCTCCGTCCGAGGCCCGGATGTCGCCCGGGCGTTCGCCGACACCTTCTGGTGGGTGCTCGGTTTCTGCCTGCTCGCCGCCGCCGGAGCCACGAGGCTGCCCCGGACCCAGGCCCGTAAGCCATGACGCGCCCCTGCCGATGCCGGGCAAGGCCCGACGCACGTACGATCTTCGGCGGCAAGCAAGCCGGACAACCGACGGGGACGTCTCATGCAATGGCCCGCGCGCCAGGAATTCGACCGCTGGGCCGGACGGCAGCAGAGCTGGGGGGCCGGCCTGATGGCGGTCTCGGCAGCCCTGTTCCTCTGGCTGGGCTACCTGCTGCTGATGCCTTTCAGCGTGCACGACCACCACGATGAAATCGCTTGTGACGCCCCGATCTTCCACGACAGTGAGAGCAGGACGTACAGCCAGGGCACGGGCCGGCTGTGCGCCGTCGAGCGCGACTGGCCGGAACTGCTGGGGCTCGGAGTCCTCGCCGTGCCGCCCGCGGTCGCGGGTGCGGCGCTGTTCACCAGCGGTAGCGCGCGGAAAAGGGCGAGCGCCCATGTCTTCCGGATCCTCGAGATGCAGGAGTCCGATGAGCGTGCACGGCAGAAGGCCCGGCCGAAACCATGAGCGCGCATCACGGTTGTTGTTGTGAGGCCTTCAGAAGTGTGCCGCTCCAGCCGGAGAGGAAGCTGAGGACTTCCGCGGAGCGGGAGGCGGGCTCGGCGGTGTAGACGAGCAGGATCTGGCATGTCCGGAGGCGGGCTGCCTCCGGCACGCGCACGCCCCGTCGCCCGAATGCGGGGGTTCTGTGGCGTCGTCCTGCGGCGGGTGACCCGCTGTGAGGAGGACCTCAGGCGCATGTATTGGCGTCCAGCAATAATTCATATTTAATAACCTAGGTGGTTGTCCCCGGGCACCCGCCGACCGTCCGAACGCCGTCCGCGCCGCAGTCTCCGGAGCCGCCCCATGCCGTCCACAGACCCGCAGACGCCCGTGGGGCCGCGCCGTTTCGACGGACGTGCCGTCGTGGTCACGGGAGCGGCCGGGGGTATCGGCGCCGCCACCGCCCGGCGTCTCGCGGACGAGGGGGCCCGGGTCCTGGTCGCTGACATCGACGCCGAGGAGGGCGAGCGCACCGCCCGTGCCATCCGGGACGCCGGGGGAGAAGCCCTCTTCCACCGCACCGATGTGAGTGACGAGGGCGCGTGGGTGTCCGCGCTGGACGCCGTGCACGACGCGTTCGGGCCCGTCTCGGCGCTTGTCTCCAACGCCTACGCCGTACGCGTCGCACCCGCCCACGACACGACGCTCGACCAGTGGAACCAGCAGCTCGGGGTCACCCTGACCGGCGCGTTCCTCGGCTTCCGCGCCTGCCTGGACGACCTGCGCGCCACCCAGGGCAGCGCCGTCCTGATTTCCTCGGTCCACGCCCTCGTCGGACTGCCGGGCCGCCCCGCCTACGCCTCGGCGAAGGCGGGACTGACCGGCCTGGCCCGGCAGTTGGCCGTCGAATACGGGCCCCACGTCCGCGTCAACGCCCTTCTTCCCGGGCCCGTGCTCACCCGCGCCTGGGACGGCATCGGTGAGGAGGACCGGCGCAGCAGCGCCGAGCAGACCGTGGCAGGGAGGCTCGGGCGGCCCGAAGAGGTCGCCGGAGCGACCGCCTTCCTTCTGAGCGAGGACGCCTCCTTCATCACCGGTGCCTCGCTGGTCGTCGACGGTGGCTGGAGCGCCTACAAGACGAGCGCCTGAACCCCGCGCCCTCCCCGCCACGAAGGATGCCCGTGCCCGGTGCGCCGTCCGCCCGGCCGCGCCCGGCCGTATCAAGGAGAAGAATGAAGATCACCCGCGTCGAGACGTTCGCGGTGCCGCCCCGCTGGCTGTTGTGCCGAGTCGAGACGGACGACGGCGTCGTCGGCTGGGGCGAGCCGGTGGTCGAGGGCCGCGCGGCCACGGTCCGCGCCGCCGTGCACGAGCTGTCGGAGCTCCTCGTGGGGCAGGACCCGCTGAGGATCGAGGGCCACTGGCAGACCATGACCAAGGGGTCTTTCTACCGTGGCGGACCGATCCTCTCCAGCGCGGTCGCCGGACTGGACCAAGCGCTCTGGGACATAGCGGGAAAGGTCTACGGCGCCCCCGTGCACCAGCTGCTCGGCGGCCCCGTGCGCGACCGGGTGCGGGCCTACACCTGGGTCGGCGGGGACGAGCCGGGCCAGATCGCCGACGCCGTGCGGGAGCAGGTCGAGGCCGGATTCACCGCCGTGAAGATGAACGCCTCCGGACGGATGAACCGGCTGGCGACCACCCGCGACATCGACGAAGTCGTCTCCCGCGCAGCCGCCGCACGCGAAGCACTCGGCGACGACAGGGATTTCGCCGTCGACTTCCACGGCCGGTTCACGGTCGCCAACGCCGCCAAGGTCCTGCCGCACCTCGCCCCGTACAACCCGCTGTTCGTCGAGGAGCCGGTGCTCCCCGAGTACACCCACCGGCTGCGCGACCTGGCCGCGGCGTCGCCGGTGCCGCTGGCCACCGGAGAACGCCTCTACTCGCGTACGGAGGTGCTCCCCGCCCTGACGGCCGGAGTGGCGGTCATCCAGCCCGATCTCTCCCACGCCGGCGGTATCTCCGAGGTCCGCCGGATCGCCGCGCTAGCCGAGACCTTCGACGTGCTCCTCGCACCGCACTGCCCGCTGGGGCCCGTCTCGCTCGCCGCCAGTCTTCAGATCGCCTTCAGCACCCCGAACTTCCTCATCCAGGAACAGAGCATCGGCATCCACTACAACGTAGGCGCCGGCCCGCTGGACTACCTGGTCGACACGTCGCCGCTCGACTTCCACGACGGACATCTCCTGCGGACCACGGCCCCCGGTCTCGGTATCGAGGTGGACGAACGAGCGGTCCGCGCCGCCGACAACACCGTCCAGGACTGGCACAACCCGCTCTGGCGCCACGCCGACGGCTCCTTCGCCGAATGGTGAACCAGCCCCGACCGCCGGCTCTTCCCGCGACCCTCTTGGACGTGAACGACATGCATCACCAGACCCCTCTGCACAGTGACGCCTTCGCCGAAGTGCTGCGTCGCACCCGCCTGGCCGCCATCGTGCGCGGCTCCGACGCCGACGCCGCCCTGCGTACCGTCCTGACCCTCGCGGAGGAGGGCGTGGCCCTCGTCGAGGTCTCCCTCAACACCACCGACGCCCTCGGAGTCGTACGCCGTGCCTCCGCCGAGGTGGGGCCCGGGACCGTCGTCGGCGCGGGCACCGTGCTGACCGAGGACGATGTCGCCCGCGCCCAGGACGCCGGGGCCGGCTGGATCGTGACTCCCGCCCTCACCGAAGCCGTGGCCGCGTCGGTCAGGGCCGGACTGCCCGTTCTGGCCGGGGCCCTCACCCCGACCGAGGCCGTCGCGGCCCGGCGCGCGGGCGCCGACGCCGTCAAGCTGTTCCCCGCCTCGCTCGGCGGCCCCGCCTACCTGAAGGCCCTGCGCGACCCCTTCCCCGACATGCCTCTCGTGCCCGTCGGAGGAGTGGACCTCGCCCGCGCCGAGCAGTACCTCTCCCACGGCGCAGTCGCGGTCGGCGTCGGATCGCCGCTGGTGGGCGATGCCGTGCACGGCGGCGACCTGGCCGCCCTGCGCACACGCGCCCGCCGTTTCGTCGCGCTCTGCGCCGGCGGCAGGCAGGGGGAGGTGTGACCGCCGCACCAGGGAGGGCGGCCGCCTCCGCCGATGTTCTGACGTTCGGTGAGACCATGCTCGCCGCCCAGCTGCCCGGCGCCTTGGCGGTCGGCGCCCAGGCCCGGACCACCGTCGCCGGCGCCGAGTCGAACGTAGCCATCGGTCTGGCCCGGCTGGGCCACCGCGCCGTCTGGGCCGGCCTCGTCGGCGACGACGAGCCCGGCCGCCTCGTCCTGCGTACGCTCCGCGGCGAAGGCGTCGACATCACCCGTGCCGCCACCCATGCCACGGCCCCCACCGGCGCGATGCTCCGCGAGCAGCGCGTCGCGGACCTCGTCCGCGTCCACTACTGGCGCAGCCACTCCGCCGCCTCACTGCTCACCCCCGCCGACATCGCGCCCGCACTCGGCGCCGGCGCCCGGATCCTCCACCTGACGGGCATCACCTGTGCCCTCGGCCCGGGCCCCCTGGAGGCCGTGCGCGAAGCGGCCGCCCACGCCCACGCGCAGGGATGGACCGTGGCCCTGGACGTCAACCACCGGCAGCGGCTCTGGACGGCCGAGGAGGCGGGCGGGGCGCTTCGGCCGCTGCTGCCGCATCTCACCGTCCTGATCGCCTCGGACGACGAACTCCCGGTCGTCACCGATGCGTTGACAGGCCCTGACGGGGAAGAGCGAGCCGTCGACGCACTGCTGGACGCCGGAGTGCGGGAGGTGGTCGTCAAGCGCGGGGGACAAGGAGCCGCGTTCCACGACAGGGAGGCCCGGCACTCCCTCCCCGCCCTGCGCGTGCCCGTACGGGACACGGTGGGAGCCGGCGACGCGTTCTGTGCCGGATACCTCTCCGGTCTGCTCGACGGGCTTTCGCCGGCCGAGCGTCTCGCCCGCGCGAACACACTCGGTGCGTTCGCCGTCGCCTCGGACGGCGACTGGGAGGGACTGCCCCGGCGCGATGAACTCGGCCTGCTCTCCGCCGCACCGGGCACCGCGATCCGCTGACTCCTGCCCGCCCACGACTGCCCGCCCACGACAGCCCGGAGCGCCCACCATGACCATCCTGACGCCCTTGGACTTCCCGGACCGGCTGGAGCTGGGTGAGGGTATCCGCTGGGTCGACGGCCGGCTCGTCTTCGTCGACATCCTCACCGGTCGCCTCCTGACACCTCACGGGGAGGGGGACGCGGCCGTGCTGAGGACCCTCGCCCGCCTGGAGGACCTACCCCTGGGCGCGGTGGCGCCGGTCGCCGAGCGCCCCGGCGTCTGGATCGCGGCGGCTGGTACGGGCATCTGCCTGCTGGGTCCCGGTACGGAGCCCGAGTGGCTGGCCACCCCCGAGGACGGCGCGGCGACGGCGATGCGCATGAACGACGGGAGTGCCGACCCGCACGGCCGGTTCTGGGCCGGGAGCATGGCGTACGACGGGACACCGGACGCGGGCTCGCTCCACCGGGTCCGCCCCGACGGCTCGGTCACCCGCGTGCTCGACGGCATCACGACTCCCAACGGCCCCGCGTTCGACCGGCAGGGCACCACGATGTACCTGGCGGACAGCGCGCGCGGCCTCGTGCGGCGGTTCCCCGTGGACCCGCGTGACGGCGGTCTCGGCGCACCCGAGGAATTCGCCCGGATCGAGGGGGGAAGCCCCGACGGGATGACCGTGGACGCCGCCGGCGCCCTCTGGACGGCCGTCTGGGGCGCCGCAGAGGTCCGCCGCTATCTGCCGGACGGGACGCTGGACACCGTTCTGCGCCTGCCCGTCGCCCAGCCCGCGGGCGTATGTCTGGGCGGGGACGACCGACGCACTCTCTTCGTCACCACGGCCCGGGTGGGGCTCTCCTCACCCGGACCGCTCGACGGAGCCGTCTTCCGGGCCCGGGTCGACGTACCGGGCCTTCCGACGGCCGCCTACCGGACCGCCGCGCGCTGAGTGAGCGTCAGTCTCCCGCGCGTGCGACCGATCCCAGTACGTCCTGCCCGCAGCGCACTTCCAGAACGACGGCGTCCGGGTCCGTGGGCAGCGCGCGGTCCAGGACCAGGGGTGCGCCCGCGGCGCAGGGTCCGAGACCGCGCGACTCGCGTACCCGGCCTTCCGTGTCCCGCAGCAGTATGTCGACCGGGCCCGCACCCATCGGCACACATGTTCCGGTCACCGATCCCCTCGTGTACGAGAGCGGCTCGCTCCACCAGGCGTCCCGGCCCACCGAGGCCACTGCACCGAGGCGCGGACCGAGCGAAACGGTGCAGTCCAGCTCGGTCGAATCACCGGGAGCCAGCTCCCGGTAGGGGCCGAGCACCTCGCACTCCACGACCCGGTGGCTCGGCCGCAACCCGCCGAGGTGCTCCAGGGGCTTCTCCAGCGGGTGCTCCATCCAGACCTCGGCCCGCGAACCTCCGTCCGTGTAAGGGGCGCTGGGGTCGACGGGGAAGCTGCAGGTCCAGGTCCCGGACGGGCCCACATGGGCGATCCACCCGGCCGCGTCCGGGAATCCGACCTTGCCGACCACGTCCTGCGCCGGGAGGTGCAGGACGCCCCCCACGCGCTCGACGTGCGGGCGCCCGGTGCCCGCGACCAGGTCGACCGATTCCGGGGCGCCCGAGCCGGCCGACCCCAGCCACACACCGTCGCCCGGCTGCCGGGACGGGTGCCCCGGCAACTGCGTGACGTTCCAGAGCGCCCAGCGGACGCTCTGTGCGCCTGTGTTGAGGGCCGCCAGCCACAGCCCGAAGTCGCTCCGGCCCGCTTCGAGAGCGATCCGCCGGGTGAGGCGGAGGCCGGTGCGCGGGTCGTCGGCACTGGTGAGGGTGATGACGGCGCGAGAGCCGTCGTCCGCCAGGTCCACTGCGCAGGCGTACGGCCCCGAGTCGAGGACGGGGTCCGGGGGACCCGCCCATTCCGCCGGTCCCGACCAGCCCTGCGGAGCCGGCCAGGTCTTGTCGCCTCCCCAGTTGTGCCAGGCGGACATCGGCCCGTCGTGCGGGCCGACGGTCCGCGGATCGCGCGCGTTCAGCTCCTGGTCGAGGAGGGCCGGGTTGCGGTGCAGGAACTCCTTCCCGTCGCGGACAGCCGACAGGATGCGACCGCCCAGGGTGGGCGCGATCAGCAGACGGATCAGGCCGTTGTCCACCTCCACGACCTCGTGCCCGGTGCGGGTCCGACGGACGGCGCGCACCGGGCCTCCGGCCGTGCGACGTGCGGGTGCGGATGTGCTGCTCACAGACGTTCTCCTGGGGAGACGGGGCCGGACGGCAACGGGGGGCCACTGCCGTCCGGTTCGTGCGGGGGAAGGACCGTGACGGGCCGGCCGGATCAGTCCTCGAAGACGAGGCAGACCTTGCCCGCCGCGCGGCCGGCCGCGGCCTCGTAGGCGCGCCCCGCCTGCGACAGCGGGAAGCGGTCACTGACCAGCCGCTCGGGGTGCAGCTCGCGCCGGGCCAGCATCTCGGCCAGCCGGGTCATGCCCTGGACGGAGGTGACCCAGGAGCCGGAGATCTGCACCTGCTTGTGGAGGACGTCGTCCGAGACGTCCAGTGTCATCTGCCCGCCCTCTCCTACGAGGGCCAGCCGGCCGCGCACCCGCAGGGCCTTGAGGGCGAGCGAGCGCGCCCCGGGGTGGCCGGAGCAGTCGACAGCCGCCTCGACACCGGTGCCGCCCGTCAGCTCGCGGATCCGCTGGAGAGGCTCGTCCGACGAGTCGAGCACCTCGTCGAACAGGCCGAGGCTACGGGCCCACTCCATGCGCTCCGGGACCACCTCGGCGCCGTATACGGTCGTCACGCCGAAGGCCCGGGCGACCAGGGCGGCGGCCGCGCCGACGGGACCGAGCCCGGTGACCAGCAGGCGGTCCGCGCCGCTCACCGCGATCCTGGAGAGCGCCTCGTAGACCGTGCCGATGCCACAGGCGATGAACGCGCCGTCGACGTATGTCAGCGGCTCGGGCAGCGGGACGCAGGTGTTCTCCTCGGCGAGCACATAGGGGGCGTGGCCGCCGTCGCGCTGCCACCCGTAGGCGGCACGGGACTCGGAGGTGCAGCCGATGAAGTACCCGCGGGCACACTCGTCGCACTGGCCGCAGCCGGAGATGTGGTAGACCGCCACCCGGTCACCGGGTGCGAGCCGCTTGCAGCCGGGGCCCACCTCGACGACCTCGCCCGCGGGCTCGTGGCCGGCCACCACGTTGTCGTACGCGGCACCGCCCTCGCCGATGTGCCCGTTGTAGATGTAGTGGATGTCGCTCCCGCAGACCCCCGAGGCCCGCGTGCGCAGGACGACCTGGCCGTGCCCGGCGCGGGGACGCGGGGTCTCGCGCAGGTCGACGGTGCCGTCGCCGGGAAGGAAGGCGCCGACCATCGTGGGGCCTTCAGCGGTGGCGGTGCCGGTGTGTGTGCTCATGATGTTCCTCGTTGCTTCCGTACTGCGTGCGGGGTGGCTCCCGGCGGACCGGGGGGCGGGTCAGGGCGACAGAAGGTCCTTTTGCGCGGTGGGTGCGGAGCCGCGGGTGCGCCGGGAACCAGGGTCCTCGGGCACGTCCAGATAGCGCCAGGTGAGCAGGGCGCCGACCAGGTACATGCCGATGTAGACGATGACGACGCCGGTGTGGCCCAGGAGCGGATCGACGACGGAGTACGTCAGTGGCCCGATGAAGGTGGAGAGGCCGGCGGCGAGGCTGTAGATGCCCATCGCGTTGCCCTTGTCCTCCTCGGGCACCAGGGAGGGCAGCAGGGCGGACAGCGGGATGTAACCCGCGAGCATGATGCCGTAGACGACCGTGGCCAGTAGTGCCACCGTGTAGTTGCCCGGGGCGAGTTGGGGGACCCAGTAGACGAGTGCCACACCGAGCGCGCAGCCGACTCCGCCCGCCCAGGCGATGGTGTCGCGCCAGCCGAGCCGGTCGCTGAGCTTGCCGAAGAACGGGTCGGCGAGGATGCCGATGACCCCCATGAAGGTGACCAGCGCCAGGTACTTCGACTCGCTGATGCCGATGTCGTCGGTGAAGAACGACGGCAGGAACACGAAGAACCCGAAGTACGGCGTCGTGTTGATCATCCGGACCACCGCGGCCACACCGATGCGCGGATGGCGCTTCAGGATGCTGACACCCCGCACGAGTTCACCGCGCACGGTGAAGCCAGGTGCCGAAGTGTCCACCATCGGGCGAGTGCCCCGGATCTCCCGTACGGCGAACGAACCGATCGCAGCGCCCACCACGACCAGCGCGAGGGAGAGCCAGAAGGTGGCGTAGGCGCCGAGCAGCGGGATGCTGACGGCAGCGATGGCGGAGCCGATGGTGGGCAGGCCGGCGCTGTAGGCGAACCAGAACCAGCCGGCGGCGGACCCGCGCAGCTCCTTGCGTGCGGTGAGCTGGATCCAGAGCAGGAAGGCGTAGGCGAAGAGCGGGTAGGCGATGCCCCGCAGCCCGTAGAAGACGTACACGAGCGTCTGGTTCTGGCTGGGGAGCGCCACCGTGAGGAAGAGGACCTCGAAGACGATCCAGAGCACCGCGCCTATCCGCATCACACGGCGCGGCCCCCACAGGTTGGAGAGCGCGCCGGAGAGCCATGAGCCGATCGCGACGAAGGCGCCGTAGACGCTGATGACGAGGCCGGCGCCGGAGGAGCTGAAGCCGCTGTCCCGCAGATACGGTTCGAGGTAGTTCGACTCGACCCCGTCGCCGATCATGAAGATCAGGACGGCGACATAACCCCACATGAGGGGTCGGGGGATACCCATGCGCTCCACCCATGGCAGCGCGCTGCGCGACACCGTCGGCGCACCGGGGGCTGTGCTCATCGAAGTTCCTTCCTGGGCCCGGTGGGGGCCGGGGGACGTGGTCGAAGCGGCAAGCGCAGTTATTAAATATGAATTATTCTGATGCTTCAATGGTGTCGCTGCTCACAGAGCTCTCCGGGTCCCGGGAGCCGGGCGCCCGGGACCGTTCCGACCAGGCATGGTGGGTCCCTGCAACACGCCGTGCGCCCGCCCGCACGGCTTCACCAGGACGAGGAGGCAGGCCATGGCGGCCTACGTCGGCAGGGGCATACACGGTCAGGTCGTGGAGGATCTGGGGTACCGGATCGTCTCGGGCCGGATCGCGCAAGGGGACACCATCGAGGTACGGTCCGTCGCCGAGGAGATGGACATCAGCCTCACCGTGATGCGGGAGTCGCTGAAGGTCCTCGCCGGCAAAGGACTCATCGACTCGCGTCAGAAGCGCGGCACCTTCGTCCAGCCGGACCGGGAGTGGAACTTCCTCGACGCCGACGTGATCCGCTGGCGGGTGGCGAGCGGCAACGGCGCGAAGCTGCTCGGTGACCTCGCCGAAGTGCGTGCCATCATCGAGCCGGCCGTGGCACGGCACGCCGCCGGGCGCAGGAGCGAGCGGGATCTCGGCGCTCTCGAGGAGGCGCTGGCGGCCATGAGCACGGCGCAGGGCGACGCCGACGTGGCGGCCGCCGCCGACACTGCCTTCCACCGCGCGCTCTTCCTGGCGACCGGGAACGACCTGCTGGCCCGGTTCGACCTGCTGCTGGAGCCCGGGCTACGGGAGCGCGACCGGCTCGTGCACACACACCGGCAGGACGACGATCCCGTGCCCAGTCACCGCGCGGTGCTGGACGCCGTCCGGGACCGCGACGAGGAAGGTGCGCACACCGCGATGATGGAGCTCCTCAGCAAGGCGACCGCTGACGCGGAGACCGTGACCGGAGTCTGAGGGCGGCGGGCGGCGCGCCCCGGAACTGGTTCAGACGCTCGGCACGGCGTCGCTTTCCTGCTGGAGGCGGATGTCCTGCCACATGGGGTGCTGCGGGGCGGCGTCGGAGCACACGACGGATCCGCGTGCTCCGGCCCGGGCCGCTTCGGTGACGGCGCGGCGGCAGAACGCGGCGCCGACCGGGCCCTCCTCGAAGGTGCCGTGCCGGGGTGTGTATCCGATCCAGCCTTCGCCGAAGACGAACGGCACACCCGTCTCGGCGGCCCATTCGGCGGCGGCCGCGATCCAGATGCTGAGCTTCGCTTCCATCCCGTAGCGGTGGACGGCGTAGCGGTGGCGTCGAGACCGGTGCCGAACAGCAGCAGCGGCAGGGCACAGATGCGGACGGTGTCGTATCCGCGCTCGACCGCTTCGGTGAAGGCGCGGTCGAGGTCGGCGAAGGGGTCGCCGGGGCCGGTGCGGGTGTACCAGCTGAAGTCCCACAGGGAGATGGTGAGGGCGGCGGGGAGATGAGCGGGCAGCGTGGTGGGCATGGTGGAACGCGCCTTCCGTGGTGATGTGCGGGGGAGTGGGGCGGTCAGCTCCTGACGGTGCCGGCGGAACGTACGGCGGCCTTGTGGACGGGTACCAAACGGGCCGCGTGCAGGGCAGCCGTCCCCTGGGCGGCGTCGAGTCCGGCGCGGACCGAGGCGTCGACGCACACCTTGCTGGCGCGGGGCCGGGGAAGCAGACGGATCTCGACGCCGTGCTCGACGGCCTCGCCGGCGAACCGCCGCAGGCCGATCTCCCATTCGGGGCCGTACCAGAACTGGTCGGCGACGAGCCGGCCGCCGATGTACGCGCGAGCGGCATCGCCCGTGAAGGAAAGGCGCAGCAGCACCTCGCCCTCGCCCTCGAAGACGTCCCGAGGCACGGAGATCCAATACACGGAAGCGGAGTCGAAGTCCTCATCCCCCGGAGCGGAGGCGCGGCTGTGCGAGCCACCGGCCCGCGCGGGCGGGGCTTCGGCGTCGGCCCGCACGCATGTCACCACGGGTGCGTACGTCTCCTGTGGGAGGCCGAGCGTCCACCGGGTGAAGGCGCCGTCGGGCTGAGGGGCGCCGAGGCCGGGCGCCGAGAGGGCGGCGGGTGCGGGCAGCAAGGCGAAGGAGGCTGAGGAAGAGGCTGTGTGCAGGCGCAGTTCGGGTCCGTCGGCCAGGACCAGTTCGTCGCTCAGGAGGAGACGGTCCTCGCCCCAGATCCGGACACGGTTCACGGTCAGGGCCTGCTCCTCGTCGAGCACGAGTACGCGCACGGGGCCGGCCGGGCCGTGGACCGTCAGCACGGTGTCCGTGCCGGGCTCCGGCACGGACACCAGAGTGGCATCCCCACCCGCCGTCACCTCGGCCGGGCCTTCGACCCGCAGCCCGGCGGGCAGGGCGAGGCTCACGGTGATTCCGGCGGTGGCGGCGAGCACGGTGAGGGGGACGCCGTCGATGTCGAAGCGGGTGACGGGCTGGGCGGTTGCCCAGTCCAGCCGGACTCCCCTGCCCAGGTCGTAGCCGATCGGCCAGACGAAGTGCGCCCCGGAGGGCACTGCCACCGGCAGCGAGGGGAGGGTGACGGTGCGTCCGTCGTCCAGCCCGACCTCGAAGCGGACCTGGTCGTGCTGCGGCAACGACTCGTGCGGCTGATGGTTGTTGACGAACAGGAAGCCTCGCTCACCGTCCGACCGGACGGCCCAGCGCAGGGTGGTCAGGTCGTCGAGCCCCTCCGGTTCGGCGTCGGGCAGTACCAGCGGCATTGCCGCCAGGTCGGCGCCGGAGTCCTGCAGGAAGAGGTGCTGGAGCCGCAGCGCGTGGAAGGACGGCCGCACCTGCCCGTACTCGCCGAGGGGAGCCTGGAAGTCGTAAGAGACCCTCGGCAGGTCGTTGGGGTAACCCGTCGCGTGGGACTCCTGGTTGGGGACCGTGTGGTCCAGACGCTGGGAGCAGCCGTGGTACAGGTAGTAGCCCTGCCAGACGGAGCCGCTGCCGAGTTTGGCGAGAGCCAGTGACGTGATGTCTTCGGCGGGCACCATGGGGCGGCGGTGGTAGGCGATGGCCATTCCGCCGCCCAGTTCGCAGGTGGCGTACGGGTATCGGCGGTCGTCCGGGCCGGTGCCGGTGGGTGCGGAGTTCCTGAGGTCGGCGCCGATGGCGTGGTCGTCGCGGATGGGCGTGAAGAAGTAGTGACGGCGCATGTCCCGAGTCCAGCCCTCGTGCGCGTCCTCCCAGAACGCCTCCGGGTAGCCGCCGTAGAGCGGCAGCACAACGTCCTCGGGGAGCTGCGCCGCGCCCCAGCCGGTCGCGGTCCACAGCGGGGCCCGGATACCGGCGTCCTCCGCCATGCTCCGCAGCGTCGAGAGGTGATCGGGCTGGTCGTACAGCTCGTTCTCGACCTGGACGGCGACGATCGGGCCGCCCTCGTCGTGCCCGAGGCCGCGCAGCTCGTGGGAGATCCGGGCGTAGTACGGCTCGACGAGCGCGAGGTAGGCCGGGTCATCGGTGCGCGGCGCGCAGTCGACGTCCTCCAGCCAGTCGGGGAAGCCGCCGTTGCGGCACTCGCCGTGCGACCAGGGGCCGATGCGCACCGCCACGGCCAGGCCGAGGTCCGCGCACAGCTCGACGAAGCGGCGTACGTCGAGGTTCCCGTCGAAGCGCAGCGTGCCGCGCCGGTCCTCGTGCTGGTTCCAGAAGAGATACGTCGCCACGAGGTCGATGCCGCCCGCGCGCATCTTCAGCAGCTCCTCGCGCCATTCGGCAGCCGGGTAGCGGCTGAAGTGGAACTCGCCCATGACAGGGATCCACGCCTTGCCGGCGCGGAGCACCTGGCGGCTGTCCACCGACACGGCCCGCGGAGTCCCTTGGGGGCTTCCCATCGGCAGGTGCCCGGAGAGCGGTGCGGACGGCTTTCGGGCATGCAACGACAACATGACAGGCGGCTCCTGCGTGCGCGGCTGGGTGAAGTGGGTTCATCGTCAGCGCGGACCAGCACCCTGTCAAGATGTATTCATAATTAATGACTAGCGCTTCGATTCGGTCGGCCGTCATGCGTAACAGTGCCCGGAATCCGCGTACTTCGGTCGCACCAGCAGTCTCCTCGTTCCGGTGAGGGCGGTCCTGCTCAGCCTCCCGGCCGAGTTCGGAGCGATCGTCCACGTGTTCCGGCACGGACACGCCGGCGGTGGCTGTCCCGGAGAGCGAATCGAGGGCGGTGGACCGACCGGTCGCACCGGCCCCCGGCTGTGAGACGGCCCATAGGTTCCAGATCACATACGAAGCGGCGTAGTAGGACGCCGCATCCAGGCTCGGCGCGCTTGAGCGCACGGGTCGGCACCTCGCACCCGTACTACGTAGTCACGTAGTAATGCCGGTCCTTGCCGGCATTCCGGCGTGCCGCTAACCATGGACCGAGTCCACGGGAGCCGAAGCCCCGGACCGGTCGAGCGCCGCACTGCGCACTTCCGCTTCGCCGCCCCCGCCCCGTGTGGCTGTCCCTCACAGCACCGCAAGGAGAGTGTTTTATCCGTACGCCATCTCAGTCCCTGACGCCCGCCGCCCGTACCGCCCGGATCCGCACGTTCTCCGTCTCCGGACTGTGCGCAGCTGGAGCCGCGGCAGCGGCCCTGACTCTCGTACCGTCCCCCGCACACGCCTCCGAGCCGGCCACGCCCGGCGTGGCCACGGCGGCCGGAGTCTCGGCAGCGGGAGTCTCCGCGCAGGCGGACGCCCTCGCCGACAAGGCCGGCGTGGCCGTCACGGAGCAGGACGACCTGGACAGCTGGATCCGGGAGTCCCTCAAGGTCATGGAGGCCAAGGGGATCCCGGGCTCTTATGAGGGCCTGCACCGCAACATCATGCGCGAGTCGGGCGGCGACCCCGAGGCGACCAACGGCTGGGACGTCAACGCGCAGAACGGGACGCCCTCGAAGGGCCTGCTGCAGGTGATCCAGCCGACCTTCGACGCCTACCACGTCGCCGGCACCCCGCAGGACCTGACCGACCCGGTCGCGAACATCACTGCTGCCGCCAACTACGCCGCGGACAAGTACGGCTCCATCGACAACGTCGACTCAGCTTACTGAGACGAGCCGTGACCGGCCGGCCGGAGCGTCACGCTGCGCCTTCGAGCAGAGAGATCTGCACGTGGACGCGCTTACCCACCGGGGCGCGGCGTACTTCGAGACTCCGGCAGACCGCGCGAACGATCTCCAGGCCGTGCTGCCCCGCACGCGCGGGGTCGGCCTGCGGGGTGGTGGGCAGTGCGGAGCCGGAGTCCCACATCGTGATGTCCAGCGTGCTGCCGTCCACCTCGAGATCCAGCAGGCACGGGCCCGGTGCGTACTTGCAGACGTTGGTGGCCAGCTCACTCACCACCAACTGCGCGGCCTCCAGTGCCCGCGCGGACACGTGCAGACCACGCAGAGACTGCGCCTCGGACAGGAACTCCCGGACGAAGCCCCGGGCATGGGCGATCACTCCCGAAGCCATGTCATACGCGGCGCTACACGTCACTACGCCCGTGGCGGTCCGCCGCCTGCCTTGTCCGGTTCCGCGTTTCGCCGCCAGCCGTTCCATGACACACACATCCCCCGTCAGACCAGCTGCACCACACAGCTCACATGCCACCCCGCCTACCCGCCATGACACATCTCAGGCAGGGCGGTTTCGCCCGGCCCTGGCCACGGTCCTGACGACCGCGCCGAAGCCGGGGTTCGGGGCGCTCGCCGACCAGCAGGCACACCGCACGTGCACCGCCGCTTCGCCACCGGCCACGACGTGCGCCGCATGCCGTACGTCAGCAGCCCACTGCTGTCCCGTGCGGTGGGTCCGGTCGTGATGATCGCCTTCGCCGCCCTGGATTTCCGGTTCCTGCGCCGCGCTGATGTCGGCGATCAGGACGGGGGTTGCGCTTTTTCAGCGCACGGGGTGCTGTATGGGTAACCTTGCCACCCCGTACCGTAACCCCCCCCATAATCAATGGCGGGGGCATTGAGCCCCTGTGATGGGTGGGGGTCGAAATGTTCGCAATCGCAGTATTTTTCGGGGTGTTGGGTCTCCTGGTGGCTTCCCTCGTCGTTGTCCCCCTGCGTCGGGGACGCGGTGGCACGGAAAACCATGACGGTCTCCTTCTCGAAGAGGAACGGCGAATTCAGGCGCGCGCCGATCGGGCAACCTATGGTTCCGGAGCAATGCATAACTCCATTCCCGGAGTTGAGCGGCAGCATCACGGATAGGTGAACTCAGTCCGGGCGGGAGCCGCATGTCGCGCCCGACCGGGCCTGCCGCCGGCGTCCGCGCCACGTGCGGGAACTCCGGGCGCGGGGGCGTGGGCAGCCGCTGACACGATGGGCCTGCGGCTTACCGGCCGGAGCCTGTTGACGCGGTAACGGCCCGACCGCAGGGGCCTGCCGCGCCCGCGTGCCCTGTGAGTCGATCACGGTCGCCCATCCGGCACACCGCGAGCGATGCGCGGCGCACCGGACGGCGCAGGTAACGGTGATCCCGTCCCACGACGCGCCCGCGGTGTGCGATGAGGTCCGCGCCGCCCCGCCGCCGCGCCCTCAGGCCCGGCCCCCCGCCTGTGTGAGCCGGCGCAGTGCGCGTACCAGCGCCTCGACACCCGTCTCGGCCTTGGACCGGGGGCACCCGACATTGAGCCGCACCCGCCCCGGGGAGCCGTAAGCCGCTCCCGGCATGACGGCCACCTTCTCCACCTCGACGAGCTCGCGCTGCAGCGCGTCGTCGTCCACCCCGAGCGGCCGCAGATCGATCCAGGCGAGGTACCCCGCCTGTGGGGGCTCCCAGCCGAGCTGCGGGAACTCACCACGGAGGCGGTCGGCGACCATCGCGAGATTCCCCGCGAGATACGCGCGCAAGGCGTCCAGCCAGGGCGCCCCCTCCCTGTACGCGGCGATGTGGCCGACCAGCGACAACACGGCAGGGGAGGACAGGCCGTCCGCCTCCTTGAGCTGCCGCAGGTAGGCGTCACGTGACGCAGGATCGCCGATGATTCCGTAACTACCGGTCAGAGCGGGGATGTTGAACGACTTGGACGCCGAGGTGACCACCGCCCACCGGCCCTCGCCGCCGAGCCCCGACCAGGGGCGGTGCATGTGCGGGGTGTGCGCCAGGTCGGAGTGGATCTCGTCGCTGATGACGGCCACACCGTGCCGTGCGCACAGACGTGCCATCCGGTCCAGCTCTCCCTCGGACCAGACCCTGCCCGTCGGATTGTGCGGCGAGCACAGCAGCAGCACGGCCGTGTCGGGCAGCGCCAGGAGTCGCTCCAGCTCCACCCAGTCGTCGAGCGGGCACTCCCGGAGCTGCCGCCCGTGGGCCGCCACGGTCTTGGGGAACGCGTCGTACATAGGAGTGTGGGTGACCACACCGTCACCGGGGCCCGACCAGAGCCGCAGCAGCTGTGACACCTGGTAGAGCACGGAGGGTGCGTAGACGATCGACTCGGGATCGACGGCCGTCGCGTGCCGCGTCGCGTACCAGTGGACGATCGCCGAGAGGAAGTCATCCTGTCGCCACCGCGAGTAGCCGAGCACACCGTGGTCCAGCCGGTCGCGCAGCGCGCTCATGATTTCCGGGGCGGTCTCGAAGTCCATGTCGGAAATCGTGAACGGCAGCAGATCCGGCACGCCGAAGCGGTCTTCGACGTAGTCCCACTGCGTGCACCAGGTGCCGTGCCGGTCCACCGGGGTGTCGAAACCGTAGGCGGGGGATGAGGGCGACATGGTCAGCCCACCGGGATCATGGCGGCGATGGCGTCCTTCACCGACTGGACCTGCGGCCCGATGACGACCTGCACGTTGTGGTCGTCGAGTTTGATCACGCCCACGGCGCCGAGCTTCTTCAGCCGTGCCTCGTCCACCTGTCCGGCGTCCTGCACCGTCATACGCAGACGGGTGATGCAGTTGTCCAGCGACCGGATGTTGTCGGCGCCCCCGATCGCCTCGAGGATGGCGACGGCGTCGTACTTCCCGGCCACCAGCTCACGCGCGGGCTCCTCGGCTCCGTGCGACGTGACGGGCTCACCGTCTTCATCCTCCTGTTCCTTGTCGCGGCCGGGAGTCCTGAGGTCGAAGCGGGTGATCGCCCAGCGGAACAGGCAGTAGTACACGGCGAACCACACAGCCGCGATCACCGGCACCAGGTACCACTTGGTCGACGAGCCCTGGAGGACGCCGAAGACCAGCCAGTCGATGACATTGCCGTCGGTGTTCCCGATGAAGACACCGAGCACGGCGGCCGTGAGGAAGCCGAGCCCGACCAGGACCGCGTGGATGGCGTACAGCCACGGTGCGACGAACAGGAACAGGAACTCCAGCGGTTCCGTGATGCCGCCGACCACGCAGGCCACCACACCGGACACCAGCAGGGCCTTGATCTCCGGGCGCATCTTCTTGTTCGCGCAGTGGTACATCGCGAGTGCCGCACCAGGAAGACCGCCCAGGTAGGACGCCATCTTGCCCTGCGAGAGGAAGTGCGTCGCGTCGGTGACGGCGGCGTTCGGCGCGCCCGCGCAGTCCAGGTGTGCGTAGAACATGTTCAGGGCCCCGGAGACGTTGTCCCCGCACACCGCCCCCGAACCGCCGACGTCGGTGAACCGGAACATGGCCACGAGGATGTGGTGCAGCCCGATCGGCCGCAGCAGTACCTCACCCATACCGAAGAAGAAGGGCCCGAAGACACCGGTGTGCCCGATGCCGCGGCCCACGGCGGTGATCCATCCGTTGAAGGCCGGCCACACCACGGGGATGAGCAGGCCGAGCACGCTCAGGAGGAGGGCGGAGATGATCGGTACGAAGCGCAGCCCGCCGAAGAAGGCCAGTGCATCGGGCATCCGCTGCGTACGAAAGCGCTGGTGGAGGAGGCTGACAACGATGCCAACGGCCACGGCTCCGAGGAGCCCCGTATCGATGGACTGCACGCCGAGCACGTCGGCTATGCCGTAGTGCGCGATCGCTTTCTCGTCCTCGAAGTCGACGCCCGTGGCGGTGAGGTAGAAGTTCACCGCGAGATTCATGGCGGCGAAGCCGACGAAACCCGAGAACGCGGCCACACCCTTGTCCTCGCGGGCGAGACCGAGCGGAATCGCCATCGCGAAGAGGACGGGCAGGAAGGTGAAGGCGACCAGACCTGTGTTGGCCATCCAGGTGAAGACGAGGTGGAAGCCCTCGGCCTTCAGGAAGGGCAGGTTGTCGGTGACGGCCTCGCTGGAGAGCGAGGAGCCGATGCCCAGCATGATGCCGCAGAAGGCGAGCAGGGCCACCGGGAGCATGAACGTCTTGCCGAGTCCCTGGAGGAATTCCCAGAGTGCGGCCTTGGTCTTCTGCATGTGTACGGAACTTTCGAGCCTGGGGGACGGACCCGGGCGCTCGCCGTGGCGATGCTGGGACCCACGGGTGATCGAGCGGTTCGAGCCTCGCGCGACCGCACCTGGGGATCGTCAGGTGCGCAACGCCAGACGGTGCCGTTCCGCCGCACGGATCACATCACAGCAGGTCGGCGGCTGTCTATGGGAGCCGGAGCATCAGTCTGTGGCGGGCACCGGGAGCGGGTGCGCGGAGTGAACCAGTTGTCGCGTGCCGTGACGTGCGCGTGCGTCCGCGTCGGGTGTTTGCCGCCGCGTCGGCGGGTAAGGGGCTCTGTGGTCGCCGAAGCCGACAATCTGATGGATAGTGCGCAAAGAGAGAAAAGCTACCGAATAAGGAGGTTCGATGTCCTCGAAACGACGTCGCAAGAAGAAAGCCCGGCGCAAGAACGGCGCGAACCACGGCAGTCGTCCCCAGACCTGAGGGCGCTCCGGCAAACCGGGGGGGGGCGTGCCGCCCCCTGGACGTGTTCCTGGCGGCCTGACCGCGCCGGCTCGCTTGTGCCGGCGCCGCCTGCCGATCGGGTGAGCAGCCGATTGCGGTGGGATCCGTCTGGCGCAATGCGCGTCCCCCGAATGCGTGGCTTGCTCCACCGGAGCGTCGGTCCCACTGCCGTCCGAGGAGAATGGCCGCCCCGGACAAGACCAGGGGCGGCCCTGCCCACGGCACGGCCGCCCCTGAGATTCGCCGTAGGCAACGAGGCGTACGGCGGTGCCGGGCCGCTGGCGCGACTACGGAACGGCCCAGGACAGATCGGGTCGGGTCAGATGTGCAGGGCGTCGATGAGTGCCTCGGTGACGTCCTCGGTGGACGAGGTTCCGCCCACGTCGCGGGTGAGGATCCCGGCCGCGGTCGTGGCCTCGATCGCCTTGTGCAGCCGGGCGGCCTGTTCCGGCAGGCCGAAGTGCTCCAGCATCAGGGCCGCGCTGCCGACAGCGCCGATCGGATTGGCCAGGCCCTGACCGGCGATGTCGGGCGCAGAGCCGTGCACGGGCTCGAACATGCTGGGGAAACGGCGCTCGGGGTTGAGGTTGGCGCTGGCGGCCAGGCCGAGACTGCCGGCCAGTGCGCTGCCGAGGTCGGACAGGATATCGGCGTTGAGGTTGGAGGCGACCACGACCGAGAGGTCTTCGGGGTGCAGGACGAACTTCGCCGACATGGCGTCGACGAGGACGGACTCCGTCTCCACGTCCGGGTAGTCCGCGGCGACGCGCTCGAAGACGTCGTCCCACAGAACCATGCCGTACTGCTGCGCGTTGCTCTTGGTGACACTGGAGACCTTGCGCCGGTCGCGGGTGCGGGCGAGGTCGAAGGCGAAGCGCATGATGCGCTCACATCCGACTTCGGTGAACAGGGCGGACTGGATGGCCACTTCGCCGCCCGGGCCACGGCCGGCGAGGTTGCGTCCGCCCAGGCCCGCGTATTCGCCTTCGCTGTTCTCGCGCACGACGACCCAGTCCAGGTCGGTGTCGTCCGCCTTACGCAGAGGACTCCGGACGCCCGGCAGGAAGTGGACAGGGCGGACATTGGCCCACTGGTCGAAGTTCTGGCAGATCTTCAGACGCAGTCCCCAGAGGCTGATGTGGTCGGGAACGGTGGGCCAGCCGACAGCACCGAAGTAGATGGCATCGAACTCCTTGAGGCGGTCGAGGCCGTCGTCGTCGATCATCTTGCCGGTCTTGGTGTAGTAGTCGCAGCCCCAGGGGAACTCCTCCCAGACGAAGGAGAACGCGCCGTCGGAGTCCTGAGCGACCGCGTCCAGGACAGTGCGTCCTGCCGCGACGACTTCCGCGCCGACGCCGTCGGCGGGGATGGCGGCGATCCTGAAGATCTGGGATGTGGTCACAAGGGCCTCCGGCGATGAACGGGCGCAGTGGGTGCTTGGTGGAACATCCACGAGTCAACACAGGGACCCCGCAGGTCGTCCAAGACCTGCTTTCGATACGACCCATAGGGTCTGCCGATCGGTGCGGCGGCAGGCAACGGCCCCCCGAAGGCCGAACCGGGCTGGACGGGTCACTTGATGACTGTTCAGGAGAAGTCGTCGCGGTTCCCGGCGGCTCGCTGCCTGGCCAGGGAGCCGGTGAGATCCAGGAACGAGCGGGCGGCGGGAGTCAGATGCGCGGGCAGGCTGATCATGGCGACGTGCAGGTGTGCGGTGGGCTCGATGGGTGCGACGGCGGCTCCGCACCGCCGGGCCAGTCTTGCCCAGGCCGCCGGGAGCACGGCGATGCCCAGGCCGGCCATCACGAGCGGGAGAATGGACGTGCGGTGGTCGACCACGGCGACGATGTCGGTGTCCGTGTCAGCGGCGGTGATGGCGTCGACGATGGTGCGCATGAGACTGCCACGACGTGAAGCGATGAGCTTGTGTCCCGCGAGGTCTTCCGGGCGAAGGGGTACCCCGTCCTGGATGTCCCCTCCGGCTGCGGAGACGGCGACGAAGGGCTGGGCCTCGACGGCCAGGACATCAATGCCCGGGGCGCTGACCGGACTGGCCGCCCCGAGCAGTCCGAGTTCGCAGGCGCCACTGCGGACGAGGCCGATCACCTCGGCAGGCGTGAACGCAGCCTGGGTGCTGACCGTCAGAGTGGGGTGCAGCTTGTGGAAACGCTGGATCAGGGTGGTCAGGGGCTCGATACCCGGCGAGGGCATGACGGCGACTTCGACGGACCCGCCGTGCAGGCCGGACAGACACGCCGCTTTCTCGCGCACGGCGTTCAGATCACGCAGGACCCGTCTGCTGGGCTCCAGGAGTTCCGCCCCGGCTTCGCTGAGCACCACGCCGCGGCCCAGCCGGTGGAAGAGGGGGACGCCGAGATCGGACTCCAGATTTGCCATCGCCTGCGACAACGAGGGCTGCGCGACATGAAGTACCGCGGCCGCCTTGCTGAAGCCCCCGTGTTCCACGATCGCGAGGAAATATTCGAGCTGCCGGGCGTCCATGGCCCCTCCCGACCCGTACGGACAAAACGGTAGCCGCAGCCTATCGGTCGGGTTGCGGCTCCAGCGGCCGCCGGGTACGGACGCCGCGAGCCCGGGCATCCGTACCCGGGGGCTCGGTCAGGGGTGCGACGACGGGGCGGCTTGCGGAGCGACAGGGGGGCCGGTGTCCGGATCGGGCCCCGGGCGGTCGGTCTCCGAAGCGGCTGCGGGTTCAGGCAGCACGGAGGTGGCGGCCGGATGCGCTGACGGCAGCGTCTCCACGATCTCGCCCGCCAGCACCTTTCGAGCGCGCGTCAGATCGAGATCGTTCTCCCACTTGGCGATGAAGAGCGTCGCGACGGCGTTGCCGTAGAAGTTGACCAGGGCGCGGCACTCGGACATGAACTTGTCGATCCCGAAGATGAGCATGATGCCCGCAGCGGGAACATGCCCGACCGTGGACAGGGTCGCGGTCAGGGCGATGAAGCCGCCGCCGGCGACGCCGGCCGCCCCCTTGGACGTCAGCAGCATGACGGCGAGCAGGCCGAGCTGCTGTCCTAGCGAGAGTACGGTGTCGGTGGCTTGAGCGATGTAGAGGCTGGCGAGGGAGAGGTAGATGGCGGCGCCGTCGAGGTTGAAGCTGTAACCGGTCGGCACCACCAGCCCCACCGTGGACCGCTCGACTCCCATGAACTGCAGTTTGCGCATGAGGCCAGGCAGGGCGGGTTCGGCCGTGGATGTGCCGAGGACCAGGAAGAACTCGTCCTTGAAGTAGCGGAAGAGCTGGAAGATGTTCAGCTTCACGTACGCGGCCAGGACCGACCCGAGCACCACGACGACGAAGAGGATCGATGTGACGTAGAAGAGGAGGATCAATGAGCCCAGGCTGGTCAGTGTGGACAGGCCGAACTTCCCGATGGCGTAGGCCATCGCACCGAACGCTCCCAGGGGTGCCGCCTTCATCACGAAGGCCAGTACCTTGAAAACCACCTCGGTCAAGCGGTTGACGCCGGCGACCAGGGGTTCCCCTGCCTTGCCGACCGACTTGACGGCGACACCGAAGATCACCGCGAGGAAGATGACCTGGAGGATGTCGCCCTCGACGAAGGCCCCGAAGAAGCTGTGGGGGACCAGATCGGTGAGAAATTCCCACCACTGCTGGTGCTCACCCTCCTTGACGTACTGGCCGGCGTCCCCGGAGGTGGTCAGCTGGGACGGATCCGCGTGGACCCCGTCTCCCAGGCGGAAGACATTGATCGCGATGAGGCCGGTGACCAGAGCAGCGATGGTGCCGACCTGGAAGTAGGTCAGTGCCTTCAGGCCGGTGAGGCCGACCTTCTTCAGGTCAGCGACTCCGGCGACGCCGCTGATGATGGTCAGAAAGACGATCGGCCCGATCAGCATCTTCATCGCCGCGATGAAGGTGGTGCCGATCGGCTCCATCGAGGTGGCCAGATCAGGCGACTGCCACCCCAGCAGGACGCCGATGACGATCGCGACCAGCACCTGTATGTACAACTGCCTGTACCAGGGCTTGGCCTGACCCCCCACGGTGTTCGTTGCGGCTCCGTGCTGGGTGTGCGTCATTGCAACCTCCATGCGGGTGTCGAAGAGGCCCGCCTGCACACGAGGGCACGACGACAGTGCCGTACTGTGCGGTGCGCTCGCGGGTGCCGGCCCGGCTGATACCTGCGGGTCACCGAGGCCCGTTCGGCGTCCCGCTCACTAGCAGGACAGTGAAGCCGGTCGCACGGGGAGGGTCTACGACCAAAAATCGATGCCCCGCATAGGCCACACCTATGGAAGGCGCCGCAGTGGAGTGCCCTCGGTCCGGGACAGCCCTGCGGCGGACGCGCGGAGGGAGATGCTCCGACGGGCCGTCGCGGCAGGCGTGGAGGCCGCACCCGGTCAAGGGAAGAGGAGGCCACGCCCCGCCGGATCGGAGGTGTCCTCGACCTCTGTTGGCAAGAGGGGGCGTCGTGTGCGTCAGGCCGGTTCGGAGGTGTCCCTGACCGGCGTGTCCTCGACGCGGGAGCCGGGGGCTCCGCGGCCGGGGGCGGCCGGGCTGTGGGCATGCTGCGGCGGTGCCTCGTCGTCACCGGCACCGACGCCCGCCGGCGGGGTGCGCAGGACCAGCAGGGCGACGTCGTCGCCGCTGGGGTCGATGCGGCTCAGAAGTGCGTCGAGAAAATCCTCGATGTCGCGGCGGGCCAGGGCCGCGGCATGCCGACGAAGCGTGGCGAGGCCGACTTCGATGTCACGGGTGCGGCTCTCGACGAGCCCGTCGGTGTAGAGCACAAGAGTCGACCGGGGCGGGAGATCCGCGTAGGCGTCGGGCCATCCCAGCCCCATGTGCAGGGCCGAGCTGAGACCGAGGAGCGGGCCGTGACCGCCTTCAAGGAACCGCGTGTGCCCGTCGGCGGTGATCAGTAACGGCGGGGGGTGGCCGGCGTTGACCCAGTGGAGTTGCCAGGGCCCGCCCTCCTCGCCCTCGATACGCGCGAAGACGCAGGTGGCCATGGGGGCATCACTCGTATGGGTCATGGCCTCGTCCAGACGGGCAATGATCAGGCTGGGGGGCTCTCTCCGGTCCCAGGCCAGGGCGCGCAGCATGTTGCGGACCTCGGCCATATGGGCGGCGGCCTTGAGGTCGTGGCCGACGACATCCCCGATGACCATCGTCAGGACGCCGTCGTCGAGGAGGAAGGAGTCGTACCAGTCCCCGCCGATCTCCGCGGCACTTTCGGCGGGGAGGTAGCGGGCCGCCAGTTCCAGGTGGTCGACCTGCGGAAGGGGAGTGAGCAGCTGGCGCTGCATCGTCTCGGCGACGTGACGCTGCTGCTCGAAGAGCTCTGCGGCTTCCATGACGAGGCCGGCGCGGCGCGCGATGTCGGAAAGTACGAAAACCTCGGCCTCGGTGTAGGAGGCGTCCGGCGCGACGCGTGCCACGGTCAGTGTGCCGTAGACCTGCCGCCGGGTGTGCAGGGGTACCACGACGGCGCAGGTGCCTCCCAGCCGGTCGAACAGCTCCCGGTGGGCCGACGCGAGCGGGCTGTCCGGCGGCGCCGCGAGGGCGGCCGCGTCCAGAACGACGGGCTCGGCGCTTCGCAGCGCCTGCGTGACCGGTGAGCGGGCTGACTCGGGCACGGGCGGCAACGGCCCCGTGAGCGCTTCCGCAGCCCGGTCCGCACCGGGGGCGCGGACAGCGACGCGCTGCATCTCGCCGGGCTGCCCCTTCGTACGGACGTCGATCACCGCCCAGTCACCCATGTCGGGTACGAGCAGTCCGGCCAGCCTGTTCAGCATCTCCGGCGTCTCCGGGGTGGAGATCAGGACCGTCGAGACCTCCGCCACCATCGTCAGCCGTGCGGTGAGTCCCTCCAGAGCGGCGAGGTGGGCCGCGGTCTGTTCGGCGGCGTCATGGTGCAGGCTGAAATCGTGGAAGACGATCACAGCGCCTTCCCTGTGCCCCGCGTGCCGCAACGGGGTGGCCGCCCAGATGACCGGCACCAGGGTGCCGTCACCACGAAGGAGAAACTCATCGCTTCCCTCGGCCGGTCTTCCGTCCTCCAGCACGGTCAGCAGATCGCACTCACTCCGAGGGACTGTGGCGCCGTCCCGTCGGCGGTGCAGCAGATCATGTATGTCGTGACCGAGCATCTGCTCCTGGGGACGGCCGAGAAGCTGTACCGCGCGTGGATTGCACGCGGCGACCCGGCCGATGGTGTCGGTGAGGAACACCCCCGCCCCCAGACTGTCGAACACCGCGCGCATGAAACTGATCCCCAGCAGCCCCTCCGCGGACCTCATCGAGCGGCCCTACTCGTCCTCGGGCAGGCCTCTTCGCCCGTGCTCGCAGGCATCACGCCTTCCGTGCCGCCCGGCGGCCGGAGCCGCACGGGCGGCTCCTGGTCCGCCGCGGGCGTCGCGGTCTGGGAGTTCATGCGCTCAGGCCTTCCGCTTCGTGGTCGGAACCGGGTCCGGTCCGCGCGGCGCAGAGGCCGGGCGGATGCGCGCACCACAGCATCTGCTCATCATTCATCCGGCACGCCCGTTCCGCCGCTCGGAGAGAGCCCGCCGCGGTCGGACGCGGGGCCCGGCCGGTCGGGTCAGGGGACGTGTGAGCCGGCAGCAGGTCGAGGCCATTGCGGCAGCACTGGACCGGGAGGTTCCCTTCGCCGAGATCAGACGCCAGGAGTCCCACGCACAGCGAGGTCGTCAGGCCGTATCTGCGCGAGCCCTCTGTTCTACCTGCCGATCGGGGGGCCGGGTGGCGTCGACGATGTACACATCGCGGGGGCGGAAGCTCATGAGGCGACCCTTTCCGCCGTGCGGACCGGAGCGGCCGTCCTCTCCACGACCTCGGCGGCACTCACCCCGGGGGCGGTCTCCACCAGTACCAGGCCGTCGTCGGTCACGTCGAGCACGGCGAGATCCGTGATGATGCGGTGGACGCACGCCTTGCCGGTCAGGGGCAGGGTGCACTCCTCGACGATCTTCGGGCTGCCGTCCTTGGCGGTGTGCGTCATGGTCACGATGACGCGGCGGGCCCCGTGCACGAGGTCCATGGCTCCGCCGATGCCGGTCACCATCTTCCCCGGCACCGCCCAGTTGGCGAGGTCGCCCCGGGCCGAGACCTCCATCGCCCCGAGCACGGCGGCGTCGATATGACCGCCGCGGATCATGCCGAAGGAGAGCGCCGAGTCGAAGAACGAGGCGCCCGGCCGGACGGTCACCGTCTCCTTGCCCGCGTTGATCAGATCGGGGTCGACGTCCTCGTCGTACGGGAAGGCGCCGGTGCCCAGGATGCCGTTCTCGGACTCCAGGACGACGTGCACGCCCTCCGGCAGGTGGTTCGGAATCAGCGTCGGCAGTCCGATACCGAGGTTGACGTACTCGCCGTCACGCAGCTCCGCGGCCGCCCTGGCGGCCATCTCGTTCCGGTTCCAGGCCACTAGTTCCGTGCCTCCCCTTCCGTGATCGTCCGCTTCTCGACCTTCTTGTCCACGGCCTGCCCGGGGGTCAGTGCGACCACCCGCTGCACGAAGATGCCTGGCAGGTGCACATGGTCCGGGTCGATCGCGCCCGGCTCGACCAGCTCCTCGACCTCCGCGACGGTGATGCGGCCGGCCATGGCGGCGAGCGGATTGAAGTTGCGTGCGGACTTGTTGAAGACCAGGTTGCCGTGCCGGTCACCCTTCGCCGCCCTGACGAGGGCGAAGTCGGTGCGGATGCTGTGCTCGAGGACGTACTCGGTGCCGCCGAAGTCGCGTACTTCCTTGGCCGGAGAGGCCGCGGCCACGCCGCCCTCACCGTCGTAGCGCCAGGGCAGACCGCCGTCGGCTACCTGCGTGCCCACTCCGGCGGGCGTGTAGAACGCGGGTATCCCGGCTCCGCCCGCCCGAAGCCGCTCGGCCAGGGTGCCCTGCGGGATCAGTTCGAGCTCCAGCTCACCCGCGAGGTACTGCCGGGCGAACTCCTTGTTACCGCCGATGTACGAGCCGGTCACCCGGCTGATCCGGCCGGCGGAGAGCAGCACCGCGAGACCGGAATCCATGGCTCCGCAGTTGTTGGATACGACATCGAGTCCGCTGACGCCGCTCGCGTACAGGGCGTCGATCAGCACGTTCGGCACACCACTGAGGCCGAAGCCTCCCACTGCCACCGAGGCACCGTCCGGCATGTCGGCGACGGCCGACACCGCTGAGGCGACCACCTTGTCCATGGAACCGCCCATCCGCTAGTGTTCGCATGGTGAAGTTTTCTTCACTGTGATGCGAAGAGTCTGCCGCCCGGATCAGAGCCCTGTCAATGGCCCTGACACCTGCTGGACATGTCCGACTGGAGAGACAGATGCCATCGACCAGCACCGCCGGACCCGGCGCGGAGACGCCCGAGGAGGCCGTCGCACCGCTCATGCGCGGGATCGCCGTGCTGCGCCGGCTGACCGACGCGGACGGCTCCCTCAGCCTCAGCGACCTGGAACGCGCCACCGGACTTGCCCGCTCCACGGTCGACCGGGTCACGCTCACCCTCGCCCGCACGGGATACGTCCGCCTCGACGGCCGGACCGTCACCCTCGCGCCGCGCCTGATGGAGCTGGGCAACGCCTATCTGTCCTCGATCCGCCTCCCCGGGCTCCTCGGCGACCTGGTGGACGCCCTCGCGGACGAACTCGACGAGTCCGTGTCCCTCGCGGTGCCCGACAGCGGGGACATCCGCTTCGTGCACCAGGCCACCCGGCGCCGCGCGATGTCCCTGAGCTTCCGCATCGGCGACCTGCTCCCCGCCGAACGCACCGCCCCGGGCGCTCTCTTCGCCACCCTCTGGGGGCCTGCGGAGTGGCAGGCCTGGCGGAAGAGGCAGGGCTCCGACCCGGCGGGAGCCGGCTGCCCGTCCCTGCCGCCGCGTCCGCGCCCGGAGGACGACACCTTCGAGGAACGGGTGGACGCGGCTCGGGCCGACGGCTGGGCGCTGGACGACCAGCTGATCGAACCCGGCCTCCTCGCCCTCGCCGTACCGGTACGGGAACCCGCCGGAGGTATCGCGTGCGTACTCAGCGTGGTGAGCCACACAAGCCGGCACAGCGCGCAGGGGCTCCGCGACAGCCTGCTGGCCCGGCTGCGCGGCGCCGCCGCGGCCATGGAGTACCGGCTGCGTGACGCGCCCCCCGGCGGCCCCGCACCCGCCCCGGGGCCCCTCGCCTCATGGACGGCGGCCTCGAAGCAGGAGCTGGGCCGGGAGTTCGTCGAGTCCCTCGCCAGGGGCCTGACCGTCGTCACCGCCTTCGGTGACACCGGCGCGGCCCTGACGCTCAGCGCCGTCGCCCGTGCGACAGGCCTGTCCCGCGCCTCCGCGCGCCGCGCGCTGATCACCCTCGAACACCTCGGCTATGTGACGGTCGACGGGCGTGACCACCGGCTGACCCCGCGTGTCCTGGCACTCGGATATCCGCCGCTCTCCCGCATCACCCTGCCGCGGATCGCCGAACCGCACCTCGCCGCACTGGCGGGGCGGATCCACGACTCGACGTCCCTCGCCGTGCTCGTGGACGACTCGGTGCAGTACGTGGCGCGTGCGGCCACCCACCGCATCATGAACGTCAACATCACGGTCGGCACACGCTTCCCCGCCTACGCCACCTCGCTGGGCCGCGTCCTGCTGGCCGACCTGACCGCCGCCGAACTCGGACCCCTCCTCGACCACGCGGAACTGCGGCCCTTGGCCCCCCACACACTTACCCGCCGTGCCGAACTCGAAGCCGTGCTGGAGCGCGTGGGGACCGAGGGGTACGCCCTGGTCGACGAGGAGCTGGAAGCGGGCCTGCGCTCGATCGCCGTACCCGTACGGGACCGGGAGGGCACCGCGGTCGCGTCCATCAACGTCGCCATGCACAGCAGCAGCCGGACGATCGGAGCGTGCCTGGAGCAGGTGCTGCCGCAGCTCCGCCTCACGGCCGGGAGCATCGAGTCCGAACTGCACACAGCGGCCCGCTTCACCCGTGTGGCGGCGGTGTGAGCCGGGCCGGCGCCGGTCCGGCTCACACCGCAGCAGCAGGATCAGGTCGTGCTCCTGGTGACCACCCATCCGCCGGCGACCCGGTAGCCGGCCGTCTCGTAGCCGGAGTGGAAGAATCCGAGCCGGCCCAGCGACAGCCCGGCCCCCGCGGTGGACTTGACCGGGGTGCAGCTCCCGGCCTCGTCGGCCGGGCCGCCGGCCGGGTTCTCGGCGACGTCGAGGAAGGGGCGGACGGGGCGGGTGGCGGACCGTGAACAGGAGCCGGTTCCGTCTCCTCAGGCGTGGAAGCCGTTGCACACGACGGAGGTGAACTGCGAGGGGCCGCCCTCGACGTGGTAGAGCACGACGGTCCAGTCGCCCCGGTCGTCGCCCACCGGAATGGCGTCGACGGTCCGGTCGGCGAAGCGGGCTCGGAAGTCCTCCGGATACTTCAGGGTGATCGTGCCGCCCGAGGACCACTTCGAGAAGACGTCGACCGGCTTGCTGGTGAAACCGACGCCCTTGCCGAGGGACCGGGTGGGACGCCCCGTGCCGGGGTCGGTCCCGTGCGGAGGGCGAACGCCGACGGATATGTAGTACGGCACAGGCCGCTTCCCCTTGCCGGTGTCCTCCGGCCGCATCTGCACCGAGGCGGTGTCCGAGCCGGTGGTGTGCGAGACGGACGACCGGAGATTCATCGGCAGCGAGGACATGGCGGGTCCGGACAGGTCGCAGGAGCCCATGCCCTGAGCCGCCTGCGCGGGGTCGTCGGACAGCGTCCAGCGATCCTGCGACTCCCGGTCGTTCACGATGTGGTCCGGCGGCCCGGCGGCCGGTGTGGTGGAGGCGGGCTGCCGGGACCCGTTCTCCCCGGGTGTGGCGGCCGCCCCGTTCGCACGGCCGTCCGGCTGGCCCGAGAGCAGCCAGGCCGTCGCCGAGGCGGCCAGCACGGCCGCGACCGCCGCGAGGCCCAGGGCCCCGCGGCGGCCGGTGCGGGACGGGCTCGTCCGGCGGTCCGCGTCGTCGTACGGGGTGGGCCCGGGTGGAGCGGCGGGCACGACCGCGTCGGTCGGCAGGAGGGCGGTCGCCGTGCCTCCCCGTACGGCGCCGTCGTCGCCACGGGTCAGCGAACAGTAGTGGGCATCCGTCGCCAAGGCCGAGTCCACCGCGCACCCGGCGATCACGGCCGAGGGGTCCGGCCGGTCCGCCGGATTTTTGGAGACGCAGTCCCGGATCAGGGCGGCCAGTTCAGAGCTCACACCGGCCACGTCGATGTCCTCGTGCACGGCACGGTAGCTCACCGCCGCCGCGTCTCCGGAGCCGAAGGGCGGTCTGCCGGTCGCGGTGAAGGCGAGTGTCGCCCCCAGTGCGAACACGTCCGCCGCCGGGCCGACCTCGTTGCGCAACACCACCTCGGGCGCCGCGAACCCGGGGGTCCCCGGTCCCATCCCGTCCTGTGTGAGGACCGTCTGCCCGAGAACCCGGGCGATCCCGAAGTCGATCAGCTGCGGTCCCTGCGGAGAGAGGATCACGTTCTGCGGTTTCAGATCCCGGTGGGTGACCCCGTGCACATGGACCGCCGCCAGGCCCTCGGCAAGAGCGGCGAACAGCTTCAGCGCGGTGCCGGCCGGGAACGGCCCGGCTGCCCGCACCGCCCCGCTCAGGGTGGGTCCCGCCACGTACTCGGTGGCCAGCCAGTAGGGCGGGGAGCCGAGTGACGCCTCGATCAGCTGGGCCGTGTACGCGCTGCGTACGGTCTCCACAGTGGCGGCCTCACGGCGGAAGCGGGCCAGCACCTCCGGGTGATCACTGATCTCGTCCCTGATCACCTTCACGGCGACCAGTCGTCCACCGGGGGACCTGGCGAGATACACCTGCCCCATTCCGCCTGCACCGAGCCGCGCGAGTAGCTGGTACGCGCCTATGCGCGTGGGGTCCTGGGGCCGCAGTTCGTCCACCGGCATGACTGTGCCACATCGGCCGCCGCCGGACCGTGCGTCCCGGGACATGAGGCGTCCTCGCCCGTGTGCGGGTTCCGGGCCTGGCGGGCACTGCTGCGGGTAGGCGAACGTCGGCGGGAGCCCCGCACCGCCGGGCCCGCTCCGGGTGCGGAGGGCAGCGGGAAAACAGAGGATGCGAAGGTGGCGAGCCGCACCGGCCCGGCCCCGTCGTACCCGAGAAGTGACATCCGAGGGAGACAACACCATGGCGCCCGAACGATCCTCTTCCGGCAGCACCGCGTCCCGGGACCCCGGCATCGCCCGGCCGCTGGCCGAGCGGGCCGGCTGGAGCGACGTGGACCTGCGGGCGGTCGACACCGTACGGGTGCTCGCCGCCGACGCCGTCCAGAGGACCGGCAACGGCCATCCCGGTACGGCGATGAGCCTGGCGCCGCTCGCCTACCTGCTGTTCCAGCAGGTCATGCGGCACGACCCCGCAGACGACCAGTGGTTGGGCAGAGATCGCTTCGTCCTCTCCTGCGGCCACACCAGCCTCACGCTGTACATCCAGCTCTACCTGGCCGGCTACGGCCTGGAGATGGACGATCTGAAGGCGCTGCGGACCTGGGACTCGGCGACCCCGGGCCACCCGGAGTACCGGCACACCCGAGGCGTCGAGGTCACCACAGGTCCGCTCGGCCAGGGGATGGGCTCGTCCGTGGGAATGGCCATGGCCGCTCGCAGGGAGCGGGGACTGCTCGACCCGGACGCCGCGCCGGGCACCAGCCCGTTCGACCACCACGTGTACGTGCTGGCGTCCGACGGCGACATGATGGAAGGCGTCGCGTCCGAGGCCGCGTCCCTGGCCGGCCATCAACGGCTAGGCAACCTCATCGCCTTCTACGACTCCAACCACATCTCCATCGAGGACGACACCGACATCTCGTTCAGCGAGGACGTCCCGGCCCGCTTCGCCGCCTACGGCTGGCACGTGCAGACGGTGGACTGGACTCGCACGGGCGACTACGTCGAGGACGTCGACGCACTGCTCGCCGCGATCGGGACGGCGAAGGCGGAGCGGTCCCGGCCGTCGCTGATCATGCTGCGCACGATCATCGGATGGCCCGCCCCGACGAAGAAGAACACCGGAAAGGCCCACGGGGCGGCCCTGGGGGACGACGAGGTCGCCGGCACCAAGCGGCTCCTCGGCTTCGCCCCCGAGGCGTACTTCCCCGTGGAGGACGAGGTGCTCGCCCACACCCGGGCCGTCGGGGAGCGGGGCGCACACGCCCGGAAACGTTGGCAGCGGACCTACGAGGAGTGGCGGACCGCCGAACCGGAGCGGGCAGCCCTGCTGGACCGGCTGCGGGAGCAGGAACTGCCCGAGGGCTGGACCGCTGCCCTCCCGGACTTCCCGGCCGACGCGAAGGGCATGGCCACCCGTAAGGCGTCCGGTCAGGTGCTCACCGCTCTCGCACCGGTTCTGCCCGAGCTGTGGGGCGGCTCCGCGGACCTCGCAGGCAGCAACAACACCACCATGGACGGCGAGCCCTCCTTCGTCCCCGCCGACCGGCAGACGACCGAGTTCGCGGGAGGCCCCTACGGGCGGACCCTGCACTTCGGGATCCGTGAACACGCGATGGGCGCCGTACTCAACGGCATCGCCCTGCAGAGCCTCACGCGCCCCTACGGCGGCACGTTCCTCACGTTCAGCGACTACATGCGTCCCGCGGTCCGACTCGCCGCACTGATGAAACTTCCCGCCACCTACGTGTGGACCCACGACTCGATCGGACTGGGCGAGGACGGCCCCACCCATCAGCCTGTCGAACACCTGGCCGCTCTGCGTGCGATCCCGGGACTCGACGTCGTGCGCCCCGGCGACGCCAACGAGACCACCACCTGCTGGCGGACGATCCTGGAGCACACCGACCGCCCCGCCGGTCTCGTCCTGACCCGGCAGAACCTTCCGGTGCTCGACCGCGCCGACGGCGTCCATGCCTCCGCCGAGGGAGCGGCCCGCGGTGCCTACATCCTGGTGGAGGCCCCCGCAACCGCCCCCGACGTCATCCTGGTGGCGACGGGGTCGGAGGTCCAGATCGCGCTCGACGCCCGCAAACTGCTGGTCGACGAGGGGCTGGCCGTACGCGTGGTCTCGATGCCCTGCCGCGAATGGTTCGCCGAGCAGCCGCTGTCCTACCAGGACGAGGTGCTGCCGCCGGACGTGCGCGCCCGCGTCAGCGTCGAGGCCGCCGTGGGCCAGGGCTGGCGCGAGGTGGTCGGCGACGCCGGCCGGATCGTCAGCCTGGAGCACTACGGCGCGTCAGCTGCCTACGAGCGGCTGTACGAGGAGTTCGGCATCACCGCCGCCGCCGTCGCCACGGCCGCCCGCGCAAGCATCCGCGATGCGGTGGAGCCCCCCAGGCCGGGCGGACGACGGCCCTAGCCCATCTGCCGCCGTACCAGTTCATGGAGCTGCCCGGTCGTGTCCGCGAGGAGCTCGGCGGGCGGCCCCTCCTGGACGACACGGCCGTCCGCCATGACGATCACGCGATCGGCGTCCATCACGGTGGACAGCCGGTGCGCGATCACGATACGGGTGGCCCGCAGAGACCTGGTGCTCTCGATCACCGTGCGCTGGGTCTCGTTGTCCAGCGCGCTGGTGGCCTCGTCGAAGAACAGGATGCGGGGCCGCCGTACGAGTGCCTGGGCGATCATCAGCCGCTGGCGCTGCCCCCCGGAGATCGAGCCGCCGCCGGAGATCATCGTGTGCAGCCCCATCGGCATGCGCTCGATGTCCTCGGCCAGACCCGCCATCGCGGCGGCTTCCCACGCCTCCTCCTGGGTGAAGACCTCGGCGCCGCATATGCAGTCCAGGATCGATCCGGACAGCGGCTGGGCGTTCTGCAGGACCACCCCGCACTGCCGTCGCACCGCCGCCTGATCGAGCGCCGTCAGGTCCTGACCGTCGTACAGGACGCTGCCCGACATCGGCTTGTCGAAGCCGATGAGCAGCCGCAGCAGCGTCGACTTGCCGGAGCCGCTGGGGCCCACGATCGCGACGAACTCTCCCGGCCGTACGGTCAGCGACACCTCGTCGAGGACCGTCGGGCCGTCGTCGGAGTAGCGGAAGGAGACTCCCCTGGCCTCGATCTCCCCGGACAGCGTGCCCGGCTGCGTGCTGGCGCCGCGCACCTCGGGCGCCTCGTCGAGCACCGGCTTGATCTGCTCGAACATCGGCAGCACGGCCGCGGCCGACACGAACGCGCCGGTGAGCTGGGTGACGGCCGTCAGCAGCATCGTCACGGACGTGTTGAAGGTCAGGAACTCGGCGGCCGTCAGGGAACCTCGCGCCGGGCCTGCCAGCAGGACGAAGATGATGAGCGAACACAGCGGCAGATACACCGCGTTGAGGACCGTCGTCAGGTTCTTGATCCGGCCCGCCCGCTTCTGCATCCCACGGCTGCGGGCGAACTCCCCGGCCCACGCCCCGTACGCGAAGCTCTCCGCCGCCGCGACGCGCAGTTTCGGCAGCCCCCGCAGTGTCTGGAACGCCTGGTTGTTCAGCTTGTTCCCCAGCTCGACCAGCCGGCGCTGCCAGCGGAGCTCCCACATGCCCATGGTGAGGAACACTCCGGCGATGACGACCAGCATCGCGACGGCCGTGAGCGCCAGCGGGACGCTGAACCAGAGCAGCAGGCCCAGATTCACCGCCCCGAGCGTGCCCGCCTGCACCACGACCGGGCCGGTGCCGGACAGCACCCTGCGAATGGCACTGACTCCCATGGCCGCACTTGCCAGTTCCCCCGTGGAGCGCTCTGTGAAGAACTTCGTCGGCAGCCGCAGCAGCCGGTCCCAGACCGCAGGCTGCAGCGTGCTCTCGATCCGCCCCTCCATCCGCAGGATCGTGAGGTTCTGCAACAGCATGAAGGCCGCCGAGACGACACCGGTGATGATCACGGCCAGGGAGACCTGCACGATGAGACTCGTCCGGGCGTTCGGCACGTACACGCCGAGCACCTTGCCCGTCGCGATCGGCACCAGTGAACCCAGCGCGACCGTCACCAGACCCGCCAGCACCAGTCTCCGCAGGTCGCCCCGGGTGCCGTACAGGCCGAAGCGCAGCAGCTGCCACTTCCCCAACGGCTTCTCGGGCAGCGGCCGGTAGAACATCACGGCCCGCTCCCCGAATTCCTCGGCCGACGTGCTGTGGACCCGGCTGCGCCGCCCGGTCAGGGGGTTGACCGCCTCGTAGCGGCCCCGGCGCCACAGCAGGGCGACCGGCGCCCCGGACGCGGCCCGGTTACCCACCAGCGGGCCGGAGTTCTCCCGCCACCAGCGCCCTTGGAGCCGCACCGCGCGGGTGCGGATGCGCGCAGCGACCGCGACCCGCTCGACCGGGTCGATCCGGTCGCTCACCGCGCCGCCCGTCGCGGGTTCCGCGAGGACGATCCCGGAATCCCGGGCCACCAGACGGCAGGCCGCGTACACCGCGTCGTCCGAGGCTCCCGTCGTGGGCGACGCACCCCTCCCGGACCGGCCGATCGACGTCAGCAGCGCCTCGTCGGCCTCCTTGCGGACGGCCTCGCCCGCCTTCATCCCGGCCGCGGTCCGGTCCTCGTGCGCGCGCTCCAGCTGTTCGATCCAGCGGTCCAGCGCCGACAACAGGCGGAACTGCTGATTGACCATCCCCTGCCACATCGCCGGTTCGACGAGCAGATCACCTAGGGCCTCGGCGCTGAACGCCGCGCCGTACTGCACACTGCCGGGCGACACCGGAAGCCACAGGATGTCGTCGTCGCCCACCGTTTCGTCGAGGGTGGTCCGCCCGTCCAGGGGGGCCTCGAACAGCACGCGCTGACTGCGGCCCACACCGAGCGAGAAAGCGTGCTCCAGCAGACTCAGCGAGGCGTCCCCGGTGTCGTAATGGCTGCGGTACTGCCCCTCGTACGCCCCCTGTCCGGCGTATTCCGGCCGGTACAGCTCACGCAGCGGGATCCGGCGCAGCACGCACTCCTGGAGGGGCCGGCCGACCAGGGTGTGCTGCGGGCCCTCGACCGGGCCCAGTACCAGCGTTCCCGGTTCGAGGCGGCCCAGGAAGTGCCAGTGCCCCTGCTCCACCGCGTCCACGGCGAACAGGTCGAGGGCGCCGCCCACGACGAGCCACAGCACCTGGGGCCCCTCCAGAGACAGGCTCCGCAGCCCGGTGCAGGCGACCGGCTCGCCGAGCCCGCCCAGAGCGCCGATGACCGGGTCCTGCCCGTGCGCCTCCGTGCCCGCGAGAGGATGTACGGATGCCACGTCAGTGCTCCCTGACCAGATCGGCGTACGGGCCCCCGGCGGCCACCAGATGTTCGTGCCGGCCGCGTTCCACGACGGTCCCGTGGTCCAGGACCACGATCTCGTCGCTGTCCCGCACGGTGCTCAGCCGGTGCGCGATCACGACACAGGCACAGCCGCGCCGCCGCAGGTTGTCGATGATGACGCGCTCGGTCTCGGCGTCCAGCGCGCTGGTGACCTCGTCCAGGACCAGGATGCTGGGGCGGCGCACGAGCGCCCGGGCGATCTCCAGGCGCTGACGCTGCCCGCCGGAGAAGTTGCGGCCGTCCTGCTCCACCCGGCTGTGGATGCCACGGGGACGGCGCGCCACCACGTCGTACAGGGCGGCGTCCCGCAGGGCTTCGGCCACGGCCTCGTCCGGGACCGAGGGGTCCCACAGCGCCACGTTGTCCCGGACCGTCCCCTCGAAGAGGAAGACGTCCTGGTCGACGAAGGACACGGACGCGGCCAGCGCCCCCCGGGGGATGTCCTCCAGACGCTGCCCGTCGATGCGGATCGTGCCCTCCCACGGGCTGTAGAGCCCCGAGATGAGCCGCGAGACCGTGGACTTGCCACTGCCCGAACCGCCGACGAGCGCCACCTGCTGCCCCGGCCCCACGGACAGGGAGAAGCCGGTGAGCAGTGGCTTGTCGAGCGGGCTGTAGCCGAAGGTGATGTCCTCCAGCGTCACATGGCCCTTGAGCCGACGGGTGCTCGCGGCCGGCTCGGGGCGGGAGTACAGCGGGTCGACCGGGAAGTTCTCGACGTCCTTGAGACGGGCCACATCGGCCGCGAAGTCCTGGACCCGGCCCGCCACCCCGTTGAGCCGGGTGAGGGGCGCGGTGAAGCGGGTCACCAGCGCCTGGAAGGCGACGAGCAGACCGATCGAGATGTGCCCTTCGACGGCCCGCAGCCCGCCGATCCACAGGATCAGCGCACTGTTGAGCGTCGCGAGAGCGGGAGCGACGATGCCCAGCCAGGCGCTCGGCACCCCGAGGCGCTGCTGCTCCTCCAGCGTCGCCGCGTGCTGACCGGCCCACCGGCGGAAGTACCCGTTCTCGCCGCCCGTGGCCTTCATCGTCTCGATCAGCTGGAGACCGGTGTACGAGGTGTTCGTCAGCCGCGCGCTGTCGGCCCGCAGTTTCTGCGTGCCGACGGCCCGCATCCGTACGACGATGCGCATCGCGACCACGTTGAGCAGCGCGATCCCCACCCCGATGACTGTCAGCTGCGGATCGTAGGTCCACAGCAGGAACGCGTAGAGGAGGACGACGATGCCGTCCACACCGGCCGCGGTGAGATCCCGGGCGAGTGTCTCGGCCACGGCGTCGTTCGACTGGAGCCGCTGGACCAGGTCGGCCGGGCTGCGCTGCGAGAAGAAGGTGACCGGCAGCCGGAGCAGGTGCCGGAAGAAGCGCGCGCTGTTGAGCGTGGACGAGATGATGCGCCCGCGCAGCAGATTCGCCTGTTGCAACCACGTCAGTACGACGGTGAGGGCGACCATGCTGCCCATCGCGGCGAACAGCACGCCCAGCAGCGAGGTCTGTTCGCCAATCATGAACATGTCGATATAGGTACGGCTCAGGGCCGGAAGTGCCGCCCCGACGGCCACCAGCAGCAGGCTGGCGAGCAGAGCGACCAGCATCGTGCCCGTCGTCCCGCGCAGCCGGGCCGGCAGCGCGGCCATGACCCCGGGCTTCCGGCCGCCACGCCGGAAGCCCTCGCCGGGCTCCAGGATGAGGACGACCCCGGTGAAGCTGGTGTCGAAATCCTCCGTGGGCACGAACCGGCGCCCCTTGTCCGGGTCGTTGATGTGCACGCCCCGCCGTCCGAGACGGCGCCCCATGCCGTCGTACACGACGTAATGGTTGAACTCCCAGAACAAAATCGCGGGCGCCCGGACCTCCGCGAGCGCCGCGGGCTCCATCTGCATGCCCTTGGCCTGGAGACCGTAACTGCGGGCGGCCTTCAGTACATTGCTGGCCCGTGAGCCGTCACGCGAGACCCCGCAGGCGATCCGCAGTTCCTCCAGCGGCACATGGCGGCCGTGGTGCGCCAGCACCATCGCCAGCGAGGCCGCACCGCACTCCAGCGCCTCCATCTGGAGCACGGTGGGGGTGCGCACGGTCCGGGCCCGCCCGGGCTTCGGCGCGGCACGCGGCCGGCGCCTGTTGTTGGAAGATCCTTCCGGGCGGTGCCGGCCGCGGCCGGGAGCCGGCAGTTGCTGGGCGGTGGGGGAGGGATGCGGTGCGGTCACGGGAGCAGCCAATCGATCGGGCGCTGGTCGGCGAGACGGACGGAGCCGGTGGCCAAGGTCATGGAGCCGATCGCGTAAGGGGGGCCGGCGGCTGAGGACCACCGGTAGCCGGACTTCGTGGAGCCCGAGCGCTCGATCCTCACCAGGACCGCCAACGGCCTTCCGTGCCTGGAGAACTGTTCGCCGAGCTGGGCGTCGCCGAGGAAGCGGGTGATCTGCTGCTGTGTCTGCGCGGACCTGCCGACCGCGGCCACCTGGCCGCGCAGCACCCCGTACTGCTGGGCGGGCACGGACTGGACGGTGAGGTCGACGGAGGCGCCCACCGGGACCGAAGCGGCACTGCTCCCTGCCACGTACAGCAGGACGACCAGCGGATCGTCGGCGCCGTCGATCCGCTCGACGCTCGCCACGTCCGCGCCGGTGGTGACCACCGCGCCGATCGTGGCCGTCACCGAGGTGAGCCGGCCCGCGTCGATCGTACGGACGACACGTTCCCCCTGCTCCGTACGGACCTTGAGCAGGGGGGAGTTCCGGGGCAGGGTCTCGCCCTCGTCGGCGAGCACCTCGGTGATCTGCCCCGCGACCGGACTCTGCAGGATGTAACTGCCGCGGGAATGCGTGAGGATGCCGGGTGCGTCGAGCGTGCTGGCGACGGAGCCCGTCACGGCCCAGAAACAGGCGGCGGCCATCACGGCGACCGTGACACAGAGGACGAGCAGACCCTGCGGGCGGGCGAAGCGCACCGGAAGATCGAGTTGTTCGGGCGACTGCAGCTTCGAAAGGGCCTGCTGGCGGAACTGCACTGAACTCTTTCCTCACCTGTCAGCGATCGGCACCGAGCCCCGGAACCGATCGGTCCCGGGGCTCGGTGGGGTACTGCCGTGTCTCTCAGAGACCGGCGGTCAGGCCGGAGGCCAGGCCGGTGACCGCGCCCGTGTTCACGCCGGTGGCGGACTCGACGAGTCCGGTGGCCGAGCCGACGACGCCGGCGACCGGGACGA
This sequence comes from Streptomyces sp. NPDC002911, assembly GCF_053591835.1. Classification (NCBI taxonomy): domain Bacteria; kingdom Bacillati; phylum Actinomycetota; class Actinomycetes; order Kitasatosporales; family Streptomycetaceae; genus Streptomyces; species Streptomyces sp. NPDC002911. The sequence continues at coordinate 462,959 of NZ_JBSFUO010000003.1, read as the reverse complement.
TGCCCTCGACGGTGCCCGTCGCGTTGCCGAGCACGCCGCCGACGAGGCCGCCCGAGACGTTGTCGAGGTCGGCGTCGGAGATCTCGGCGGTGGCGACCTGGGGGGTGTAGTTCATGATGAGCGCTGCCCTTCGTATGGAAATTGCTTATATACGGAAACCCAGTGGCGCGGCCTCCGTATGGCCCAGGATCAAAGCACGCCTGTACCTCGTGCAGCCAATCGGACTGCGGCGGATCTGTGTTTATCAGCGCACCTGAATCGACTTACGTGCAGAAGCGTTCATTTCGTGGCGGCAGATCCTTCACGAGCTTCACCGGATGAATTCTGCGTCGTCGCAACCTCACGCCCCCCCCAAGTGGGGCACTCCCGCCCCAATCGCCCCATGAGGCGGCCTGGACCTGGCGCTTTGTTCCTGATCCGGTGACCGGTGTGCGCACGCCGTGTGCAGGTTTCCGCGGTCGGGCTGCCCCTGTAATTTCAGGTGCGGGTGACGCGGGCCGCCGGGCGGAGTTCGGAACGTATCGGTATTCACATCATGGCGAAAGCTGAGGGGGGCTCTCTTTTGTTCGTGTGCCGGCCGCGAATCGTTGGCGCACTTATGAAACGTTTCCGGACCCGAGTGTTCACCGTGTCACGCACCCCCCGGATACGTGGAGAATATGTGCCCCCCGCCGTGGCAATCGTGGACGGTGTGCCCGTCGTGCGGAAGGCGGGTGGGGTGACTCCGATTCATCCGGCGAAGCGGCTGCGCCACCCTTCTCTCCGCCGACACGCGGCGCTACCATCGGGATGCCTCATGGGAGCGCTCCCATCTCTGTGTCAGCCCCGTACCGCCGCTCTGCGGTGGTCCAGCTCGGAGAGGACGTTTCCGTGCGCTTGAGCACCAGACCAGTCGCCGCCCTACTGGCGGCATTTGCCCTCACCGCCGGGTTATCGGTCACCGGAACCCCGGCAGTGGCACGCCCGGACGAAGGGCCCGCCGCGGCCGAAGCGGCGGATGTGTCCATCGCGGCGGACACCTACACCTGGAAGAACGCGCGGATCGACGGCGGTGGCTTCGTGCCGGGCATCGTCTTCAACCGGTCCGAGAAGAACCTCGCATACGCACGCACCGACATCGGCGGGGCCTACCGCTGGGACCAGGCGGGCAAGCAGTGGGCACCGCTGCTGGACTGGGTGGACTGGGACCGCTGGGGCTGGTCCGGGGTGGTGAGCCTCGCCTCCGACACGGCCGAGCCCGACAACGTCTACGCCGCCGTCGGCACGTACACCAACAGCTGGGACCCGACGAACGGAGCGGTCCTGCGTTCCTCGGACCGTGGCGCCTCGTGGAAGGCGACCACGCTGCCCTTCAAGCTCGGCGGCAACATGCCGGGACGCGGGATGGGGGAGCGGCTCGCGGTCGACCCGAACAAGAACTCCGTGCTGTACCTCGGCGCCCCCAGCGGCAACGGGCTGTGGCGGTCCACCGACTCGGGCGTCACCTGGTCGGAGGTGACCGCCTTCCCGAACCCCGGCAACTACGCGCAGGACCCGTCCGACACGAGCGGATACGGCAACGACAACCAGGGCATCGGCTGGGTGACCTTCGACGAACGTTCCGGCAGCGAGGCCAGCGCCACCCAGGACATCTATGTCGGGGTCGCCGACAAGGAGAACACCGTCTACCGCTCCACGGACGGCGGTAGTACCTGGTCCAGGATCGCCGGCCAGCCGACCGGATACCTCGCGCACAAGGGCGTCCTCGACGCGTCGACGGGCTACCTCTATCTGACGCTGAGCGACACGGGCGGCCCGTACGACGGCGGCAAGGGACGGATATGGCGTTATGACACGCAGTCCGGCGCGTGGACGGACGTCAGCCCCGTCGCGGAGGCCGACACCTACTACGGCTTCAGCGGCCTTTCCGTCGACCGGCAGAAGCCCGGCACCCTCATGGCCACCGCCTACAGCTCCTGGTGGCCCGACACCCAGATCTTCCGCTCCACGGACAGCGGTGCGACCTGGACACAGGCGTGGGACTACACCAGCTACCCGAACCGCTCGAACCGGTACACGCTGGACGTCTCCTCCGTGCCCTGGCTCAGCTGGGGAGCTGACCCGTCCCCGCCGGAGACCGCACCCAAGCTGGGCTGGATGACGGAGTCCCTGGAGATCGACCCGTTCGACTCGAACCGCATGATGTACGGCACGGGGGCGACGGTCTACGGCACCGAGAACCTCAGGTCCTGGGACTCCGGCGGCCAGTTCAAGATCACGCCCATGGTGAAGGGGCTGGAGGAGACAGCCGTCAACGACCTGGCGAGCCCGCCCTCCGGCGCGCCGCTGCTGAGCGCGCTCGGTGACATCGGGGGCTTCCGGCACACGGACCTCGACGCGGTGCCCGCCATGATGTTCACCTCTCCGAACCTGGACTCGACCACCAGCCTGGACTTCGCGGAGACGTCCCCCGGAACGGTCGTACGGGTCGGCAACGCCGACGCCGCTCCGCACATCGGCTTCTCCACCGACAACGGCGCCAACTGGTTCCAGGGCTCCGAGCCCTCCGGGGTCACCGGCGGCGGCACGGTCGCCGCCGCGGCGGACGGCAGCGGCTTCGTCTGGAGCCCGGATGGTGCGGCGGTCCACCACACCACCGGTTACGGCAACTCCTGGACCGCCTCCGCCGGTATCCCGGCCGGGGCAACGGTCGAGTCGGACCGGAAGAACCCGAAGAAGTTCTACGGATTCAAGGCCGGCAGCTTCTACGTGTCGACCGACGGCGGAGCCACGTTCGCCGAGAAGGCGACCGGGCTCCCGGCCGAAGGCAACGTCCGCTTCAAGGCCTTGCCCGGCACGGAGGGCGACATCTGGTTCGCGGGCGGCGCTTCGACGGGTGCGTACGGGCTCTGGCGCTCCACCGACTCCGGTACGAGCTTCACCAAGTTCTCCGGCGTGGAACAGGCCGACAGCGTCGGCTTCGGCAAGGCGGCCACCGGGGCCTCGTACCAGACCGTCTTCGTCAGCGCGAAGATCGGCGGGGTGCGCGGCATCTTCCGTTCCACGGACGGGGGCGCCAACTGGACGCGTCTCAACGACGACGCGCACCAGTGGGCCTGGACCGGTGCGGCGATCACCGGAGACCCGCGGGTCTACGGCCGGGTGTATGTCTCCACGAACGGCCGGGGGATCCAGGTGGGTGAGTCCTCGGACACCGACGGAGGGGGCACGGACCCGGATCCCGATCCCGATCCCGATCCGGATCCGGGGGAGCCGTCGGGGGCCGACTGCTCGGTGACGTACACGGTCACCAACCAGTGGTCCGACGGCTTCCAGGCCGAGGTGACGGTCACCAATACCGGCAGAACCGCTTATGACGGCTGGCAGCTCGGCTGGTCCTTCCCGGGAAACCAGAAGGTCACTCAGATGTGGAACGCCTCCCACCAGCAGGCCGGGGCGAAGGTGACCGCGACGGACGTCGGATGGAACGGCAAGGTTGCGCCCGGTTCCTCGGCGGGCTTCGGCTTCACCGGTACGTCGACGGGCGGCAGCGCCGAGCCGGACGGGTTCACGCTGGACGGTGAATCCTGCGCTGTCGGCTGACGCCTGGCGCGCCGGCCCGGAACTGCCCGCGTACCTGCGGAGCACCTTCGGGACGTGACGCCGACGCGGGCCCGGCAGCGACCGCCGGGCCACGCTCCGTCCGATGAGCCGACTCCGCTCATCTCATTCCGGCTCCGGGAAAGGAGACCACCTGGGACGGAATGGCCGACGTACCGGATGTCGGAGCCCCGGTGTGTTGATGTCGTGTTCGTACCGGCCCTGGCCGCGAGGGACACGACGTTTCACCGGGGCCTGGAAGCCGTGCTGCTGGCGGATCGTCGGTCGACGTCGTAGTAGCAGTAGCCGCCCATGCCCCAGCCCTCGTGGGTGGTGACCGAGTCGTCGACCTTGTTCAGCGGTGCTCGCCGGGGGTCACAGTGGTGACCCGGCCCGCGCTGCCCGGTTCCGCACATGCAGGCGGGGCGGTCCCGGCGGGCCGTCAGGCCTCCTGCGGCCGGGGGAGCAGCAGCCGTGCCGGTGCGATGTCGTTCATGGCGTGATCCTGCGATCACCGCACAGGCCCTTTACACCGTTGATCGTCGTTGTCCAAACCTCCCCCCGGCGTGGCGTGCCGCCCAACGGGTGACATTCGGCTCCGTGTCACACGATGAGCCCAGGGCGTAGCTCGAATGCGGCCTTCCCGAGTGGTGCCGCGCCGGATTTCCGCTGACGGTGGAGCACGTCGCACCCGTGATTCGATGAGCCGACAACCAGCCGGCCGGCGCGGGAGTGACGAAAGGACTGTGTATCCATGCGCTCTGCCCGCACCCTGTTCGCATCGGCCGCCGTCACGGCGGTCCTTGCGGTCTCCGTCCCTGCCGCATACGCCGTGACCTCGGCGGACGACTGGGACAAGGACAGCGGCTCCTCCGCTAGCAGCAATGACGACCGTGACAAGCCGGAGTCGTGGAAGGAGAAGGACAAGGAGTCCGGCTCCGGCAGCAACGACCACGGTGACAAGTTGGAATCGTGGAAGCACGACAAGCCCGAGGGCGGTGTGCACGCCGGTGGCGGCGCGCTGGCCGGTGTGTCGGCGGACGACTGGGAGAAGGACAAGGAGTCCGGTTCCGGCAGCAATGACGACCGTGACAAGCCGGAGTCGTGGAACGAGAAGGACAAGGAGTCCGGTTCCGGCAGCAACGACCACGGTGACAAGCCGGAGTCGTCGAAGGAGAAGGACAAGGAGTCCGGCTCCGGCAGCAACGACCACCGCGACAAGCCGGAATCGTGGAAGCACGACAAGCCCGAGGGCGGTGTGCACGCCGGTGGCGGCGCGCTGGCCGGTGCGTCGGCGGACGACTGGGAGAAGGACAAGGAGTCCGGCTCCGGCAGCAACGACCACCGCGACAAGCCGGAGTCGTGGAACGAGAAGGACAAGGAGTCCGGCTCCAGCAGCAACGACCACGGTGACAAGCCGGAGTCGTGGAACGAGAAGGACAAGGAGTCCGGCTCCGGCAGCTCCGGGCACAGCGAGCAGACCTGGAAGCACGAGAAGCCCGAGGGCGGCGTCCACACCGGCGGTGGAGCGATGGCGCTCTCCGGCAGCGGCCTGGCCACGGGCTCGGTGCTGATGCTCGGCGGCCTGGGTGCCGTCGCGTACAAGCTGCGCCGCCGCAACGCCTCGGGTGCCGCGGCCGCCTGACGGTGTCCCGCACCGCTGAATGAACCACGTCGTGGCCGCCGCCCCCATCCCCGGGGCGGTGGCCACGTCGATTTACCCGTACAGCCGTCCGTGCCCCTCGTTACGCGAAAGGCAGCATGCGCATGGCCGCCCCGCAGCCGTCCGATCCAGACCCCGCCTCCCCTGCCCTCGGCCGCTCCCTGTTGTGGCCCGTCGTGGCGGTGGGGCTGGGCTTCCTCCTCGTCTACAACTCCCTCGACGCGTCGGCGGGCGCCCCGCCGGCCCCCCCTGCGGTTGTGTCCCTTCCCGCGCCCTCGAAACCTGCCTCGCCGACCCCGTCGGCATCCGCGTCCGCCCCCTCGCTGGGGCTGCCCCGGTCCGAGCCCGAGCGGATCCGGATCAAGTCGATCGCGGTCGACGCCCCCTTCACGCCACTGTCCATCGGGCCGTCCGGGCAGCTGGATGCCCCGCCCGCGAACGAGGAGAATCTGGTTGGCTGGTTCAAGGACGGAGCCGCCCCCGGTGAGCGCGGCACCTCGGTGGTGGCCGGGCACGTCGACACCAAGGCCGGCCCCGCCGTGTTCCTGCTGCTCAGCACGCTCAGGGCGGGCAACACGGTGGACATCCTCCGTCGGGACAACGCCGTCGCCACATTCAAGGTCGACTCGGTCGAGACCTTCAGCAAGGAGAATTTCCCTGACGAGCGAGTGTACGCCGACAACGGCAGGGCCCAGCTGCGGCTGATCACCTGCGGCGGTGTCTACGACAGGAAGAAGAAGGACTACGAGGACAACGTGGTGGTGTTCGCCCATCTGGCCTCCACCACGAACACCTGAGGCGGGCTGAAAGGGCCCACCCTTCCTGCCGAGCGGGCGGCCGCGCCCCGGCTGCCGGCCGGCGAGAAGGCTGAGCCGGCGACTGCTGCCGCAGGAGGCATGGGACTCGCCGGACGGGCCGGGCGGTCGCCGCCCTCCTCCGTTGGACCGCCGAGCTCAGCGATCACGGCTGGAGCGCCCCGGTCGCCCTGCGCCTCGCGGAAGGCCCGCAGCTCTGCCGGCAACGCGCCTGGAGGAGTTGCGGCCGACGCCGGCGGACCGGCTGTGCATGGCGTGGTGCGTTCCGGGGGCCGCCCGGGGCCAGTCCTGGGACTCGTCCCGCGAGTGTGCCCCCTACGTGGTCGGCCGACGAGCTGGAGAACTTCCCGGGTTCCGCCCAGGTACTGGTGGGGGCCTCGCGAGCGGGGGAGCACCGGCCCCCGCTCCGTGAGTTGTCAGCGGGCGCTCTCCCGCTCCGCCACGGCGACCTGGTGCAGTGTGCGGCCGGTGCGGGCCGAGCGTGCGTGGTGCGGGTCGGGGGTGCCCGGCCGGTCGTGGACTGCCTGCCGGTCGTCGGCCTTGATCAGCAGCCACGCTTCCGGTCCTGGTGTCCCGTTCTCGTCGTCGATACGGAAGCGGGTGAGTGCGAATTCGCCGTGCAGCTTGGCCCCGTCGAGCCGGAACGTGGCGTGACCGCGCTCCAGCGACTCGGCGAACGGGACGGGTGCGCCCGCGAGGTCGTGACTGGTCGGGCGGTAGGTGCCCTGGTCCCAGACGATCACGGTGCCGCTTCCCTGCTCGTCCTGCGGAATGACGCCCTCGAACTCGCGATACTCCAGGGGATGGTCGTCCGTCGGCACGGCCAGCCGTTTGTCGCTCGGGTTGTCCGACGGGCCACGGGGCACGGCCCAGGACTTCAGGACGCCGTCGACCTCGAGACGGAAGTCGAAATGCATGCGCCGGGCGTCGTGGATCTGCACCACGAAATGCCGTGTGCTCTCGCTGTCCACGCCAGATCCTTCCGCCGGATGCGGTCGGACGGTGCGCGCCTGCCCGGGTCGAGACCGCGCGGCCCCGCACAGTCCATGCCTCCACTGTGCCGCCGCAGGCTGGCCCCCGCACGGCGGCGGTCGTCGCGGGGGCCAGCCTGAGGGGCCGGTCAGTCGGTGTGGCGCTCGAGGGCCGCGTCGGCCGCCGCGATCGAGCGGTGCCACCAGGTGGTCACCGGCTCCCAGACCCGGATCCCGTCCGGCGCCCCCAGCGAGGTGGCGTCGAACGTCCGCCCCCTGTGGGCGGGATCCCCGGCGACCGTCAGCCGGTCCACGACCCGCAGCTCCGTGGCCGCCGGGTCCAGGGTGCGCACCGCGGCGTAGGCGGAACCGCCGGCCGGCAGGCGGTACGGACCGCTCTCACCGTCGGGCACCGGCAGGGCGGGGCCGTCCAGATCGCCGAAGACGACCGTGGGGACGCGGTCGACGACGCAGGCCTGCCGACCGTTGTTGGTGAGGCTGATCCGCACCGTACCGGGCTGGTCGGAGGCCGCCGCGGTGACCCTCAAGGTGCTTTCCCCGCACGTGGGGAGAGGCGGCGCGGCGGTGGGGGAGGAGGCTGTCGCGGCGCCGGCCGGGGTCAGCAGGGCGAAAGCCAGAGCGAGGGCGGCAGGCAGAGTTGCTTCGGTACGGATACGCATGAGTTGTCCGTTCCCCGTCGCGGTGACTTCTACCCGTGCGCGCCCGGTCCGGACCAGATCCTTGACGGGCCTCGGACCACTGCCTTAAATCACATATTGAAAGATACGCCTGGGGTGAGCGCTTCCCGCGTTCACCTCTCGGCGCCACAGTGTCATGCGCATGACTGTCATCCCCCACCCTGAAAGATGTGATGACTGTGTCTTCCCCCCACCACGTGGCGCGCCGCCTCTCCGGGAGGCGTCGTACGACGCTGTACACCGCGCTCTCGCTGCTCTGCTGTTCCCTGGTCATGACCGCACTTCCCGCCGGAGCCTCCGCCGCACCCGACCCCCACACGGGTGCGTCCTCCTCGGCTTCCGGGACATCGGCGGCCGTAGCCTTCGCCGACGAGTTCGACGGCGCCGCGGGCTCCGCCGTCGACGGCGGCAAATGGCAGACCGAGACGGGCGACAACGTCAACAACCACGAACGGCAGTACTACACGGCGGGCAACAGCAACGCCGCCCTCGACGGCCAGGGCAACCTCGTCATCACGGCCCGCAAGGAGAATCCGGGCAACTACCAGTGCTGGTACGGGACCTGCGAGTACACCTCGTCCCGCCTCAACACCTCCGGCAAGTTCACCGCGACGTACGGACATGTCGAGAGCAGGATGAAGATCCCGCGCGGCCAGGGCATATGGCCCGCCTTCTGGATGCTGGGCGCCGACATCGGCGACGTCGGCTGGCCCAACAGCGGTGAGATCGACATCATGGAGAACGTCGGTTTCGAACCCGGCACCGTCCACGGCACGCTGCACGGACCCGGCTATTCCGGCTCGGGCGGCATCGGCGCCGGCTACACCCTTCCCGGCGGGGCCGCCTTCGCCGACGACTTCCACACCTTCGCGGTGGACTGGGCCCCCGACTCCATCACCTGGTCCGTCGACGGCACCGTCTACCAGCGAAGGACACCCGCGGATCTGAATGGCAACGCCTGGGTGTTCGACAAGCCGTTCTTCCTCATCCTCAACCTCGCCGTCGGCGGCTACTGGCCGGGCGACCCGGACGGCAGCACCAGCTTCCCGCAGGAGCTCGTCGTCGACTACGTCCGTGTGACCACCAGCGACTGAGTGCGGAGGCGGACCGGCGGCCACCCCCGCCGGTCCGCATGCCGACGTAGCATGATCCGTATGGAGCAGCGCACATTCGACAGGATCGGCCGTGACGTATCGGTCGTAGGGCAGGGCACCTGGCAGCTCGGCGGAGACTGGGGTGAGGTGAGGGAGGCCGACGCCTTCGGCGTCCTCGACGCCGCCGTCGAGTCGGGGGTCACCTTCTTCGACACGGCCGACGTCTACGGCGACGGCCGCAGCGAACAGTTCATCGGCCGCTATCTGAAGGACCGGCCGGACGCGGATGTCTTCGTCGCCACCAAGATGGGCCGGCGCGGCGACCAGGTCCCGGACAACTATGTACTCGACAACTTCCGTACGTGGAACGACCGTTCGCGTGCCAACCTCGGCGTCGACACCCTGGACCTCGTACAGCTGCACTGCCCGCCCACGGCCGTCTACTCCTCCGACGCCGTGTACGACGCACTCGACACGCTCGTCGCCGAGCAGCGGATCGCCGCCTACGCCGTGAGCGTCGAGACGTGTGCCGAGGCACTCACGGCCATCGCCAGACCGGGCGTCGCCAGCGTCCAGATCATCCTCAACCCGTTCCGCCTGAAGCCCCTCGACGAGGTACTCCCGGCCGCCGTCGAAGCGGGCGTCGGCGTCATCGCGCGCGTACCGCTCGCCTCCGGGCTGCTGTCCGGCACGTACACGGCGGACACGGTCTTCGCCCCCGAGGACCACCGCACGTACAACCGCCATGGTGAGGCGTTCGACCAGGGCGAGACGTTCTCCGGTATCGACTACGCGACCGGCGTGGCCGCCGCCGCGGAGTTCGCCGGGTTCGCTCCCGAGGGCGCCACCCCGGCGCAGACCGCGCTGCGCTGGATCATCCAGCAGCCCGGTGTCACCAGCGTCATCCCCGGTGCGCGTTCGGTGGAGCAGGCCCGTGCCAACGCGTCGGCCTCCGAGTTCCCGCCGCTTCCCCGGAGCACCCTGGACGCGGTGCGTGACCTGTACGACCGCCGCCTCCGCGCGGAGGTCCACCCGCGCTGGTGAGCCGACGGCTCAGTCGTCCTCGCCGTCGCCGCCCTGAGCGGAACCCGCCGTCGGTTCGGCCGGCGCGGGCGACTCGAGCCCGGCCGTGGGGGAGGGGCCGGGATCCTGGGTGTCCGCCGCCCCGGTGTCCGGTGCGAAGAGGATCGTACCCAGGTACACCGCCGCCAGGAAGGCCACCGTTCCGGCCACGGCGCTCGCCACGCGCGGGCGCCGGCGGATGGCCTCACCCGTGCTGATGCGGCGCGTCGTGGCCGACCTGGCCGCGGATCTGGACGCCCGGGGGGCGGGAGCCGCCCGTCTGCGACCGGTGGCCTGCGGCAGCCGGTACGTCCCCACGCCCCCGGAGGCCGGGGAACCCGGAGCCGGGGCCGGGGCAGCGGGGCGCGGGGCTGCCGGGGCGTGCTGCGGCAGCGGCTCGGGCCGCCCGCGCCAGGCATCCGTGCGAAACCAGTCGGAGACCTGCTGCGCGCTCGGCCGCTCCTCGGGCTGCTTCGCCAGCAGCCCCAGCAGATACGAATCGAAGGCGGGAGAGACGTCCACCCCCCGCTGCCTCACCGGCACCGGGGGAGTGTCCACGTGCTGGTAGAGCGTCGCGGTTGCCGTGTCCGAGCGGAACGGCGGCTGTCCGACCAGCAGTTGGTAGATGACGCAGCCGAGGGAGTACATGTCCGACGCGGAGTCGGCCGTACGGCCGAGGGCCCGCTCGGGAGCCAGATACAGGCTCGTACCGACGATGTGGCCGGCCGTGGTCAGAGCCGTCGAGGGATCGTCGACGAACTGGGCGATACCGAAGTCCCCGATCTTCACGGACCCTTCGGCGTCCAGCATCAGGTTGCCGGGCTTGATGTCGCGGTGGACGATGCCCTGCCGGTGCGCTGCGGCCAGACCGGCGGCGGCCTGTTCGGCGATACGGGCGACCTGCTCGGGGTGGACCGTCTCCTGCGCCTCCAGCAGATCCCCGAGGCTCCTGCCCTCGACCAGCTCCATCACCAGGAAGAAGCGGTCCTCCCAGGAGCCGAAGTCGAACACGGCCACCAGGTGAGGGTGACTCAGGCGCGCGGCCGTCTGCGCCTCGAGCCGGAAGCGCGCGGTCGACGAGGCATCGGCCTGGTCGCCCAGCAGCAGCTTCACCGCCACGGCCCGCCCCAGCACTTCGTCCGTGGCGCGCCACACCTCACCCATACCACCACGGCCGATGGGGGATATCAGCCGGTACCGTCCAGCAACCAGCACCTGTCCACACCAATCTCGAATTATGGCCCGCTCCGACAGCCGCGGCGGCGACCTCCTCGGGCTCATCGCCTCGGTACGGTGCGTCGGGGTGCGCGGCGTGATCAGGATATCCGTCCCCCGGACCTCCGCTCGCACGGCCGGAGCGCGGGGCGACGGATCCGGCCAACCGGGGTTCCGGACCGGCCTGTTCTCACCCGTGGAAAAGCCAGTCGAGCACGGCGGCAGCGGTGAACTCCGCCTGTCCGCCCGGGAACAGCAAGTCCGCTTCCCCGAACGCCTTACTGTCCACCGTCGCCGAGGCGTCAGGAACCGCGACACAGCGCATCCCCGCCGCGTGAGCCGCCCGGACACCCGGGACGGCGTCCTCCAGGACCACACACGAGCCAGGCGCCACGCCGAGCCGCCGGGCCGCCTCCAGGAACACATCGGGCTCCGGCTTTCCGCGTACCACCTCCTCGGCGGAGACGTGCAGGGGGAGGCAGGCGTCCAGCCCCGTGACGGCGAGCGTGGCGGCGATCGCGGCCCTGGACGACCCGGACGCCACTGCCATCGGCACGCCGTGTTCGTGCAGCCGCTCGACGAGGGTGCGCATCTCGGGGAACACGGTGGTGGAAGTCCCGGCGAGTTCCAGATACAAGGCGTTCTTGCCGGCGAGCAGTTCGTCGACCGGTGCCTCGATGCCGTATTCCTCGCGCAGCACGGTGAGGGTCTCGCGAGTGCCGATCCCGATGAACCGGGTGTGGTTCTCCCAGCTGAAGTCCCGCACGCCGTACCGGGCGAGGAGCCGGCGCCCCGCCTCGTAGTAGTTCGGCTCGCTGTCGACGAGGGTGCCGTCGAGATCGAAGAGGACGGGCGGGGCAGAGGAGGGCGGGGTGTTCATGGCCTCCAGCATGCCTGACGGTGATCAGCCGGGGCCCGCTGCCGACCCCACCGCCTCGACCAGGGGAAGGACCCGGTGTGCCACACGCTCGCGCAGAGCCACATCGGTCCGGGTCCTGACGACGCCGGGGAGCTGGATCAGCTGCTGGATCACGTCCTCCAGATGCCCGTTGTCGCGGGCCACGACGCGGGTCAGAAGATCGCCGCCCCCTGTGGTGGAGAAGGCCTCGATGATCTCCGGGACGGCCGCGAGTGCGTCACCCACCTCGTCCAGATGCCCCTGGGTCACCTCCAGGTGGACGAAAGCGAGTACCGGGTGACCGAGTGCCGCGGGGGAGAGGACCGGGCCCGTGCCCGTGATCACTCCGTCCCGCTCCAGGCGGTCCAGCCGGGCCTGAAGGGTGCCGCGTGCCACGCCGAGGATGCGGGCGTACTCGCGCACGCTGGTGCGCGGCTGCTCGATGAGCAGCCGAAGGATGCGGGTGTCGAGGGCGTCCACGGCCATGTCCGGCTGTGCTCCTCCCGGCTCGGTGATCGGTCGCCCGACTGTACCCAGGGCAGGGCAGGGCAGGGCAGGGCAGAGCGACGGCGTCGGGGCACCCGCGGGATCAGTGGCCGTGGACACGGGCGCGGTCGACCCGCGCCCTACGACGAAGTGATCAGGCCGTGTGCGTGTCCGCCGGGCTCTTGACGCTCTGAGGGGGTGGTCGGGCCACGCCCGATTGCGGCGTGACCGACCGGCCCGTCGCTCTGCCGTGGCACGCACGCGTGCCACGGCAGAGCGACGGAGCTGTCCGGATGCCGTTACCGGGGTCCGGACGGGGTCAGCCGCAGCAGAGTGCCCTCGCCGTTGGCCGACAGGACGAGCGAACCGTCCGGTGCGGCAGCGATACCGGCGAAGCGGCGGGCGAGCCCCGGCAGGCCGTTGGCGAACAGTGCGGGTTCGGCGTCCGGCGGGAGGGGCACGGCCTCCGGCGGAGGACCGACCGGCAGGTCCTCGGCCTCGGTCCAGCTCGCCCCTGTGGTGAGGGAAAACGCGCGCAGCCTGCGGTGCCCGGTCTCCACCGTGTACAGCTCGTCGCCCAGGACCGTCAGCCCTTGCGGTGCACCGAGGCCGTCAGCGACGACGGTGGCTGTCGCGTCCTGCTCCAGCCGGAGCACGGCACCCGCCTGCTCGTCACTGACGTAACACCGCCCCGCCGCGTCGAAGGCCACGTCGACCGGCCGGCCGAGCCCTTCCGCGAGGACGGTGACCCTGTCGTCCTCCGCGACGGCCAGCACCCGGCCGCCGCCCGTCTCGGCGACGACGAGTGCACCTGCCGGGCTCACCGCGATGCCCATGGGCCGGGCCAGCCCTCCCAAGCGCGTCCGCATCGCCCCGTGCTCGAGGTCGTAGGTGCGGACGTCCCCGAACTGCGAGGTGAGGTGCAGGAGCCCGCCCTGCGCCGCGATGCCGTGGGCGAAGGGCGCCAGTACGTGACTGGTCGGTTCGCCTGTGCCCGCACCGTCGTCGGCCTGGGCACCCGGCTCGGTGGCCGGGGGACTCGCGACCCGGTAGTGGTCGGCGGCGTACACCGTTCCACCGAGATCGACCGTGACGCCGTAGGGGCCGTCGAAGCCGCGTGGCACGATCACCCGGGTCCGCCCGTCGGGGTGCATCTCGGTGATGCCGCCGCTGGCGTAACTGGAGACGAACATCCGGTTCTCCGCGTCGAACGCCGCGTTGTCCAGTCCCGCCAGACCACTGGTGACCAGGGTCCTGGACCCGGTGCCGTGCAGGTCGATGCGGGTCACCCCACCCTCCGGCCCGAGCGACAGGACGTGCAGTACACCGCCTTGGTCGAAGCGCACCGCGACCGGCCGGTCGACCTGGTCCGCGACCAACTCGGGCGCACCGCCGTCCGGTGGGATACGCCAGATCTGCTCGCTGATCATGTGTGGGTAGTAGAGGTAGCCGTCCGGCCCGCGCTGCATCGCGTTGCCCATGGCGAGTCCCACGGTGAGCACGGCAGGCTCACCGCCGTCGGGAAAGAGTTCCAGCAGACGGCCCTCGGGCTTCATCTCGTTGACGAACAACCGGTCGCCGATGCAGGTGATGCCGTTGGGGTTCTTCACCTCGTCGCATACCAGGGAGTACTCGCCCTGCGGAGTGCGCCGCCAGACCCGGCCCGGCACCAGGTCGGCGATGTACATCGAGCCGTCCGCCCCGAAGGCGAGGTCGTCCGGTGACTGGACCGGCCCGCCCGCCGGTACGACGACGTCGAGGTCACCCCCCGCGAGATCGACCGCACTGATCCTGCTTCCCAGGAACTCGGCGACGTACAGCCGGCCGTCCGGGCCGAACGCGATGCCGTTGGACCCCCACAGCGGGTTGGCCGGGTTGAGCCTCCGGGCCGACCGGTGGCTGCTCGCCGGGACGGTGCCGTCGAACCTGCTGGGGAACGCGGTAGCCTGCTCGTCCGTTGCACGCACCTTCGTCACTCCGCCCCGGCCAGGACATCGTTCATGCCGTCGCCGTCGCGCCAGTTTCTGAGCAGCTCGTGGAAGGCGACCGGCCCGTCGCCGAAGGATTCGCTGCGCGCCCGTGGCCTGCCCTCGTTGTTGTAATACCCGGGGGTGCACTCGGCCTGGAACGCGTGCAGGCTCGGCGCCTTCCGGCGGATCGTTGCCACCCACTCCTCCTGCGCCTCGACGGTCGGCTCGATGAGCCGCGCCTGGCGCCTGACGGACTCGGCGACGACCTCGGCGACGTGCGTGGCCTGTTCGTCGAGGATGTGCACGTAGTTGATGGAGCTGGCGTTCTGCAGCGGGCCGAGCTGGAAGAAGTTCGGGAAGCCGTGACTGTAGAACCCGTGGAGCGACTTCGGGCCCAGGGCCCAGGACTCCAGCAGGGACACCCCGTCCCGCCCGTACACCGGGAGCTTCCCGGACATCACACCGGAGATGCCGACCTCGAACCCGGTAGCGAAGATGATGCAGTCGACCTCGTACTCCACGCCGCCGACCACCACGGAGTTCTGGGTGATGCGCTCGACCCCATGACTGTCCGCGGTGTCGACGAGAGTGACGTTGGGGCGGTTGAAGGTCTGGAGGTAGTGGTCGCTGAACGTGGGCCGCTTGCACATGTAGCGGTACCAGGGCTTGAGCTTCTCGGCGGTCTCGCTGTCCTCCACGACGGCGTCCACGCGGGCGCGGATCTCGTTCATCTTCTGGAAGTCGGCGATTTCGTAGGCCTGTTCGCGTTCCTCAGCCGGAACATCCGCGTAGGCATCGGTCGGGATGAGCTTTTCCTGCAGACGGGCCGTGCTGGTCCAGGCGTCGTTCACCAGGTCCTCGTCGACCGGCTTGCCGGTGACGACCTTGAGGAAGTTGTCCATCCGCCGCCGCTGCCAACCGGGCGTGAGCGACTTGGCCCATTCCGGGTCTGTGGGCCGGTTCTCGCGGACATCGACCGAGGAAGGGGTGCGCTGGAACACGTACACCTGCCGGGCGTCGGCTCCGAGGTGCGGTACGACCTGGATGGCCGTGGCGCCGGTCCCGATGAGGGCCACACGCTTGTCGGCGAGTCCCACCAGGCCGCCGTCCTGGTCGCCCCCGGTGTACTCGTAGTCCCAGCGGCTGGTGTGGAAGGTGTGACCCTCGAAGTCCTCGATGCCGGGAATGCCGGGCAGCTTCGCCTGGCTGAGCGTCCCGCTCGACACCACCACATAGCGGGCCTTGACGCGGTCGCCGCGGTCCGTGGTCACCGTCCACTCCGACGCGCTGTCGTCCCAGCGCAGTTCGGTGGCCTCGGTCTGGAAGCAGGCGTCGCGGTAGAGGTCGAAGTGCCGTGCGATCGCCTGCGAGTGCTCGCGGATCTCCTCACCCGGCGCGTACTTCCACTTCGGGACGTAGCCGACCTCCTCCAGCAGAGGCATGTAGGTGTAGGCGTCGATGTCGCAGTGGATGCCCGGATACCGGTTCCAGTACCAGGTGCCGCCGAAGTCCCCGCCCTTCTCGATCACCCGGATCGAACGGACTCCGGCCTGGCGCAGCCGCGCCGCCGCGAGGAGGCCGCCGAATCCGCCACCGATGATCACCGCGTCGACCTGGTCACGCAAGGGCTCCCGTGTGAAGTGCGGGTCGGCGTGGGGGTCGGCGTCGTAGTAGCCGAACTCACCGGCGGCACGCCTGTACTGGGCGCTGCCGTCGGGCCGGATCCGCCGGTCGCGTTCCGTGCGGTACTTCAGCCGCAGCTCTTCGGGGTCGAAGTCCAGCTCGTGCGTATCGGGGCCAGTGGGCGTGGGTGAGGTGCGGGGGGACGGCATGCGAGGCCTCATTCCTCTTGGGGGTGGGATCCGGGCTGACCCGCGCGCCGGCGAGGCGCGGGGCGCCGGCCGGCGAGGAGCCATGCCGGCCGGGGGGTGCGGAAAGGGTCGGGGGAGCGGCGGCCCTCCGGGCGGACACTCCGGTCCCGCAGGCTACGAGGTCCCGCGTCGGGGGCGTCCACGAGTAACCCCCTTGTTCTTCACAGCACTTGACGCGCCCCGCACCTAAGAAGTGCATGGCACACGGTATGTGGTCGATGCAAATCTCGAGCTCGAGGGGTGGTGGAAGGTCTCCGGAAATGACCCGACGCCTGGGTGGAGGTGAGGGGCTCAGACTGCGGACCAGCCGTTGTCGACGGGGAGGATCGCGCCGTTGATGTTGCTCGCGGCGTCGGATGCGAGGAAGAGGATCGCCGCCGCCTGCTCCTCCGCCTGGGCGGGCGACCCGACGTTGCCCATGTAGGGGGCGAGGGCGGCGGGCCCGTGGGCACTCCGGTCGGCTTCGACCCGGATGTTGGTGATGGTGCCGCCGGGCGCGATGGCGTTGGAGCGGATTCCCTTGTCGCGGTACATGACTGCCAGGGACTTGGTCAGGCCGGCGATGCCGTGCTTGGACGCCGTGTACGCGGCACCCGCCGCGCTGCCCCTGAGTGCGGCTTCGGAGGCGGTGAAGACGACGGCACCCTTCCCGGCGGCGAGCATGTGCGGCAGCGCGGCCCGGGTGAGGCGGAACGGAGCCGTGAGGTTGATGCCGATGACGCGCTCCCACTCGTCGTCGCCGGTATCGGCCGCCGCCGACATGCTGTCCATGATTCCGGCGTTGTTGACCAGCACGTCTATGCCGCCGAACTCCTCCACGGCCGTCGACGCGACCCGGTCGACGACGGCCTGGTCCCGCAGGTCGCCGATCACGGTCACCGCGGTGCCGCCGGCCTGCTTCGCCTCCTCCGCGACGGCTCGGGCAGCCGCGTCGTCGATGTCGGCGATCACGATGCGCGCGCCCTCCTTCGCGAACAACAGGGCGGTGGCCCGGCCGATGCCCGATCCGGCGCCGGTGACGATGACGCTGCGGCCCGTTCCATTGCTGGTGACGCTCACGTGTTGCTCCTCGCGTTCGGTGACAGAGCAAGCACGCTACCTTTAATGTCAGGTCGCGCCAAAATGGCGAGTGCCGCCAGAAAAGATGTCGCTACGATGGACGCAGCTGGAAGGATGGTGGCCGAAAACCGTGGAAACCGTGCACGTCGAAGCGAGGCAGGACCCGGCCTCGGTCGTCGCCGGAACCGGGGCCGGCCGCGGAGCCCGCCTCGGGCGTCCTCCGCTGACCGAACGCCGCAAGGCCGCGACCCGGCTCGAGATCGCCCGCGAAGCCGTTCGTCTCTTCGCCGAGCGCGGTGTGGCAGCGACGACCGCCGACGAGATCGCCGCCGCCGCGGGAATCTCGCAGCGGACCCTGTGGCGCTACACCTCGTCGAAGGAACTGTGCGTCAGCCCCCTGCTGACCTACGCGCTGGACTTCGTCACCGCGCTCATGAGGTCGTGGCCACGCGACCGGCCGCTGGTGGAGGCCGTCGCGGGGGCCCCACCCTCGCTTCCGGACGCGCCGGCCGGCACCGAAGCCGAAGCGCTGCGTGACCTGGTCCTGCTCACCCGCACCGAGCCCGGGCT
This sequence comes from Streptomyces sp. NPDC002911, assembly GCF_053591835.1. Lineage (NCBI taxonomy): Bacteria > Bacillati > Actinomycetota > Actinomycetes > Kitasatosporales > Streptomycetaceae > Streptomyces > Streptomyces sp. NPDC002911. Next base: position 445,008 of record NZ_JBSFUO010000003.1, on the reverse strand, counting down.
GCGCGCCGTATGGCTCCAGGTGCACCACGACGCGGAGCTGGTCTTCGCCGAGATCATCGCCGAGCGGACGGGCCACGGGCCGGACGGCCTCGAGCCACGGATGCAGGCGACCCTGCTCAACAGCACGCTCCGCATCGCGGTCGAGCAGTGGGCGTGGAGCACGGACCCGCAGCCGGCTTCGCTGTCCCGCACCATCCACCGCGCGCTCGCCATCGCCCGCTCGGGCCTGTCCGGCTGAGCGCCCGCGCCCGCCCGGGACCGGAGGCTCCGAACGTGTCCGGTCGTGTGGCTCGTCGTTGACCAGAGCATGAACCTGCGGTCCATGTCCTTCGCGCTCGTTGCCCTGCTGGGCGCGGCCGGTTGTGTCTCCGTCCCGGCCGAAGCGGAGAGGCCGGCCCCCGTGGCCTCCGTGCGCTCCGGCGACGCCCCCGCCGCGCAGACATCCACGCCGCCCGCCGCGCCTCCGGCCGTCCATGACGCCCTGGGGAAGGCCGAGGAGCGGCCGGAGCACGGCGGAAAGAAACGGAAGAAGAAGGAGGAGGGGGTGCGTGCGCCGACCCGCCGTGCGGGCGCTGTCGCACCACCGGCCCGTCAGCAGGCCCGGAGTCAGCCGCGACGCGTGGCTCCGGCCCGGCCCGAACCGCCGCGCCGCGCGGGCACGCCCCGCCGGGCACAGCCGCGGCAGACGTACGACATGCGCACCGTCTGCGCAACGGGCCAGGGGGTCGCGTCCTCCGAGATCGTCGACCTGTGCCGCGCCGCGTACGGCCGCTGAGGGCGCGTCACGGCAGTGCGTGGCCCTCGCACGGGTGGGCGTGGTCACCACCGAGGAACGGATCTCCTACGCGGAGCTCGCGGCCCAGGCCGTCGGGATCCGGTCCGCCGCCGGTATCGGGCAAGGGCGATCGCGTCGGCCTCTGTCCCGGCAACGGGTTCCGCTGGGTCGCTCCGGTCGTCGCCCTCGGATCGGTCCGAGCGGTGGCCGTACCCGTCACCACCCACCGCCGGCGAGGTCGCGCACACCCTGGCGTCCGGCGGGTCCTCCCGCCATACGGCAATCATGAGTCCGCGCACCGGCCCCTGCCCTGCCCCTACCCGAGACGCAGAGGCCCGGCCATTGGCCGAACCGTGGCACTCATGCAAGTGGATTGGCTGCACCAATGGCATAGCGTCTCGGGCATCTGTTGAGCCAACAGTCGATGCCGTGGTGTGATGTCCCCGTCGATGGCGCTGCGGATTCCGTGGCGCCCTTTTTCATGCGAAGGGGCGGCAGCTGTGCTGAAGAGGGCGTTCGTGGCTCCGGATCCAGGGCGGCTCCGGCTGCGCCACGCGACGAGGGCCGTCCTCGGCATCGGACTGGCCGCCGTCCTGTGCGGCCTGGCCGGTCACTCACTCGCCGGCGCTGTCACAGGCGGGCTCGCGGCACTCCTGGCCCTCTTCACGGTGACCGACCCCACCGTGCGCGGGCAAGCGGTCACAACGGCGCTCCTGCCCGTCGCGGGGCTTCCCGTACTCGCCCTGGCGGCTGGACTGCACGACCTACCCGTGGCGCGTGACCTGGCCTTCCTCGCGGTCATGGGTATGGGTGTCTACGCCCGGCGATGGGGACCGCGCGGTCACTCGCTCGGGGTGTTCGCCTTCATGGCCTTCTTCATCACCCAGTTCCTCCACACCCTCCCGGGACAGCTGCCCGAGCTGTACTCCGCCGTCCTGCTCTCGCTGCTCGCCTCGTCGGCCGTCCGTTTCGGCCTCTGGTGCTACGAGCGACAGCTGCCCGTTGCCGCGCTGCTCGCGCCCGTGTCCGGCCGGGGGCTGGCCCGGACGACCACGCGTCAGGCGATCCAGGCGACGGCGGGCGGGGCCCTCGCGCTGCTCGCGGGCCAGTTCCTCTCCGGGGAGCGCTGGTACTGGGCCGTGGGTGCCACCTGGTGGGTCTTCGTCAACACCGCCTCACGCGGTGAGACGCTGGTCCGCGGATTCCGCCGGGTGCTGGGGACGCTCGCCGGTATCCCCGTCGGGCTGCTCGTCATCGCTCCGCTGCACGGCTCGGCTCTGCCTTCCGCGGTCCTGGTGGCCCTCGGCGTTTTCGGGATCTTCTACAGTGCGGCCGTCTCCTATACCTGGATGATGTTCTCGGTGACGGTCCTGGCGGTGACGCTCTACGGCCTGCTCGGCGTCCTCGATCCCGCGCTGCTCGCGCTGCGCCTCACGGAGACCGGCGTCGGCGCGCTCGGTGCGGTGGTGGCGGTACTCCTCGTCCTGCCGGTCACCACCCACGCGACGACCGATGCCTGGATCCAGCGGGCCCTGCGCTGCGTGCACGCGTGCACCGCGGAGGCCGCCGCACGGCTCGGCGGCTCGGCGACCGCCGACCCCGCTCCCCGGGTCGCCGAGCTGGAGGCGCTCCTCGGGCGGGTACGGCTCTCGCTCGGCCCGCTCGTGCATCCGCTGAGTCCGTTCCGCGCCCGTAAGGCACGGGCCGCACAGGTCCTCGCGCTGCTCGACGTATGCGTACGCGAGGTGCGGGGCCTCGCGTCCGTCACGGCGGACCCGGAGGCGTCCCAGGACGCCCGCCTGGCCGCTGCCTGCTGGCGCGTGGAAGCCTCGGTGGAGGCGCTGACCGCACCGGTACGGCGGCGCGCCACGACGGCCTGTGCCGGAGTGTTGCAGCCTGCCGGTGCGGCCGAACCCGCGCTGGCTCATCTGCACAGTCTGGAAAGGGCGCTCGCCGAACTCGCCGCTCCCCTGCACAGTTCCCCGCGCGCTCCGCTGATCGGCGCCTGACTTCCTCTCTCGCAGCCTTCTCCGGTCCGGACCGGAGAAGGCTGCCTGCTACCGTCGGCCGGGAAGATCGTGACGGACGCGAAGAGGGGTAGCGCGATGGGCGCCGACCACGCAAAGCGGGCATTCATAGGGTCGTTCACCTCGGCGGGAGGCCGCGGCATCACCGTCGCAGCCGTCGACCGGGATACCGGGGCGCCGTCCGTGCTCGCGTCCACGGATGCCGTGGCCGATCCGTCCTTCCTCGCGGTCGGCCACGCTCCCGGGACGGGTGCGACCGTGCTGTACACAGTCAGTGAGACCTCCGACGGCGCCGTCGCGGCGTTCGGCATCGACGACGACGGCACACCGAGGCTGATCGGTGAGGTGCGGCCGGTCGACGGGAGCAGCCCGACTCACCTGGCCCTCGCCGGCGGCCATCTGGTGACGGCCAACTACGGCTCCGGCAGTGTCACCGCGCTGCCCGTAGAGGACGACGGATCGCCCGGCCGGGCGACCGACGTGCTGCGGCACGAGGGCCGCGGTCCCGACGAAGGCCGCCAGTCGGGCCCGCACGCGCACCAGGTGGTGGCCGATCCGTCGGGGAACTGGGTGCTGAGCGTGGACCTCGGCACGGATTCCGTACGTGTCTGCGCCCTCGACCCCGCCACCGGCTGCCTGCGGCTGCACGCCGAGACGGCACTGCGTCCGGGCACCGGGCCCCGCCATCTTGCCTTTCACCCGTCCGGGGGACACGTCTACGTTCTGAACGAGCTGGAGCCGACGGTCACCGTCTGCCGCTGGGACGCGGCCGACGGGCTGCTCGAACCGCTGGGGGAGACGCAGGTGCTGCCCTACGACCACGACGAAGGCGGAGCCGTGCGTACGTACCCCTCGGAGGTGGTGGTCTCGCACGACGGCCGGTTCCTGTGGACGGCCAATCGCGGGCACGACAGCATTTCCGTCCTCACGCTCGACGAGACGGCCGAGAAGCCTGTGCTGGCGGCTGCCGTGGGCTGCGGCGGACGCTGGCCCCGCGATCTCACCATCGACCCCACCGGACAGTGGCTGTATGTCGCCAACGAGCACTCCGGGAACGTCAGCTGGTTTGCCGTGGACGCGGAGACGGGAATCCCGGCGCACGCGGGCTCCATCGAGATCGCGGCCGCCTCCTGCGTGGTCTTCGCCTGACGCATACCGGGGCAGTGGCGGCGACTGCCCCCGCCCGGCATGTGGCACGGACCGGAGAGGACCGGTCCGCGCCACACCGTCCGGGCATGCGGGTGGCACGAAATCAGTGTGCGTGGGCTCCCTGCGGCGTCGCCGGGGTGATTCCCAGCGTCGTCGCGTACAGCGAGAGCACGAGCTTGCCGATGGCCGGGTATGCGCCGAGCGGCTCCGCGGTCGCGCAGCCCGCCTCCTTCGCGGCGGCGTCCAGCAGCCCTGCTTCGATCTCCGGGCCCACCAGGTACGGCGCGAGCGCGAGCTGCGCGGAGCCGGAGCTCTGCAGCTGCGCGGCGACCGAGGCGACCGAACCCTCCACGTCCAGGGCTGCGGCCATCACCGGCACGGCGAGACGGGCGGCCAGCAGCATGCCGGTGATCCCGGCGGCCTGCACGGCCTCCTCGCCACCGACCGTGGCCAGCACGATGCCGTCGGCCGCGGTCGCCACCGTGAACAGCCGCGCGCGGTCGGCGCGCGCCAGTCCTGCCTCCGAAAGGCGTACGTGCAGCGCTTCGGCGAGCAGTGGGTGCGGACCCAGTACGTCGGTCAGCTCCGCCTGCGTACCGCTGTCCATGACGGCCTGCCGTATGCGCCGGATCAGGGCGCTGTCCGGCCCCGCGAGCAGCGGCACCACGACGGCGGACGGGCCCGAGGGCTCGGCGACCTCGCGGCCCGCGGCGGTGGCCTGCTCGTAGCGCGCGGTGCGCTCGGCGGCGGCACGGGTGAGGACGGAGACGAGCGTGGGATATTCGGCGTCGTCGCCGTCGAGATAGCCGATCTGTGCATTCAGACCGGGTAGCTCGGAACGGGCGATGCTGATCACTTCCTCGGCCAGGCTGCGCGAGGCCGGGGAAGGGGCACCGGGAAGGGCAAGAACGAGCGCGGCAGCGCCCTCAGGTGCGACCACGGGCTCCGGGCGGCGGTGCCGTCCGGACTGGCGAGGTCGCGGCATTCGTACAGGCAGGCCGGAAGCGGGCCCAGTGGGGGTGCTCATGGCGCCGCATGCTACTGGTTTTGGGTGCCCCTCTGTTCGGGGAGGGGGCGGTCAGGCGTCATCTGTCCGCATATGTCTGTTGGGTGACATGGCAGGCGACTGACCTGCGCTGTCCGGACGGATGATCGCCCGAATCAGCTACGTTACTCCCGGTACGAACAGCAGGGTCGGATGGGGTGGCAGTCGCAGCCCGGGGCCGGCGAGAGCCCGGGCGATCTCCAGCGCGCCGTGCAGCGGGTCGCCCTCCGCCGTGACCACGCGTGCCCGTGGGACCTGTTGGGCCAGTTCCCTGTGCAACGGCCCGAGGAGAGGCTCGCCCATGTGGAACAACCCGCCCGTCAGAGCGACTTCACAGTCGTCGGGGCGGAAGCCCGCCGGGCGGGGACACACCGCGTTCGCCGATTCGGCGATGTGTGCCGCCGCCTCCCGTAGAATCCCCGCCGCTATCTTGTCGTCGAGGGCGCAGGCCCCGACCTCGGGGGCGAAGGAGGCGAGCAGCGCGGGGCGGTCCGTACGCGGATAGAGCAGGCCAGGAAGACCGGCGACCGCTCCGAAGACCGCCTCGAGCCGCGCCAGCAGCGCCGGCGAACCGCCGCGCCGGCCGTCATGGGCCCGCATCGCCGCATCGAGCCCCGCCCGGCCGATCCAGGCGCCGCCGCCGCTGTCGCCCAGCAGATGTCCCCAGCCGTCCGCCCGCCGCCACGTCGTGAGGTCGGTGCCGAGCGCGATCAGGCCGGTGCCGCCCGCGACGACAACCCCGGGCCGCTGGCCCAGTGCCCCGGCGTACGCGGACACCGCATCGGCTGCCAGCGCCACTCGCCGTACGCCCAGCGCGTCCGCGAGTGCGGCGGGCAACCGGGCGCGCAGCTGGTCACCGAGCGTCGCCATACCCGCTGCACCGATCGCCGCAGCGCTGACGGATGCCCCGGGCCCCGCCTGCTCCAGCAGCCGATGGGCCGCGGGCAGCAGCTGCTCCAGCAGATGCCCGGCGTCGATACCGTCCGCACCGGTCCGCACGGGTTCGGCGCGGACGGCGGTGAACGGCGGAGGCCCGGCCTCCACCGGTCCGAGCGCCACTCGGAGTCCTGACCCGCCCGAGTCCACCCCGAGGACGAACGCGCCTGGTTCGGGGACGGTCACGGCAGCCTCCGCTCGGCCGGCTGGAGACCGGTCGGCCCGATCACCGGAAGCAACGGGCACCACTGACTGCGGACGAACGCCTGCGGGACCTTGCGGGGCCGGGACCTCATGGACGGACTCCGGAATCATGAAGGACGGACGACAAGCGGCACCCTATCTCCCGCCCCCTCCCGTGGGCGCGCATGATCACTCGGGGCGGTGTAGGCCGGTAGAGTGACGGCCGTGGCAGCGCGACCGTTGAGTGAACTTGTGGAGCCCGGCTGGGCCGAGGCGTTGGAGCCCGTGGCCGGCCGGATCGCGGCGATGGGGGACTTCCTTCGTGCGGAGATCGGCGCCGGGCGCACCTATCTGCCGGCGGGGAAGAACGTACTCCGTGCTTTCCAGCAGCCCTTCGATGACGTACGCGTCCTGATCGTGGGTCAGGATCCCTACCCGACCCCGGGCATGGCCATCGGGCTCAGCTTCGCGGTGGCGCCCGATGTGCGACGGCTTCCGGGCAGCCTGGAGAACATCTTCCGGGAGCTGCACTCCGACCTCGGCCTTTCCCGGCCTTCCAACGGCGACCTGACGCCCTGGACACAGCAGGGTGTGCTGCTGCTCAACCGGGCGCTGACCACAGCACCCGGCAAACCCGCCGCCCACCGGGGCAAGGGCTGGGAAGAAGTGACCGAGCAGGCCATCCGTGCCCTGGCCGCACGGGGCAAGCCGATGGTTTCCGTGCTGTGGGGGCGGGACGCCCGCACAGCACGGCCACTCCTCGGAGACCTGCCCGCGGTCGAATCCGCCCATCCTTCCCCCATGTCGGCGGACCGCGGCTTCTTCGGCTCGCGGCCTTTCAGCCGCACCAACGACTTCCTGGCCCGCGCGGGGGAGCAACCGGTGGACTGGCGTCTGCCGTGAGCAGCGACCAGGAGTGCAGGGCGAGTTCGCGCGTCATCACCCTGCCCGCCCGCCTGCAAGGCGTTGGCAGAAGGGCGTGAGCCAGGCTGCCCGTCAGTCGAGCACCGCGGCCCGCACGCACAGCACATCGGGCAGATGCGCGACCAGTTGCTGCCAGCTGTCGCCGTCGTCCGCGCTCGCGTACACCTCGCCGTTGCGATTGCCGAAGTAGACCCCTGCCGGGTCGGCGTCGTCCGTACAAAGGGCGTCACGCAGCACCGTGCCGTAGTGGTCACCGTCCGGGAGGCCCTGGGCGAGGGGCTCCCAGGTCTCTCCCGCGTTCTGCGTACGGAACACCCGGCAGCGGTGTCCGGCCGGGACGCGGTCCGCGTCGGCGTTGATCGGGAAGATGTAGAACGTGTCCGCGCGGTGCGGGTGCGCGGCGGCGGCGAAGCCGAAGTCCGAAGGCAGGCCGGCGCCGATGTCCTTCCAGTGCTCCCCCGAGTCGTCGCTCCGGAACACGCCCCAGTGGTTCTGCAGATAGAGCCGGTCGGGGTCGGCCGCGTCACGGGTCACCTTGTGCACGCACTGCCCGAACTCGGGGTCCGGATCCGGCAGGAAGACGGCGGAGACGCCCTTGTTGGACGGTGACCAGCGCTCGCCGCCGTCCTCGGTGCGGAACACTCCCGCCGTGGAGACGGCGACGGTCACCGCCCGGGCGTCCCGCGGGTCGGTCAGGATGGTGTGCAGCCCCTCGCCGCCCCCGCCCGGCACCCACTTGGACCGTGTCGGATGGTCCCAGAGCGGGCGGACCAGCTCGAAGGACTCGCCCCGGTCCTGCGACCGGAAGAGCGCGGCCGGCTCGGTCCCCGCGTAGACGACGTCGGGGGCCTCGGGGCCGGCGGGGTGCAGCTGCCACACCCGCTCCAGCGACGCGCCGGTGAACTGGGGGAACTTCACCGCAGGCTGTTTCGGCTCCACCCAGGTCGCGCCCAGGTCGTCGGAGTGGAAGACCGAAGGGCCCCAGTGGGCGCTGTCGCCGCCGACCAGCAGCCGGGGCGCCCGCCCCCGGATGTCGATGGCGATCGAGTAGATCGCCTGGGCGTTGAAATGCGGATCGCTGAACGTCCACCTGCCGCCGTTTCTGCGGCCGATGAAGAGTCCCTTGCGGGTACCTACGGTGAGCATCACATCGGTCATGACCGGTCCTCCCGAGACGCCGTTGTGCCGGATGGGGCCAGTCTGCACCGGGCCACTGACAGTGGCCGGGAATTGCGGTGTCGGCCCAGGTCACAGCGGTCGCGGCGAGCGCGCGGGCCACGGCGCAGGACGACATGTCCGCGCGTCGGGAGTCGCGCCCCGCCCCCTCAGCGCGCCGGCGGGGCCGTGCTGCTGCGGACCACCAGGCTCGTCGCCAGGTCGACCCGGGTGGTCGCCGGCTGCTTGCCCCGGCTCAGGTCGAGGACCAGCCGGGCCGCGGTCTCGGCCATCTCTATCAGCGGCTGGCGCACCGTCGTGAGCGGCGGGCCGATCCAGCGGGTCAGCGGCAGGTCGTCGAAACCGACCACACTGAGGTCCTCGGGGATCCGCAGTCCCAGCTCGCGCGCGGCTTCGTACACGCCGAGGGCCTGGAGATCGTTCCCGGCGAAGACGGCGGTGGGCGGTTCCGGCAGGCGCAGCAGTTCCAGCGCCGCCGTGTAGCCGTCCTCGTGGTTGAACTCCCCCTCCCGGACGAGATCGGGATTCATCGGGATGCCCGAGGTCTCCAGGGCGGCGCGATAGCCATCGAGCCGGGCACGGCTGCACATCATGCGGGCCGGTCCGCCGACGATGCCGATCCTCCGGTGGCCCAGACCCGTCAGGTGGCGGGTGGCGGCAAGGCCGCCCTGCCAGTTCGCCGCCCCGACCGAGGGGATGTCGTCGCCTGGATCACCCGCCGGATCGACGACGACGAACGGGATGGAGCGGCTGGTCAGCTGTGCGCGCTGCGCCGCGTCGAGGTCCGAGAGCACAAGGATCACTCCGGCCGGGCGGCGCGCCAGCACGCCGTCCACCCACGTCTGGCCCGGGGTGAGCCGGCCCGCGCTCTCCGAGAGGACCAGGCTCAGGCCCTCCTCCCTCGCGACGTTCTCGACTCCCCGGACGACCTCCATCGCCCAGGCGCTGTCCAGCTCGTGGAAGACCAGGTCGATCAGCTGGGACTGCTGGGAGGCTCCCCGCCTGCGGCGGTAGCCGTGCCGCAGCAACAGGTCCTCCACCCTGGTGCGGGTGCCCGGGGCGACATCGGCACGGCCGTTCAGCACTTTCGAAACTGTCGGAGCCGAAACACCGGCCGCTCGGGCGATCTCTGCCAGCGTGGCGGTGCTCTCCGACGACTCGCCGACGGACACCTTCTCCTGTGGGGGCTGGACCTTTGCAGGGCTCATGCACGAATCGTAGCTCCCCCGCAGCCCTGGATACGCGTCCGGGCAAGGTCGGCACATCCTTGCTCCTGCCCTCTTGACGGGCCCGAAACGCGACCGTACGGTTCCGGCAACATTCGAGAGGCACTCCGAAACATTCGACAGAGGATGCGGTCATGAGGTCGGGGACATTCACTCAGGGCACACGTTCGACACGACGGGCCGCGGCGGGCGCGGCGATGACCATGGCCTGCCTGCTGGCAGGCTGTGGCTCAGGGGGCGGCGGGAGTGACAGCGGGACCATCACCGCTTACGTCTACGGCGACGACGCGGTCAAGGTTCAGCAGGCAGCGGTCGACACGTTCAACAAGACCTCCGAGGTCCAGGTGAAGCTGGTTCCGGTTCCCGGCAGCGACTACGTGAACAAGCTGCGCAGCGCCATGGGCTCGCCCAGCGCTCCTGACGTCTTCTACAACTGGGGCGCCGGCTCCATCAAGCCTTACGTCGACTCCGACGACCTGGTCGATCTGACGTCGACGGTGAAGAACGACGCCACGCTCGAAAACGGCTTCATCCCCTCGATCATGACGGCCGGCGGTCTCGACGGGAAGATCTACGGCGTGCCCATGCGCGGCATGCAGCCTGTGATGCTCTTCTACAACAAGGCCCTCTTCGCCGAGTACAAGATCGAGGCTCCGGAAACCTGGGAAAACCTTCAGACGGCGATCAAGACCTTCAAGGCCGCCGGCATCACCCCCTTCGCGCTCGGTGGCGCCGAGAAGTGGCCCGAACTGATGTGGATGGAATACCTGCTGGACCGGATCGGCGGCCCGGAGGTCTTCAAGAGGATCCAGGACGGCGACACCGACGGCTGGGGCGATCCCGCGGTGCTCAAGACGGCACAGACCGTCAAGGAGCTGATCGCCCAGGGCGCCTTCGGGAAGAACTTCAACTCCGTGGACTACGCCAGCGGAGCAGCGCCGACCCTGCTCAGCAAGGGCAAAGCCGCGATGCACCTCATGGGCTCGTGGGAATACTCGACCCAGCTGGGCAAGGCCCCCGAATTCGCCAGGAAGGACCTCGGCTGGACCACGTTCCCGGCGGTGGCCGGCGGGGTGGGCGACCCGGCGAACATCGTGGGCAACCCCACCAACTACTGGTCCGTCAACGCCCGGACCAAGCACAAGGACACCGCCATCGCGTTCCTGAAGACGATGGCGTCGAAGACCTACGCGCAGGCCCTCGTCGACAACGGCGACGTCCCCACCACGTCCAACGCGGCCTCAATGCTGAGCGGTTCCCCCAACCCGGAGTTCGCCACCGACCAGTACGAAATGGTGCGGAAGGCTCCGAGCTTCACCCTCTCGTGGGACCAGGCACTCGAAGCCCAGTACGCCACGCCACTGCTCACGGAGATCAGCAAGCTGTTCGCCGGCAAGACGACCCCTGAGCAGTTCGTCGAAGCAATGAAGGCCGCAAAGTAACGATGTCCCACCACACTCCGGTCGCGAAGAGGTACGGATACAGGAAGGCTGCCGTCGGCAACGTCGGCCGCCCCCCGGTCGCCTGGGCCGTCCCCGGCATCCTCTTCTTCGCCGTCTTCGCGATCGTCCCTCTGGCGATCGCCGTCTGTCTCTCCTTCTGCGAGTGGGACGGTCTCAACTCCCCGACCTTCACGGGCCTGGACAACTGGACCCGGCTGTTCAGGGACTCCGAGTTCGGTCAGGCCGCCTGGCTGAGCCTCCTGCTCACCACGATCAGCTGGGTCTTCCAGACTCCGGTGGCCCTGCTGCTGGGCGTGTGGGCCGCGGGCCGCCAGCGCAGCCGTGCGTTCCTGTCCGCGATCTTCTTCATCCCGCTGCTGCTCTCCACCACCGCCATCGCGATGCTGTTCCGCGCACTGCTGGACCCCAACTTCGGCGTGATCCAGACGATCGGACCCTGGATCGGCATCGATCCCAACGTCATGGGGACGTCCACCGGCGCCCTGCTCGTGGTGGCGTTCGTCGGCGGATGGCAGTTCATGCCCTTCCACACGCTGATCTACCAGGGCGGCGCCCGGCAGATCCCGGAGGTCCTCTACCAGGCCGCCTCCATCGACGGCGCGGGCATGGTGCGGCAGTTCTTCCACATCACTCTGCCGCAGCTGCGCCACACGATGACGACCTCGTCGGTCCTGATGATCGTCGGCTCGCTGACGTACTTCGACACCGTGCTCATCATGACCAAGGGCGGTCCCGGCACGGACACGACGATTCTGCCCTACCTGATGTACCGGACCGGCTTCCAGACGTACGACCTCGGCTATGCGGCGGCCATCGCCACGGCGCTCGTCGTCGTGGCGACCAGTATCTCGCTGGTCATGGTCCGCCTCAGTGGCTTCGGGTCCATGCGGTCCACGCGGGAAGGTATGTGACGAGATGCCGATCGACACCCGCCCCGCTTCGCCGCAGCAGCGCGCGACACCCGACGCGCCGCGTCGCGGCCGTGCGTTGCGCCGGCGCGGGTCTCCGGGAAACCCGGTGGCCGGCATCGGTTCGGTGATCTGGCTGGTCATCGTCCTGGTGCCGCTCTATACGCTGGTCTCCGCGTCGCTGATGCGGCAGGACGAGGCCCTGAACGGTGACCCGCTGGCGGTCCCCAAGGATCCGACGCTCGCGAACTACGACTACGTGCTGGACAGCGGGTTCCTCACGCTGATCGGCAACACCGCGATCGTCGCGGTGGTCACGGTCGCCATCGTGCTGGTGTTCTCCGTCCCGGTGGCCTACGTGGCGGTGCGCACCCGCAGCCGCCTGTCCTCGCTCGCCTTCCGGACCTTCCTGCTCGGTGTGGCCATCCCGGCGCAGGCCGTGATCGTGCCCCTCTATCTGATGATCGGAAAGATGGGGTTGTACGACACCCTGTGGGCGATCATCCTGCCCACCTCCGCCTTCGCGATGCCTGTCGCGGTCCTGGTGCTCAGCGGCACCATGCGCGACGTCTCCGAGGAGATGTACGAGGCGATGGCCCTCGATGGAGCCTCGCCCCTGCGCATGCTCTGGCAGCTGGCGGTGCCACTGTCCAAGGCCGGGATCAGCACGGTGGCGATCTTCTCCGCCCTGCAGGCGTGGAACGGCTTCCTGTTTCCGCTGATCCTGACGCAGTCGGAGGAGCAACGCGTACTGACGCTGGGACTGTTCAACTTCATGAGCCAGTTCGGAGTGAACATCCCCGCGGTACTGGCAGCGATCGTCCTCTCCGTCGTTCCCATCTTCGCCGTGTACCTCGTGGCGCGACGGGCGCTGATCAACGGACTGATGGGGGTGGGCGGCAAATAGCACACCGACGCCGCCCCGGACCACCGCACTCATGAAAGGAACCCCTGCCGCCATGGCAATCCACCCCGTCCCGCATACCCGTCAGCTCGATCCGCCCCCCGCCGTCGACGGCCCCTGGCGCGACCCTTCGCTCAGCCCCGAGGAGAGGGTGGCCGACCTGGTGGCCCGGATGACGCTCGAGGAGAAGGCCGCCCAGCTCTACGGAATCTGGGTGGGCGCCGACGCGGAGGGCGACGGAGTCGCACCGCACCAGAACGACATGGTCGACCCGGTCGACTTCGAGGACATCACCACACGTGGCCTCGGCCAGCTCACCCGCCCGTTCGGCACCGCCCCGGTCGACCCGGGCGTCGGCGCCGTCTCACTGGCCACGGCCCAGGCCAGGATCTCCGAGGCGGGCAGGTTCGGTATCCCCGCGCTCGCCCACGAGGAGTGCCTGGCCGGCTTCACCGCCTGGGGCGCGACCGCCTATCCGGTTCCGCTGTCCTGGGGTGCGGCCTGGGACCCGGAGCTTGTCGCGGAGATGGCCCACCGGATCGGCAGCGACATGCGGTCGGTCGGCGTCCATCAGGGCCTCGCGCCCGTCCTGGACGTGGTGCGGGATCTGCGCTGGGGCCGCGTGGAGGAGACCATCGGCGAGGACCCCTACCTCGTCGCGACCATCGGTACGGCCTATGTCCGGGGCCTGGAGGCCTCCGGGATCGTCGCCACGCTCAAGCACTTCGCGGGCTACTCGGCGTCGGCGGGCGCGCGCAACCTCTCTCCGGTACGTGCGGGCGCCCGCGAGATGGCCGATGTGATCCTGCCGCCGTTCGAGATGGCGATCCGCGAGGGCGGCGCCCGGTCGGTGATGCACTCGTACGCAGAGATCGACGGTCTGCCCGCCGCGGCCGACCCGGCCCTGCTCACCGGGCTTCTCAGGGACACCTGGGGGTTCAGCGGAACGGTGGTCGCCGACTACTTCGGCATCGGCTTCCTTGAGACGCTGCACAAGGTCGCCGCCGGACGCGGTGACGCCGCGCGGCTGGCCCTCACCGCCGGCGTGGACGTGGAGCTGCCCACCGTACGCAGCTACGGCGACGAACTGGTCGCCGCCGTCCGCGACGGACTCGTGGCCGAGGAACTGGTGGACCGCGCCCTGCACCGGGTCCTGCTGCAGAAGTGCGAGCTGGGCCTGCTCGACCCGGACCGGCCCACCCTCCCCGCGGTGCTGGACGGGGTGGACCCGGAGCGGGTGCGCGGCAGGGTGGATCTCGACCCGCCGCGGAACAGGGCCCTGGCCCGGTTGCTCGCCGAGCGGTCCTGCGTACTGCTGGCCAACCCCGGGGGGGCACTGCCGTTGAGCGGCACCGGGCGGATCGCGGTCGTCGGGCCGCGCGCCGACGACCCGCTGGCCATGCTCGGCTGCTACTCCTTCCCCAGCCACGTCGGGGTCCTGCACCCCGGGGCGCCCATGGGCATCGAGGTGCCGACGATGCTGGAGGCGCTCCGTGCGGAGTTCCCGCGCGTCGGCGTCGACTACGCGCAGGGTTGCGAGGTGGACGGTACGGATGCCTCCCGGATCGAGGAGGCCGCGGCACTCGCGGCCGGGGCCGATGTCTGTGTGGCCGTGCTCGGCGACAGGGCCGGACTCTTCGGCCGCGGCACCTCCGGCGAAGGCTGTGACGCGGCCGATCTGGCGCTGCCCGGTCGCCAGGGCGAGCTGTTGGACGCGCTGCTCGCGACCGGCACGCCCGTCGTTCTGGTGCTGCTGACGGGCCGCACATACGCGCTCGGCGGGCGGGCGGACCGGCTGGCCGCCTGCGTGCAGGCGTTCTTCCCCGGCGAGGAAGGCGGCCCGGCGCTCGCCGGTGTGCTCTCGGGGCGGGTCAACCCCTCGGGGCGTCTGCCCCTGTGCGTGCCCAGAGACCCGGGCGGCCAGCCGTGGACGTACCTGCAGCCGCCGCTGGGCCGGGCCAACGGGGTGAGCAATCTGGACCCGACGCCGCTCTACCCATTCGGCCACGGACTCTCGTACACCTCGTTCGCATGGGAGCCCGGCGCCGCCGCGCCGGCCGAACTCCCCACCGACGGCGAGACGGACCTCGAGATCACGGTCCGCAACACCGGCGACCGCGACGGCACCGAAGTGGTCCAGCTCTACGTGCACGACCCGGTCGCCCAGACCACGCGCCCCGAGGCCCGGCTGATCGGTTACGCCCGGGTGCCGCTCGCCGCGGGGGAGTCCCGGAAGGTCAGTTTCCGCTTCCACGCGGACCTGGTCTCCTTCACCGGGACCGGTGGGCTCCGTATCGTCGAGCCCGGTGACCTGGAGCTGCGCTTCGCCACGTCCAGCGACGCGGCCGATGTGAAGCACGTCGTAGGGCTGCGTCTCACCGGAGCCGAGCGCACCGTCGATCACGGGCGCCGCATGGTCTGCGCCACCTCGGTCGACGCACTGGTCGCACAGAACTGACGGGGCAGGGGGCTCACGCCCCCTGCCCGCCTGGTCCGCACACCTCCCGGGGAGGCGGAGGCCATGTCGAAACTTTCGAAGGCCACCCCGGGCATGCTCCGCCAACGGACTCGCGTGCGTCGGCGCTGCGGGTTTGATCTTGATTGTCCAGCAACGAGCACCATCTGCACCGGTCACGCCTCCGACGACGTAGCCAAACCCGAGCCCGCCGCTCCCACTGCAAAGGCCGAGAGCACCGTGGCTCCGCCATCAGTTCCAGGCGGCGGCCAGGCCTACGTGAGCCGAAGCGCCGCGGCTCCTGCATCGAAAGATGTATCGGCATCTCATCCGCCGGCGACCCTGGTGATCGCTTGGGCGCCGAGGAAGGTGAACACCCCTGGTGCGACCGGATGTTCAGCAAGGAGAGAGCGATGACCGACCCTCGCCCCGACCTGTCCGTTCGCTCCCTCACGCCCCCTCCCTCTCCGGGGCCCTGGGCCGGGCCCTGGGCGGCGGTCTCATCATGGTCGTGGCGCTGGGGGCCGGGACCGCGGTCGGCCCCGTGGTCGCCGACGCCGTCGGGGTGACCGGATTCGCGGCCCGCCTGGTACCTGCCGCGCTCGTCAGCGCGGTGGCCATGCCGCTCGTTGCGCTGAAGCTGGATGGCGATCACAACAGGACAGCCGCACCCGCACGCCGCGGACCTTCACCGGCAGGTCGTGGGTGTCGTGGTTGTTGTCGCGGGCGTGCTGCTCGCCCGGGCGCTGCGCCTCGCTCTTCAGGAACTGGTCCTCGGTGGGGCCCCGGCCAGCACAGCAGTGTGGTGCAGGACCGCACAGCTGTACTGGTCAGCCTCGCTGGATGGCCGCTGGTTCGTACTGGACCGGCTCGGCGGGTCTCGGCGCCATCGGGGAGCCTTCCTCGGCGCGTACGTCCCCCTGAAGCTGCAGGGGGAGCTGTGGGACAACGTCAACACACGGCTACCGCTCATCACATCGGACGGGCAGGTGCCCACATACGGAATTCTGGTTGGTCGACCCGACCGTGGTACTCCAGAACCTCGTGGTGGACACCGGCGGCCTCAAGTCGAGCTGTCTGGGCCCGCCGGAAATCTCCGGCCGAGCTGACCGGAGCGGGACGAGGAGGCGGCAGGGATGAGCATCGAGATCCGGGACACCGAGGGACACGGCGCGAGGCTGGAGGTGGCCCCTGGGGCTACGGACGGGCCTCTCCAGGTCGGAATCCGGATCGAGGGCCCCTCGGCGCACGGCTCCTGGTCCTGCTCTCCGGCCGCGGCCAGGGAACTGGCTGCGGCGCTCGTCGCGGCGGCCGCCGAGGCGGAGCACGCGCGCCCGGCGGAGCCGGTGACCGTCAGGGCGAGTGAGCTGGCGCGCGGCGACGTACGGGACGGCGACCGGCTGATGACGGTGGAGGCCGTCAGGACGGACGGGGCGAATGTGCAGGTGACCTGGACCTCCGGAGGCGGACGCAGCTGGACCCAGATGTACGAGGCCGAGGCCGGCATCCGGCTCCGGCGTCGGCGACTGTCGTAGTACGGTACATCTCGTAGTACGGTGAAAGTCGTAGTACGGTGGATCTCGTACGAAAAGACGGCCCGGCGCGCCCGGGCCGTCGTGCCGCCCGTCGCGTCCCGAGGAACCGGAGTCCCCTGTGAGTGCACTGTTCGAGCCCTACGCCCTGCGGTCGCTGACCATTCCCAACCGGGTCTGGATGGCCCCGATGTGCCAGTACAGCGCTGAGGCGTCCGGCCCCGACGCGGGCACAGCCAACGAATGGCACTACGCCCACTACGGCGCCCGCGCGGCCGGCGGAACCGGCCTTGTCCTCGTCGAGGCCACCGCCGTCAGCCCGGAGGGCCGGATCAGCCCCGCGGACCTCGGCATCTGGAACGACCGGCAGGTGGAGGCGTTCCGCCGGATCACCGGCTTCCTCGCCGGTCAGGGAACCGTCCCGGGCATTCAGCTCGCGCACGCCGGCAGGAAGGCGTCGACCGACCGCCCCTGGCGCGGTGGGGCCCCCATCGGCGTCGGTGACCCCGAGGGCTGGACGCCGGTCGCACCGAGCCCTGTCGCGTACGACGAGGATCACACGGTCCCCGCCGAGCTGAGCACCGAGGACATCCAGCAGGTCGTGCGGCAGTTCGCCGAAGCCGCCCGCCGAGCGCTCGACGCGGGCTTCGAGGTCGCCGAGATCCACGGGGCGCACGGCTATCTGATCGGTGAGTTCCTGTCCCCGCACAGCAACCACCGCACCGACGCCTACGGTGGCTCCTTCGAGAACCGCACTCGCTTCGCGCTGGAGGTCGTGGACGCCGTGCGCGCCGTGTGGCCCGAGGAGCTCCCTCTGTTCTTCCGCATCTCCGCCACCGACTGGCTGACCGAGAACGCGGACGATCCGCGCGAGGGCTGGACCGCCGACGACACCGTCCGCCTCGCACGCGAACTGCTCGCACACGGCGTCGACCTGCTGGACGTCTCGACCGGCGGACTGGCACCGAAGGCGCGGATCCCCGTGGAGCCCGGTTACCAGGTGCCGTTCGCCGAGCGGGTGCGCAACGAGACCGGCCTCCCGGTGGCCGCCGTGGGGCTGATCACCGACCCCGTGCAGGCGGAGAAGGTGCTCGCCGACGGCAGCGCCGATGCGGTCCTGCTCGGCCGGGAGTTGCTGCGAGACCCCTACTTCGTCCGCAACGCCGCACGCGCGCTCGGCGGCGACGTCCAGGTGCCCAAGCAGTACGGTTACGCGGTGTGACACCGCGTCCGTGGGTACGCTGAGCGGCGATGTTCACTCCCCAGGGCCCCACGCTGCGCGAACTGGCCGTACAGGCGCTCTCCTCGACGATGCGCGGATACGACCTGCTCGCCCCGAAGTTCGACCTGACGCCCTACCGGACCCCGGACCGGGTGCTCGAAGCCGTCGCCGACGCGGTGCGGCCCCTCGGGCCGTTCGGCCGGGGCCTGGATGTCTGCTGCGGCACCGGAGCAGGCGCTGGCGTGTTGCGCACGCTGTGCAGGGAGCGGGTCACCGGCGTCGACTTCAGCGCCGGCATGCTGGACGCCGCCCGGGCGGCGGACACCGGGAACGCCGGAGGTCTGCCGGTGGACTGGGTCCGGGCCGACGCCCGCGCGCTGCCGTTCGCGCAGGCCTACGACCTGGCCCTGAGCTTCGGGGCGTTCGGCCATTTCCTGCCGGAGGAACGCCCCGACCTGTTCGAGCAGGTGTACGCGGTGCTGCGGCCCGGCGGCCTGTTCGTCTTCCCGGTGGGTGCCCCGCCCTCGGTGGGCTCCCGGGCCTACTGGTCGCTGCTCGGCTTCGACCTGGCCATGCGGGCGCGGAACGCGCTGTGGCGCCCGCAATTCGTCATGTACTACCGCACGTTCCCGCTCGAGGGCGTGGTGGACGACCTCGTACGGACCGGATTCACGGTGCGGCTGCTGCCGCTGGAGGAGTTCGGCAGGAGGCCGGACGGAAGCCCTCGCGTCCGGCTCGTGACCGCGGCCCGTGGCTGATAACTACGACGATGCTCGTACAATGGGAGTCCCCTGTAGGAAGTGGAGCCACCGTGACGACGAACGCGACTCGCGTGCTCGCCCACCCCTCGCGCGAGGAGATCCGCGTCGAGGGCGTGCTCCATGCGCTCTCCGATCCGATCAGGCTCCGGATCGTGCGCCAGCTGGCCGGCGCGACCGACGAGCAGGCGTGTTCCCGCTTCGATCTCCCTGTGTCCAAGTCCACCACCACGCACCACTTCAGGGTGCTCCGTGAGAACGGCGTCATCAGCCAGTTCTACCGCGGCACGGCCAAGCTGAGCTGTGTACGGACGGAGGACCTGGACGCCCTCTTCCCTGGCCTGCTGGACAGCGTGCTCGGTGGTGTGGACCTGCAGGCAGAGCGCCTCGGCCAGGGCTGACGCGTTCTCCGGTGCGCTACGCGCGGTGACTCCGGGCCGCGTCGAGCAGCCCGGACCAGTCGGGAATTTTCACCTGCCCGCGTCCGAGCGAGCGGCCCAGCGCCGCCTCCGCGCGTTCGATGGAGAGCCAGCCGGCCCATTCCACCGGCCGCAGCCCCTGATCCCGCAGAGCGCCCAGAGGATCGGCGGACACCTCCCGGCCGGCGAGCAGCGGCGCGTCCTCGACGAGCGAGGCGACCGTCTCCTTGGCGCACGATCTGTTCGAGCCGATCACCCCGGTGGGGCCCCGCTTGATCCACCCGGCGACGTACTCACCGGGCGAAGCCGTCCCGTCCCTGGTCACCCGCCCCGCCAGATGCGGCACGGTGCCGCTCACCGGGTCGAAGGGCAGACCGGGCAGGGGCGTCCCCCGGTATCCCACGGCCCGAAGCACGAGCTGGGCGTCGATGTCCTCGTACGCCCCGGTGTCCCGTACGCCGCCGGCACCGTCCGGGGCCGTGCGCGCGAGACGTACCCCTGCGACCCGCCCGTTCCGCTCCAGCAGTTCCACCGGGCGCAGGAAGAACCGCAACCGGATGCGGCGCTCGCGGTCGAGCGCCGCGCCCGGAGGATCCGTCGCCCACCCGCGCAGCACGTCCAGATTCCGCCGGACCACGGCAGGCAGGGCTGCTCCCGCGACACCCGCGTACGCCGGATCGCGCGCGAGCTCCGACCCGTCGACCACGATCCGTGCACGGGGGAGCGCGCCCAGCTCGCGCAGCTCCTTGGTGGTGAACCTGGCCTGCGAGGGGCCGCGCCTGCCGACGATGTGCACCTCACGCACCCGGCTCGCCCCCAGCGCGTCCAGAGCGGCCCTCGGTACGTCCGTGCCCCGCAGCTCGGCCGCGCCGCGGGCGAGGATCCGGGCCACGTCGACCGCCACGTTGCCGACCCCGACCACCACGGCCGAACGGGCCAGGAGTGGAAAGCCGCCGACGGCCGCGTCCGGGTGGGCGCTGTACCAGGAGACGAATTCGGTGGCGGAGAAGCTTCCCGGAAGTCCTTCGCCGGGAACGGCGAGCGGCCGGTCGGCCGCCGCACCGACGCAGTAGACCACCGCGTGGTACAGCTCCTTCAGCCGTGCGGGTGACAGCCCGCCCGCGCCGCCCACCTCGACATGACCGACGAAGGTGATCCGGTCGTCCTCCAGGACCGTCCGGAGACTGCTCTGCAGTGACTTGATCTTCTCGTGGTCGGGTGCAACGCCGTAGCGGACCAGTCCGTACGGTGTGGGCAGCCGGTCCAGCACATGCACCCGCACATCGGGCACCTGGGACTGCCGCAGCAACGCCTGGGCCGTGTAGACCCCACTGGGGCCCGAACCGACGACGGCGACACGGAGCACGGCGCACCTCCTCCCGGACGATGCCTCCAGCATGGCACCGCCACGCGGAAGCGGGGGAGGAGCGCGGGCCCGGCACTTCTCAGGTCAGCAGCCCGCGCATCCGGTCGATCTCCACCGTCTGCTGGGCGACTACGTCGTTGGCCATCTCCTCCACCAGCACGTTGTTGCCGTCCGCGAGAGCCTCGGTGGCCATGATGACCGCACCCTGATGGTGGGCGATCATCAGCTCGAGGAACAACCGGTCGAAGGCCTTGCCCTGCGCGGCACGCAGCTGCTCGATCTGCTGGTCGGTCGCCATACCGGGCATCGCGGAGTGGTCGTGCGTCTCCTCGCGGTCGTCCCCGCCGTTGTTTTTCAGCCAGCCCTCCATGGCGCCGATCTCCGGCTTCTGGGCTGCCGATATGCGTTTCGCGAGCCGTTCGACAGAGGTGGAGGACGCCCGTCCGGGGACGAGAGCGGTGAGCACCAGGGCTTGACCGTGATGCTCGATCATCATGCGGGCATAGCGGAAGTCGGCGGAGTTGGGGGTGTCGTCACCGACGGCCTTCGCTGCTTCTTCGGCCGACAGCGTCCTGGCCGGTTCGCCGGGCCTACCGGGCGCCACGACCGAAAGGCCTTTGTCCGTCCCTGCGTCGGCCCCTTCCTCACTCCCGTCGTCGCAGCCGCTCAGAGCGAGAACGGCAGCCACGAGCGTCGTCGCCAGAGCGGCTGCGCGCACGCGTGTGGTCCGACGGGGCATCAACACGGCGACCTCCATTGCCACACAAGTCTGTTGCAGACCGTCCTAACACCTTCCACCGGCTTGTGATCAAAAACTTTTATTACGTCTCTGTTGCCATCTGTTGGTGTGTACATGAGAGGGACGATACTGCCGGGGTCCAAGAACCGTTCGTCGACGAACGGATACAAGGGAGGACGCAGTGACCTCGTTGCACACCACCAGCGTGCGGCGCAGACGTCTGGGCGTGGCGGCAGCCGCGGCCGGGCTCATCGCCACGCTGTTCACGGCCGGACCCGCGGCCGCGACGCCGGACCCGGGCGACGCCGCCACCACCCGCAACGGCGTTTCCTCGAGTGAGCAGGCCGAAGCACGGGCCGCGATCGAGAGCGGCGAGATACCCGGCGTGGATGAGATCGTCCACAGCGCCAACATCGAGCACCTCGCGAACGTCCCCAAGGACGCGCTCCAGGGGACCAACACGGACCTGGCCTTCCAGGGCACCTACGCCTATGCCGGGAACTACGACGGATTCCGGATCTTCGACATCCGTAACCCGAAGAAGCCGAGGACCGTCGCGCAGGTTCTGTGCCCCGGTTCACAGAACGACATCTCGGTCTCCGGCAATCTCCTCTTCCTGTCGACCGACTCCTCCCGTAGCGACAACTCCTGTGCCAGCACCACTCAGCCGGCCACGGAGAAGTCCTCCTGGGAGGGCATGAAGGTCTTCGACATCAGCGACAAGCGCAACCCGAAGTACGTCGCCGCCGTCGAGACCGCGTGCGGTTCGCACACCCACACGATCGTTCCCGAGCGTAAGAGCGTGTACGTGTACGTCTCGTCGTACTCGCCCAACGAGACCTTCCCGGACTGCCAGCCGCCGCACGACGGGATCTCCGTCATCAAGGTGCCGCGCGGTGCTCCCGAGGACTCCCGGATCGTGAACTTCCCGTTGCTCTTCCCGGATGGGGGCAACCCGGGCGCGCCGGCCAACCCCGGCGTCTCGAAGACCACAGGATGCCACGACATCACCGTGCTGCCCTCGAAGGACCTGGCAGCCGGGGCGTGCATGGGTGACGGTCTGCTGTTCTCCATCAAGGACCCGGAGAACCCGAAGATCATCGACCGGGTCCAGGACAACGTGAACTTCGCGTTCTGGCACTCCGCGACCTTCAACCAGGATGCCGACAAGGTCGTGTTCACCGATGAGCTCGGCGGCGGCGGCGCGGCCACCTGCAACGACGAGATCGGTCCGAACCGCGGGGCCGACGGCGTCTACGACATCACGGGCAAGGGAGATGACCGCAAGCTGGTCTTCCGCAGCTACTTCAAGATCGACCGCCCGCAGGCGGACACAGAGGTGTGCGTCGCGCACAACGGCTCGATCATCCCGGTCAAGGGCAAGGACCTGATGGTCCAGGCCTGGTACCAGGGCGGGGTCTCCGTGTGGGACTTCACCGACTCCTCGAAGCCGAAGGAGATCGCGTACTTCGAGCGCGGTCCGGTCTCCACGGACGCGGTCACCACGGCCGGCCCGTGGTCGGCGTACTACTACAACGGCTACATCTACTCCAACGACATCGCCAAGGGCTTCGACGTCCTGAAGCTCAATGACCGGCGGACCGACCCGGCGAAGAAGGTACGGCTGCCGGAGCTCAACGTGCAGACGCAGCCGGACTACTTCGGCCGCTGAATCACCGGCTTCTCCCGCAGGTGAAAGCGAGTGCCCCGCCGGGCGGTTTCCGCCCGGCGGGGCACGTTTATCTCATTGACCCGTGGGCGGCGTGGGGACATGCTGTACCCCTGATTCCGGCGATGCGGGGGATCGCCGGAATCAGTCGCGGTGCCACGGGCTGCCCGGTTGCTCAGGCGGCCGGACGGACGCTCGTACCCGCGGCGGTGGCCCACTCCACCAGCAGGCGCTGGTACTCCGTCTCGTCGTCGGCGGACAGCAGCCCGCCCGAGCGCTGCCACAGGCCGCGAATCTCTTCGTTGACGACGGAGGCGGGGCGCACGGCGACGGACGTGTTCGGATACGGGGACATGTTCACCAAGCTAAACCCCCTTCGGGCTCCCGGCCCCTCTCAGGGACAGGGATATCCCTCACACCGCCTCCCGGAATCCTTCACGGAGCGAGTGAGCCGGCCCGTCACCCGTGAGTTCCCCCAGGCCGAGTGCCCGGAGCCCGTCCGGGACTCTATCCGGAAGAGCGTCCCGGAGAAATCGAAAAGTAAACCCTTGAACTGCATACGCCGCTCATCGCGGCCCCGGACGAGGTCCTACCCCGAGGCCTCACCGGGGCGGACGTCGCCACCGGACGCCCGCCGCCCCGTGTACGCGGTGTATCCGACGACGGAGAACGCGACCAGGGCGGCTCCCAGCAGCACCCCGCCCAGTACATCGCTCATCCAGTGCACGCCCAGGTAGACGCGTGTGAGGGCCACACCGGCCACGGAGACCAGGGCGAGCATCAACGACCCCCACCACACCGAGGACTGGGCGCCGTGCAAGCGCAGCAACCACATCAGGAGCCCGCAGGCCACCGCCGCACTCATGGCGTGCCCGGAGGGGAAGGCCGCGTAGTTCGCCGAGTCCACCGGGTCGGGCCACTGCGGACGCTCCCGGCCCACTGCCGCCTTCAGACCCTGCTGCAGCAGGGTGGCGAGCAGACTCGTCGCGGCTACCCACCCGGCGAGCAGGCGCGCACCGCGCCACCACAGCGTGATCACGACCACGGCGGTCAGAGCGCGCATCGTCCAGGGATCCCATACCCAGTCCGTCAGCACCCGGCTGACGTGGACCAGCCCGGGCTCGCTCACCGCTCTGCGGTGCAGCGCCTCCGCCACCGTGGTGTCGAGCGACATCAGAGGCGACCAGCGGACCGCGACCAGCACGAGGAGAACGAGAGACAGCGAGGCGCAGACGAGGCCCGTGATCAGGAGAGGGGATCGGGTGCGGGGAGGGAGGGGAGGGGAGTGCATGGGTCGATACTCGTTCACGACCCGGAGCGAAGCTATCCCAGGGCCCTGAGTCCCGGTACGAAGGCCACCAGCAGGGGTACGACGGGCACCATCGCGGCGGCGGCGGTCAGTCGCAGTCGACGGCCCGCGGTGAGGCGCTCCACCGGTGTGAGCAACCGGTTAACCCTCAGCGGCATGTGGGCGCCGGAGGCCGGTGCCGGGCCGAACACCCCGCGGTCCTCGTTGAGTTCGACCAGGGCGAGTGCGATCGTGAGGCGGCCGAATCGCCGTGACGCCACGTCGTCCGCGGCGAGTTCGACGAGGCGGTGCATCTCGTCGCGGAACGCGGCGAAAACCGGCACCTGGGGGAATCCGGTCGCGAGCGCGTCCGAGCAGTGCAGGAGCCAGTCGTGGCGGGCCCGCGCGTGGCCCTGCTCGTGTGCCAGAACCGCGTCGAGCTGACGGCCCTTCAGCCGGCCGAGTGCCGCTGTGGTGATGACCAGTTGGGGAGCCGCTCCCGGCAGCCACCACGCATCGGGCCGTCGGCCCTCCAGCACCACGAGGCGACCACTGCCGGGTTCCTCGCCCGGCATCAGCGGGGAACGGACCAGCAGTTCGGTGCGCCGCCGCTTGCGGCGGGCGCGGGCCCGGTGGATCTCCCGTACGAGCATGGCGGCGGTCCATACTCCGCCGAGAGCCAGTAGTACTGCGATGACCGCCGACCACGGCCCGTACGCGCCCAGGGCGTACGCCTCCACCACGGCGTGCGGGGCGGGTGCGAAGACGTGTCCGCGGACCGCCTGCCAGGCGGCAGCCGCGCTCAAGGTCATGGAGAGACCGAACGACAACAGGACGCCCGCGACCACGCACTGCCACACCCACAGGGCCACGACCGGCTCACGCTCCGGCCATAGGGCCCTCGCCATCAGGCTCGGGGCCACGACGGCGGCCAGTGCGCCGAGCAGCAGGAGCGCGAGGGAGACCAACATGGGCGTCAGCCTATGAGTGCCGCGGTATTCACGGGTATAACCGCGCGCGTCAAGTGACGTACGACACGGGGAGAGGGGCCCGCTGTCTCACAGGGTGAGCAGCATGGCGAACATGGCTATCCCCATGGTCAGCCTGCACGCCAGGGCCAGCTCCGGCCGCCCGCCCCAGGCCGGGACGGTCATGCCGCCTCCGCCACCGGCCGGTACGCCGGCAGGTGCGCCGGCTGACGAGGGGGCCGGTATGAGCCGCCCCGCCGAGCTCAGAACATACAGCGCGTAGTAGACCAGCAGCGCTCCCGTGAGCACAGGGATGCCTCCGGCGGCCCCCGCGCCGTGGCCCGGTTGGCCGCCCCCCGTGCCGTGGGCAGCCCCCGGTGCCATGGTCACGGCCATGTAGACCATGGCCAGCGAACCGACCAGGTGATGCAGATGATGGCCGCCGCGCCTGGCGTACACGACCGCGTGCAGCGAGGCGGCGCCGAACACCACCGCGTACACCACCCACATCCATTCCGGGAGCGCGAGCAGGGCGGCGGGCGCCGCCATCGCGGCCATCCCGAACCCCATCAGCGCCTCGGCGCGCGCCGATCCGCGTTCCCGCTCAGCGCCGTTGCGCGCCCGCAACAGGCAGTAGGCCCCCGTGGCCCCGCACAGCACCATGAGCAGCCAGCCGGGCAGCGCCGGTCCGTGCACAGTGCACCTCCCCCTACGGCGGATCACGCCGGTGTCGTCCCATCGATGCCCCGTTCCTGGCGCTCCTACCGGGGCGCATTGAGGTACGTGGGGGTGTACTCGGGGAGCGCGCCCGGGCCTGCGAGGGGCTGTCGGGGCCGGGTTAGTAGTCTCGGAAAGTACGAGCGGCAATCGGCAACACTTCGGGAGAAGCCACATGGACATCGCACCGGCCACGGCACAGGCAGAACTGACCTTCCGCGACGCGACCGAGGACGATGTGCCGGTGCTGGTGCGACTCGTCGAAGCGGCCTACCGAGGCGACTCGAGCCGTGCCGGCTGGACCACGGAGGCCGAGATCCTCCAGGGGCAGCGCACCGACGCCGACGGGGTGCGCGAGGTGCTCGCGGCCCCCTCGGGCCGGGTACTCGTCGCCGAGCGGGACGGCGAGCCGGTCGCCTGCTGCCAGCTCGAACGCCGGGGGGAAGCCGCGTACTTCGGCATGTTCGCGGTCTTGCCGGAGCTACAGGGTGCGGGCCTCGGCAAAGTGATCATCGCCGAGGCGGAGCGGACGGCCAGAAGCTGGGGCGCGAGCGAGATGCACATGACGGTGATCTCCGTCCGCGAGGAGCTGATCGCCTGGTACGAGCGCCGGGGCTACCGCCGTACGGGAGAGCTGACGCCCTTCCCGTACGGCGACGATCGTTTCGGCGTCCCGCAGCGTGACGACCTCGCGTTCGAGCTGCTGGTCAAGGAACTCCAGGGCGCGGCGGGGCCCGGGGCGACTCAGGCGGTGTAGCGGCCGGCGCGCCGGATCTCCGGGTAGTCGGTCGTCGCGCCGTCCAGCCCCAGCGCGCGGACCAGGCGCATTTGGTCCTGGGTGTTGACCACCCAGCCGATCACCTTCAGGCCCTCCGCGTGCGCCTGCTCGACGACCTCGAGGGTGAGGCGGCGGATGTTCAGGGCGACCGTCGCCGCGCCCACCGCCTTCGCCCGGTCCACCACATCGCCTTCCCAGCGGCTTGCGATGAGCACCGTCCGCACGCCCGGGACCAGCTGCGCGATCTCCGCGACCGCCTCGTCGTGGAACGAGGACACTTCGACGCGGCCGGCCAGATCGCGTCGGAGCATCACCTCGGCCAGCACCCTCGCGGCCGCCACGTCCTTGATCTCGGCCTGGACGGGGGAGCCGATCGCGTCGAGCACCTCCTCGAGGACGGGCACCCGTTCGCCCTGCCCGGCGTCGAGCTCGCGGAGCTCCGCCATCGTCTTCTCGGCGATCAGCCCCCGCCCGTCCGTCGTGCGGTCCACGGCGGCGTCATGCATCACGGCGAGCGCGCCGTCCTTGCTCAGATGGAGATCCAGCTCGACGACGTCCATGCCGGCCTGCTCTGCGTGCGCGAACGAGCGCAGCGTGTTCTCCGGCTCGACACCCATGACCCCGCGATGACCGATGGTGAGAAAAGTCAAGGCACTCCCGCTTTCGTCCGTCGTGTGCGCTCCCGTGCGGCTTCTGCCCCCAGGCAACCAGTTCTTGCCCGCAGGACGGCCACTGCCCTGCCATTACGGTGGAAGGAGTTGTCGCGCCGATGCGTGGCAGGAAAAACAACGGTGAAGCTGAGGGTCGGCAGGATAATTTTCTGCCTTCCGCTTGTCCGAAGGGGCCGTGCGCGGATACGGTTGTTTGACGCCAGGTTCTTCTGTGAAGGAAGTGTTATGACGGAAATTCTTGAGCACGCCACCGCCACCGGCGCGATAGCTGCTTCCCAGCGGGTCGTGGAGCACCCGGCCTGGCCCGCGCTCAAGAGTGCCGTGGAAGAGCTCCGCCCCTGGCAGTCCAAGGACGGTTCCATCGACTTCGAGGCCGACGGCGCACCTTCCGCCGTGACCGCCGGAACAGTCGTCGAACGCGTGATCACGGCGATCGAGCGGCTCTCTCCGCTGCTCCCGCACGATGACGCCTACCATCGCGCGCTCGTCGCCGACCTGCGGCGCTGGGCCGCGGACGGCTTCGGCGTCCCGGACTTCCTCGACTCCCTGCTCGCCTTCCAGCCTGCCAGCAACCGCGCGGACGGCCTCCAGCACCTGGTCGTGTTCGCGATGTACACCCAGAACGGCAATCCGGACCGCAACCTCGAAGCCGTCGTACTGCGGATGGTCTGGCCCGAGTGGCTCGCCGACCTCGAGGCGACGCGTTACGACAACCCGCTGTTCTGCGGCATCACCTTCGAGGACTTCACCGCGGGCTACGACACCAACTCCGCGGTGCTCTTCCCCGAGACCGTCGCCGTACGTGAGGCGCCGGAGCGCTTCAGCTGGGGCGGCATCTTCTGCGACCGCGAGGCCGCGCGCTTCCGCCGCGTGACCGAGGCGTCCGTCGACCTGCTGGGTGTCGAGCTGCCCGATGACATCCGCGAGATGATCGGCGACCAGAAGCGCTGCGAGCAGGCCTTCGTGCTCTGGGACATGGTCCACGACCGCACCCACAGCCACGGCGACCTTCCGTTCGACCCCTTCATGATCAAGCAGCGCCAGCCGTTCTGGATGTACGGGCTCGAGGAGCTGCGCTGCGACCTCACCGCTTTCAAGGAGGCCGTGAAGCTGGAGGCCGACGGCTTCGGCCAGGGCCGTGACGTCCAGTTCGCCGTGCTCTTCGACCGGATGTTCCGCTTCCCCGTCACCGGCGAGCGCGTGCGCAACTACGACGGCCTCGGCGGCCAGCTGCTCTTCGCCTACCTCCACAAGCACGACGTGGTCCGCTGGACCGACAACACGCTCAAGATCGACTGGGCCGGCGCCCCGCACGTCACCAACCAGCTCTGCGGAGAGATCGAGAAGCTCTACCGCGACGGCATCGACCGCCCCAAGCTCGTGCACTGGTTCGCGGCGTACGACCTGGTCGCGACCTACCTCGCACCCCACCCCGGATCCCGGTGGGCCAAGGGCCCGGACGCCCTGGACGTGACCCTGCCGCCCCGGAAGCTCGTCGACGACGTGCTTCCGGACGAGTTTCCCCTGAGCATGTTCTATGAAGCGCTCTCGAAGAAGCTGAAGCATGTGATCGCCTCCACCAAGGGGATCACCGCGGCGGACGCCGGGCGGGCAGCAGCGTGAGCGTGGGTTCTGAGGAGGCGGTGGCGATGAACGGAACAGGCAGGGCCGACAGCGGGGCGCTCGAGGGTGCGGTTGTCGCGGTGGCCGGAGCGGCGGGGCCTGCGGGGCGGGCCACGCTGCTTCGCCTCGCCGAGGCGGGCGCGACCGTGGTCGCCTCCGACGCCAATCCCGAGCGGCTCGCGGAGGCCGTCGACGCCGCGCGGTACGGACACGGCGGAGCGACCGTCACCGGGGACACGGTCGATCTGCTCGACCTTGAGGCCACCCGGGACTGGGTGGTCAAGACGGACAAGGAATTCGGCCGTATCGACGGACTGGTCCACCTCGTGGGTGGCTGGCGCGGCAGTGCCGGGTTCGCGGACACCAGCCTCTCCGACTGGGACTTCCTGGAGAAGCTGCTGATCCGCACCGTCCAGTCGACTTCGCTCGCGTTCCAGGACGTCCTTCAGCGCAGCGACCGCGGCCGGTACGTGCTGATCAGTGCTGCGGGCGCCAGCAGCCCCACCGCCGGAAACGCGGCCTATGCTGCGTCCAAGGCGGCGGCCGAGGCCTGGACGCTCGCCCTGGCGGACGCCTTCCGGAAGGCGGGGGGCGACGCGGGCCCGACCTCGGCTGCTGCGATCCTGGTCGTCAAGGCACTGGTGCACGACGCGATGCGCGCCGAGCGCCCGAATGCGAAGTTCGCGGGCTTCACGGATGTCACGGAGCTGGCCGAGGCCATCGCCGGAGTCTGGGACCGGCCCGCCGGAGAAGTGAACGGAAAGCGTCTGTGGCTGACCCCGCAACCGTAAGGACCGATGCGCGACGTCATCACGATCCGCAGGTACGCGGATTCGCCAGTGACAACTACGCGGGCGCGCACCCGGAGGTTCTCGCGGCCCTCGCCCTCGCCAACGGCGGCCACCAGGTCGCCTACGGCGAGGACGGCTACACCGGCCACCTCCAGCGGATCATGCACAGCCACTTCGGCCCCACCGCTGAGGCCTTCCCGGTCTTCAACGGCACCGGAGCCAACGTCGTCGCGCTCCAGGCGCTGACCGACCGCTGGGGTGCGGTGATCTGTGCGGAGTCCGCCCACATCAACGTGGACGAGGGCGGTGCGCCCGAGCGGATGGGCGGGCTGAAGCTGCTCACCGTTCCGACTACGGACGGGAAGCTCACGCCGGAGCTCATCGACCGCGAGGCGTACGGCTGGGACGACGAACACCGGGCGATGCCGCAGGTCGTCTCGATCACCCAGAACACCGAGCTGGGCACGGTCTACACCCCCGGTGAGATCCGCGCGATCTGCGAGCACGCCCACGAGCGGGGCATGAAGGTCCACCTGGACGGGGCGCGCATAGCCAACGCCGCCGCGTCGCTGGACGTACCCATGCGTACGTTCACCAACACGGTCGGCGTCGACGTCCTCTCCTTCGGAGGCACCAAGAACGGCGCGCTCTTCGGTGAGGCCGTCGTCGTCCTGAACCCGGACTCCGTCCGGGCCATGAAGCACCTGCGCAAGCTGTCGATGCAGCTCGCTTCCAAGATGCGCTTCGTCTCGGTCCAGCTCGAGGCGCTGCTCGCCCGGGATCTCTGGCTGCGCAACGCGCGCCATGCCAACACCATGGCTCAGCGGCTCGCCGACGGGGTCCGGTCGGTGGACGGTGTGGAGATCCTCTACCCGGTCCAGGCCAACGCCGTCTTCGCGCGGCTCCCGCACGAGGTGACCGAACGGCTCCAGGAACGGTTCCGGTTCTACTTCTGGGACGAGAAAGCCGGAGACGTCCGCTGGATGTGTGCGTTCGACACCCGCGAGGACGACGTGGACGCCTTCGTGCTGGCACTCAAGGAGGAGATGGCCAGGCAGTAGCGGCACACCTATGCGGTCGACCGGCAATCTCGCTGCTGACGAGGCCATTGACCATCGTCATCCGCTGGTGCGGGAGACGTATGAGCGCCTCGGCTCCGGGACCGCCGACGCCTACACATACGTCTTCGATGCCTTCGCGTACGTCCGCGACGTCATCCCTCACTCGACGGACGTGGGGGATTCACGGGGCACCTGGCGCGCCTCCGACGTCCGCACCGGCACCTGCTACGCCAAGGCTCATGCCCTGACCGCTCTGCTGCGGGCGGCGGGCGTCCATGCCGGTCTCTGTTACCAGAGGCTCATCGGGGGCGACGGTGTGAGCCTCGTCTGGTCTACGCCGCACCGCACACGGCGGCTCTCCGCGCGCTGCGGAGCTCACGTGACTGTGCGGAACTGGGCGGGAACCTGCCGACCGCGCTCTGAGCCGGGCACCCCCCCCGGCGGGGGGTGCCCGGCGGGGGAGCGCCTCCGCCGCGCGGGGGATCAGCCGAGCTCGCGCGCCTCCGCGGGAGTCGGCGCCGTACCGCCGAGGTGCGCCGGAACCCACCAGGTGTCGGCCGCGTCCTTGGGGCGCACCGGGTAAGCGCGCTGCGCCGCCTCGAGAAGCTCCTGGACGCGCTCACGCAGCCGACGGGTGATCGCCCCCGCGTACTGGTCGGCCGGAGCCTCCACGGCCTCGCCCACCCGGATGGTGATCGGAGTGTGGCTGCGCCGGAAGTTGCGCGGGCGCCCCTTGGTCCACAGTCGCTGGGTACCCCACAGCGCCATCGGGATCAGCGGTACGCCGGCTTCCTGGGCCAGCCGCGCGGCGCCGGACTTGAAGCTCTTCAGGGTGAAGGACTGGGAGATGGTCGCCTCGGGAAACACGCCGACGATCTCGCCCGCGCGGAGGGATGCCAGCGCGTGCGCGTAGGCGTCCTCGCCCTGGTTGCGGTCCACGGGGATGTGTTTCATGCCGCGCATCAGAGGTCCGGACACCTTGTGCCGGAACACCGACTCCTTCGCCATGAAGCGGACGACCCGCTTCTGGGGCAGGGCGCCGAGTCCGGTGAAGATGAAGTCCAGATAGCTGATGTGGTTGCTGACCAGAACCGCGCCACCGGTCTTCGGGATGTGCTCCGAACCCTGGGTGTCGATCTTCAGGTCGAGCGCCTTGAACAGCGTGCGAGCGGCGCCGATGACCGGCCGATAGACGAGTTCTGCCATCTGGATGAAGACCCTTCTTCAATGCCTGGGGAGGGTTCTCCCGGCGGAAGTTACGCAGCCGTAGGTTTTCGGCATTGTGGCGATCGTGCCCCATGTGCGACGCCGTGGCCAGCCCCAAAGGCCCCAGGGCGAGAGATTCTCGTCACGTGGATCTGCCGGGAATGTAATGCGGCCGCGGGACGCTGACCCTTTGCGCAGAGCTCTATGAGGGAGGACCGGATGGACGGGCGGACGGCCGCCGGCACGCTGGACGCGGGCCGACTCGGCGCGGAACTAGGGGATCGGGCCACTCTGGTGCAGTTCTCCACCGCGTTCTGCCAGCCGTGCCGCGCCACCAGGCGCACCCTCGCGGAGGTGGCCGCAATGGTGGAAGGCGTCGCCCATGTCGAGATCGACGCCGAGGAACATCTGACGCTCGTGCGCAGCCTCGGCATCAGCCGGACCCCCACCGTCCTGGTGCTCGACGCGACAGGCCGCATCGTCCGCCGGGCGGCGGGACAGCCGCGTACCGCGGATGTCGTCGCCGCGCTGGGGCAGGCGATGTGAAGGACCGTGACGCACCTCCCACATGACGGGACGCACTTGACTGTGCACACCACGCATCGCCACTCTGAAGCAATGCCGCCAGAAATCCTTCTCTTCGGCCGGGTCCATGTCGACCTCGCGCGCCACGCGAGCGCGCGCTGTCCGGGTGCCTGAAGAACCCGCGCACCCGTACGCCTCCTCGCAGAAGGATCTTTCCATGACGGCCTCGCCCGACCTCGGCACCTCCCGGACGGCTGCCCCCGGACTTCTCCGCTCCGTCTTCCGGCAGCACGCCGCCGGCATCGCCGTGATCACCGCCGCCGGCGCGGCTCCGGTCGGCTTCACCGCGACCTCGCTCAGCTCCGTCGCCGCCGAGCCGCCGCTCATCTCCTTCGGGGTGGGCACCTCGTCCTCCAGTTGGCCCGTGGTCGCGGAGGCAAAGTACGTCGGCGTCCACATACTCGGCGAGGACCAGAGGGAGCTGGCCGCGACGTTCGCCCGCAGCGGCGCCGACCGGTTCGGCCCCTCCACCGACTGGCACAGGGGCCCGGAGGGGGTGCCGCTGCTCGGGGGAGTCGTGGCCTGGCTGGTGTGCCGGGTGGTGGCCCGGCACCCGGCGGGGGACCACCGCATCGTGATCGCCGAGGTCGTGGCCGGGGACCCGTCGGAAGGCGGCCGGCCGCTGGTCTACCACGACGGCGGTTTCACGGCTCTGCGAGACTGAGTGCGAACAGGAGGGTGCCACGGTGGGCCTCGTTGGCTACGTCACAGTTCCAAGCGCTTGCTTATGGGTAACGTACTGGGTGTACTGACGAGTAATATTTCACCGGGAGCCGGGTCGCCCCCGACCGGAAACCGCCCGATAAGGCGCCTATGCTGCGTGCAACAAGGCAGCCCAGAAATGACGATGCAGTAGGAGAGCCGGCGTGAGCTTGAGGATCGTTGTCTGTGTGAAGTACGTGCCCGACGCCACCGGCGACCGGCACTTCGCCGATGACCTGACCCTGGACCGTGACGACGTCGACGGTCTGCTGTCGGAGCTCGACGAGTACGCGGTCGAGCAGGCACTGCAGATCGCCGACGGTGCGGACGACGCGGAGGTCACCGTACTCACGGTGGGTCCCGAGGACGCCAAGGACGCGCTGCGCAAGGCGCTGTCGATGGGCGCCGACAAGGCCGTCCACGTCGAGGACGACGACCTGCACGGCACCGACGTCATCGGCACCTCCCTGGTCCTGGCCAAGGCCGTGGAGAAGACCGGTTACGACCTGGTCATCTGCGGCATGGCGTCGACGGACGGCACCATGGGCGTACTCCCGGCGCTGCTCGCGGAGCGCCTCGGTGTCCCGCAGGTCACCCTGCTCTCCGAGGTCTCGGTCGAGGGCGGCACGGTCACGGGCCGTCGCGACGGCGACTCCGCGAGCGAGCAGCTCGAGGCGTCCCTGCCGGCCGTGGT
The DNA here is from genome assembly GCF_053591835.1 of Streptomyces sp. NPDC002911. NCBI lineage: Bacteria > Bacillati > Actinomycetota > Actinomycetes > Kitasatosporales > Streptomycetaceae > Streptomyces > Streptomyces sp. NPDC002911. Next base: position 411,048 of record NZ_JBSFUO010000003.1, on the reverse strand, counting down.
CTCCGTGACCGACCAGTCGGGCGAGGCCCGTTACCCGTCGTTCAAGGGCATCATGGCGGCCAAGAAGAAGCCGGTCGAGTCCCTGGATCTGGAGGACCTGGAGATCGAGGCGGACGAGGTCGGCCTGGGCGGCTCCTGGACCGCGGTCGACTCCGCAGTCGAGCGTCCCGCCCGTACGGCGGGCACGATCGTCAAGGACGAGGGCGAGGGCGGCAAGCAGCTGGCCGAGTTCCTTGCGGGCCAGAAGTTCATCTGAGCCCCGGCCGTTCCCTCCACAGCCCCGCACTCCCTCGCACGCAGGAGATTGAAGTCCCATGGCTGAAGTTCTCGTCTATGTCGACCACGTGGACGGTGCCGTCCGCAAGCCCACCCTGGAGCTGCTGACGCTCGCACGCCGCATCGGCGAGCCCGTCGCTGTCGCCCTCGGCAACGGGGCCGCCGACACCGCCGCCGCGCTCGCCGAGCACGGTGCGGTCAAGGTACTCACCGCCGACGCCCCGGAGTTCGCCGACTACCTCGTCGTACCCAAGGTTGACGCGCTCCAGGCCGCCTACGACGCGGTGTCCCCGGCCGCCGTGCTGCTGCCCTCCTCGGCCGAGGCCAAGGAGATCGCGGCCCGACTCGCGCTCCGCATCGGATCCGGCATCATCACCGACGCCGTCGACCTCGAGGCCGGTGACGAGGGCCCGGTCGCCACGCAGTCGGCGTTCGCCGCCTCGTACACCACCAAGTCCCGTGTCTCCAAGGGGGCTCCGGTCATCACGGTCAAGCCGAACTCGGCAGCCGTCGAGGCCGCCCCGGCCGCGGGCGCCGTCGAGGCTCTCGCGGTCTCGTTCTCCGCGACGGCCACCGGTACCAAGGTCCTCTCGCGTACCCCGCGCGAGTCGACCGGGCGTCCGGAGCTGACCGAGGCCGCGATCGTCGTCTCCGGCGGCCGTGGCGTCAACGGTGCGGAGAACTTCGCGATCATCGAGGCGCTCGCCGACTCCCTCGGCGCGGCCGTCGGTGCCTCGCGTGCCGCGGTCGACGCCGGCTGGTACCCGCACACCAGCCAGGTCGGCCAGACCGGCAAGTCGGTCTCCCCGCAGCTTTACATCGCCTCAGGCATCTCCGGCGCGATCCAGCACCGGGCCGGGATGCAGACCTCGAAGACCATCGTCGCGGTCAACAAGGACGCAGAGGCCCCGATCTTCGACCTCGTCGACTACGGCGTCGTCGGTGACCTCTTCGACGTCGTCCCGCAGCTCACCGACGAGGTCAAGTCCCGCAAGGGCTGACCCTGCAGGAGCTCTGCCCGTACGAAACGGCCCGGGGCCGCGTGGTGTTCTCACCGCGCGGCCCCGGGCCGTTTCCGATCACCATTGACGCAGGACCGGGAGGCTTATAACTTCACCCTGCGGATGAAGAATTCCAGGAAGCGGAAATGTCGAGTAAGTGGAGAGTGCGCTCATGGTTCAGCAGGAGAAGGTGGCAACGAGTCTCACCATCGCGGTCGGTGAGGAGATCGGGGCCTCCCTCACGTCGGTGGACGCCGAACTCGCCCGCCGCTACCCGGGGGACCCCGGCACACGCCAGCCCGTCCACACCGTCTATGTGCCCGCCGACAGCTTCACCTCCACCACCCTCCGTACCTGGGGCGGCCAGGCGCTGGCAGCGCTCGACGAGCACGCCCCCGACGCCGCCTCGTTCGCCACGGTCCTCGGCATCCCGCAGGAACTCGCAGGGCCGGTCCATGACCGCGTACGCGCCAAGCTGGAGCGTGAGCCGGTGGAGGACCTGCGCATCGACTTCGAGGACGGCTACGGACCCCGCCCCGACGCCGAGGAGGACGAGGCCGCCGCCCGCGCGGCGCGTCTGGTCGCCGAGGCGTACGGCGACGGGACCGCCGCTCCGTACATGGGCATCCGGATGAAGTGCATGGAGGCCGCCGTGCGTGACCGGGGCATCCGCACCACGGACATCTTCCTCACCGGCCTGATGCGGGCCGGTGGCCTGCCCGACGGACTCGTCCTGACCTTGCCCAAAGTGACGTACCCCGAACAGGTCACCGCCTTCGTGCGCCTGCTCGAGGCTTTCGAGGAGGTCCATGGTCTGCCCGCCGGGCGCCTCGGGTTCGAGATCCAGATCGAGACCAGTCAGTCCATCCTGGCGGCGGACGGCACCGCCGCCGTGGCCCGCATGATCGACGCCGCCCGGGGCCGGGCGACCGGTCTGCACTACGGGACCTTCGACTACAGCGCCTGTGTCGGAGTCAGCCCCGCCTACCAGGCCGGGGACCACCCCGCCGCCGACCACGCCAAGGCCGTCATGCAGGTCGCGGCGGCCGGCACCGGTGTGCGGGTCTGCGACGGCTCCACGAACGTTCTGCCGGTCGGTCCCGCCCAGCAGGTCCACGACGCCTGGCGGCTGCACTACGGCCTCACCCGCCGCGCTCTGGCCCGCGCCTACTACCAGGGCTGGGACATGCACCCGGGGCATCTGCCCACTCGGTACGCCGCCGTCTACACCTTCTACCGCGAGGGCCTCGGCCAGGCCGCGTCCCGGCTCGCCGCCTATGTGGCCAAGGCCGGCGGTGACGTCATGGACGAGCCCGCCACCGCCAAGGCGCTCGGCGGCTACCTGCTCCGCGGCGTCGACTGCGGTGCCCTGGACACCGCGGAGGTCACCGGCCTCACCGGTCTGACCCGCGCGGACCTGGACGCTTTCGCCTCACCGCGCCGCGACGGGCTGACGGTGACGGCGCCGTAGGCATCGGCTGTGAGCGTTCAAGCGGGCGGGAGTTCCCCCGAGCCGCGCGGGACGAGCCGGGTGGGGAGCTCCACCCTGGCCGGGGCGTGAGCGGCGCCGTCGAGGCGGCGGAACAGGTGTTCCGCCGCCGTACGGCCGACCGCTGCGGCATCCTGCGAGATCACCGTGATGCCGAGCAGGTCGGCGAGTTCGATGTCGTCGAAGCCGACCAGGGCGATCCTGCGGTCGCACTCGGCGAGGACGCGGACGACGGTGACCGTCACCCGGTTGTTGCCCGCGAAGAGCGCGGTCACCGGCTCCGGGCCGGTCAGCATGGCCTCGGTGGCAGCCCTGACCCGGGCCGGGTCGGTCGGGCCGAGGGAGACCCAGGCGTCCTGGACCTCGACCCCGGCGTCGGCCAGGGCTGTGTGGTATCCGCGCAGTCGTTCCTTCGCGGTGTGGATGCGCGGCTGGTCGCCGATGAAGCCGATCCTGCGGTGGCCGTGCGCGATCAGGTGGGCGACCCCCGCACGTGCTCCGCCGAAGCTGTCCGAGAGAACCATGTCCGCGTCCACCCGGCCCGCCGGACGGTCGACGAACACGGTGGCGATGCCCGCCTTCATCTCGGGCTCCAGATAGCGGTGGTCGTCGCCTGCCGGGATCACGATGAGGCCGTCCACCCGGCGGGCACAGAGCGCGAGGACGAGCTCCTGCTCGCGCTCCGGGTCCTCGGCGCTGGAGCCGTTGATCAGCAGTGCGCCGTGCGCGCGGGCCACCTCCTCCACGGCGCGGCTCAGCGGGCCGTAGAAGGGGTCGGCGAGGTCCTCCAGCACGAGGCCGATGGACGCGGTGCGGCCCTTGCGCAGGACGCGCGCGCTGTCGTTGCGGCGGAACCCGAGGGCTTCGATGGCCTCCTGGACGCGCCGCTCGGTGTCGGGGGTGACGCCGGGCTCGCTGTTCACCACGCGTGAGACCGTCTTGAGGCCTACTCCGGCTCGGGCTGCCACGTCCTTCATGGTCGGCCTGTTGCCGTAGCGGGACTCGGAATGGCGGGCGGTCTCGGCCACGGTGCGCTGTCCTGTCGTCGGGAACGGATGATTCCGGCTTCACCGGTGGTGCCGGGGAGGGGCCGGATGCTGTGGCGTCGAGCATAGGCCCTGGACAACGTTGTCAAGAGAATGGAGACTGAGTGGACCGTCCGACTCAAGTCGCACGTCCTGCGCCTCACCCCTCCGGAGAGTCCACACCGATGCATACCGACCTCGTCGCCGCGCTCGACATCGGCGGTACCAAGATCGCCGGGGCGTTGGTGGACGGCGGCGGAACCCTTCTGGTACGGGCGCAGCGCCCGACGCCCGCACGCGAGGGTGCCGAGGCCGTGATGGGTGCGGTGGACGATGTCCTGGCGGAGTTGATGGCCTGCCCGCTGTGGATCCGCGCGCGTGCGGTCGGCATCGGCAGTGCCGGGCCCGTGGACGCCTCGGCCGGCACGGTCAGCCCGGTGAACGTCCCGGGCTGGCGCGGCTTTCCGCTGGTGGACCGGGTGGCCGCGGCAACCGGCGGGCTGCCGGTCGCGCTGGTCGGCGACGGAGTCGCGATGACGGCGGCCGAGCACTGGCTGGGCGCCGCCCGGGGCTACGACAACGCGCTGTGCCTGGTCGTCTCCACCGGCGTCGGCGGGGGACTCGTACTCGGCGGAAAGCTGCATCCGGGTCCCTCGGGCAATGCCGGTCACATCGGTCACATCAGCGTCGACCTGGACGGCGACTCCTGCCCCTGCGGCGCGCGTGGCTGCGTGGAACGTCTCGCCAGCGGGCCGAACATCGCGCGGCGGGCCCTGGAGAACGGCTGGAGCCCCGGCCCGGACGGCGATGCGACGGCCGCCGCGGTGGCCGCTGCCGCGCGGGCAGGAGACCCGGTCGCGGCCGCGTCCTTCGAGCGGGCCGCCCAGGCACTCGCCGCCGGGATCGCGGCCACGGCAACCCTGACCGACATCGACATCGCCGTGATCGGAGGGGGAGTCGCGGGTGCCGGCGAGGTGCTTTTCGCGCCGTTGCGCAAGTCCCTGCGCGACTACGCCACGCTCTCCTTCGTCCAAAACCTCACCGTGGCCTCCGCGCTGATGGGCACCGACGCGGGCCTGGTCGGCGCCGCGGCCGCGGCCTCGACGGTCCGGTCCGCAGCCAACGCCGCCGACGGCGTGCGGGCCGTAGCCGCCCCGTAGGGCCGCAAGCACGGCCGTCACCCCCATCGGCGTGACGGCCGCTCCCCGCTCCGACGGCTCCGGCGCAACCACATCACCCCTGCGGGGTTTCCGGAGCGGGGTGATGCGGGCAAGCCACAGGGGGCTACGGAAGAGGGGGACCCGTGATCGTCTGGATCAACGGTGCGTTCAGTGCGGGCAAAACCAGCGCCGCGTGCGAACTGATCGATCTGATCCCGAACAGCACCTTCTACGACCCCGGACTGACCGGCGGGGGGCTGCGCCAGCTGTTGCCCCAGAAGAAGCTCGCCGAAGTGACCGACTTCCAGGACCTGCCGATATGGCGGCGCCTGGTGGTCGATACGGCGGCCGCGCTCCTCGCTGAACTCTCCGGGGTGCTGGTGGTGCCGATGACACTGCTGAGGCAGGACTACCGCGACGAGATCTTCGGAGGCCTCGCCTCCCGGCGAATACCGGTGCGTCATGTACTGCTCGCACCTGAGGAAACGATCCTGCGGAGACGGATCGCCGGGCGCGAGGAATCCGCCGACGACCCCGAGCACAGCGAGCGGATCCGGCAATGGGCGTACGAGCACATCGAGCCCTACCGGGCGGCGCTCGGGTGGATCACCGCGGACGCCCACACGATCGACACCAGCGCTCTCACCCCGTACGAGACGGCCGAGCGGATCGCCGCAGCGCTGCGCACCGGCGAGGCCGGGGAGTGCGGGATAGTCCAGACCCCCGAGCCGCGTGCGGAGACCGTCGCGTCCGGGGTTCTGCTCTTCGACGAACACGACAGGGTGTTGCTGGTCGACCCCACCTACAAGCCCGGCTGGGAGTTCCCCGGCGGTGTCGTGGAGCCCGGAGAGGCCCCGGCACAGGCGGGGATGCGGGAAGTCGCGGAGGAGCTCGCGCTCTGCCTGGACGTGGTGCCGAAGCTCCTGGTGGTTGACTGGGAGGCGCCGAAGCCGCCCGCCTACGGAGGACTGCGCTTCCTGTTCGACGGCGGTCGTCTGCGCGGCGAGGCGGCCGGGCAGCTGCTGCTGCCGGGATCGGAACTGCGCGGCTGGCGGTTCGTCACCGAGGACGAGGCGGCCGGCATGCTCCCGCCGACCCGGTTCGAGCGGCTTCGATGGGCCCTGCGGGCCCGCGAGCGGTCCGTCGTGCTGAATCTGGAGGCGGGGGTGCCCGTGGGCGGCCGATAGTCGCCAGCAGGCCGCCGGTCACGCCGCGGCCCCCCGCAGAGCACCCGCCGCGTCCACGGTGAGGGGGTCACCGTGGCCGAAGCAGGCGACATCGTGGCAGAGGGCGGCGAGCCGGCGGAAGGACGCCTGGGCCTGCGCGTGGTCGATGTTGAGCACTCCCAGGATCACCCGGTCCGTCCTGGCCACTGCGTCGCCGGTGAAGAGCACCTTGTGGCGGGGCAGGTGGATGCCGATGGAGCCGGGGGTGTGCCCGGGGGAGTGCACCACCCGGGCACCGCCCCCGAACGGGAGCTCCTCGCCGTCCGTCAGCTCGCGGTCGACCCGGGTGGGCGGGGCCTCGGGGACCGTCAGCGCACGGGCGTACAAGGGCCGTTCCCAGTCGTGGGGAACGGGATCGGGCACGGGCTCCTCACCCCGGACGGCAGGGGCGTCCAGCCGGTGCACCAGGATCTCTGCGCCGTACGCGTCCGCGAGCTCCTGTGCGGCGCCGTAGTGGTCGCGGTGGCCGTGGGTGAGGACGATCCGCCGGATCCCCGCCGGATCCAGCCCGAGTCCGCGCACGCCGTCCCCGATGGCGGCCGCCGCGTACCGGTCGCCCGCGTCGATCAGGGTCAGGTCCGCGCCGTCACGCCAGAGGTAGGCCTGACCGATCGGGAAGCGGAACATGTGGAGCTGCGGGAGTACCTCGACACAATCCATGCGGTGAAAGGTACGGAGAGAAGGCCGCCCGTCCCCCGTGAATCTGCTCCGGGCGACTTCGCTCAGCGCGTACTCCAGAGGCCGGGGGCGGGCACTCAGACCTTCTTGGACTCCGCGTAGTTGCGAAGGAACAGGGCCTCGGCGACCGAGAGCCGCTCGAGCTCCTCGGGGGACACGCTCTCGTTCACCGCGTGGATGCGGGCCTCGGGCTCGCTCAGTCCGATGAGAAGGATCTCCGCCTGCGGGTACAGCGTGGCCAGGGTGTTGCAGAGGGGGATGGAGCCGCCCATGCCGGAGGACTGCATCTCCTCACCCGGGTAGGCGAGCCGCATGGCCTCGGCCATCGACGTGTAGGCGGGGCTGGTGAGGTCGGCCCGGAACGGCTGCCCCTGGCCGACCTGTTCGACGGAGACCCGCGCACCCCAGGGCGCGTGCGCCTCGAGGTGGGCGGTCAGCAGCGTCGTCGCCTCGGCGGCGTCCTGGCCCGGCGGAACCCGCAGACTGATCTGCGCCCGGGCGCTGGCCTGCAGCGACGGGGTGGCCCCGACCACCGGCGGGCAGTCGATGCCGATGACGGTGACTGCGGGCCGCGCCCAGATGCGGTCGGCGACCGTCCCCGTGCCGATCAGCTCCACGCCGTCGAGCACTTTGGCGTCCTTGCGGAACTCCATCTCCGGGTACTGCAGTCCGTCCCACTCGGTGTCGGTCGTGAGCCCGTCGACCGTCGTCGTACCGTCCTCGGCCCGCAGGGACGCCAGCAACTGGATCATCGCGGCCAGTGCGTCCGGGGCCGCGCCGCCGAACTGCCCGGAGTGCAGGTTCCCTTCGAGGGTGTCCAGCTGCACCCGCAGCATGGTCATACCCCGCAGCGTGGCGGTGACGGTGGGCAGCCCGACGCGGAAGTTCCCGGTGTCACCGATGACGATCGTGTCGGCGGCCAGCAGCTCCGGGTGAGCCTCTGCGTACTGTTCGAGCCCGCCCGTGCCCTGCTCCTCCGAGCCCTCCGCGATCACCTTGACGGAGACCGGGACGCCGCCGTTCGCTTTGAGGGCGCGCAGCGCGAGCAGGTGCATGATGAAACCGCCCTTGCAGTCCGCAGCGCCCCGGCCGAACCAGCGTCCGTCGCGCTCGGTCAGCTCGAACGGCGGGGAGAGCCAAGCGGACTCGTCCAGCGGCGGCTGCACGTCGTAGTGCGCGTAGAGCAGCACCGTGGGCGCACCGGCCGGGCCGGGCAGGCAGCCGTACACCGACTGGGTTCCGTCGGGGGTGTCGAGCAGGGCGACGTCCTGGAAGTCCTCGGCACGCAAGGCGTCGGCGACCCAGTCGGCCGCCGCCTCGCACTCGCTCCTGGGGAACTGCGCGGGATCCGCCACCGACCGGAAGGCCACCAGCTCGGCGAGCTCCGCCTTCGCGCGGGGCATCAGCGAGGCAACGGTCTCGGAAATCGGACGGGCGGTCATGGGCACGCTCCTGGTGGGTGCGACGTTAGGACTAGGGCGCGGTGTGTACGCGGCCGGGGGCGACGCCGTGGACACGACGTTGCGTGTACGAGGAATTCATGGCTGATCCTCCCACAGCGGAGTTCGGCCGCGACGCGCCGTAGGATGCCGTGAGCAACTGGGGCCACTGGTCGGATCGGGAGCAGAAGCACATCGTGAGCAGCGAGAACGCAGACGCCGGACGTGAGCCGGATGAGTCGTCGTCGGTACCGCAGGATTCCTCGGTATGGGACGTCGTCGTGGTCGGTGCGGGCCCGGCCGGAGCCTCCGCGGCGTACGCGGCAGCCGTCGCAGGCCGTCGGGTGCTGTTGCTGGAGAAGTCGGAGATCCCCCGCTACAAGACGTGCGGCGGCGGAATCATCGGGTTCTCGCGGGACTCCTTGCCTCCCGGCTTCGAACTGCCTCTGAAGGACCGGATCCACGCGGTCACCTTCTCGCTCAACGGGAAGCTGTCGCGCACCCGCAAATCCAGGCGCATGCTCTTCGGCCTGATCAACAGGCCGGAGTTCGACGCCGGCCTGGTGGAGGAGGCCCAGAAAGCGGGCGCCGAGCTGCGCACCGGTGCGACGGTGACGCGGGTGGAGCAGCACGGCACCGCCGTGCCCGACCGGCGCACGGTCGCCGTGGTGCTGGCCGGCGGCGAGACGGTGCTCGCCCGGGCCGTCGTCGGCGCGGACGGCAGTGCGGGCCGCATAGGGGCGCATGTCGGCGTGAAGCTCGACCAGGTGGACCTCGGGCTCGAGGCGGAGATTCCCGTTCCCGAGACGGTTGCCGAGGACTGGGCGGGCCGGGTGCTCATCGACTGGGGGCCGATGCCCGGGAGCTACGGCTGGGTCTTCCCCAAGGGCGACACGCTGACCGTCGGTGTGATCTCGGCGCGCGGCGACGGTTCCGGAACCAAGCGGTATCTGGAGGACTTCGTCGGCCGGCTGGGCCTGGCCGGCTTCGAGCCGACGGTCTCCTCGGGCCATCTGACCCGGTGCCGCAGCGACGACTCGCCGCTCTCCCGTGGACGGGTGGTGGTCTGCGGTGACGCGGCCGGACTGCTGGAACCCTGGACCAGGGAAGGCATTTCCTTCGCCCTGCGGTCCGGGCGGCTCGCCGGTGAGTGGGCGGTACGCATCGCGGAGTCGCACGATGCGGTCGACGCCCGTCGGCAGGCGCTCAACTACGCGTTCGCCATCAAGGCGGGTCTGGGCGTGGAGATGAGCGTCGGACGCCGCATGCTCAGGCTGTTCGAGCGGCGCCCCGGGCTGCTGCACGCGGTGCTGACGGGCTTTCGCCCCGCCTGGAACGCGTTCGCGGGAATCACCCGGGGGACGACGTCGCTGGCCGAGCTGGTCCGTTCACATCCGCTGGCACAGCGGGCGCTGCATGCGATGGACCGTCAGGGAGCGGGCGGGGCCAGCCCTCGACCGTGACCCGGAAGACGGGGTGGTCGGGGCAAGCGGCCCGTCGCCTGTGCCGTCCGGGACCGGGCGCTCGCCCATCCCCAGGCGAGTACGCGCTGATCTACGGCTCGTCCGTTCCCGGCTGCACCGCTCCCCAGGAAACCGTCGGGCCCGCCTTTCGTGTGGGGCCGGTTCTTCGTCGGCCTCGTATGCGGCGCCCATACACCGAGGGCCCCGTCCCCCCGCCGGCTGCCGCACTGCGTACCGAGGCCGCACGTATGGCGGCCGACCTGGCCCCCGATCTTCCGCCGGCGGTCTTCCGACACGCTGTTCACGAGCTCGGGCGCTCGGTGGGCCTGCAGGACGGCCGGCCCGGCGGGGGCGCGAGGGTCTGAGGCGGGGGCGGGCACCCACACCTGCGGCGACGGCCGGGCCCCGCCCGTACGGGTACTCCGCAGGGAGTACGTGGGATCACCACGCCCGGCTGACGTGCACCAGGGGCCCGCGCGTCTAGCGTGGACGGTATGCAGGATCACCGAGCGCACCCGCGTGCGGCCCGACGCCCGGGGCCGGGAGGCCTATGGGCAGGCCCTGGGCCCCTGTGGCGCGGAAAGTACGGCGGCGTGAGGATGTCCGGCGGCCGGGGGACGGCCGGTGACCGGCTGCCCTGGCTCTCGACCGTCGCGGTCGGCGTGATCGTGATGGTGGGTACTACCGTCGCCGCGCACGGCCAGGGCCGCGAACCGCTCGGCCTCGTGGCCCGGCTGCTGCTGTTCGCCGCGGTCGCCGTCCTGTTGACGCGCCGCCGCCACCCTGTTGTCGCCGTCGCCGGTACGTCGGCCGCGACGCTCGTCTATCTCGGGCTGGGCTATCCGTACGGCCCGGTCTTCCTCGCCGTCGCCGTCGGCTGTTTCAGCGCCCTCGTGTCGGGGCACCGCAAAGCCGCATGGTGGTCGCTGGGCACCCTGGGGGCGGGGCATCTGCTGGCCGCGCACTGGCTGTACCGGTGGCTGCCGCCGGACGGCGACGGTCCGTCCCCCTGGGGCCAGGAGGCATTCGTCACCGCCTGGGTCGTGGCGATCGTCGCCGCGGCCGAGCTTCTCCGGGTGCGCCGTGAGCAGTGGGAGACGGCCAGGGCGGAGCGGGAGGCTGCGGAGAAGCGGCGGGCCGACGAGGAGCGGATGCGCATGGCCCGCGAACTCCACGACGTCCTGGCACACAGCATCTCCGTCATCAACGTCCAGGCCGGGGTCGGCCTGGCCTTGCTCGACGCCGATCCCGAACAGGCCCGAACGGCCCTCACCACGATCAGATCCGCCAGCAAGGAAGCGCTCGGCGAGGTACGCCAGGTACTGGAGAATCTCCGGACTCCGGGCGACGCCCCCCGCGCCCCGGCCCCCGGACTCGACCGACTGCCCGAGCTGGTCGACCAGGCCGCCGGGGCGGGCCTCGCCGTGACCGTCGAGACGGACGGCGCGTCGGGGCCGGTCCCGCCCGGTACCGACCTCGCCGCCTTCCGCATCGTGCAGGAGGCCCTGACGAATGTGGTGCGGCACTCCGGATCTCGTACCGCACGCGTCCGTATCGCCTACTGCGGCGCGCACCTCAGGCTCCTCATCGACGACGAGGGTCCCGCGACCGGGGACGGTGCCGGAGGCAGCGGCAACGGGCTCATCGGGATGCGGGAGCGGGCCGCGGCGCTCGGCGGCACGATCGACGCGGGCCTCCGGCCGGACGGCGGATTCCGGGTCACTGCGGAAATCCCGCTGCGGCCCGGCCTGGAGAGCGGTCCCGCCGCACGGGAGGGGACGTCGTGATCCGCGTACTGCTCGCCGATGACCAGCTGCTGGTCCGGGCCGGTTTCCGGGCCCTTCTGGACGCTCAGCCGGACATCCAGGTGACCGGCGAGGCCGCCGACGGGGCGGAGGCCGTTCGCCTGGTCCGCGAACTGCGCCCCGACACCGTGCTCATGGACATCCGGATGCCGAAGCTTGACGGCCTGGCGGCGACTCGCGCGATCACCGACGACCCGGCCCTCCACAAGGTGAAGGTGGTCATGCTCACCACCTTCGAGCTCGACGAGTACGTGTTCGAGGCGATCCGGTCGGGAGCCTCCGGATTCCTGGTCAAGGACACCGACCCCGACGAGCTGCTGCGGGCGGTGCGTGCCGTGGTGGACGGGGATGCCCTGCTGTCGCCGGGAGTGACCCGCAGGCTGATCGCAGAGTTCGCGGCCCGTTCCAAGGAACCCGCGGCGGCGATGGTCCTGGACGAACTCACCGATCGCGAGCGGGAGGTCATGGCCCTGGCCGGCATGGGGCTTTCCAACGAGGAGATCGCCCGCAGGCTTGTCGTCAGCCCGCTCACCGCCAAGACCCACGTCAGCCGCGCCATGGTCAAGCTGGGTGCTCGGGACAGGGCCCAACTCGTCGTGCTCGCTTACGAGTCCGGGCTCGTGCGCCCCGGCTGGCTCGGCTGAAGGGGCGACAGACGCCGCTCGCCGGCCGCGCGGTGAAAACGCCGGAGCACATGGACCACCCGGACGGCGAACACCAGTGCACCGAGCGCGACGCCGACGCGGAACAGCATGCGGTCAGCGCCGTCCGGCAGCTGGAACAGAAGGGCGGGGAGAAGGAAAACCCCGGCGAACGTGGCCGCGGCCACCAGCACTCCGCTGACCAGGGCGTAGCCGATCTCCACGGTTATCGCGTCCCGCTCGGCCTGAGTGCGTCGAACCATGTACGCAGTGTCACAGGGCTGGTAGCGCATGGCAAGGATGTATGACTGAGTACGCCAGCCGGCATCCTTCGCTGGTTGAGCCGCTCAGTTCGTGACGTGTGTTTCGCCGGCCCGCTTCCTCTTGTCGTCCCAGGGGTGAGCGAGGTGGGCACGCCGAGCGGAGGCAAGGCCGTGCCCGGAATGCATGCCCGCGTGTGCATGCATTATGCATGCATGAACATTCCGCTCCTCTGCTAGCGTGCGGGCATGGCAGCGAAGGAGTTCGAGCAGGCGCTCGTCGGCGAGTGGCGCGAGCTGCTCGCACTGCACGCCAGAACCCTGGGCGAGCTCGATCGGGCGCTGGACCGACATGGCCTGGGAGCCAGCGACTTCGAGGTCCTGGACATCCTCGCGGAAGCTGCGGAGGGCGGCGACGCATGCCTGCGTGTTCAGGAGATCGGTTCGCGGGTCCATCTCAGCCAGAGTGCGCTGTCACGGCTCGTGGCGCGCCTGGAGAGGGGCGGCCTCGTGCGCCGCGCGATGTGCAGCGAGGACCGCCGCGGTGTGCGTGTCGAGCTGACGGATGCGGGCCGGGCCCTCCACGCGGAGGCCAGGCCCCTGCAGCGGGCGGTGCTCTCCCGGATGCTGAACCGGGCCGGTAGCTGAACCCGCCCCGTTCACGGACGACCGCCCAGGTCTCCACCCGGAGCCGGGCGGCCTCGGGATCTCCTGTCAGGCCGGTGGGCGGGACCGGCCGGCCTATTCCACAGCCCAGAGCTCTCGGCGCGGGCGTGGAAGCCGGTCAGGAGCTCGTTGATGCCGTCCGCACGCGTCGGCGCCACGGGCGTCAGCCGGCCGCCCGGTGCCGACTCGGCCTCCACCCGGCGGATGTCTGGTCCCGTGCGCCTGCCGCCGGGTGCCCTCGACGGCGACCGCGGTCGCCCAGCGGTGCACCATGCCAGGTGTGCCTGAAGAGGTCGCGTACGCCCGCGCCCCGGGCGGGTCGGGGACACGGACTCCGCCCCCGTTTCGCGGACGGCGGTGGCGAGGCCACGGGTCAGGCGCCCTGGGGGCGTGCTGAGCGACCCCGGCGGGGGCCGCGGAGCAGCCGGGAGAACCAGCCCAGCGCGCAGGCCTGTACGAGTACCGACATGACCAGGGCGAGGTACGTGAACCAGGCGGGGCCGCCGGCTTCCGCACCGGCCATCGATTCGCCGAGAAGGAAGACGAAGACGGTCGGCGCGGCGAGGAAGAACACCCAGACACCGGCGAACGATGCATCGTCATGCGCCACGAACAGCGTGTCCACCGCGACGAACACCGCGGCCGCCAGTACGAGGCCGAGGTAGATCCGCGAAGCCGCGTTGCCGAAGGTCAGTCGCGCCAGCGTGCGCAGCTGCTGCTTGTCCGTCATCTGGTGGCTCATGTTCCGCTCCCCGTGAATCGTTGATGCCTCCATCGTGCGCCGGAGGCCCTGTCAGCGCCTGAGTACGATTACTCAATCGTTCACGTGTTCGTCGTGTGGCGGGCCGCAACCACGGGCCGGGTCGTCATGAACGGTGGCAGTCGGTTGCCCAGGGCGAAGTCTGAATTATCGATAAGTATTCGAATGGACGAGCGGCGCCGCCAGATCCTGCAGATCCTGGCAGAGGGAAAGATCACCGCGGACGAGGCCGAGCGGCGGATCGACGTCCTCGCGAGAGACGCCGCCGATGACTCCGGCGACGGGCGCAGCCGGGGCGAACGTCCGAGTCCTGCTGCGGCCGTCCTTAATTTGTTTACGTTGGGGACAAAGTGCGGCACAGGGGCGTCCGGACGGCGTACGCAAGAGCGCTGCCCCGGTGACCGGATGGTGAACGGTGAGGGATGCCGGAGCGTCGGCAACCGCTCGGGATCATGGGAGACTCGCCCCCATGAACGGCAAGCCGACCACCACGCGGACGAAGCTGGAGAGGGGCCGCAGCGCGCTCGGGCCCGCCCTGGAACTCGTGCACACCGGACGCGCGCCCACGCGCGCCGTACTGACGTCCGAACTCGGTGTCACCCGTGCGACCGCGGGTGCGGTGGCCGCAGAACTCGAGGCGCTCGGTCTTATCAAGGTCGACTCCAGCCCCGGCTCCGCCGCCGGTTCGCAGGGCCGCCCCTCGCACCGTCTGTCCGTCCGGGGCAGCGGGCCCGTGGCACTCGCCGCCCAGGTGCACTCCGACGGCTTCCGTGCCGCGCTCGTGGGGCTCGGGGGCAGGATCGTGGCCACCGCGCCCGGCTGCGTCGCCGTCATGGCCGACCCCGCCCAGGTCCTCGGCGAGGTCGTCGAGGCCGGGGCCCAACTCCTGCGTGAGAGCGGGCTGCGCTGTGTCGGTGCCGGGCTCGCCGTGCCCTCCGCCGTGGCCGAACCCGAGGGGACGGCGCTCAACCCGCTGCACATCGCCTGGCCGGCCGGCGCTCCGGTCCGGGAGATCTTCGCCGGCTGTGTCCGCGCCGCGGGGATCGCCGGTCCCGCGTTCACCGCCAACGACGTCAACCTCGCCGCTCTCGCCGAGCATCGGCACGGTGCCGGGCGCGGTGCCCAGCACCTGCTCTGTGTCGCCACCGGTCACCGGGGGGTGGGAGGTGCCCTCGTCCTGGACGGCCGCTTGCACAGCGGGAGTTCGGGACTGGCCCTGGAGGTGGGGCATCTCACCGTGAACCCCGAGGGCCGCCCCTGCTACTGCGGCGGAAGAGGCTGCCTCGACGTCGAGACGGACCCGCTCGCCTTCCTCACCGCGGCACGCCGGGCGCCCGGCCCCGAGGAATCGCTGCTCAAGCAGTCGGGCGACCTGCTGCGCACGGAGTATGACGACCCCGATGTGCGTGCTGCCGCGGAGGAGCTGATCGACCGGCTAGGCCTCGGACTCGCGGGGCTGGTCAACATCCTCAACCCGGACCGGATCATCCTGGGCGGGCTGCACCGCGACCTCCTGGAGGCCGACCCCGAGCGACTGCGGGCCGTGGTCGCCGACCGCAGTCTGTGGGGCCGCAGCGGCAGTGTGCCGATCCTCTCCTGCACGCTGGATCACAACAGCCTGGTGGGCGCCGCCGAACTGGCCTGGCAGCCCGTACTCGACGATCCGCTGGCCGCACTGGCCTGACCGGCCGCGCGGGGGAGCACCGCCGCTCGGGCCGTGGCCAGGGCGAACGCCCGCGCCGGACTGGCGACGGGCACCGCCCGCAGCACTCCTCGCCGAGCGACCGCACCGGTCGGGGGCGTAGTCGCCGTACCTGTACGTTCGGTGGTGTGATTCGCCCCCCGGACCCGGGTCACCCCTGCTCTCCCTGCCTGAGCCGGTCGCGCTCCGGCGCGGACAGGTGCAGTACCTCGTAACGGTCGCCCGGCGCCTCGGGTGGCTCGTGTCCCCAGAGGGTGAAGTGGAGCACCTCCCAGTGGCGCGGGTCGATGGCCAGCGCCGTGGCGACGGCCCCCGGAGCCTCGGACAGCCGCCGGCTCTCCTCCAGAGCGGCGTCCATCGCGGCAGCCGGGCCGACGGTGTCCGGGATCCGCTCCAGACAGCGGACCGCGGTGCGGGGGAGCACCCCTGAGGCTGCCCCCTCCCGGAAGAGGAGTCCGTTCCAGTGCTGTACCTCGGGGCGCCCGAAGTCGTCGACGACGCCCTGGAATCCGGGGCCCCGGAGGAAGGCGTGCATCCCCTCGGGGGAGGACCACAGATACAGCGGGGCGTACTGGTTGACCGGTGAGGTGTCACCGCGTTCGCGGATCAGGAACGCTTTGAGGCCCAGGCCCGGGAAGGCCGCGTAGAGCAGCCCCCGGACCGCCGAGTCGAAGGCGGCCGTCGATGCGGACGCGCGGGCCGGTGCATAGTCGGCGCCCGCTGCTGGATCGCCTTGGGGCTGGTGCCCGCGCAGCCGCGCTCCCACAGGTGCGCATCGCACGGAAGCAGGCCCTCGGCCCCGGCGTACTCCCGCGGCCGTACGCGTACGGCCGCCAGCCGTACGACGCACCCGGCCCCTCCCGGAGACAGGCTCGTAGGTGACAGGAGCACGCGGACGCACCGCCGACCGAGGAGTGACCGAGATGAACACCCTGGCGAACTTCCCAGGCCCAGGACCCTGGATCCTCTTCTTCCCGATCATCTGGGCGGCTGTCGCCGTCGGAGTCGTCACCCTGCTCCACCGCACCGTATGGAGCGGCCGCCGGGGAACGTGGCAGCCGCGCGGCGTCCGCCGTGGTGGCCCGGCAGGCGAGCACTCACCGATCGACCTGCTGGGCCGGCGGTTCGCCGCAGGGGAAATCGACGAGGACGAGTACTGGCGCAGGCTCTCCGTCCTGGACGAGCCCCACGGCCGCTACGACAAGGAGGGCCCGGAATGACTGCGGAAGGCGGGTGAGGCCCGGGCACCAAAAAACGGAGCGCGTCGATCACCAATGGATCGACGCGCTCCTGTGTGCGCTGTGTACGGTGCGCGGCCCCGTACCCGTCAGCCGACGACGGCCGACCGGGCCCGTGTCCGTGCTGCCGTCGGCTCCACGCGCTCCGCGAGGTCCGGGCCGAACGGGCCGTCGGTCGTCGACCCGTACACCGGGAGAGGGGGCAGAGCGGTGGTGAAGGACGGGGCGGGCAAAGTGAACCAGATGACCTTCCCCGCGTCGTCGCTCGGTCGTACGCCCCAGCTTTCGCTGACCGCGGCGATCATCGCCAGTCCGCGCCCGGAGGTGGCGGACGAATCGGCATCGCACACGGTCGGCAGCCGGGGGTCGTGGTCGTGGACGGAGACCGTCAGCCGGTCGAGCAGCAGCTCGATCTCGACGGTGCATGATTTGTCCGGCTGTGCGTGCCGGTGGACGTTGGTCAGCAGTTCGGTGACACCGAGCGCTGCCGGGTCGATCAAAGGATCGAGATGCCAGTAGCGCAGTTGCGCCGAAATGATTCTGCGGACCTGACCGATCCGCGACGGCAGGGCCTGGAGCTCCACCGCGCAGTGCCTGCTTGGCTCGCTGATCACGGCTGCGACTCCCCGAAATGGGTCCGGAAGAAGACGAAGGAACGGATCCAGCAGATGGCTGACTGCTGTTTCTGGTCGTGCGTGGTCCGTCCTGGTGGCTCCCGGCGGAGCGGCTTTCGCTGTCACCGCCGGTGCACCATCAGTGACGTGTGACCAGCGTGACTCAGGGGGTTGGGCTCCGCAACTCGCGGTGTTCGTACCGGTCCGTAGCGTCAGATCCGCCGTCCCGCGGCGCCCGCAGCGCCTCCAGGAATCTGCGGACCGGTGCGGCTCCGCCCGGCCTGCGGTTGCGCTGGCCCATGGTCAGCCGATAACGAACCCCGTTGATACGGGCGATCGCCGAGTCGGCGGCCGGGAACCAGGGCTTCCCGGCGCTCACCGTCGTCACCGGGGCGCTGGCGATCTCCCGTCCGTTGCTCGTCAGCAGCGCTATCCGGCCGTCCTTGACGATCACTTGGCCGGCCCTGGTCAGCGACCGCGCCCAACGCTGGATCCTGACATCGCTCGCGCGGAACTCCACCGCGCCGAATTCCGCAGCGCTGAATTCTGTGTCGGCCATTGCGACTTCGCCCCCCTTGTACTGGCTTCTGCAAGTCTGCCCGCGGGCAGGGCCCGTGCACCAGGTCTCGTGCCCACCGATTCCGGCCGGGACCGGGGCCCGGGCGCGTCGGGGGCGGGGGAGCCAGGGGCAGCCGGGCCAAGGGAGGGCTATGGATCGCCAAAGGAAACGTTTGTGCAGGTGGGGGGAATATCGTGGGCCCCACGGAGTACCGCTGTCACCCGAAGGAGACCGCTGATGGACACCAGTGCGCACACACCTGGCGGTGGCGTCGTGGAGACCGTGGACATCGACCGGAGCGATCCGGACTACCGGGCCTGGCTCAAGGAAGCGGTACGCAAGGTCCAGGCGGACGCCAACCGTTCGGCGGACACCCATCTCCTGCGCTTTCCGCTGCCGGAGCACTGGGGCATCGACCTCTACCTCAAGGACGAGTCGACGCACCCGACGGGCAGCCTGAAGCACCGGCTGGCCCGATCCCTCTTCCTCTACGGCCTCTGCAACGGCTGGATCCGCCGCGGCAAGCCGGTCATCGAGGCCTCGAGCGGCTCGACGGCGGTTTCGGAGGCGTACTTCGCCAAGCTGATCGGC
Organism: Streptomyces sp. NPDC002911; assembly: GCF_053591835.1. Classification (NCBI taxonomy): domain Bacteria; kingdom Bacillati; phylum Actinomycetota; class Actinomycetes; order Kitasatosporales; family Streptomycetaceae; genus Streptomyces; species Streptomyces sp. NPDC002911. Next base: position 392,455 of record NZ_JBSFUO010000003.1, on the reverse strand, counting down.
GTGCCCTTCATCGCGGTGATGCCCCGGACCACCAGCCCCGAGAAGTGCCGCCTGATCGAATTCCACGGCGGTCAGTGTCACTTCGTCGACGACTCCCGTCGGCTGTACGAGGAGTCGGCGGCCCTCGCGGCCGAGACGGGCGGTCATTACATGGACCAGTTCACCTACGCCGAGCGCGCCACCGACTGGCGCGGCAACAACAACATCGCCGAGTCCATCTACCAGCAACTGAGGCTGGAGCGGTATCCCGAGCCCGCCTGGATCGTCGCCACCGCCGGTACAGGCGGCACCTCCGCGACCATCGGGCGCTACGTCCGCTACATGCAGCACGACACACGGATCTGTGTGCCCGACCCGGAGAACTCCTGCTTCTTCGACGGATGGACCCGGCACGACCAACTGGCGACCAGCGACTGCGGCTCCCGCATCGAGGGCATCGGCAGGCCCCGGATGGAACCGAGCTTCGTGCCCGGAGCGATCGACCGGATGATGAAGGTGCCCGACGCGGCCAGTGTCGCGGCGGTCCGGGTGCTGGAGCACGCCATCGGCCGCAAGGCGGGCGGCTCGACCGGCACCGGGCTGTGGAGCGCCTTCAAGCTCGTGGCCGAGATGGTGGACACGGGGAGTACCGGAAGCATCGTCACGCTGTTCTGCGACCCGGGCGACCGCTATCTCGACAAGTACTACTCGGACGACTGGCTGAACGAGCAGGGCCTGGACATCCGGCCGTACACCGGGACGATCGAGCACTTCCTGGCCACCGGCACCTGGCCCGCCTGATCCGGAGATACCCGCGCGAGCTTCAGCCCTCCAGCAGAACGGCGAGCTCACGGGCGAAGACTCGCCGGCCGGCGCTCGCCAGCAACGGATCGGCCCAGCGGGGCAGCAGCCTCACCCGCAGTTCCTCCACCCAGATCACGTGCGAGCCCGAACCGGTCGGGCAGACATCGATCGACGCCCGGCCGCGCACCACGGATCCCCGCTTCTCCAGCCGGCACAGCCCCGCCCGGCCTGCGGCGGGCGGGGTCCACCGCACCACTTCCATCGGGTCGTCGAATCCCAGCAAACCCACGCCGGTGCGGGCCACGAAGACCGTCCCGGTCCGGGTGGGCAGGCCCGCCGGGGCGGTGACAGTGGTGAACGGAACGGTCCCGCCGTGCCGCTCCCAGTCGGTCACCCGTCGCCACGCCTCGGCGGCGGGGAGGGGAGTGAAACGCTCGATGCGGAATACGGCCACAGTCCGATCCTAGGACGTCCGTCGCCGACGGGCCCCGTAGCGGAAGGCGCGTCACCCGGCGTCGGCTATTCGACCGACGATCCGCCGGCCACCACGAGGCCCGGCAACTGTTCCTCGATCTCCTGCCTGGCGGTGTCCGGCAGGCCCGCGTCCGTGACGAAGGCGTCGACCTCGTCGAGCGCCGCGAACGAACTCAGCCCCACCGTGCCCCACTTCGTGTGGTCGGCGACCACGACGACGCGCCTGGCCGCCCGCACGAAGCGGCGGTTCGTCTCGGCCTCCGCGAGATTCGGCGTGGACAGACCGGCCTCGGCCGAGATCCCGTGCACTCCGAGGAACAGCACATCGAAGTGGAGTGAGCCGATCGCGCGGTCGGCGACCGGCCCGACGAGCGAGTCCGAAGGCGTACGGACCCCGCCGGTCAGGACCACCGTGGCCGCTCCGGCCCGCGTCCCGCCCGCCGCCGACGGACGCTGAGCGCCGTGGAACACATCGGCCACCCGCACCGAATTCGTCACCACCGTCAGCCCCGGCACGTCGAGGAGGTGCCGGGCCAGCGCGAATGTGGTAGTGCCACCGGACAGCGCGATCGCGCTGCCGGGCACCGCCATCGCGGCCGCCGCGCGCGCGATGTCCTCCTTGGCGCTCAGCTCCAGCGTCGACTTCGCCTCGAAGCCGGGCTCGTGGGTGCTCGCCTCGACGACGGGGACGGCTCCGCCGTGCACCTTCTCGATGACGCCCTGACGCGCCAGCGCGTCCAGGTCCCGGCGGATGGTCATGTCGGAGACGCTCAGCTTGCGGGTCAGCTCGTTGACCCTGACCCCGCCCCGCTTGCGTACATCGTCGAGAATGAGCGCGCGCCGCTGCTCCGCGAGCAGATTCTGGTTCTCGCTCAACGCCGGGTCCCGGCCCTTCCCTCTGTCCGCACGGTCCGGCAGCGGTCCTGCGGGACGCCTTCATCCTGCCACGCACGCCCGCGGCCCGTACCCCCTGGGGAGATTCGGTGAGAGCTGGTGCGGCGGGAGCCTCCCGTCCGCGATGGTGGTGACTGCACATCAGCTCAGATCCCAGCCGCCCCCTCCCGCCGGCCGAGAGCCGGACGGACCAGAGAGCGAGTCACCGACATTGCCTCCTGCACCCCAGGCCGAGGCCGCGCAGAGCAGCGGCGCCGCACTCGAACTGCTCGTCCACGGTGTCGGCGGAACCACCCCGCAGGAGATGCTCGGTGATCCGCGTACGACCAGGATCACCGGTGACGCCACAGCCGCCGTCCACCGGCGCACCGAGGACGTCGGAGCCGAACAGCACCCCGCGCGCCACCGGGGCGGGCCGATCGCCGAGGCCTACTGCTGGTCCAACCTCACCTCGGGCAACGGCTCAAGGGCCCTCTGGCTGCTGCTGCTCCCCTTCATGGTGGTCAACCTCGCCCACTGGATGCGGCCCACCGCTCAGGGGCGCACCGGGACGGTCCGGCTCTACGGGGTCCTGGTGCGGCTCATCGCCCTCAGCCTCACCGTGCTGCTGACCGCCGCGGCTTGCGAGGTCGCCCTCGACCTGGTGGCCTGGCAGTGCGCGGGAACGCCGGACTGCGCCGCGCAGCGCTCCTGGCTCGGTTTCCTGTCCACACGGCAGGACGGGTGGTTCGCCCAGCCCGGACGGCGGCTCGCCGTCGCCGCGCTCGTGCCCGCCGCCCTGGTGGGACTGCTCTGGTATCTGTCCAACCGCACCTGGAGTGCCTATGAGTCACAGCGACCCCTGACCTGGGATGAACCGGACAGCACCGAAACGGACGAGGCCGCGGATGGGGCCACGCAGTCCGGCGCTCCCCTGGTCCGACCGGCCCTCGGCAGGCCCGGCTTCTGGTACGGACGCAGGCTGGTGGCCCGGCTGCGCGCGGCACACACCGCCGCCGGACTCCTGACGGTCGCGGCCGCGGTCGGCGGCGCGGCGGCCCGGCACGACCGGGCAGCCGACAGCCCCGTACCCGCCGGGATCGGCGTCCTGTTCGAGGCCGGGCTCGTCCTGTGCGCACTCGTCGTCGTCGCGGTGGTCTGCCACCGCGGGCGCAGCGAGCGACGCCTCGACAACCGGCTCGACCGGGCCGTCATCACCTTCCTGCCCGGCACCGCTCTCACCCTGCTGCTCTGCGCAGTGGCCTACGCCGCCTGGTCGCGTCCCGGCTGGGCGTCCTCGGGCGCCCTCCCCGGAGAGGCCGCATTCCGCGCACTCGCGCTGGGCCAGGGCCTGCTCGTCGTCGTACTCGCCGCGGTCGCCCTGAGCCTGTACCGCAGCGTTCCCGAGCCGCGCACCACCCTTCACGGTCTCGGCGGCCCCTCGGTGGCCATGCTTGCCTGCGCCCTCGGCGGTGTGATGACCGGCGGGATCGCCCAGCGCGTGGCCGACTGGCTGGACGGCCCCGGAACCCCGGGCATGGGTGCCGGCGCCGCCATCGACGGACCGCCCGTGCTCCTCAGCTGGCAGGCCTCCGTCATCCCCGTCCTGCTGCTGCTCCTGCTCCCGCCCGTCATCTGGCTGGCGGTCCGCACCATGCGCCGCGCCCGCCGGCTGGGCCCCGCGATCGAGGCGGAGTACGAGGAGAAGCACCCCGAGCCCGGACGCACCCAGCGGATCGCGCTCACCCGGGCCACCGCCGCGCTCACCGACTCCGCACCGGGGATCCTCGGACTGCTGTCCGCCGCCACCCTGCTGCTCGGTGCGGGAGCGGTGACCGGTTCCTGGCTCACCGGCGAGGTCCCCGGCCTCGCGATGGAGGGTAAGGGTTCCTTCGTCGAATCGCTCGCCGAGACGGCCCAGTCGACCGGCTCCTGGCTGACCGGTCTCGGCGTCATACTGTTCGTCACGTTCGGCCGTCGTGCCTACCGCGACGTCTCCGCCCGGCGCACCATCGGCATCCTCTGGGACGTGGGTACGTTCTGGCCGCGCGCGGCCCATCCTTTCGCGCCGCCCTGCTACGCCGAGCGGGCCGTCCCGGACCTCTCGTCCCGGATGTGTGCCTGGACGGGGCGCACCCGTGGCAGGCTTGTCATCTCCGGCCACTCCCAGGGCAGCGTGCTCGCCGCCGCGGCGGTCTGGCAGCTCCCCGACCCGGTCCGGCGCCGGGTCGCGCTGCTCACCTACGGTTCCCCGATCGAGCGGCTGTACGGGCGCTGGTTCCCGGCCTACTTCGGCCGGGGCCCTCTCGAAGGGCTGCAGCGGTCCGTGCACTGCTGGCGCAACCTCTGGCGTGCGACGGACCCGATCGGCGGCCCGGTCCAGATCGACGAGGGCGAGGGCCACGAAGTGGACCGGGGCCCGCTGAAGGACCCGCTGGTCTACGGCCGCACCGCCGAATACCCGCTGCCCGAACCGATCCTGGGGCATTCGGACTACCAGGCCGACCCCCTCTTCGCCGTCGAGCGCGCCGGGCTCCTGGAGTGGCTCGGGCCCGTCGTGCCCCAGCAGGCGGGCGCGGGTGCGGAGGACCGGGGCGGCACCGCTCAGGGCAGCGCCGGAAGGTCCTCGGGATAGAGCATGGTCAGGTCGTCCGTGCTCGGCTCGGCGAGCTGGGCGACCCGGCCCGCATGCCGCTCCACCATCGACTCGAAGGTCTGACGGGCCGTTCGGCCGTTGCCGAATGCGGGGCCCTTGGGAAGCGCCGTGAAGTACTTGAGCAGCGCTTCCCCCGTCCCCTCCGCCAGGCTGTACTCGTGCTCGTCGCTCTGCTGTCCGACGATCCGCAGCAGTTCCTCGGGCTCGTAGTCGCTGAAGGTGATGGTCCGCGAGAAACGGGACGCCACCCCGGGGTTGACGGTGAGGAAGCGCTCCATCTCGTGGGTGTAACCGGCCACGATCACCACCACTGCGTCGCGGTGGTCCTCCATCAGCTTCACCAGCGTGTCGATGGCCTCCCGGCCGAAGTCGCGGCCGGAGTCCTCGGGCGACAGGGCGTACGCCTCGTCGACGAACAGGACTCCGCCGCGCGCCCGGTCGAACGCCTCCTGGGTGCGGATGGCCGTGGACCCGATGTGCTCACCGACCAGGTCGACGCGGGACACCTCGACGAGATGGCCGTGCTCCAGGACACCGAGCGAGGCCAGGATCTCCCCGTACAGCCGGGCCACCGTCGTCTTGCCCGTGCCCGGGGAGCCGGTGAAGACCAGGTGCCTGCGGACCGAGGCCGCCTTCAGACCGGCCAGCCGGCGACGGCGGCCCACCTCGATCATGTCGGTCAGCGCCCTGACCTCGCGCTTGACGCTGTCCAGACCCACCAGTGCGTCGAGCTCGCCCAGCACGGCGCCCGAGTCGCGCACCGGCTCGACGGGAGCCGAGGGGGCGGCGGCGGGCTCGGCGGTCCGCTGCCCGGGTATCGCGCCGAGCAGCCCGGGCGTGCCCTGCGTTGCCGTCAGGACCGCCGGGGGCGGGGGAGTGGCCCCGCGCAGGCCGCTCTCGTCGCTCGTGCAGTCCCGTGCCACCGGACCGCCCGCGAGGCCGTCGCCGCCGGAGCCGTCGGCGAATTCGTAACCGCCGCGTGCGCACCGCTCGGTCCTGCACCGGGTCAGCGTGGAACGGCAGCCGTCCATCACATGGAAGCCGTAGCCTTCGCTCCCCGTGACGCGGCAGCTGTCGAAGGTGCCCCGGCCCTCGGCGGATACGTAGAAACCGGCCTCCGCGGGTGAGGTGACCGTGCATCTCTCGATGGTCGGGTCGGCGCCCTTGGTCACGATGACCCCGGTCTGCGCCGCGTCGATCGTGCAGTTGTTCAGCGTTCCGCCGCTGCCGTGGTCACGGAACCATGCTCCGGTGGACGCTTCACGGATCCGGCAGTCGTCGAGCTGTGCGGTGGCTCCGTCGCTCACCGACACCGCCGTGTTGCGGATCTGGGACAGATCGCTGTCCACGACGTCCGCGCGTGAGCCCCGGTCGAGGACGAACAGGGCGTCGGGCACGTCATGGACGCGGCACGAGTCGAGTATCACGGTGGCCCCGTCGCTGACCCACACCGCCGGGTAGTCGCCCGTGCTGTCGTGGATCTCGCACTGGTTGGCGTCGACACGGGTGCCCGGGTCCCAGACGGAGAGGCCGTTGCGGCCGAACCTGCGGACGGTGGAGCGGGTCAGGGTGAGCACCGAGCGGGACCGCAGGTCGACCGCGTTCTCCGGGATGTCGTGGATGTCGCAGTCCGCGAGTGTGAGGACCGCGTCGGTGTCCAGGGTGACCCCGTCGGCGGACGTCCGGTGCACGGTGCAGTCCGTGAGATGCGCGGAACCGCGGGAGGTGACCTGCACCCCGCTGCCCTTGATCTCGTACACCTCGCAGCCCACCGCCTCCAGGCCGCTGCCCTCCCCGGTCACGCTCAGCCCCGCGCCCGACGAATGGTGTACACGGCAGCGCTCGAACCGCGGGTGCGCGCCGTCGCGCACCGAGACACCGGACTGCCCGGCCGAGACGACCTCGCACTCCTCGAACACGCCGCCGGCGCCGTCGAGTACGGCGATGCCCACGCCGGCCGGGTTGTCGACCGTGCAGCGGCGCACGGTGGGCCTGGCCGCGCCCCGTACCTCCATCCCGGCGGCGGATCTGGTCACGATGCGCAGATCCGACAGCTCGGGAGCGCCGTCCTCGACGAGCAGTGCGGGGGCGGCCGAGTCCTGGCCCTCCACATGGAGGTCCTGGACGACGGCGGAGGCGCGGACGGTCAGGGGGACCCCGTCGGCCGGCGCGATCCTGACGGAGCCGGCCGATCCCTCGGGGCCGCGCAGCGTCACCGCGCGGTCGATGACGAGATTCTCCCGGTAGGTGCCGGGGGCGACGGTGAGGATGTCACCGTCGGCTGCGGCCTCCAGGGCGGCGGTGAGGGAAGCGTATTCGCCCGTACGGCGTCGCCATCGAGATGTGCCGGTGTGCGTCACCTGGACCGTGCCCTGTGCCATGGTGCTGCTGTGCCCCCACCTCGTGCCGTGTGCGCTGCCTCGTGCCTGTCCGCAGGTGCCGCCGGTTTCGCCGGCAGCCCTCCGGCCCGCCTGCCGAGGAGAAGGGCGGGCCGGTCCACCGTAGCGCGCGCGACGGGCGCGAGTTGACGGGCGGCGTGATGAGAAGTGCGACTCAGCCGTACACGCGGAGGGACTGCGCTCCCGGGGTCAGCTGCCCGTACCCGTTCTGCCCCAGTCGGGGCCGACTTGGGCCCAGGCGCGGTCGAGCCGGGCGTACCGCTGTTGCATCATGCGCCATAAGACGAGTCGGCGGGCGACTTCCGTCAGACCTCCTGCGAGCAGCGCCGCACCTAGGCCGGCGAGCCCCGCGTGGGTGTGAGCCGTGGCGATGTCCATGGGACGCCTCGCGGGGTGGCCCCGGTCGTCCGTCCAGATCCGGATCCGGGTACCGGGCGCGGTCTCCGTGGACGCCGTCGACACGGTGCCCGTCCGTGCCGTACCGTCCGGGGCACGCCAGTCGGCGACCACGGACATACGCATGGAGTCCTCGGTGACGGCCGCCTCGGGGTCCTGGGTGAAGCGCGAGGGGCTCGAGGACGCGCGGACCACGACGGCCGTGGTGGGATGGCGTTGTTGATGCTGGGCCCGCACCGTTCGCTGGAGTGCGTCGTCCGTGAGTGAGCCGACCTTCCAGCCGAGCACCGGTGCCGCCAGCAGCATCAGCAGCAGCGCGACCAGCGCCACCCCCACCTCATGGCGGTCGGTGGCCCGGCACACAGGATTGTGCCGCCACCGCCGGAACCCCAGAATCGCTCGCACAGTCATGCACCCCCCTTCCCTGTCCGTGATAACCCGACAGGGCCGTGATTACCTCCGAGGACGGCGAAGAGAGAGCAACCTCACGCCGTCAACGCCTTTCCCGATGACCTGGGTTCCGGGGACGCCCCGAGTCCGGGGCGGTCAGTCCAGGACTCGCGCCGGTTCCCCCGACCAGGATCACCCCGGTGCCTCCGGGATCATGTTCTGGCCGGAGAGGACATACTTTCCGTCCCGGCGACGCCGGGCGAGCGTGCGCAACGGCCCCCTGCTCCGCTCCGCCGTGCGCTGGTCGTGATGACGCACCGTCCGCACGGCTTCATGACACGGAAGGCGACCTCCCCGAGCACGATCCGTTTCCAGCTGCGGATGATCTCCCTGCGCCACCAGCGAGTTGAGCGCGTCCAACTAGGCACAGGCGCTGAGGAGCCGCGGCAGGAACCAGTCCGCCGCCGGACAGGAGCCCGGCCGACAGCTGTGCCATGCGGGGCTGCTGACGCTGCGTCACGACTCTGCTTCCGCTGTCGATCAGCATCCGACGACGGTCGCCGGCGAGTCCCCATGGCTCGACGGCGCCCTCATAGGACGCGAGTGCTCCCAGTGACGTGACCGGGTGGATGCATGCGGCACCGGGTACAGGTGAAAGCATGTCCTCATCCTGCCAGCCCCCACTGACAGTGACCGACGGCGCCGGTCAGTGCCCCCGGCTCTGGTACGGGCGGTTGTAAGGATCCTCGTACGGCGACTGCGCGGGAGCGGGCGCCGGTCGGGGAGACGCGGGACGCATCGCCTCGTAACCCGTACCGGGCCGCTGCGGTTGCTGTTGCGGCTGCTGGTAGCCGCGGGGCGCCGACGGCTGCTGCGGGATGTACGGCGCCGGCGCCTGCTGCAGCTGCGCGGGCTGCATCATCGGCGCCTGCTGCATCCCGGCGTTCTGGTACTGCGGCTGCCCAGCCTGCTGCGGATAGCCGTGGGACCCGCTGGGCTGCGACGGGGCCGCGGGCAGGGCCGGGAGCGCCGACGGCAGGGCCGGCAGGTAGCTGCTTCCGGTGTCGTAGGCGGCAGGGACCCGGATCGGTGCGATCTGAGGGGTCCCCCGCTCGGCGACCAGGGAGTCGTAGATCGGGGTGTCGGGGAACGACGGCGCGGCGTAGTAGCCGCCGCCGTAGGTGGAGCGGGGGGAGGTCATGACACATAAGTTAAGCCCACGATGTGCTGGTTGGGGAGCCCCAATCCTGGGGTTATCCCTTTTACGCTGGTTTTGTCGGCCTGACCTGCCAAAACATAGTTAAAGCCCTCGTTAACATCGAGGGCTTTTCCGTGGGAGAGCCCATGGCCGGTCCCCAACCGGCGACGGACGACAATGCCACGCCCGGAGCCGGCATGGTCGGCTCCCGGCGCCTCTCCCACGAACTGGTGCGGCGGAGCCTGGCGCGCGGGCGCGCGCCTTCGGCCGTGGTCGGCCGGTGTGTCATCCCTGGCGATCAGTTCTTCGCGGCGGAGGTGCAACGTCTCCCGGCGCCCGGGAGTTTCCGCTCCGTGAGGGTGGAGTCGCGGTCCAGGGGCGTGATGACGGACTCGGCGCCGCGCGCTCTGCGGCGTCGGGTGTCAGTTCCGCGAGGGCGTCGCGGGGCCGGTGGAGTCCGGGCCGGTGAAGTCGGGGCTGGTGTAGCCCAGGCGGCTGCGGGCGTCCGGATGCGGGTCGGGGGCGGATGGGCGGGGCGGTGACTGTTCTGCGGCGCTGAGAGCCGGAGTGGGCAGATGCTGGTGCAGGAAGGGCAGGAGGCCGCGTTCCAGCAGCGCTTGACGCCAGGCCTGGTGAGCTGCGGCGACGTGGTGCTCGGGGTCACCCGGGGTGAAACGGTGCCGCACGGCGGTGACGATCAGGGCGGCCGCGGAGGCGAGGGCCGCGAGTGCCGCCAGCGCTGCGGTGATCCAGCCGGTGCCCACGAGGGCAGCCGCGAGGTGTTGTTGAGTGCCGACGAGCCGGAGGCCGTAGCCAAGAAGGAGGAATATCGCTGAAGCGGTGGCGGACAGGAGCGGTGCGAGCACCGCCAGAGCGCTCAGCAGTCCGCGGCCCGTTGTAGCGTCCGCATCTCGCGGGTGGGCAGGGCGGCGGGCCGCGGAATCTTCGGCTTGGGCCCGCAGCCCGAGGTAGAAGGAGTACTCGGCTGCGGCCTCAGCCGCGATGGTCTCGGCTGCGATCAGGGCCCGGGTGCGAAGACGTTCGGCGTCGGTCTCCGCGTCCGGGTGCCGCAACGCGGCCCGGATCTTCGGGGTGTCCAGGGCGAGGCGTAATACCTGTTCGAAGTCTGTTCCGTTCTCCGCCTCAAGCCGGTCGGGCGCATGCATGAGAGGAATCCCCGTTCGTTTCTGCCGTGGAACTGAAGCGCATTGTCCGCTCCCTGGTGTGGGAGCCGGCCTGGTGCTGACATCTTGTACGTGCAGGGGCGCCCCGGCCGTCGGCCGGGACGCCGGCCGGCGGCCGGGGCAGGCGTGGAACGATGCCTCAGACTCCGACGCCGTAGTCGGAGGCGATTCCGGCCAGTCCGGAGGCGTAGCCCTGGCCGACTGCACGGAACTTCCATTCCTCGCCGTGCCGGTAGAGCTCGCCGAAGACCATGGCGGTCTCGGTGGCGGCATCCTCGGACAAGTCGTAGCGGGCGAGTTCGGCGCCGCCTGACTGATTGACCACGCGGATGAACGCGTTACGGACCTGGCCGAAGCTGTGGCCGCGGTTCGCGGCGTCGTGGATGGAGACCGGGAAGACGATTTTCGCCACATTCGCGGGGACGGTGGTCAGGTTGACCTTGAGAGACTCGTCATCGCCCTCGCCCTCTCCGGTGAGGTTGTCTCCGGTGTGCTCGACTGAACCGTCGGGGCTCCTCAGGTTGTTGTAGAAGATGAAGTGCTGGTCGGAGAGCACCTTGCCGTTGCCGTCCACCAGCAAGGCGCTGGCGTCGAGGTCGTAGTCGGTACCGGTGGTGCTGCGTGCGTCCCAGCCGAGTCCGACGAGGACGGCGGTCAGGCCCGGGGCCTCCTTGCTGAGCGAGACGTTGCCGCCCTTGGCCAGACTGACACCCATAGTGCTGTTCCCTTCGCGCGTATTCGCACCGCGCCCCGGATCGAGGGGCGGTTCCGTGATCACCAGCCCCTTGAATCTACAGCACTGTAGAAGTTGGGAGGAGGTCGCCGGGCAGGGTGTCCGGAATCGAGACAGCGCATCCGGGGCTGCGGCAGGAACCCGTACCCGGCGAAGCCCACCGGGCGCACATGACGTCCCGTCCGCGGCGCCGGCCGGGACGTCGACCGGCTACTGCGGGCGGCCGGCTTGTTCGCCTGTACGTCGTACAGTCCCGGCGAAGGCGGTGCGGATCAGGGTGTCCCGTCGGTGGTGTCCGGTTCGGGATTCCAGTCCAGGAGCCGCACCTTCGCGACGGTCCGGACATGGCGCCGCATCGCCGCGGCCGCAGCCTTGCCGCGCTGTTCCGCGATCGCGTCGAGGATCGCCCGGTGCTGGTTCAGAGAGCGGCCGGGCCGGCGTGGCTGGCGCAGGGATTCGTGCCTGCTCTCGGTGATCTGGTCGGCGATGGACCGCATGAATTCGGCGAGCAGAGCACTGTGGGCGGCCGCGGTAACGGCGGCGTGGAAGCGCCGGTCCCCTTCGATGCCGTGGCCGCCGTCGGCGATATCCGCCGCCATGTGGGCGAGCGACGCCCTCAGTGCCGTCAAGTCCGCCTCGGTACGCCGCTCTGCCGCGAGTTCGGCGAGTTTCGTCTCCAGTGCCTCGCGTGCCTCCAGCACGTCGGGCAGCCTGCGCCGGCGTTCGACGAGCCGCTCGACGGGTTCGGCATCCAGTCCGTCTCCGAGGAGGTAGGTACCGCCTCCGTGCCGCACCTCGACGAGTCCCTGCACTTCGAGGACGACAATGGCCTGCTTCACCGAAGCCCGGGAGACTCCTAGGCGCCGAGCGAGATCGCGCTCCGGTGGAAGCCTGTCGCCCGCTACCAGACCGCTCTCGGCGGCGTAGGAGCGCAGCCGGTCGAGCACTTGCTCGTACAGTCGTGTGCGCCCCATGGGCCGCAGTGCGTCGGACATCCCCCGCCCCTGTTCCGAAGGGCCCCGCCCTCTTGGCACCGGAAGCCTAGCAGCGCTCAGTGGTCCAGAGGCTGAACCAAATTCTGCGCAACCCCTTGACGGTTGTTTCCGCGCCCTCGACTCTGAGTGCCGTCAACAGGCCAAGTGGCTCATCCACTGGACCAATGAGGTTCGGCCCCAGGACGGGAGCCCGCAATGTCCGCGGAACTCATCTCTATCCTCGTACTTGTGGCGGTCTTCGCGATCGCCACCACCCGCTCGATCAACATGGGCGCGCTGGCGTTCGCTGCCGCCTTCGCGGTGGGCGGGCTGGCGGCTGACCTGGACGCGGACGGCATCTTCGCCGGGTTTCCCGGAGACCTTTTCGTCGTTCTGGTCGGCGTCACTTACTTGTTCGCGATAGCCCGGGCCAATGGCACCACCGACTGGCTGGTCCATGCCTCCATCCGCCTGGTCGGCGGGCGTATCGCTCTGATCCCCTGGGTGATGTTCGTGATCACCGGGGCGCTGACGGCGATCGGCGCGGTCAGTCCGGCCGCAGTGGCGATCGTCGCACCGATCGCTCTGAGCTTCGCCGTCCGTTACGGCATCAGCCCGCTCCTGATGGGCGCGATGGTGGTGCACGGAGCGCAGGGTGGAGGCTTCTCCCCGATCAGCATCTACGGCTCGATCGTGAACGGCATAGTGGAGCGCGAGAACCTGCCGGGCAACGAGATCGCGCTGTTCCTCGCCTCGCTGGTCGCCAACCTGATCATCGCCGGTGTGGTGTTCGTGCTGTTCGGCGGCCTGAAGCTGGCCCGGCATCGCACCGCGGAGGGCGACGACGACTCACCCAAGCCTCCTGCGGCGGAGGGGAGTGTCCGGCTCGACGCACCCCGCACGGCCACCCTCCTCTCGCTCCTCGCTCTGGTCGTCGCCGTACTCGTCTTCGATCTGGACGCGGGTCTGACCGCCATCACGCTCGCCGTGCTGATCAGTGCCGTGTGGCCGGATACCAGCCGCAAAGCGGTCGGCGCGATCGCCTGGCCCACCGTGCTGCTCATCTGCGGCGTACTGACCTATGTCGGCGTGCTCGAGGAGATGGGCACGATCACGTGGGCGGGGGAGGGAGTCGGAGGCATCGGAGTGCCACTGCTCGCGGCCCTGCTGTTGTGCTACATCGGCGCGATCGTTTCGGCGTTCGCCTCGTCGGTCGGCATCATGGGCGCGCTGATCCCGCTGGCCGTGCCGTTCCTCGCGCAAGGAGAGATCGGGGCCGTCGGAATGATCGCGGCGCTGGCGGTATCGGCGACCGTGGTGGACGTCAGCCCCTTCTCGACCAACGGCGCGCTCGTTCTCGCAGCGGCCCCGGACGTCGACCGAGAGCGATTCTTCAGGCAGCTGATGGTGTACGGCGGGGTCGTCGTCGCGGTGGTGCCCGCAGCGGCGTGGCTCGTCCTGGTGGTGCCAGGGTTCGGGTGAATCCCAGCAGACCCCTGTCACGGCTCCGATTTTCTGCCGGTCCACCGATTGGAGTACGACGCGTGAACGCCCCCGAAAAACTGTTCCCCGCACTGGCCGAGAGCAGTTCGCGGCCCGCCCTGCAATTCGGAGACCGGACCCTGTCGTACGCCGAACTCGCGGCGTCGGCCGGGTCGCTCGCCGCGACCCTGGGTTCGGCCCGTCGAGTCGCCGTGTGGGCGACGCCGAGTCTTGAGACCGCGGTCGGTGTGGTGGCGGCGCTCCTCGCCGGTGTGCCCGCGGTGCCGCTCAATCCACGGATCGGCGGGAGCGAACTGGCCCACATCGTGGCCGACAGCGCGCCGTCGCTGGTCCTGGCCGCAGCAGGCGACGTACTCCCGTCCGTGCTGGACGAACTACCTCGCAAGGACATCGACGTGGCTGCGGGACCAGCAGGCGCACCACCCGCTGAGCCCGGCCCCGGCCATCCCGCACTGATCGTCTACACCTCAGGTACCACCGGCCCGCCGAAGGGCGCGGTCCTGCCTCGACGAGCCCTGACCAGCACGCTGGATGCGCTTCAGGATGCCTGGGAATGGGACGCCGACGATGTGCTGGTGCACGCGCTGCCCCTGTTCCACGTGCACGGGCTGATCCTCGGCATCCTCGGGCCGCTGAGGCGCGGGGGATCGGTGCGCCACCTGGGGCGGTTCAGTACCGACGGGGTGGCACGGGAGCTGAGCGCAGGAGCCACGATGCTGTTCGGGGTGCCGACCATGTACCACCGCATCGCCGAGGCCCTCTCCACCGGGCCCGGTGACGCCGCGCTCGCCGAAGCGTTGTCCGGTGCGCGCCTGCTCGTGTCGGGATCGGCTGCGCTTCCGGCGCGCGACCACGAACGGATCGCGGCGGCGACCGGCCGGACCGTCATCGAGCGGTACGGGATGACGGAGACGCTGATGAACACCAGTGTGCGCGCGGACGGTGAGCCTCGGGCCGGGGCCGTCGGAGTGCCCCTGCGGGGCGTCGAGTTGCGGCTCGTCGACGAGGCGGGCATACCCGTCGGCACGGGGCCGGACATCGTGGGTGAGATCCAGGTGCGCGGCCCGAACCTCTTCACCGAGTACCTCAACCGGCCCGAAGCCACCGCCGAGGCGTTCACCGAGAACGGCTGGTTCCGCACCGGAGACATGGCAATCCTCGATCGGGACGGTTACGTCCGGATCGTCGGCCGAAAAGCGACCGATCTCATCAAGAGCGGCGGTTACAAGATCGGCGCGGGCGAGATCGAGAACGCGCTGATGGAGTACCCCGGTGTGAGGGACGCGGCCGTGACGGGAGAGCCGGACGCCGACCTCGGCGAGCGGATCGTGGCGTGGATCGTACCGGAAGACCCGCAACACCGCCCGGGGGTTGCTGAGTTGGCAGCCCATGTGGCTGCGCAGCTTGCCCCGCACAAGCGGCCGCGGGCGGTGCGCTACCTGTCCGAGCTCCCCCGCAACGACCTCGGCAAGATCATGAAACGGGCTCTTCGCGTGTGAGGCCTCGGGGCGGACGAGCGCAGGCGCAGGAGGCCCGGCGCGTATGACGGCACGCGAAGCCCCTCGCGGCCGTCGCCGACACCTTCACACGGCAGCCGCGAACCTCGAACGCCCCACCCGCCAGAAGGGTCCTACCGCCGACGAGCTGAGGATCCGACCACAGGACCTGGTCGAACTCGGCTTTCCGCGGGGGCTGATGTCGCGGCGCGCCTGATCTCGTCCTCCGGGGTGGGGTCCTCCTCACGGAAAGAGGTGTGCGCATCCGGCCTCGGGCCGGGGCGATCGCTCGCCGCACGGCTCGGAACGTCCATCGCTTCTCCTCACGGAATGGCAAGTCCATGATCACATCACTCCTCGCCAGAGGCCGCCGCAGCGCCCGGGTACCGCTGGCCAGACGTATCTCGACCGCCGTGGCCACCACTTCGATAGCGGCAGCTTTCGCTGTCTCGGTCCCGACGACGGACGCCGCGGGCGACACCGCATCCGGACAACGACCCGGCGCGCGGGCCTGGTTCACGTCGTGGGCCAGCCCGCAGCACGACCTCGCTCCCACTCCCTTGCGTGACCAGACCGTGCGCATGATCAGTCACCTCAGCCAGGGAGGCGACGCGCTGCGCATCCGGATCCAGAACACATTCGGTACGACCCCCCTCACCGTGGACGCCGCCACAGTGGGGCTCACCGACGGAGAGAGCGCTGCCGCGCAGGGGCGCCCCCGTCCCGTCACCTTCTCCGGTCGGAGCGACGCCGTCATCCCGGCCGGCGGAGAGCTCTGGAGTGACGCCACTGCCCTGGCGACCCGCGCCCAGGGGGACGTCGCGGTCTCTCTGTCCGTATCCGGCGTCGTCGTCCCGGGCCGGCACCAGACCGCCTTTCGTACCAACTACCTGACGGCGCCCGGCACCGGGGACCACACCCGCGACACGAGTGCCGCCGCCTACACGGAGACGACCGAGTCCACCTACCTGGTCACCGCCGTGGACGTACACAACCCGACCCTGAAGGGCAGCCTCGTCGCCTACGGCAGCTCCGTGGTCGACGGGGTCGGATCCACCAACTGCGGCCCCGGCTGCACACAACTCGGCACCAACCGCCGATGGGCCGACGACCTCGTCCGGCGCATCACCACGGAACTGCCCCCGACACGCCAGCTCGCAGTGGCCAACGCAGGTGTCAACGGCACCACCAGTGCCGCCGAATGCCCGAAGCTCGGTGAACCCCTCCGCGGGCTTGACGCGCGGGCACGCCTGCAGAGAGACGTGCTGGCCCTCCATGGAGTCACCGGAGTCCTCTATTACTACGGCACCAATGACCTGCCCGCCGGATGCGACGCCCAACAGGTGCTGGCGAGCTACCGCGACGTCTTCGGACGTCTGCGCGCGGCTGGTATCAAGGTGTACGTCACTCCGGTGACACCCCGCCCGAGCTATACCGATGAGCACAACAGAAGTCGCCACACCATCAACTCGTTCGTCTCGAAATGGAACAACTGCAGCGGCACCTGCGACGGCATCATGGACTTCGACCAGGTTCTCAAGGACCCGTTGAAGCCGAACGCCATCAACCCGCCCTACGACACCGGAGACGGTGTCCACGCGAACATCACCGGTCAGCAGGCTCTGGCCGACACCCTCTCGCTGCCGATGCTCGCGTCCTCCGCACGTCGGTGACGAGGCTCTGAAGCACGCCGGGAGAGGCTTAGACACCAACGGCCCGGAAACGCGCTCATCGCGCCCCGGTGCACGACGCCACGGGTCACTCCTGGCTGGCACTTCGTCCTTACCGTTCAGGAGGAGCGCCGACGCGTCCACGTCGTGGTCCGCGCCGGTGCTGGTACGTACCGCGCAGGGCGGCGCCCGCCGCCGGCACCAGCGGCGGAGTGATCAGCATGAACCGGATCAGAAGCCACGAGATCCCGTGCATCGACCGGTCGAAGGCACTCACCTACCGCCGCTCGGGACCGCGTGCGTGGGTCGAAGCCAGCCGCGTACGGGTTCCGGTCCCGACGACGACCGCGGTGGCATCGCGGTGACGTCTCAGGCGCCCTGTAGGCGGATGGTCACTCTTTGTGAAAAGTGCTGGTGGGTGGCTCTGCTTCGGGACATCATGCCGTCACGTGCCGGGAGTGTCAGGATGTTCTCATGGACGTTCGTAAGAGGAACCGAGTGAAGGTGACGGGCCGGGAGGGCGGCCCGGTCGTGATGCTCGGCCATGGTTTCGGATGCGATCAGAGCCTGTGGCGCCTCGTCGCGCCCGAACTGGAGAAAAGCTTCCGGGTGGTCCTCTTCGATTATGTGGGGGCGGGGGGTTCGGATCTGTCCGCCTGGAGCCCCGAGCGCTACTCCGGTCTGGACGGCTATGCGCAGGACGTGATCGAGATCTGCCAGGAACTCGGCCTCGGACCTGTGACCTTCGTCGGGCATTCGGTCAGTTCCATGATCGGGGTCCTTGCCGCGGTGCGGGAGCCCGGGCTGTTCGACAGGCTGATCCTCCTCACTCCGTCGCCGTCGTACATCGATGACGGCGACTACCGGGGCGGATTCAGTGCGCAGGACATCGACGAACTGCTCGAATCGCTGGACAGCAACTACCTGGGCTGGTCCGCGACAATGGCACCGGTGATCATGGGAAACCCGGAGCGTCCCGAACTGGGTGAAGAGCTGACCAACAGCTTCTGCCGAACGGATCCGGAGATTGCCCGGGCCTTCGCCAGAGCGACCTTCCTGTCCGACAACCGGGCGGATCTCGCCAAGGTGACCGTTCCGACGTTCATCGCCGAGAGCGCGCGCGACACGATCGCCCCGCGCGAGGTGGGCGCCTTCGTCCATGCCCGGATCGCCGGCAGCGAACTGGTCACTCTGGACTCGACGGGCCACTGCCCCCAGCTGAGCGCCCCCAAGGAGACGGCTGAGGCGATCATCGCCTTCATGCAGGGGGCGTGACGATGTACCCGGGCGGCGACGAGACCAACGCGTTGTGGGCGGCGGGGGACCGTGACCAGGAACAGCTCCCGTTCCTCGCCCTGCTGGAGGACAGCGCGGAGGACCTGTACGAGAACGCGCCCTGCGGCTATCTCTCCACACTGATGGACGGGCGGATCGCCAAGGTCAACGGAACCCTGTTGAAATGGCTCGGCCGCCGCCGCGAGGAACTGATCGGCCACAAGCAGTTCTCCGATCTGCTGACCATCGGCGGCAGGCTGTATCACGAGACACACTTCTCACCGCTGCTGCGGATGCAGGGCGAGGTCAGCGGCATCGCCCTGGAACTCAAAGCCGCGGACGGCAGCCGGCTGCCCGTCCTGGTCACCTCAACCGTCAAGCAGGACAGCGACGGTGAACCATTGCTGATCCGCACCACCCTCCTGGACGCCCGGGACCGACGTACCTACGAGCGTGAACTGCTGAGAGCCCGACGGGAGGTCGAGCACGACCGCGAACGCCTGCAGCGCCTCGCCACGACCCTGCAGCGCACCTTGATTCCACCGGCTCTCCAACCGGTTCCGGGCCTGGACGTCGCCGCGCACTACCACTTCGCATCCTCCGACGAGGTGGGCGGGGACTTCTACGATCTGTTCCCGCTGGCCGCGGGACGCTGGGGGTTCTTCATGGGGGACGTGCGCGGCAAGGGCGCGGGCGCGGCCGTGGTGACGTCCCTGGCGCGCTACACCCTGCGGGCCGCAGCGGTTTCCGATCCGGTACCGGTCACGGTCCTGGCCAACCTCAACACCGCGCTCAGCCAAGAGCCCCAGGATGACGAACCGCGCTTCTGCACCGTGATCTTCGGTGTGCTCACACCCGAGGAGGACGACGTGGGATTCCATGTCGTCCTCGCCGGCGGCGGACACCCCCCGGCCGTGCTGCTGCGGGCCGACGGCAGCGCCGACTATGTGCCCACGCCGGGCGGTCAGCTGGTCGGGGTCGTACCGGACGCCGAGTTCACCACAGCCACCGTGGACCTGGGCCCTGGGGACACTCTGCTGCTCTACACCGACGGTCTGACCGAGGCACGTGCCTCCCCGCGTGCAGGCGAACGGTATGGCAATGAAGGGCTCCTGGACTTCGCGCGGGCCCTCGCACCCACCGCGGCTCCCGGCGTCGTCAAGGCCCTCACCGTGCTCCTGGACTCGTTCGGCGGGGGACTTGACGATGACACCGCGCTCCTGGCGATGGGCGTGCCCCCGGTTGAGCCTCCGGCCGAGGTGAGGGGACCGGAGCCGGATCGGACAGAGCATCGCCCCGCGCGCTGACTGCGCCGGGACCGAGTTGCAACGTGGCTCAGAGTGTCTCCGTAGGTCGTGGCAGCCTTTCCTCTGATCCAGGACAGGGGACTGGACTGCGTCTCCGAAGGGCGTGCCGTTCAGGCCGTGTGGCATTGCTCGAGGCCTCGCCCGCCCCGTCCTGCCCCGGGCGTGAGCGGCGCGCGGTCAGATCGGCCCCGGGCAAACGGATCTTGTGCCGGATTCGGCCCGCCACCAGCCGACGCACGGTCCGGCGCGGTGCGCCACGAGGAGAAGCGGACGGCCGGCGGTGCCGTCACGGACAGCCTCACCGACCGTGCAGCGCGAGGCCCGCCGTCTCGTCCCCCAGGGGACCATCGACAGCGCCTACGGGTGGGGCATGGGTGGCCCCCCGGGCGCAAGTGACCCCGCGGCGGACGGACCGTCGCCGCTCGGGCCCCCCCGGCTCAGGGCTCCGGTGCGGCCTCGGGGCGGGCGTAGGTACGCCCCTTCCACGCAGCCCCCAGCCCCCGGTAGTGCTGTACCGCGGACCCCACCGTCATCAGAAGATAGAGGACCGCGGTGAAAGGCAGCAGCGGCGCCAGCCACAGCGACTGGCGGTAGTACCCGAGCATGGGCATGTACGTCCCCGCCATCAGTGCCCAGGCCGCCCCGCCCGCCGCCGCGGCCACCGGATCACCCGTCAGCAGTCCAGCGCCCAGCGTGACGGGCGGCGCGACATAGACCAGGCCCAGACCGAGCACCGTGCCGGCCAGCAGCGACGGGCTGTACCGCAGTTGTGCGTACGCGCTCCGCGCGACCATGCGCCACAGGTCCGCCAGCCGGGGACAGGGCCGCACGCTGTCCACCCGGTCGGCGAGCCCCAGCCAGATGCGGCCGCCGCTGCGCCGCACCGCACGCGCCAGCGACACATCGTCGATCACCGCCTGACGGATGGACTCCGGGATCCGCGCCCGATCGGCGGCTCCGGCGCGCAGCAGCACACAGCCGCCCGCCGCCGCGGCTGTCCGCGACCCCGTCCCGTTCACCCACCGGAACGGGTAGAGCTGCCCGAAGAAGTAGACGAAGGCCGGCACGATCAGCCGCTCCCAGCTGCTCACCACCCGCAGCCTGGCCATTTGTGAGACCAGGTCGAACCGGTCCGTCCCGTCGGTCCCGGCCGCAGCCACGAGTTCACGCAGGCTGTCCGGCTCGTGCGCGATGTCGGCGTCCGTCAGGAGCAGGAACTCGGGCTTCCGCTGCCGGGCCAGCGCCATCCCGTGCCGCAAGGCCCACAGCTTGCCCGTCCACCCCGGCTCCGGTTCACCGGGCGTCACCACCGTCAGGGGCATCCCACCGCACCGCTCGGACAGCTCACGGGCGAGCGCGCCCGTGCCGTCGCCGCTGCAGTCGTCGACCAGAAAGATCTCCGCGTCACCCGGATAGTCCTGGGCGAGCAGCGACGGCAGGCTCACCGGCAGGACCTCGGCCTCGTTCCTCGCGGGGACGACCACCGCCACCGAGGGCCAGCGCGCCGGATCCCTGCGTACGGGCAGCCGCTGGTCGGTCCGCCAGAAGAAGCCCTGGCCGAGCAGCAGCCATACCCACACGATCAGTGAACCCACGGCGATCCAGGCAACGGCGCTCATCCGTCGAAGTGTGCCCCACTCCGGCGGGCCCGCAAGGGCTGTCGACTATGGTGACCGGGTGAAGATCGCACTCATGGACTCGGGAATCGGCCTGCTCGCGGCAGCGGCCGCCGTACGCAGGCTACGGCCCGACGCCGATCTGGTGCTGTCGTCCGATCCCGGCTCGATGCCCTGGGGGCCCCGCACGCCTGAGGACGTGACCCGGCGTGCGCTCGCCGTGGCACGCGCGGCAGCGGCCCGTCTGCCGGATGCCCTGATCGTCGCCTGCAACACCGCATCCGTTCATGCCCTGCCCACCCTGCGGGCCGAACTGGAGCCCGGGCTGCCGGTCATCGGCACGGTGCCCGCGATCAAGCCGGCCGCCGCGGGCGGTGGGCCCCTTGCCATCTGGGCCACGCCGGCGACCACCGGCAGCCCTTACCAGCGCGGGCTGATCCACGACTTCGCCCGTTCCGTGGACGTCATGGAAGTGCCCTGCCCGGGGCTCGCCGACGCCGTGGAGCATGCCGACGAGGAGGCGATCGAACGCGCAGTGGCCGCCGCGACCGCCCTGACTCCGGCCGATGTGACGGACGTCGTCCTGGGCTGCACCCACTACGAACTGGTCGCCGAACGCATCCGCGCCGCGGTGGAAGCCGGCCGGCCCGGCCGTGCGCCGCTCGTGCTGCACGGCTCCGCCGAAGCGGTGGCTGCCCAGGCTCTGCGCCGTATCGGGGAGGCACCCGCTCCGTCGGCCGAACCGGTCGGCACCCTCACCGTGCTCCTCGGCGGAGAAGCCGCCGACCTGACCGAACCCGCTCTGGCCTACGCCGAGGGCCTGCTGCTCAAGGCCGTCAGCCCCGCGGTCTGACCGCCTGCGGCGCCTCGCCGGGGCCGCACACCCCTCCCCACCGCGCGAAACGTGGGTACGCTGCTTGGCATGACGGACCACCCCGGCAATACGCGGCACGGTTCGAGCCAGGCCCCGAGCACGGTCTGGACGGGACGGGCCACCAATCGCTTCCAGTGGCTGCTCGCGGCCGCGGGGGCAGGATGCTTGGCACTCGGTATCGAACTCGCCGTCGACTCGGCCTGGGGTGGCGGGTACGCCCCGCTGCTCATGTCCGTCATCGGCTGTGTCGCCGCCGGACTCCTGATCCTCTTCGGGACCCTCGCCTTCGTGCACGTGGCCGTCAAGGTCGACGGTGACGCCCTCGAGGTGAGGTGCGGTCACGCCGGGCTGCCCAGGCGCCGGATCCTGCTCACCCATGTGGTGGGCGCGGACTTCGCCCCCAAGGTCACCCCGCGTCACTGGGGCGGCTGGGGCTACCGCTGGCGCCCTGACCAGGGCACGGCCGTGGTCGTGCGCCGTGGGGAGGGGCTGGTGCTCCGGCTGGGGGACGGCAGGAGCTTCACCGTGACGGTGGACGACGCGGAGGCCGCCGTACGGTTCATCCGCGACCGCCTGCACCTCGCGTCCACCGGGAAGACCCCGGGATCCTGAGCCCGGCCGGGGCCCCGCTGCCCCGGGGTGGCCGGAGCGGCTGCCGCCCTCACAGCCGCCCACCGTAGACTCCGCCAGGTGAGCGCCACCATCACCACCGTCGAACCGTCGCCCGCCCCCGTGTCCCGCAGCAGGAAGCTGTGGCCGCGGCTCGTCCGGCCTGCCGCAGCCGTGCTGTCCGGTGCGCTGCTCTACGCGAGCTTCCCGCCCCGGCCCCTGTGGTGGCTGGTGCTGCCCGGCTTCGCCCTGCTGGGCTGGGTCCTGACCGCACGCAGGCTGCGCGCGGCGCTGGGCCTCGGCCTCCTCGCGGGCCTCGGCTTCATGCTGCCGCTGCTGCACTGGACGGGCGAGGAGGTCGGCCCGGTCCCGTGGCTGGCCCTCGCTTTCGCCGAAGCGCTGTTCATCGCCGTCGGCTGTGCCGGTATCGCCGCAGTCTCCCGGCTTCCGTACTGGCCGGTCTGGGCTGCGGCCGTGTGGACCCTGGACGAGGCGCTCCGTGCGCGGGTCCCGTTCGGCGGCTTCCCCTGGGGCAAGATCGCCTTCGGCCAGGCAGACAGCGCGTTCCTGCCGCTCGCCGCTCTGGGCGGCACCCCGCTGCTCTCGTTCGCCGTCGTGCTGTGCGGCTTCGGACTCCTGGAAGCCGTCCGGCAGGTCCGCCGCTACCGCACCAACGGCACCGTGCCCCGCTCCGCAGTCGTCGCGGCGGCCGTCACCGTCACAGTCCCGGTCGCCGCCGCGCTGGCGGCCCTCCCGCTCGTGGACGACTCGCCCGAGGACGGCACTGCCACGGTCGCCGCGATCCAGGGCAACGTGCCGCGCCTGGGCCTCGACTTCAACTCCCAGCGCCGGGCCGTCCTGGACAACCACGCGGAGCGCACGGAACAGCTCGCCCGGGACGTCGAGGCGGGGAAGGTGCCCCAGCCCGACTTCGTCCTGTGGCCGGAGAACTCCTCCGACCTCGACCCGTACCGCAACGACGACGCCCGCGACGCCATCGACCGGGCCGTGCGCGCCATCGGCGCACCCACCGTCATCGGCGCGGTCCTCACCCCCGACACCGGCTCCCTCCGAAACACCCTGATCGAGTGGGACCCGGAGAGCGGCCCCGTGGACACCTACGACAAGCGGCACATCCAGCCGTTCGGCGAGTACATGCCGATGCGCTCCGTCGCACGGATCTTCAGCGAGGACGTCGACCGGGTGCAGCGGGACTTCGGCCCCGGAAACAAGGTGGGCGTGTTCGACCTGGCGGGTACGAAGGTCGGGCTCGTGACCTGTTACGAGGCCGCGTTCGACGACGCCGTACGCGACACCGTCAAGGAGGGCGGACAGCTGATCGCCGTACCGAGCAACAACGCCACCTTCGGGCGCAGCGAGATGACCTACCAGCAGCTGGCGATGAGCCGGGTGCGGGCTGTCGAGCACGGGCGGTCCGTCGTCGTGCCCGTCACCAGCGGCGTCAGCGCGGTCATCCGGCCGGACGGCACGATCGTGGAGAAGACGAAGATGTTCACCCCGGACGCCCTGGTCGACGAGGTACCCCTGCGGTCCTCGCTCACGCCCGCCACCCGGCTGGGAACCCTCCCGGAGGGCGTCCTGGCGCTGCTCGCCGTGGCCGGTCTCGGCTGGGCGACGGCCAGGCCGGTGCGGGCGAGGAAGGGACGAAGGGACCTGGCGGCCGGGCCGGAGAACGTCCCGGCCGCCACGTGATTTCGCTCGCATAGGCTCGTCGCATGAGTACTCCAGACTTCATCCGCGACATCCGTGCCACCGCCGGGCACCAGCTGCTCCTGCTGCCGGGAGTCACCGCGGTCGTCTTCGACGACAAGGGCCGGGTGCTGCTCGGCCGGCGGTCGGACACCGGCAAGTGGTCGGTCATCGGCGGCATCGGCGAGCCCGGCGAAGAGCCCGCGGTGACGGCGGAGCGCGAGGTGTACGAGGAGACGGCGGTGCACTGCGTCGCGGAGCGGGTCGTGCTCATCCAGGCGCTGAAGCCGGTGCAGTACGCCAACGGCGACCGGTGCCAGTACGTCGACATCACCTTCTGCTGCCGGGCCACCGGCGGCGAGGCGCGGGTGAACGACGACGAGTCGCTGGACGTCGCCTGGTTCGACGTCGACGCGCTGCCCGCGCTGAGCGAATACTCACTGTTCCGGATCAAGCAGTCCCTCACGGACGGCCCCACCTGGTTCGCGCGCGACGAGGCATGACGGGCCCGGCCCCCTCCCCGGCGGCCGTAGGCCGGAGACCGGCCCTCCCCGTCATGTGCTGAGCGCTGTGCCGCGGCCCAGCAGCCGAAACCCTCAGATCGTTGCCGCGTCGATCACGAACCGGTACCGCACATCGCTGTTCAGTATGCGCTCGTACGCCTCGTTGATCTCAGCCGCGCCGATCAGTTCGATCTCCGCGCCGAATCCGTGCTCGGCGCAGAAGTCCAGCATGTCCTGGGTCTCCTGGATGCCGCCGATACCGGATCCGGAGAGGGACTTGCGGCCGCCGATCAGGGAGAAGAGGTTGACGGCGATGGGCTCCTCCGGTGCGCCGACGTTCACCAGCGCGCCGTCCGTCTTGAGCAGGGAGAGGTAGGCGCCGAAGTCCAGCGGCGCGGACACCGTGGACAGGATGATGTCGAACGTTCCGGCCAGTTCCTCGAAGGTCTTCGGGTCACTGGTGGCGTAGTAGTGGTCGGCGCCGAGCTTCAGCCCGTCGTCCTGCTTGCGCAGGGACTGAGAGAGAACGGTCACCTCCGCGCCGAGAGCGTGCGCGATCTTGACGCCCATGTGCCCGAGGCCGCCCATGCCGAGGACGGCGACCTTCTTGCCGGGACCGGCGTTCCAGTGCTTCAGCGGGGAGTACGTGGTGATACCCGCGCAGAGCAGCGGCGCGGCCTCGTCCAGCGACAGGCCGTCGGGGATACGGAGGGTGTAGTTCTCGTCCACGACGATGTGCGAGGAGTAGCCGCCGTAGGTGGGGTCGCCGTTCTTGTCGAGGGCGTTGTACGTGCCGATGTTGCCCTTGGCGCAGTACTGCTCGAGGCCGGCCCTGCAGTTGTCGCACTCGCGGCAGGAGTCGACCATACAGCCGACGCCGACGCGGTCGCCCGCGGCGAACCTGGTGACGCCGGAGCCGACCTCGGTGACGATGCCGGCGATCTCGTGGCCGGGCACCATCGGGAATATGCCCTCGCCCCAGCCGTCACGGGCCTGGTGGATGTCGGAGTGGCAGATGCCGGCGAACTTGATGTCGATCAGGACGTCGAACTCGCCGACCGCGCGACGCTCAATGGTGGTGCGCTCCAGCGGAGCGTTGGCGGAAGGTGCGGCGTACGCAGCGACAGTGGTCATGCGGGAGTTCTCCTAAGGAGTGGTCTGCGCCCGGCAGCTTTCGGTCCGGGCACGCCGTCCAGCGTGCCCCACCTGCGGGACTTCACCCAGCCCACGGTTATGCCTACGTCCAGTGGTCCTACTACCGGCGGGGTCAGGATGGTGTGCGTATGACCGTGGATACTGGACCTCATGGACGAGCAGCCTGTACGCGAGCGGACGTCCGTCGGTGGCCCCGGTCCCCATGGCGGCAGAGGGCATGCCCTGGACCGGCGCGCCGAGCTCAGCGAGTTCCTCCGCAGCCGGCGTGCGCGGCTGAAGCCGGAGGACGTGGGTCTGCCCGACTTCGGGCGGCACCGTCGCGTCCCGGGGCTGCGCCGGGAGGAGCTGGCCCAGCTGGCCGGAGTGTCCGTGGCGTATTACACACGTCTTGAACAGGGCAATGGACAGAACGTGTCCGGGGAAGTGCTGGGAGCGATCGCGTCCGCGCTGAGGCTGACGGACGCCGAGCAGGCACATCTCACGCACCTGGCGAAGCCCAAGCAGCACAGGAAGAAGCCGTCGACGCGGCAGCAGCGTGTGCGGGGGGCCCTCTGCCAGCTTCTCGACACCATGGACGGCGTGCCCGCGTACGTCTCCGGGCGGCGTTCGGAGATCCTGGCCTGGAACCGGATGGCTGCGGCGGTCTTCGGTGACTGGTCACAGTTGCCGCCGCACGAGCGGAACTGGGCGCGGCTGGTGTTCCTGAAGCCGGAGTATCGCGAGCTGTTCGTGGAGTGGGACCAGAAGGCGTCGGACATCGTCAGCTATCTGCGGATGGACGCGGGCTGCCACCCCGACGACCCTCGTCTTTCCGCGCTCGTCGGTGAGCTGTCCGTGAAGAGTGAGGAGTTCCGGCGGCTGTGGGCCAGGCACGATGTCAAGGAGAAGAGCCACGGCATCAAGCGGCTGCATCATCCCTTGGTGGGTGAGCTGTCGCTCTCTTTCGAGACGTTCGCTCTGCCCGACGACGCCGAGCAGTCGGTGGTCGCTTATCACGCCGAACCGGGTTCGGCGTCGGCGGAGGCGTTGCGCCTGCTCGCCAGCTGGGGCACGGACGCGACACGGGCCGGTACGTCCGTTTCCGGGAGTCCCTAGCCCGAACCGTGCGTTGCCGGACGCAGGCCCCCGGGAAGTCCCGGGAGGCCTTCGTTCTGCGGGGCCAGCGGCCGCCCTGCTCCTCGATGGCGGCGGGGCGTGACTGGGCCGACGCGCTGCTGTGCCTCAACGACCAGCTCGCCCTGGCGCCTTGCGCGCTCCGCACGAATACGGCGTCCGTGTGCCGGAGGACGTGGCGGTCATCGGTTTCGACGATGTGGAGGGTGGCCGGTTCGGTGTGCCGCCTCTGAGCACCGTGGCGCCCGACAAGGCGGCGGTGGCCAGGGTCGCCGTGCGACTCCTGCACCACCGCGTCGCGGAAGCCGCGCAGACCCGCAGGCTCCCGGTCCCGGGGCCGCCGGTGTCCGGTCACCCAGGGACCGCGTGGTGGCACACCGCCTCGTTCTGCGCGAGAGCACGGAGGGCCCTGGGGTCCGGTGACCGGGGGGCGGGAGGAGAGCGGGGCGCTGCCGGGCTTCACCGGAGGAGTGTCCGATGTACGCCCACGTGTGGGCGCGGTCGTGAACCCGCCTGCTCGACGAAGGTGCCGCTTCCCGGTGACCGTAGGCTGAGCCCTGGTCAACACATCGGTGAGCGGACCTCCGCGGCCATTTCCGGTGCGGGGCAGACGGCCCACGTCACCGGACCCGGACGGTCCCCGTCCCCGTCGACCAGCCGTATGCGAGTCACCAGCAAGGAAGCTCATGCAGGGAGTTCTCACCGGGTTCGCGGTGATCGCCGTCGTCATAGGCGTCGGCTACGTCCTCGGACGCCGAGGACACCTGGGCGACGACGGCCGGACGGTCCTGACCAGGCTAGCCTTCAACGTGGCAACCCCCGCGCTGCTCTTCACCACCCTGTCGGGCGCGGACCTGTCGGTCATCTTCTCCCAGCGGCTCATCGTCGCCGCGGCCGGAACGGCCATCGCAGCCGCTCTCTTCGTCACCGTAGGACTCCTGCGAGGCTGGGACGCCGGACACCTCACCATCGGTGCCCTGTGCTCCAGCTATGTCAACGCCGGCAATCTCGGTATCCCGATCGCCGTCTACGTACTGGGAGACGCCTCACTCGTCGCGCCCGTCCTGCTCTTTCAGCAGGTCGTCGTGACCCCGCTGGCCCTGACCATCCTCGACCTGAGCCGGCCCGGCGAGCGCCGCTCCCTCTGGCAACGCCTCACCACACCGCTTCGCAACCCGATGGCTGTCGGCTCACTGGCCGGTGTCACCGTGGCCGCCGCCGGATGGACCATCCCACAGCCCGCCCTCGAACCTCTCACTCTCATAGGTAACATGTCCGTCCCTGCGGTCCTGCTGGCCTTCGGAATCTCGCTGCGGGGCAGCGGCATACCCGCGCGCGGGGACAACCGCCCCGCCATCGTCCTGTCCGCCGTCCTCAAGACGACCGCCCAGCCTCTCATCGCCTGGGGCATCGGCGCGGGCGTCTTCCATCTGCACGGCGCGGCTCTTCTCGACGTCGTCGTGACCTCGGCCTTGCCGGCTGCCCAGAATCTCTACACGTACGCCTCGAAGTACCGTGTCGCCGAACAACTCGCCCGGGAATCGATACTGCTGTCCACCATCGTCTCGATACCGGTCCTGGTCACCATCGCCGCTCTTCTGGGATAGTCGGCGTGTTGCGATGCCCCGTGGGTGACGCAGACCAGTCAGTCATGGCTCAGGGACGGCCAGGTCGAGTTCGGCGTGGGCGCTCTGGACCGGCCCGAGGAGCCGGTGGCCCCCGGCGCCCGGACGCCCTGCTCTGCGTCACGCGACCGCCGGTGGACCGGCCGGAGTTCGACCGGGCGGTGTGGATCGATGTCCTGACCCAGCCGTCCACTCCTGGGTCCCATGTGTTCCGCCAGGACCTGGAGCGGTTCCTTCTCGCCACCTTCGACGGAGAGTACGCGCTCACCCGGGTCGAGTGGTCCAAGAGCCGGGCGTACACCGACACGGGGCCTGGGCGGACCAGGAGGTCATCGGTACCACCGTGATCCGCCCCGGCACGCCTCACATCCTGCGGTGCAGCAGGAACCCGAGCAGCACCTCGATCTCGCGTGCCGCACGTGGGGCGAGGGGCACGCTCCGCAAGCAGGCGCGGGCCGCATCGAGGTGGTGGCGGGCTTCGTCCAGGGTGGCGGTGCGGCCGCCGCACGCTTCTACGAGTGCGGCCGCGCGCACCGTACCGGCGTCGTCCAGGGGAAGCGGAGAG
This sequence comes from Streptomyces sp. NPDC002911, assembly GCF_053591835.1. Lineage (NCBI taxonomy): Bacteria > Bacillati > Actinomycetota > Actinomycetes > Kitasatosporales > Streptomycetaceae > Streptomyces > Streptomyces sp. NPDC002911. The sequence goes on along the minus strand of NZ_JBSFUO010000003.1, from coordinate 363,374 downwards.
GTGAGGAGAGCGGCCAGCTCCCTGGCGGGGCGACCGGCACCGGCGAGGGCGGCCAGCACGGGGTAGGTTTTCTTCTGCTGCCGCAGATCGCTGTGCACGGGTTTGCCCGTCACCGCCGGGTCGCCCCAGATGCCGAGCAGGTCGTCGACGGCTTGGAAAGCCACTCCCAGGTGACGCCCGGCCCGGTCCAGCGCGGCGACGGTGTGGGCGGGCGCCCCGCCCAGGAGGCCGCCGAGCGCTGCGGCGCAGCCCAGCAGGGTGCCGGTCTTGAGTTCCGCCATGGCACGGTACTCATCGGTCCGGACGGCCTCGTGTCCCGTCCAGGGCCGGGAGGCGAAGAGCAGGTCCTCCGCCTGTCCCCGTACGAGGCCGCTCAGCGTCTCGGACAGGCGGCCCACGGCCGCAGCGGTGTGCGGCCCCGGGGTCTCGGCGAGGGTCTGGACAGCGAGAGCGAAGAGCGCGTCGCCCGCGAGTACGGCGGGCCCGGTACCGTACGCCTTCCACACGGTCTCCCGCTGCCGCCGCGTTCCGTCCCCGTCCATGATGTCGTCGTGCAGCAGCGAGAAGGTGTGGATCAGCTCCACGGCCACCGCGCCGGCTACGGCGCTTTCCCCCGGGGCCCCCGCGGCCTCGGCGCACAGTACGGCGAGGGCCTGGCGCACCCCTTTGCCCTCGAAGGACCCGTCGGCGGGCGCACCGCCGACCTCGCACCAGCCGAGTGAGAACGCGGCCATCTCGCCCGGCCAGGGATGGAGCCGGCCTATCGCGGCGGACAAGGAGGGGCGCACCAGGTCGCGGCAGCGGGCGAGTATGCGGGGAGCGGCGACCGCGGTGTCCGGGGGCGCGACCTTCCCGGAAGGTGCCGCGGTGCGCACGGCGCCGGCGGAGACGGTCGTGGGGGTGATCATCGTGTCGCCGCCTCCTCGACGCGGTGGCCCGTGTCGGGCAGCGGGCCCACCCCCAGCTCGACAGTCGCCTTGTCGACCATGTCCCGGGCGTGCTTGAGGCCGATGCGGTCCAGGGTCCGCCGGAGTTCGGCCAGTTCCACGACCGTTTCCGCCGGATTGCGCCCGAGCCGGGCCAGCGCCTTGGCGAGCCCCAGCCGGGACAGCGCTGTCCCCCGTGGCTCGTTCATCTCCTGGAACTCCGCGAGTGCCTGCGCGTAGGTGTCACGGGCCTGCGTGTACTGCCCGGCCCGGTAGTGCACATTGCCCCGCATCTTGTGGTTGTACGCCAGCGCGCTGGACAACTTCATCTCGCGGCAGGCGGATTCGGCCTCGGTGAGCAACGCCAGCGCGCGCTCCACATCACCGTCGCGTACGGACACCACGTCGGCGATGCCGCGCAGCGCCCAGGCCCGGCCACGCCAGTCGTCGGCCCGGCCGGCGGTCTCGGCCGCTTCCTCGAAGAGGGCGAGCGCACTGTCGTACGAGCCGGTGTTCCGGTGCATCTGGGCTATGCCTTCCAGGGCCCACACCGTGTGCCGGGCCTCGCCACGCCTGCGGGCCTCGGCGAGCAGCTGTTCGTGCAGTTCACCGACGGCCTGGTAGTCGCCCTGGATGCGGCCGGTCTCCGCGAGGCCGGCGAGCGAGTAGCCGCGTACCACCACGTCACCCCCTTGTTCACCCATGTCGGCCGCGAGCCCGAGCAGCCGGTACGCCAGCGCCAGCGAGCCCCGCTGGCGGGCGAGCGTGCCACCGCTCCACAGGGCCCAGGCCATCGCCCCGACGTCCTCCGCCGAACGCGCCGCACGGAAACTCGACTTCCAGGCGGCATCGGCATCCGTCACCCGCCCCAGCCGCCGGTACGCCTCCGCCACAGCGAGTCCGCAGCGTGCCATCTCCCCTTGCCGGCCGGCTCGTTCAGCCGCCCGTAGTTCCTCGATGCCCTTCGCCAGCACCTCGGTGAGGGAGGAGTTCACCGACAGCGAGCCGAGCGCCCCCTGATACTCGGGAGCGAACGCCTTGTCCTTCGGCCGGTCCTGCTGAGTCACCCGTGCCACCTGCTCACTGTGTCGCCTGTCTTCGGAACCGCTGTCCACGGCGGTGGTCGGCCGCCGTCCCTGACCAAGACGGTATGAGCGAAAAGGGGTTCCACGAATCCCCCTCAGTGTTGGTCGTGGGTCGTACCTGAGTGCCACGGGAGGAAGCCGGACCAGTCAGCGGGATGGACACCGCTCGGTCAGGGTGTCAGGAAACGCGGGGCTGGGGGAGTTGTGGCATCCGATGCGACAACCGGGAGCGGGATGGGTAAGGTACCGACGGACAAGTGAAGGTAGCCTTACCTAAGTTCGAGGAGTATCGGTGACCAACCCCTTCGACGACGAGAACGGCACCTATCTGGTGCTCGTCAACGACGAGGGACAGCATTCGCTGTGGCCCGCCTTCGCGGAAGTGCCCGGCGGCTGGACCGTGGCCCATCAGGAGGACACCCGCCAGGCCTGCCTCGACTACGTCGAGCGGAACTGGACCGACCTGCGGCCCAAAAGTCTGATGCGGAGCATGGCTGCCGAATCCACGTGAGCCGGCCCACGGAACGCGCGAGGCGTTCGTCCGGAAAGCGGACGAACGCCTTCAGCAGTGGAACCACCGGCGCTCTCCGGTCAGGATTCCTCGGCCGTCGCCTGCTTCGGCAGCGGACCCGCGACCGCCGGTGTCAGCTCGTCGCGCCGTGACCGGTGGGACATCCAGGCGGCGACCAGAGCGCCCGAGATGTTGTGCCACACGGAGAACACCGCGGCCGGCAGCGCGGCCAGCGGACTGAAGTGGGCAGTCGCCAGCGAGGCGGCGAGCCCGGAGTTCTGCATGCCGACCTCGAAGGCCATGGCGCGGCTGGCGGGCCGGCCGAGCCCTGAGATCTTGCCCGCGCCGTAGCCGAGCGCGAGCCCGAGGCCGTTGTGCAGCACGACGGCGATCAGCACGGTCAGGGCGGCCGACTTGATCGCGTCGGCGCTGCCCGCCACGACGGCGCAGACGATGGCGGCGACGGCCAGCGAGGACAGCCAGGGCATGAGGCCCAGCACCCGGTCGACCAGTCTGCCCGCGACCAGTCGCACCACCAGGCCGCCGAGGACGGGAAGCAGGACCGTCTTGAGGATGTCCGTGATCATCGAACCGGCGTCCACCGGCAGGTACGCCCCCGCCAGCAGCAGCGTGAGCGGAGGCGTGACCAGAGGGGCGGCCAGGGTGGAGACGGTGGCGACGGAGACCGACAGCGCCACGTCACCGCGGGCCAGGAAGGTCACCACGTTCGAGGCCGTGCCGCTCGGCGCGCAGCCGACCAGGATGAGTCCGGCCGCCAGCTGTGGCGGCAGTCCGAGCAGATGGGCGATCGCCCAGCCGAGCCCCGGCATGATCACGTAGTGCGCGACCAGGCCGATCGCCACGGCCCACGGGCGCTTCGCCACGCCCCTGAAGTCGAGCGGAGTCATCGTCAGCCCCATGCAGAACATGACGATGCCCAGCAGATACGGGACCGACTCCGTCCAGCCGCCGAACGTGCCGGGGGTGACGAGACCGGCTACGCCCGCCACAAGCACGAGGACGGGGAACACCGTGACGGCGCGCCTCGCCGCCTTGTCGTCGGACACCGGTTGATCAGGGGCTATCTGTTCGGTTTGCACAGGCGCGATGGAACGCCGCAGGCATGGGCCTCCGCAAGCGCGTCTCACTATACGGAAGAAATGTCCAGGATGCGTCCGCCCTGAGGCCCCCGGGGGGTGATGGTCGGAGGGGTAGCTCGCGCCCCTGCCGACGCCTGCGTAACCACGCGCCCCTGCCGACGCCTGCTTAACCAGCGGTCGTGGCGGGCAACTTCTCGTTGTCAGGTGGTACACGGTCCGGGACGATGCGCTGCGTGGCCGTCCCGATGGACCCGTGCGGGCCTCCTGCTCCTTTGGCTGTACGGCGTAACGGCGCTCCCGCTCGGCGTGCTTCCCGGCTCGCTGGTACCTGGTGCAGTTGCCGAAGTACCGCACCGGTCCCTCCACGGTCGGCGGCAGCCCGGGGATGCGGACGGGCGCGCTTGCGGGGAGCGTGGGGGAGTGCCGCAGCTGCTGAGAACCCAGTGGATCCCCGTAGGCCTCATCGCGCTGGCCGTGGTGGTCGACCTGGTCACCCCGCACGATGTGACGTCCGCGCCGCTTCTCGTGGCGGTGCCCGTCGCCGCCGCGCCGCTCCTCGGTGTCCGCGGCATCATCGGCGTAGGCCTCACCGCGATGGCCGTCCACGCGGTTCTCGTATGGCCCGACGGCACCTTCGGCTGGCGCGCGGGTGTGGCCGACCAGATCACCCTGGCGGCCGTCACCGCACTCGCCGTCCTGATCCATCGCACGCTGCGCGGACAGGACGCCCGCGCCCGGCGCGCGCAGCACGTCGCGGCAGTCGCCCAGCGGGCCGTGCTGCCCAGGCCGCCGACGTGCCTGGGGGATCTGCGCATCGACGCGCGGTACGTGCCCGCCGAGAGCGAGGCCATGATCGGTGGAGACCTGTACGTGGTCCAGAGCACCCCGTACGGAATCCGGGTCATGGTCGGAGACGTGCGGGGGAAGGGGCTCGGGGCGGTCAGCGCCGTCAGCGCCGACCTCGGCGCCTTCCGGTACGCGGCGGACGAGGCCGAGGACCTTCCGCAGCTGGTGACCCGGCTCGAGCGAGCCCTTTTGCGTGAGGGTGACCGACGCGGCGGCGAGCAGCAGCAGGAGGGCTTCACGACGGCTCTCATCGCGGAGTTCTCCACGGACCTGGAGACCGTACGCCTGGTCAACCGAGGCCACCCGCCCCCGTTGCTGCTCGACGCGCACGGCCACGCCACGCTCCTGGAGGCGTCCGAGGAGGCGCCCCCGCTGGGGATGAGCGACCTCGGCGTGTGGTCCGCACCGGTCGACAGCTTCCCGTTCCCGGCCGGCTCCACCCTGCTCTGCTACACCGACGGTGTCACCGAGTCCCGTGACGCGAGCGGACGCTTCTACGATCCCGTCGCTCGTCTGCCGCTCGTGCTCGGCAGGCGGGCGCGCTCCGGTACTCGCCTCGCGCCGGGGCAGATCCTGGACGTGCTGATCCAGGACGTCCGGCGCCACGCCGGTGGCCGGCCCCAGGACGATCAGGCCATGCTGGCCCTGTACCGGGTGCCCGCCGGGCACGAACCCGCTCCGGCCGTCTCCCCGAGTTGACCACGGGGCGAGAGGGGATGACTCCCGGCCGGGCGAACAGGCGGAGCTCAGCGTTGGCGATCAGCAGGATCAGGACGACGACAGCGGCGGCGCCCAGCGGGAGGTGCTGGAGATCTCTACCCGTCATCGGCTCACGTGAGGCGCCGGGGGGAATCGGCGGCGCGCGGCGCGTCCGGCGGCCCGGGCCTCAGTAGTCGCGGGGACTGCTGACGCCCGAAGAGACGGACGCACCCGCGGAGGAGTGCGACGGGCCGTGGGGGCGAGCGCTGAGGACCGGTCCACAGCGGCGGCAGGGTGAGGCGCGTCTCACCCTGCCGCCGCTGCTTGCTATGCAACCAGTTGCATAGAACTATCGGGGTATGGCGCTCGAACACGCGATCCTCGTCTCCCTGCTGGAACAGCCGGGCTCGGGCTATGAGCTCGCCCGGAGGTTCGAGCGGTCCATCGGGTACTTCTGGACCGCGACGCACCAGCAGATCTACCGCGTCCTCAAGCGCATGGAGAGCGACGGCCTGCTCGCGGTCCGCGACGTCCCACAAGAGCGCCGGCCGGACAAGAAGGAGTACTCCGTCGCAGGCCCCGGCCGTGCCGCCCTCTCCGGCTGGCTGCACGAACCGATCGAACCCGAGAGCCTCCGCCACGATCTCGCCGTGAAGATCCGAGGTGCGGCCTTCGACGACCCTGCCGCGCTGCTCGACGAGATCGAGCGGCACCACAGGGTCCACAGCGACAGGCTCGCGCACTACCTCGCCGGGGAACTCCGCGACTTCACCGGCCCCGGCGCCCCCGCCCCGCTCGACGCGGGTCAGGAACTGCAGCACGTCGTGCTGCGCGGCGGCATCGAGTACGAGCGCATGACGGTCGCCTGGCTCGACGACGTACTCGCCACCCTCCACCGGCTCGGCGCGACCGACCCGCGTATCTGAACCGCCCCGCATCCTCCGCCCCCAACCCCGGAAGGCGTATCACCATGGCCGACCCGCTGCTGTTCAACCCGCGTACCTACGACCCGGCGCACTTCGACCCGGAGACCCGCAGGCTGCTGCGCGCCACCATCGACTGGTTCGAGGACCGTGGCAAGCGACGGATCGTCGAGGACTACCGGTCCCGTGCCTGGCTTGGCGACTTCCTCGAGTTCGCCTCGAAAGAAGGCCTGTTCGCCACCTTCCTCACCCCCGCCTCCGCCGCGGAGCGGGAGGAGCAGCGCTGGGACACCGCCCGGATCGCCGCGCTCAACGAGGTCTTCGGGTTCTACGGGCTCGACTACTGGTACGCCTGGCAGGTGACCATCCTCGGTCTCGGCCCGGTCTGGCAGAGCGACAACGCCGCTGCCCGCAGCCGCGCGGCACAACTTCTCTCCGAGGGCGAGGTGTTCGCCTTCGGCCTGTCGGAGAAGGCACACGGCGCCGACATCTACTCCACCGACATGCTGTTGGAACCGGACGGCGACGGCGGCTTCCTGGCCACGGGTTCCAAGTACTACATCGGCAACGGCAACGCTGCCGGCCTCGTCTCGGTCTTCGGCCGCCGTACGGACGTCGAAGGCCCGGACGGCTACGTCTTCTTCGCGGCCGACAGCCGCCACCCCGCCTACCACCTGGTGAAGAACGTCGTCGACTCCTCCAAGTACGTCAGCGAGTTCCGCCTCGACGGCTACCCGGTCGGCCCGGACGACGTCCTGCACACCGGCCGGGCCGCCTTCGACGCCGCTCTCAACACCGTCAACGTGGGCAAGTTCAACCTCTGCACCGCATCGATCGGCATCTGCGAGCACGCGATGTACGAGGCCGTCACGCATGCGCACAACCGCATCCTCTACGGCCGCCCCGTGACGGCTTTCCCGCACGTCCGCCGTGAGCTGGCCGATGCTTACGTCCGGCTCGTCGGCATGAAGCTGTTCAGCGACCGCGCCGTCGACTACTTCCGTTCGGCCGGCCCCGACGACCGCCGGTACCTGCTGTTCAACCCGATGACGAAGATGAAGGTGACCACGGAGGGCGAGAAGGTCATCGACCTGATGTGGGACGTCATCGCCGCGAAGGGCTTCGAGAAGGACACGTACTTCGCCCAGGCGGCCGTGGAGATCCGGAGCCTGCCCAAGCTCGAGGGCACGGTCCACGTCAACCTCGCCCTCATCCTGAAGTTCATGCGCAACCACCTGCTGGATCCGGCCGGGTACGAGCCGGTGACGACCCGTCTGGACGCCACGGACGACACGTTCCTCTTCCAGCAGGGACCGGCCCGCGGCCTCGGCTCCGTCCGCTTCCACGACTGGCGCCCCGCCTACGACGCGTACGCCGCGGTCCCCAACGTAGCCCGGTTCCGGGAACAGGCGAACGCACTGTGTGACTTCGTGGCCCACTCCGCGCCCGACGAGCGGCAGAGCCGCGACCTCGACTTCCTGCTGTCCGTCGGCCGGCTCTTCGCTCTGGTGGTCCACGGACAGCTGATCCTGGAGCAGGCCCGGCTGACCGGCCTGGACGAGGACGTGCTCGACGAACTGTTCTCCGTACTCGTCCGCGACTTCTCCGCGAACGCCGTCGAGCTGCACGGCAAGGACTCCGCAACCGAGGAACAGCAGCACTGGGCCATAGCCGCGGTACGGCGCCCCGTCGCCGACGACGCCCGCTCGGCGCGGATCTGGGACCGCGTCGAGGCACTGTCCGGGGCGTACGAAATGGGCCGGTAGCCCCGACGGGCGGTTCTTCCGTCCGGGCGGTCAGCGGTGGGCGGGCCGGGCCGGCCCACCGGCGCGCACCACGTTCACGAGGGGTTCGCCGCGCTGCAGGCGGCCGATGTTGTCGGCGATCTCCGCCGCACGGGCGGCGAAGGTGTCGGTGGTGTGGCCCGAGTTGTGGGGCGTCATGAGCACGTTGGGCAGGTCGTGGAAGGGCAGTCGGCTCGGCGGGTCCGGCGGGCCGGACCACCACACGTCCAGGGCGGCGCCGCCGATGGCACCGGAGCGGAGGGCCTCGTAGAGCGCCTCCTCCTGTACCACCGGTCCCCGGGCCACGTTGACCAGCAGTGACCCGGGTCCCATCGCCTTCAGTTCGGCCGGGCCGATCAGCCCGCGGGTGGCGGGGCTCAGGGGGACGGTGACCACCACGATGTCGGACTCGGCGAGGAGTTCGGGCAGCCGGTCGTTGCCACCGATCCAGTCGGGCCGCAGGTCGGTGGGGATCGGTGCGGTGGGGTCGCGCCGCACGGCACGCACTCCGAGTCCGACCGCCTGGCACAGCCGGGCGACCTCGGTTCCGGTCTCGCCGAAGCCGACGATGCCGACCTGCCGGCCGCGCAGCGTCGACCCGAAGGGCAGCCCGGGATCGACGGCCACGTTGCGCCAGTGTCCGGCGCGCAGCGCGCGATCGGCTGTCAGCACATCACGGGAGAGCATCAGCGCGGACATCAGTACGTGCTCGGCTATGGAGCGGCCGTGGTGATGAGTGGTGGCGACCGTCACCCCGGGGTCGAGCGCGTCGAGCGGAATGCCGTCGTAGCCGGCGCCGACGACGAGCACGAGCCGCAGCTTTGCGGCCCGCCGTGCGTCCTCGGCCCGGAGCTTCGATCCGACGTACACCTCGACGTCGGAAAGGGCGTCGGAGATCCGTTCGGCGGCCCAGTCACTGGCGTCCAGCCAGATGTGCCGCCCCTCCGCACGCGCCTTGAGCGGCTCGTGGAACCGGCTGAGGATGCGGTGATTGAGCATGATGTGCATGAGTGGGTCACCACCGGGGGGTCTTGATCGAGAACGAGGGGTCGAAACGGCGCATGTAGCCGGTGTCGTCGCGGTCCCGCAGCCCGCAGTCGAGGTACTGGCGGTGGAGCCGTGCGAGTGCGTCCCGGTCCAGCTCCACGCCCAGCCCGGGAGCCGTCGGTACGGCGAGGCTGCCTTCGCTGAACCGCAGCACCCCGGGGTCCACCACGTCCTCGTCCGGCTGCTTCCAGGGCCAGTGCGTGTCACAGGCGTAGGTCAGACGTGGGGTGGCCGCCGCCAGGTGGGTCATCGCCGCGAGGCTGATACCCAGGTGCGAGTTGGAGTGCATCGACATGCCCAGCCCGAAGGTCTCGCAGATCGCGGAGAGCTGGCCGCAACGTCGCAGCCCGCCCCAGAAGTGGTGGTCGGACAGAACGATGCTGACCGCGCCCTGGGCCACGGCCGGGGCCAGGTCGTCGAAGGAGACCACGCACATGTTGGTCGCCAGTGGGGTCGCTGTCCGCCCCGCCACGGACGCCATGCCCTCGATGCCCTCGGTCGGGTCCTCCAGGTACTGCAGGACGCCGTCCAGCTCGCCGGCGACGTGCAGCGACGTCTCCGTGCTCCAGGCGGCATTGGGATCGAGGCGCAGGGGAAGGTCAGGGAACGCCTTCCGCAGCGCCCTGATCGCCGCGATCTCCTCCTCCGGCGGGAAGACACCCCCCTTGAGCTTGATGGAGGAGAAGCCGTACGTCCCGATCATGCGGCGGGCCTGGTCGACCAGACCCGCCGGGTCGAGGGCCGCGCCCCAGTCGTCGTCGTCCTGAGAGGGGTGCCCGGCCCACTTGTAGAAGAGATACGCGCTGTAGGGGACTGCGGGGCGCACGGCTCCCCCCAGCAGATCGCAGACCGGCCGGCCGACGAGCTTGCCCTGGATGTCCAGGCACGCGACGTCGAACGGCGCCATGATCCGGTCCACGGTGCTGCTGCCGGTGACCATCCCGGACATGCCGTCGCCGCCCGTGGTGTCGGACCCCAGCGCACGTGTGGTGCGGGCGATCAGGTCATTGAGGCTCCAGACATCCATGCCGGCCAGCTCGGTGGCGGCGCGGCGCAGACGCTCCAGGTGCACTGTGCCGCCGTAGGTCTCGCCGATGCCGCTGATCCCGCTCTCCGTGGTGATCTCCACGATGGTGCGGAGCGCGTACGGCTCGTGCACGCCGACCGTGTTGAGCAAGGGGGGGTCGCGGAAGGCCACGGGGGTCACGGTGACGTCGGCTATGCGTTCGGAGATGCGCGCCATGCAGACCGTCCTCATACGTTCGGCGTTCTCATGTGTAGACGCCATTTGTATGTGTGGACGTGTGTCCTCGTCAATGGGGGGACGGGAAGGCTTCCGGTACGGGGGTGAGCAGGACCCCCTCGGTCATGAACCGCCGCAGGTTGCCCAGGGCCAGGTCGCCCATGGCCGCACGGGTCTCATGGGTGGCGCTGGCGATGTGCGGAAGCAGCACCACCCGGTCGGACTCCAGCAGGGCCCGCGGCACGTTCGGTTCGTCGGTGAACACGTCGAGCGCCGCACCCGCGATCCGTTCCGCCTCCACGGCCGCGACCAGGGCCGGTTCGTCGACGACACTGCCGCGTGCGACATTGACCAGGTACCCCTGAGGGCCGAGCGCGTCCAGCACCGCAGCCGAGACCAGCCCCTCCGTGCCGCGCCCTCCCGCGACGGTGACGACGAGCGCGTCGCACGCTTCGGCCAGGGCCTCCGCGGTGGGCAGGTAGCTGTAGTCGACGCCGGGGACGGGCGAACGTGTGCAGTACGCGACCTGCACGCCGAAGCCGTCGAGCCGTTGTGCGACGGCCCGGCCTATGCGGCCCAGCCCCAGGATGCCCACCCGCTTCCCGCTCACCCGGGAAGCGAGCGGGAAGGGTGCGGTGCCCCAGCCTCCGGAGCGTACGTACCGGTCGGCGGCGGACATCCGGCGCATGACGTCGATCAGGGCGCCGACCGCGAGGTCGGCCACGCAGTCGGTGAGCACGTCGGGGGTGTTGCTGACGTCGATGCCCCGCGCCCTGGCCCGGACCACGTCCGTCGTCTCGTAGCCGACACCGAAGTGGACGATCGCCCCCAGTCGCGGCAGCGCGTCCATCAGGGCGTCGCTGACGCCGACCCGCGCGCTCGTCACCGCGGCCACCACGTCCTTCCCATGGCTGCGCAGGTAGCTCGTCGGGTCGGGCAGTTCCGGCAGGTGAACCGTGTGGAAGTGCTCGGACAGCGCGCCCTCCAGGGCGGGGAGCAGGGCGGACACCTGGAGCACGGTGCCCGGGGCGTTCGTGCGGGCGGGTGAGTTCGGCAAGGTGGCACTCCGGTTCTCGGTGACGGTTTCGGGGTGTGTGGCGCTCAGCGGCATCCGGGTGAGACGGTCCGTTCTTCCGAATGTCTTGACGCTGCCGCGGCACCGGTTTAACTTCGCGTTCACAGATACAGACCGAGTACGCAATTGTAGACAGCCTGTGGGTGGTCGGCCCTATACCCCGTGCTCGGAACGCGACACATCAGCGATTCCCCGGAGACATGTGACGATGAAGTCCTCCGTTTCACCCACCCAGCGCGCCGCACCAAGGCGGCCCCGCAGGCTGGTGGCGACCCTGCTGGCGGGCGTTGTGCTCACGTCCAGCGGGTGCGCCGTGGCCAACAGCGCGGGCGGCGAGACCGGCCGCGCCGACGGCCGCACTCTACGGGTGGTGCTCACACAGGAGCCGCCCACTCTGGAGCCCTGCGAAGCATCGCTGACAGGCACCGGTGTCGTCGTCCGGTCCAACATCACCGAACCCCTGGTCGAACGAGACCCCACGTCCGGCGAGCTGAACCCCTTGCTGGCGACCGCCTGGAAGCAGACCGGTCCGCGCACCTGGACGTTCGACATCCGTGCCGGGGTGACCTTCCAGAACGGTGCGCCCTTCACCGCCGAGGACGCCGCCTTCTCCATCGACCGGGCGGTCAACTCCGACCTCGCCTGCAACGTCGAGGGCTACGTCTTCGGCAACGACGACCTTGAGGTGGAAGCGGCGGACGACCGCCGTCTGACCGTCACCACCGCGAAGCCGGACCCCATCCTCCCGCTGCGCCTGAGTTTCGTGGAGATCGTGCCCCGGACGACCGACACCGACGCCAAGGTGCGCATACCGATCGGTACCGGCCCCTACGCCGTCCGCTCCTGGCAGCCCGGAGCGGCGATCTCCCTCAACCGCTTCGGCGACTACTGGGGTGAGGCCCCGCCCTTCGCGCAGGCCCGTTACGTCTGGCGCAGTGATGCCAGTGTCCGCGCTGCCATGATCGACAAGGGCGAGGCGGAGATAGCCGTGGCGCTGGACCCGATGGAAGCGGAGAAGGACACGACGGTCGCCTATCCCAACAACGAGACGACCGCCCTGCGGCTGGACGGCCGCGAGGCTCCACTCGACGATCTGCGGGTGCGGCGGGCGATAGACCTGGCCGTGGACCGCCAGGGCATCATCGGCGCCCTGCTCGGCGGTCTGGCCGAACCGGCAGGCCAACTGGTTCCGCCGGGAGTGGTGGGACACAGCGACGCGATCGAACCCGCCCGGCAGAACGTCACCGAGGCCCGCGCCCTGATCCAGGAAGCTGCGGCCGACGGGGTGCCCACCGACCGGCAGATCACCCTGGTCGCCCGCAACGGCATGTTCTCCGGGGTGTCGGAAACGGCGGAGGCACTTCAGTACCAGATGGGGCGGATAGGTCTGAACGTACGGGTCCGTATGGCCGACACCGCCACCCAGCTCCAGTACCAGCTCCGCCCACTGCCCAAGGGCGTCGGACCGATCGCGCTGCTGATCATGCACGGAAACCAGGCCGGTGACGCGGCCTTCACCACCAGCCAGTACCTGCTGAGCGACGGGCCCCAGTCCGCGTTCGGCACGAAGGCTCTCGACCGGCGCATCGCCGAAGCGGCCGAGCTCTCCGGCGAGGAGCGGCAGAAGGCCTATGCCGGCCTGCTCGCGGAGCAGAACGAATCCGTCGTCCAGTACACCCACATCGCCCACATGAGAGGACTGCTCGGCCTGTCGCCGTCGATCCGGTACCGGCCCGACTCCGCCACCGGGGACGAACTGCGGCTGGCCGAGGTCAGCCCGGCCAAGGGGGCGAAGCACTGACATGATCCGATTTCTGCGCAAGCGCATACTCTCCAGTGCCGTCCCCCTGGTCTGCGTCGTACTCGGCGTGTTCTTCCTGGCCCGGATGACCGGCAATCCCGTCGACCTCTACCTCGCCCTGAGCGCCACACCCGAGCAGCGTGCGGAGTTCTCCGCCGCGCAGGGCTTCGACCTCTCGATCCCGGCACAGTTGTGGAACTATCTCGTCGACGCCGCACATCTCGACTTCGGCACCTCGCTGCGGACCGGACAGTCGGCCGGCTCGATGGTGATCGACGCCTTCCCCGTCACCCTGCAACTCGCCGGCGTGACCATGCTGCTCGCGATCACCGGAGCGTTGCTGGTCGGCAGCCTGGCCGCCTACCGTCCCAACTCCCTGATCGACAGGATCGCCAGTCTGCTGTCGATGACGGCTGCCAGCATCCCCGACTTCTGGTTCGCCATCATGGGCGTACTGGTCTTCGGTGTGAGCCTCGGGCTGCTGCCGACCTCGGGCACGATCGGCGGTCCCGAGATCTGGGTGCTGCCCATCGCGACCCTGCTGATCCGCCCTTTCGGCGTGCTGGTGCAGGTGGTCCGCGGCAGCATGGTCACCGCGCTCTCCGCGCCCTACGTCAAGATCGCCCGGAGCAAGGGCGCCACGCCCCAGCGGGTGGTCTTCGGTCACGCACTGCGCAACGCCGTCACACCGGTGCTGACCGTGGCGGGCGACCTGACGGTGGGGCTGGTCAACGGAGCGGTGATCGTCGAGACGATCTTCGGCTGGCCCGGCATCGGCAAACTTATGATCGACTCCATCCTCCAGCGTGACTTCGCGGTCCTCCAGGCGGCCGTCCTCATAACCGCCGTGACGATCTTCGCGCTGAACATCCTCGTCGACGTCTGCCACGCGCTGACCGACCCCCGAGTGCGTCAGGCGGTGCCGGCGTGAGCGAAGGAAGCACCATGACCCGAGAAGAGTCCTCCACCGGGGACGTGGCCGCCCCCGCCCGCGCGGCGCAGCCGAGCCGGTGGCGGATGCTGGGCCGGGACCGAGCCGCAACCGTCGGGGCCGTGATCCTCACCGTGGTCGCCCTCGTGGCCCTCTTCGGCCGGCTGTTCATCGGCGACCGCGCGCAGCGGCAGGACCTGGAGGCCTCCCTGCGGCCACCGTCCCTGAGCGACGGGGTGTACGGGCTGCTCGGCACCGACGTCCTGGGGCGCAGCATGCTGGCCCGGCTGATCGAGGCGGCGGCCACGACGTTGTCCGTGGCCGTCCCGGCCGTCCTGTGCTCACTGGTGATCGGCTCGGCCCTGGGCCTGTGGGCCGGTTACCACGGGGGCCGCCGCGAGAGCGTGGCCATGCGGATCGCCGACGTGATCCTCAGCTTTCCCTCGCTGCTGACCGCGGTGGTTGTCCTGTACGTCTTCTCACCCAGCGCGCTGAACCTCGTGCTGATCCTGGCCGTGACCCGTATCCCCGTGTACCTGCGCACCGCGCGGGCGGAGGCGGCGGAGTTGCGGAGCCGACTGTTCGTCGATGCGGCCCGGACCTTCGGCACAGCCAGCCGGATGATCATCTACCGGCACATTCTGCCGATCGCCCTGCCGACCCTGCTGACGGTTGCCACCCTCGACTTCTGCTTCGTGATGCTCACCGAGTCGTCGCTGAGCTTCCTGGGCATCGGAATCCAGCCCCCGGACGTGAGCTGGGGCCTGATGGTCGCCCAGGGGCGGCAGTACCTCCAGACCGCATGGTGGATCACCGTGCTGCCAGGGCTGGCCATCGTGCTCACGACGGTGTCCGCCACGGTGCTCGCCGCCTGGGCCCGCATCGCCACCGACCCCGCCCAGCGCTGGCGCCTGACACTGCCGAAGCAGCGCCGGGCCCGCCCGGCCGCCGTCCCTCCGGAGATGACCCCGTGACGACCACCACCAGTCCCTCCCTGCCCGGCACCGACACCCCGGCCCTCGCCGTCGAAGGGCTGTGCGTGGACCTGACCACGCCCGCCGGGACCGTACGCGCGGTCGACGGCGTCAGCTTCAGCGTCCGTCGCGGACGCACCCTGGCCCTCCTGGGCGAATCCGGCTGCGGCAAGTCGATGACCGCTCTGTCCGTGGTCGGGCTGCTGGACCCCGCGGCCTCGGTCACCGGCGGCGCCGTCCGGGTCAGAGGTGACGACACGCTCCGGATGAGCCCGGCACAACGCCGCAAGCTGGCCGGACCCGTCCTGTCGATCGTCTTCCAGGACGCCCTGACCGCCCTCAACCCGGTGCAGCCGGTCGGCAGGCAGATCGGCGAACCCTTCCGCATCCACCGCGGACTCTCCCGGCGCCAGGCCCAGGAGAAGGCCGTCGAGTTGATGACGCGGGTGGGCATCCCCGAACCGAGGCAGCGGGCCCGGTCCTACCCCCACCAGTTCTCCGGCGGGATGCGGCAGCGGCTGCTGATCGCGATGGCCGTCGCGCTCGCCCCCGACGTACTCATCGCGGACGAACCCACCACCGCACTCGACGTGACCGTGCAGGCGCAGATCATGCGGTTGCTGCGGGACCTCCAGGACGAGGGGGACATGGCCCTTGTCCTGATCACCCACGACCTGGCCGTGGTCGCCCAGCGCGCCGACGACGTGGTCGTGATGTACGCGGGCACGGTCGTGGAGAACGGACCGGTGCACGACGTCTTCTCCGCACCCCGCCACCCCTACACCCGGGGACTGCTCGATTCGGTCCCGGAGGACAGCGTGCGCGGACGCCCGCTTCCCGCCGTTCCGGGCAGCCCGCCCGAGCTGAGTGCCGTGCCGTCCGGCTGCGTCTTCCAGGCCCGTTGCCCGCTGGTGCGAGAGCGCTGTGTCCGGGAACGGCCGTCTCTGCGGACCGCGGGCGACGGCCGATCGGCCGCCTGCCACTTCTCCGAGGAGCTCGCACGTGTCTGAGTCCCAGGCCACCACCGCCACGTCCGGATCCCGCGCGGACGGTCCACAGGAGAACCCCCCGCTGCTGGAGGTCCGAGGGGTCACCAAGACCTTCGGCAGCGGCCGGCGCCGGCTGACCGCCCTGGACGGGGTGGACGTGCAGATCGGCCGGGGGCAGACACTCGGGCTCGTCGGAGAGTCGGGCTGCGGCAAATCCACCCTGGCCCGGGTACTGCTCGGGCTGGAGCGACCGGACGCGGGCACCGTGCGCTTCGACGGAACCGACCCCTTCGCCCTGCGCGGAAAGGAACTGCTGGCCTGGCGCCGCCGTGTGCAGATGGTCTTCCAGGATCCCTTCGCCTCGCTCAACGCACGCATGTCGGCCGCCGACCTGATCGGCGAGCCCTGGGCCACCCATCGGGACGTCGTGCCGGGCGCCAAGGCCCGGGAGAAGCGGATCCGCGAACTGCTGTCCCTGGTAGGGCTCCGGGAGAGCGACGCCCACCGCTACCCCAACGAGTTCTCCGGCGGGCAGCGCCAGCGCATCGGCATCGCACGCGCGTTGGCCCTGGACCCCGACCTCATCGTGTGCGACGAGCCGGTCTCCGCCCTCGACCTGTCGGTGCAGGCGCAGGTCCTGAACGTCCTCTCGGAGCTGCGCACCCGCCTCGGCGTCACCTACGTGTTCATTTCCCACGACCTGTCCGTGGTGCGCTACATCTCCGACCGGGTGACCGTGATGTACCTGGGCAAGGTCATCGAACAGGGAGAGACGGAGAGCGTCTTCGAACGTCCGCAACACCCCTACACCGCCGCGCTGATGTCGGCGGCTCCCGTCCTGAAGCCCACCCGTGACGCCCGCCACCAGGAGATTCACCTCCAGGGGGAGATCCCCTCACCCTTCGACATCCCCTCCGGGTGCCGTTTCCGCACCCGCTGCTGGCGTGCCGAGGACCGGTGCGCGACCCATACACCTCCGGTCGTCATCAGGGAGACGGGGGGCGCGGCCGAACCGCACACAGCCCTGTGCCACTTCCCCCTGGAGGCAGAGTCCGCGTGGGCGTGACCGGCCTGGAGTTCGCCCTGCTCTGCGTCACGGTGGGGGTCGGCGCCCTGCTCCAGGTCTCCATCGGCTTCGGCCTCGGCATGATCGCCGCACCGGTCTTCTCCCTGGTGGATCCGGAGCTGGCCCCGGTCGCGGTCCTGCTGCTCGCCGGCGGGGTGACGGCGACGGCGCTGGTGCGCGAACGCGGCAGGGCGGACCTGCGTGGCTGCGGATGGGCACTGGTCGGACGGGTACCGGGAGTGCTGGCGGGCACACTGCTCGTCGTCGCCCTCCCCACCCGGTACCTCGCCCTCCTCATCGCCGGTGTGGTCCTGACCGGCGTCGCGGTGAGCACAGCCGGCTATGTTCCCCGGCAGCGGCGGTCCGCGGTGGTCCTGGCCGGCATGGCCTCGGGCCTGATGGGGACGGCGACGTCCATCGGCGGCCCGCCCATGGCGATGGTGTGGCAGCGGCTGCGCGGGCCGGAGCTGCGCGCCACCATGAGCGCCTTCTTTCTCGCGGGCTCACTCATGAGCCTCGTCGCGCTGACGGCGGCCGGTACGGTCGGAGCACACGCCCTCCAGGGCGCCGTGCTGCTCACCCCCGCCGCTGCGGCCGGAGTGCTGCTCGCCCGGCCACTGACCCGACGGCTGGACGTGCGGCGCACCCGCACGGCCGCCACGGCACTGGCGGTCGCGGGTGCGTCGGTGCTGGTGGTGCAGCAGTTCGTCTGACCGGCGAGACCGTTACGTGGAACGGGGCGCAGCGCTCCGGGCACGCGCTGATGGCCTTTCAGGCGGTCTGGAGACGGCCGCCCTGCCGCGCGGTGCCGGGCCGGCGAAGTGCGGGGGAGACCGTGGCACGCACGCCGAGCATGGTGTCGGCGACGTGGAGGGCCTGTGTGACGGCCTGCGTACCGGTCATCACACACAGCGTGTAGGCGGCGTCCTCCACAGCTCGGACGGTCGCGTCCGTGGAGCGGCGCGCGTCCTCGATCCGCGCGTCGGCGTAGCGGGCCAAAGCCACTCTCAGGTCCTGAGGTCCGGGTGTCAGCACAGCAGGTGTTCCTCCGGTTCGATCGACGTCCTTCACGGCGCGCCGGGACACGGGGCCGTTTGCCGGGTCGCCGGCCGGTGTGGTTCACCCACCGTCAGGTGACCCTGCGTCACGCGTCTACCCGGCGGCCGGCGGAGTACACACCTGTCTGCGTGTACACCGGCGCTTACCGGTCCGGATGTTCTACCGTTCACCGATGCGATCTGTCCCTTGGTGGGTCCTGTTCTCCTCGGCGTCCGCACCGATCCTTCTCGTCGGCGGCTGGACGGTCTCCGGGGAGCTCCAGGGACCCGCCTACGACCCCGCGTCGGCGACGATCAGCATCCTCGCCTCCGACGGAGCCGACGGTTACTGGGTGATGACGTCAGCCCTGCTCGCCCTGGGAGCCTGCCATGTGATCACCGCGTGCGGACTGCGACCCGCCGCGCCGTTCGGACGGGTGGCGCTGGCCGCCGGCGGACTCTCGGCGATGCTGCTGGCCCTGTTCCCGGCGCCGACCAGCGGTGGCTCGTTCGCCCATGGTGTGGTCGTGGCCGTGGCATTCTCGCTGCTCGCGATCTGGCCGGTGATGGCCGTGCGACGCGGCTCACCGGCTTCGCGGACCGCGTCCGGACGGCGAGCGGACGACGGCCCGCGTGCGGCGGCCCCACCGTGGGGGCTGCGGCCCCGGCCGTCCGTCACGGCGGCCGCGCTGATGTGGCTCGGCGGCGTCTGGTTCCTGGTCGCCCTGTTCGTACTGGACACCGCCGGAACGGCTGAGCGCGTCCTGACGTTCTCTCAGTCGTTCTGGCCTCTTGTCGTGGTCCTCTCCTGCGTCCGGAGCACAGGCCGGCAGACGTGAGGCTCGCGGCGCCGGGGTCCGCCCGCCGGACACGGGCAGACCCGTGTCCCCCTCTCAGGGGCGCGGCCCGATCGGCAGGTCCCCGTCGCGGACCAGGATCGCCGACGCCGGGCACGAGTCCGCGGCGTCCAGCGCACGTTCGTCCGGGGCGATTCGGGCACGCACGGGCCTGGCCCGGTCCTCGTCGTCCAGTGCGTACAGATCGGATGCCATCCCCGCGCACATGCCCGAACCCATGCACAGGTCGCGGTCCACCTCCGTCGTCCACGACACGGCCGTCACCACCCCACCGGCATCTCGCGAGGGCCCCGCACGAGCATCTGATTCTTCCATTCCAGGTCCCCCGCCACGTGCAGGGCGGGGAAGCGGGCGAGCAGCGCCTCCAGTGCCTCCTGCAGCTCCAGCCTGGCGAGCGGTGCGCCGAGACAGTGGTGGACCCCGTGTCCGAAACCCAGATGCTGGACACCGGTCCGGGTGACGTCGAGCCGGTCCGGTGCCTCGAACTTCAGGGCGTCGCGGTTGGCGGCGCCGACCGCGACGAGCACCGGCTCACCGGCGCGGACGAGCGTGCCACCGACCTCCACGTCCTCGGTCGCGTACCGGGGGAAGCCGGCGCCGCTGCCGAGCGGTACGAACCGCAGCAGTTCCTCGACCGCGCCGCGGATCAGTTCGGGGCGCTCCCGCAGCAGCTTCAGCTGATCCGGGTGGTCGAGCAGCGCGTACACGAAGTTCGGGATCTGGGTCGCCGTCGTCTCGTGACCGGCGACGAGGATGCCGACACAGAGGTCGATCAGTTCCAGTTCGCTGAGCCGGTCCCCGGTGTCGCGGGCCTCGATCAGTCCCGTCATCAGATCAGGCCGGGGACTGCCCCGGTGCTCCTCGATCAGCGAACTCATGTAGGCGCGCAGTTCCTCCCGGCTGCGCGAGAACTCCTCGGCTGTCAGGGAGCTGGTGGAAAGAGCGGCGTCGCTCCAGACCCGGAACTTCGGACGGTCCTCCTCCGGTACGCCGAGCATGCGGCAGATCACCGCTACAGGGATCGGCAGCGCGTAGTGCTCCACCAGATCGGCCGGTTGTCCAAGGGCCTCCAGTTCGTCGAGCAGGCCGTGGGCCAGCTCCCGCACCCAGGGGCGCAACTTCTCCACCTGGTGCACGGTGAAGGCCTTCGCCACCAGGGTGCGCAGCCGGGTGTGCCCTGGAGGGTCCATGCTCAGGATGCCGCTGTCCCGCTGCCCCTCCGACTGGCGTGGCGCGTCGTGCCGGAGGGCCTCCGCCCGGCTGAAGCGGCGGTCGCCGAGGATGAGGCGCGCGTCGGCGTAGCGGGTGGCCAGCCACGCGGACTCTCCGTATGTCATGCGCACCCGCACGAGCCCTGGCCGTTCCAGAGCTTCCCGGTAGGCGTCTGCCAGCCCCAGCCCGTCCGGCTCGTTGAAGGGATAGGGAACGGGCGTCCGTCCGGCTGTGTCCGTCATCGAGGGCCTCCCTGTTTCGCGGCGGATCATCCGAGAATCAGGGGGCGCGGCCAGCGGGGTCAACAGCGCTTTGTCAGCCACCCCGGGGCCGTCGTTCCCGATCATGGCGACGGCCGGCCCGGCCGCGGAGCGGGTTGCAGCTTGCGGCCCACCGCCACATAGCCGCCTGATGACGTCCTCCTGGCCAGGGACCGGCTCACCGAGCTCGTGGTGGATCACGGGTACGGGGCGCCAGGGTGAGCGTGTCGGCCTTGTACATCTCGTCCACCTTGCGAGCCTCCGCCGGGTTGAAGTCGGCGGTGAGGTGCGAGATCACCTGGGAGGGCCGCCGCTTGTTCCTCGCGCGAAAGCGCCGTGGTCTCCCGACACAGCGGTGGAACGTCGTCGCGGCGGCCTCGGCGGGGTTGATCGAACCTGGCACAGGGCGTTCAACGAGGCTGTTACCGCCCGTGGGCGCCTGAGGCGCCGTGGCGGTGGCCCGGGAGCATCTCCTGAACCTTGGCTTTGATTCCCTGCTTGATCATGCCGCTGCGGTCGCTGTCTCCCTTGACGATGGAGGACACCACCGCCTCGGCCTGTTCCCGGCTGGCGTGCGGAGGAATGGGTGGTACGGCAGGGTCGGTACGGAAGTCGATCACGAACGGCCGATCCGAGCCGAGAGCCTGCCGCCACGCCGCCTCCACCTGGTCGGTCGTCTCCACCCGAATCCCGCCGAGCCCGATGGAGCGTGCAAAGTCGGCATAGGGGACGTCGGGCAGCGCCTGGGAAGGCAGGAACTGCGGAGCACCGGACATGGCACGCATTTCCCAGGTGACCTGATTCAGGTCCTGGTTGTTGAGTACGGCGACGATCAGCCGCGGGTCCTGCCACTCCTGCCAGTATTTGGCGGCGGTGATGAGTTCGGCCATGCCATTCATCTGCATGGCGCCGTCGCCGACGAGAGCGAGCGCGGGGCGGCCGGGGTGGGCGAACTTGGCGCCGATGACGTACGGCACTCCGGGGCCCATCGTGGCGAGGGTGCCGGACAGAGAGCCGCGCATCGTCCCGCGCATGCGGAGGTGGCGGGCGTACCAGTTGGCCGCGGAGCCGGAGTCGGCGGCCAGGATCACGTCGTCGGGCAGCAGCGCATCGAGGGAATGCACGACGTACTCGGGGTTGATGGGGTCCGCCTCGACGGCAGCGCGCCGTTCCATGACGTCCCACCAGCGGGCGGTGTCCTTCTCGATCTTCTTACGCCAAGCCCCGTGCTTCTTGCGCTTCAGCTGAGGCAGCAGCGCCCTGAGAGTCTCTTTCGCGTCCCCGACAAGGTTGACCTCGAACGGGTAGCGCATCCCCACGTTGTGCGGGTCGATGTCGATCTGGACGGCGCGTGCCTGATCGAACTCGGGCAGGAACTGGCTGTAGGGGAAACTGGACCCCACCACAAGGAGCGTGTCGCAGTCCTGCATCAGCTCGTAGGAGGGACGCGTGCCGAGGAGGCCGATCGCTCCGGTGACGTAAGGCAGGTCGTCGGGCAGAACATCTTTGCCGAGAAGGGCCTTGGCGACGCCGGCGCCGAGAACGTCCGCGAGCTCTTGCACCTCGGTTCGCGCGCCTCGCGCACCCTGACCGATGAGCAGGGCGACCTTCTCGCCGGCATTCAGGACTTCCGCCGCGCGGATGAGGTCTGCACGGGCCGGAACCGGTGCGTACGAGGGCATGCCGAGGCTGGAGGGCACCATCTTGAACGCGTGAGTGGGCGGTGAGTACTCGAGGTCCTGGACGTCGGCCGGAATGATCACGGCCGTCACCGTCCGCCTGCTGCAGGCGGTGCGCATGGCCCGGTCGATGACGTTGGGCAGCTGTTCAGGGACAGTCACCATCTCGCAGAAGTCGGAGGCGACATCCTTGTACAGGCTCAGCAGATCGACTTCCTGCTGGTAAGAGCTGCCCATGGCACTGCGGTTGGTCTGCCCGACGATCGCTACCACGGGAACGTGGTCCAGCTTGGCGTCGTAGAGGCCGTTGAGCAGGTGGATCGCGCCGGGCCCCGAGGTCGCGGCGCAGAGACCGACCCTGCCGGAAAACTTGGCGTAGCCGACGGCTTCGAACGCCGCCATCTCCTCGTGTCGGGCCTGGACGAATTTCGGCTTGTCGTCAGCACGGCCCCACGCTCCGAGGAGCCCGTTGATGCCATCACCCGCGTAGGCGAACACGTGGTCGACCTCCCATTCACGCAGGCGTTGCAGGACGTAGTCGGATACCTTCACCAGGGGGTTCCTCTCATGTGCCGTGTGCTGAAGGGACGTCCGGCCCTCGGGCGCGGACCCGGCACCCGATGACGCTCACGGCTTGATCATCCACCGCATCAGGGCGCACGTTCCAGATCGCCGCGCAGGCAACTGGGGCAGCACGCGGACACCATCCCTTCCGCGGTGCGGGGCCGTCAGCACCACCGACCGTTCGTACACGCAGTACGTACCTGGTGCCCGACGAGGGGCCCCTCAGACATGCGTCTCGGATGCTGCTTGTCACCGGGTGACGTGAACACGGCTCAGCTCCGACGACAGCTGAACGCGTGGCTTCCAGGAGAGACCGTCAGTACCTGTGGATGAAGCGTTTTATGCACTCCTCCGGACGACATGACCAGCGGGTTCCTCCGTCTCACCGCGGGTTCCGAGCAACTTCGAGGAGGACGTCAGAGGTGTACCGGAATTCCTCCATGAGCCGTGTCGCCTCGGTGACGAGGATGCCGTACGGGGCGGAGGGGTCGGCGAGGGACAGGGACAACCGGTCGGACTCCTCGACTACCTCATCGCGGCAGACCTGGGCCTTGCCGGTGAGCCGATCGAGTCTTTTCGCCTGCTGGAGCAGAGTTGTCTCATCCAGTGTCGTCAGCACCTGAGCGACTGCGCCAGCGGATTCCAGGAACGCCGCGTACCGCTGCAGGAACGGCCTGCGGGCCTCGTCCTCCTCACGGGGCCGGTCGAGCCCGCGGGTGAGAGCAGCCACCTGATAGAGCGTGCGTTCCAGGGCGCCGAGCACTGCCTCGTAGCCCTGGAAACCCGGGTGGCCTCGGTAGCGGCGCATCAGGCGTCGAGGGTTGAGCAGGGCGCTCTCCTTGGCTGTCTCGAGTCCCGCCCGAGCCTGCTCGATCATCTGGCCCGTGCGTGCCGCGCGGGCCCGCCACCCCCCGGTTGTGTCCTGGTCGGGCATTCCCTCGGCGAGCACGGGATGCATGTCGGCGAGGATGTCGTGGAGGGTGTGGGCAAGGCTGCGGATGCTGTACTCGGCGCTGCGATAGCGCAGCGGCGGGGCCACGAGGACATTGACGGCGGTGCCGATCGCACAACCGATGAGAACGAGCAGCACAATCTCACCCAGCCGGAAGAACCGCTGGGAGTCCCCGGACGACGAGGTGTAGGTCGAGAAGGCGAAGAAGGCGGCGGTGGCGACCTGGGGTCCCTGGACGCCGAGAACGGGCCAACGCCCGATGGCAAGGGCGATGAGGGCGACCAGCACGAAGGTCAGCAGGTCGGGGCCGGCGAGGAAACCGAGAATTGCCTGCACCAGGACCCCCGCGACGACTGCACCGACGTAGCGCAGCGACTGCACGACCGAGCGGTAGACGGTCACCTGCATGATCAGTACCGCTGAGAACGGGGCGAAGGCAGGCGAACGCGCGTCGAGACCGTTGTAGGCGATCGCCCAGGCCAGAGTGGCGGCAAGGGTACTCTTTCCGATCACCAGAAGGGTGTCGCGTTGGTCTCCGGCGTACGAGAAAGCGCGTCGCGACCACTGGCCCAGTACAGCGACCCGCTCCCTGTCCACCCGTTCGGTCATCGTGCCGCGAGTCATGAAAGCCTGCGTCCTCCGGCCTCTTACGTTGCTCAGACCGCTGTCGGCCTGGGTCGTGCGTCGGTTTCGGTTCTTCTCCATGGCGTCGGCCAGGCGTGCAAGCATGCTGCGGTGCCGGATCCGGATCAGCGCGTCCACTGCCGTGTTGCGCAGCTTTCCACCCGGGCCGCGCAAAGGTGTCCATCGACGATCACCAGAGCCTCCGCGCCCCACGGACGTACCTCCACGGAGATCCGCGCAGTGCCGAGCTATCCGCTGCAGGGTTCCAGTTCCAGCAAGCCTGGCGCCTCACGGCATCGGTCCAACGGCTATCGACCCTCCAGCTCTCGTCGGTCGTACCGATGACAAGTGCCCGGCCTGACAGGTCTCACTCGTACGTACTCCTACGAGCGGAACCGTCTTGCGGACGCCGCCGTCTCGCTGACCACGAGGCGGTCGGTCGCCCAGGTCCGCAGCGGGGGGCGTGGCTGTCGACGCGTCGGCTTGGACGGTGCAGATTCGTTCCAGGCCGGTGATGCGCAGGATCAGGGCGGTGTCGGCCGGGCCTGTGGCCAAGACTATGTCGGCGTTCTGTCCGGCAGACGGTCTGCGTGCCGCCAACAGCACGCTGATGCCGCCGGAGTCGCAGATTTCCGGACCGGTCAGGTCCAGGACCAGCAGTTGCCGCGCGGCGGGATGTCGAGCCCACTAGCCAGGGGGCGTTCCACCGCCTGGCGGAGTCCGGGTGCAGTCACCTGGTCGAGGTCACCGGAGATCGCCAGTACGGGACCGGTGGCTGAGTTTCTGGCAGTGACTGTCAGCGGGCTCATGGCAGGTCTTCACTCGCGGGGGGTGGGAACAGGGGCGGGCACGCCTAGGGCGAGCAGTGCGGTGTCGTCGTCGAGCCCATCGCCGAAAGCGGCGAGCAGGCCAGTCAGGGCGACAATCAGAGCCTGGGGACCCCTGGGGGGCTGTTCGGAGGCGAAGGCGCGCAGAGCTTCGTCACCGTAGAGCTCGCGTTCGGGTCCGGTGCGGGCTTCGGTCAGGCCATCGGTGTAGAGCAGCAAGGTATCGCCGGGGAACAGCTGCGTGTGGGCGGGTGTGAATTGCGCCTGAGGCAGAACGCCGATGAGCATGCCGCCGGGGGTGGGCAAGTACTGGGCGGCGCCGTCAGCGCGTTGGATCAGTGCAGAGGGGTGGCCGCCGGAGGCCAGGCGCACGCTGACGCTGTCGCTGTCCGGGCGTAGAACCCCGAATATGGCGGTGCAGTAGCGGGTATCCCCGCTACTGTGCCGCTCGTGCAGCACGGTGTTCAGGGTGGTCAGTACCGTGACGGGGTCCGGGTCGTGCAGCGCGGCCGCCCGCAGCGTGTAGCGGGTCAGTGAGGTGACCGCCGCAGCCTGGGGGCCTTTGCCGCATACGTCGCCGAGGAAGAACGCCCACCGGCCCGAGCCGAGATGGAACAGGTCGTAGAAGTCTCCGCCCAGAAGATCGGGAGAGGCGGTGTGGTAGTAGGAGCCCGCTTCCAGGCCCGGAATCCTGGGCAGCTCGGTGGGCAGCAGACTCTGCTGGAGAACGGCGAGGGCTTCCTGCAGCCGCTCGCGGTCGACCTCGGTCTGGCGCCGTGCCTCTTCAGCCACTTGGCGTCCCCGTAGCAACTCGGCCTCGTAGGCGCGACGGTCGCGCGCATCGAAGATCGTGGTGCGGACGAGCATCGGTTCGCCGTCCTCGCCGGTCTTCACCCTCGAGGTGACGAGCACCGGCATCCGCCGGCCGTTGGCGGCCTTGATGTCCAGGGCGATGCCGCTGACCTCACGGTTCATATGCAACAGTGGGGCAAAGTGCGTCTCGTGGTAAAGCTTGCCGCCCACAGTGAGCAGATCGGTGAACCGCATCAGGCCCACCACCTGGTGCCGCGGAAGACCCAGCCACTCCAGCAGGGTGGCGTTGATCTTCGCGACAGTCCCATCCATGAGCGTGGACAGGTATCCGCAGGGCGCCTGCTCGTACAGCTCCTCCGCACTGTCCTCCAGCAGAGCGTCGGAAGCCACGTCAGTGGCGTCCACGTCCTGATCCCCCTCCGGAGAGTGGGCGGTGCGGCTCATCAGCGGGCCAGTTCGATGAAGTCGGTGATCGCCGCCGCGGTGGCCTGCGGTGCGCTCAGCTGCGGGCAGTGTCCCGTCGCCTCCAGCGTGACAGACGCGGGCCACCAGCCCCGGAAGCCCAGGAGGTCACCAGCCGCTCCGTGCGCGAGCTCGAGCTCAGCCGCTCTCACGGCCGGGGGCGCTAACGGCCAGTCGGTTCGTCATGTCGTGGCGTATGGCGGACATGAGCTCATATGTCCTTTCCGCGGCGTCATCGCGGGGAACAGTCGATCACCCGAATTCGATGGAGAGGAGTCAGCCATGACCGATACCGAGAGCGTGGAGTCCGACGACGACACCAAGCGTCCGGTGCTGACCAACCGGCAGGGACACCAGGTCTACGACAACCAGAATCAACGCACGGTCGGCGCTCGCGGCCCAGCGACCCTGGAGAACTACCAGTTCCTGGAGAAGATCAGCCACTTCGACCGGGAGCGCATTCCGGAGCGTGTCGTGCACGCGCGTGGAGTGACCACGTACGGCTTCTTCGAGGCTTACGGAAAGTACGGCGACGAACCGATCGGCCAGTACACCCGTGCCAAGCTGTTTCAGGAGGCGGGCAAGCGCACGGACGTGGCGGTGCGCTTCTCCACCGTGATCGGTGGCCGTGACTCCTCCGAGGCGGCGCGGGACCCGCGAGGGTTCGCCGTGAAGTTCTACACCGAGGACGGCAACTGGGACCTGGTCGGCAACAACCTCGGAATCTTTTTCATCCGGGACGCCATCAAGTTTCCCGACGTGATCCACGCGCTCAAACCCGACCCCGTCACCCACGAGCAGAAACCTGCCCGGATCTTCGACTTCATGTCGCAGACCCCGGAGAGCATGCACATGCTGGTGAACCTGTTCAGCCCGCGCGGCATCCCCGCCGACTACCGCCACATGCAGGGGTTCGGGGTCAACACGTACAAGTGGGTGAACAGCCGGGGCGACACAGTCCTGGTCAAGTACCACTGGATGCCCAAGCAGGGCGTGAGCAGCATGACCGAGGAAGACGCGGCGAACGTCCAGGCGACCGGCCTCGGACACGCCACCAAGGATCTCTACGAGGCGATCGGCCGCGGGGACTTCCCCGAATGGGAACTCGTCGTCCAGGTGATGTCCGACGACGAACACCCGGAACTGGACTTCGACCCGCTGGACGACACGAAGACCTGGCCCGAGCAGGACTTCCCACCGAAGGCGGTGGGACGCATGGTCTTGAATCGGGTCCCGGACAACTACTTCGCCGAAAACGAGCAGGCGTCCTTCGGCACCGGTGTGCTCGTCGACGGGCTCGACTTCTCGGACGACAAGATGCTGGTCGGCCGGACCTTCTCGTACAGCGACACCCAGCGGCACCGCGTAGGCCCGAACTACCTGCAGTTGCCGGTCAACCAGGCCAAGCACGCACACGTGGCAACCAACCAGCGAGACGGCCAGATGGCGTACGACAACAGCTACGGCGGTGAGAACCCGGAGGTCAACTACGAACCGTCGATCACCGGTGGTCTCCGCGAGGGCCGGTATCCGACGCACGACGACCAGGGGCCGGAGATCCACGGACGTCTCACCCGCGCCAGAATTCCGCGCACGAACGATTACCTGCAAGCCGGCCAGCGCTATCAACTGATGGAGTCATGGGAGCGTGACGACCTGGTCAAGAACTTCTCCGGCCTGTTCGCTCAGTGCACCCGTCCGGTCCAGGAACGCATGATCTGGCACTGTCTGATGACCGACACCGACTTGGGTACGCGCGTCGGAGAGGCCTTGGGCATCGGCCTCGGGGACGTCAAGCGGCTGCCGCCACTCCCCACGCAGAATCTCAACGACGACGAACGCGAGCGGCTTGCCCGCCTCGGTGAGAACCCGCCCCGCGATGTCACCGGACTTACGATGACCCACTGCGTCCCCAACAAGCGCCACGTCGTCAACCGCTGAGCCGACCCCACAGGGCCATGCCGCCCGCGTCGTCGGTGTTCGCCCTGCCGCCGGACGCAGTGTCGGGGACTCAAGCTGCCACGGCAGGTCAGCGGACGGGTCGCAGTCCAGCCGATCGCCCACCCTCCTCGGTGGTGTGCGGTTGCCGTCACGACCGGAGAGGTGAGCCGTGTTTCCCTCGGGTGGGTCACCCGTGTCGCTTCCTTGCGCGCCGTGACGGAGCCTCGGGGTGTGTGATCAGCACTGTCCGCAGCCCGCCGGAAAGAGGAATCAGCATGTCGGAACGCAATACCGTCCTGCGCAGCTTGCACGACCTGGGCCTGGGGGCCTGGTTCGGAGGGTCCCTCATGGGCGCTCTCGGTCTGAACGGCGCCGCCGAGCAGGAAGGCGGAAACGACGTCACGACCGCGCGGATCGCCAGTTCCGGCTGGGCCAGGTGGGCGCCCGTGAACGCCTTGGCCATCGGCGTCCACTTGATCGGCGGCACGGGGCTGCTCACAGCCAATCGCGCCCGTGTCCAGCTTCAACAGGGTGTCGCGGGGTCGACAGCGGCCAAGACCGTACTGACTGGTGCAGCTCTGGCTGCCACTGCCTACGCCGGCGTCTTGGGCAAGAAGATTGATCTCGCCAGTTCCCCGGACCCCGAAGACACCGAGAAGGCTGCGAAGCACCCCGTCGATGTGGAACAAGCGCAGAAGCACCTGGCTCTGGTGCAGTGGGCCATCCCTGCGCTGACCGCCGGAATCGTAGTCCTGAACGCACTCCACGGAGAGCAGCAGCGCCCTGTACAGCAGGCAAAGGGTATCGCGCTACGAGCAGCCCATCGCAACCTGTCTTTCTAGGACGCGCCCTGCTGGTGGTGACCGAACACACCGGAGAGCGTGGGAAACGCGCATGTCAGAGCATCGTGCGCTGGTCGTGGCTGTCCTGTCGGAGCTGGTCGGTGTGGCGGCTGATGGTGTCGATGCGGGCTGCCAGACCAGGATGGTTGGACGTCAGGTGTTCGTGAGCATCGGCGAGAGGAGCGATGAGGCCGGCGGCGTCGTCGTCAGCGAGGGCCGTGGAAAGCCGGGTGATGGAGTTTGCAGGGAGGTCGTCCAGAGCGGTGATCTGGCCGGCGAGCTGGCGCAGATCACCGGCATTGTCGCGGCACCAGGTGGAGACGGTGCGGTCGGCGGCACGGCCACTGCGGATGGCTTCCACGCGTTGCTCGCCCGTGGCGCCAGGGGCTCCGGGGCGTACGCGCAGATAGCGGCGTTCGGCGGCCTGCCGACTGGCGACGCCGAGAGGGTGGGCGAGGTCGGCCCAGCTGGTGCCTGCCGCGCGGGCCGCCTCGATCAGCCCCGGTTCCCATCCGGCCAGCCGGTCGCGCAGCTCGCGCAGCAGACGCAGAGCAGCCACCGCCTGCTCGGCATGCACCTGCTCGTCTGCTGCGCGCGACCCGTGCGCTGGTGTCTGGGCGCCCAGCACGGCCTCGTCGATCCGGTGCAACGCTGTCACGGTGGCAGCGAAGGACTTGGGCTCGCTGTCAGAGGGAGATGGGTTCATGGAGACTCCTTCACTGACGTCATCGTTCGGATGACATTGCAGTTGTCATCGTCTGGATGACATGCTACAACAGAGTCAGATGAAGCGCATTGGCAGTTCCTGCCTGACCAGTGGAGGTGTTTTCGCGATGTTGGTGCGCACTGACCCGTTCCGCGAACTGGACCGGCTCGCCCAGCAGCTCACGGGTGTTTACGGGACCTGGTCCAAGCCGTCGGTGATGCCGATGGACGCCTATCGTGAGGGCGAGGAGTACGTGATCGCCTTGGATCTCCCCGGTGTCACGCCTGACGCGATCGATATCGACGTCGAACGAAACATGCTCACCGTCAAGGCGGAGCGCCGCCCCGCCACGAGGGGTGAGGACGTGCAGGTGGAGCTCTCCGAGCGGTCGCTGGGCGTCTTCTCTCGTCAGCTGGTCCTGGCTGACACCCTGGACACGGAGCGCATCAGGGCCGATTACGACGCAGGGGTGCTGACCCTGCGGGTCCCGATCGCCGAGCGAGCCAAGCCTCGCAAGATCACCGTCGGCGCAGACACCACTCACAAGCAGATCGGCACCTGAACCCGGTCGTGCTCGCTCGCCCGTAGGGCTGAAGCGCACGATGCGCCTTCGGTAGCTCCTCCTCCGTGCTCGGCACGCGAGCAGGGGAGCATCGGGCGAATCCGCCGACACCCCAGGGTGTCCGCCTCAGCCGCCTCGCCGCAGCGCGAACCGCTCCCCGGAGCGGTTCGCGCTGCGGCGGCACACAAACGTGGCTATGTAACGGATGCGCCATGAGAGGTCAGGACTTACTTCGGCGGATCCGGGCACCCCTGCTTGCCGAGTCATCCCGAAATCAGCAGCGCGGCTGCCGGCCCTCGCCTGACGCAGCCGCCCGCCGCAAGAAAGGCAACCCCGTCCATGCGCTCCCCGAGCGAAATGACCCGCGCCACCACGGGCGTGACGTTCGATCAGATGCTGGAAAAGATCAGGTACGAGGGCGCGTACCCCACGCGCGAGCGAGCCGAGACCGTCACGGAAGCAGTGTTGTCCGGCCTGGGCCGGCAGCTGACCGGGAACGAACGTGTCGACCTCGCAGCCCGCCTCCCCACCGAGGCAGCCCGCATCTTCACCGACCAGATCCCCGACCCCGGCCCGCTGACCGGCTGGGGATTCGTCAAGGACCTGGCTGCTCGCACAGGCGGCACTCCCGCCACCGCCCGCTGGGACACCGGAGCTGTCCTCGCGACCGTCGCCCACCTTGCCGGCCCCGTGCTTCTCGACCGCATCCTCGCCCAGCTCCCACCTGGCTATGCCCTCCTGTTCGGTCGCGCGGAACTCATCCAGGCCGCATGACCGGCCCGACGGGCCACGGCCCCTCGGGCGAGGGCGCTGCCGCCGGGAGCCAGGCGTAGTCCTGTAGGGCTTCGGTGGATCCGTGCGGCTCGCCCGTAACCGTCATCGCGCTGTGGACGAATCGGGCGTGCTGTCTGCCGGTGCGGGCAGGCGATGCACCTTATGAGCAGGGGCTGGAGCTGGCCCGAGAGTGGCACTCCCCTGGCCACCCCCGGCTTCTGCTGGATTCTCGCCATCCCCGTCGGAGGCCTCCTGCACCCTGACAGACGCCGAAGTGCCGACGAAGACAGTCAGGTGGGGGGCCTTCGGCGTGACATCACTTCGCGCACCAGGTTCCTGTCACTGCTGCTCATCCTTCAGTGCAGGTTCAACCATGAAGTGACATCTCCTGCCGTCAGTGGCTCGGTACCCGGCAGATGGTCGCCGTCTTCTGTTCACGCACTGGGATCATGCCTTCGACCTGCTGGTTTTCTTGGCCGGCCGCTTGGTGGCTGCCTTGCGAGTGGGGGATGCAGTCCGGGCGGCCTGCTCCTCTGTCGTTGTCCCAGCCGTGGAAAGAGACCCGCCGCTGCTTTCCAGATGTGCCCGGACGAACCACTGGAACAGTTCCAGAGAGCGGAGGTGCTCGATGAGGAGGTCCTCGGTGACGGGATCCATGGAGCCGGCCTTGGAGGCTGCCGAGCGGTGATCCTTGATGACGCCGGTGTACACGAGGTCCAGGGCACCGAGATGAGCGATGGCGTCGGCGCGGCCGATGCTGTAGTCCTCCCAGGTGCGCTCGGCCACCAGGGCGCCGGGAGTGCCCTGCGGCTCACCCCCCAGCGTGGAGATGCGCTCCGCGGTGTCGTCGGCCATGTCCCTTACCGCGGCAGTCTGAGGATCGAGCATCTCGTGGACAGCGACGAAGTGAGGCCCCACCACGTTCCAGTGGATGTGCTTCAGAGTGAGGGCCAGATCGTTGAGTGCGTGCAGACGGGGGATCAGGAGTGAGACCAGTTGCTGACCGTTCTTCGTGCTGAGGCCGGGGACCGTGTAGAGAGGGCTGCGGTCTGACATGACTCTCCTTTGTGGCGATTGACGCACTTCCTCTGCCCCCTCCTGCTGGGACCGTAACCAAAGGATGACGCGGCCCGTGCTCGCCGCGCCCGTCGAGCGGGTCATGCAGCTATGCCGGGCCTCCGGCCCAAAGCGAACGAGTGGAAATCAGCCGGTACGGCCGATCAGTAGCAGACCTCGGACTCAGTCGCGTGTCGAGTGCCTTCGACGACTCCACGCCGGCCCTGCTGAATCCTTGCCGTGGTCCGTACGCAAAGACGCCGGATTCACGGGCGGGTTCCTGGCTGTACGGAGCGTCGAATCGACGCGACATCGGGGGAACGGACGGCTTCTCAGTAAGCTCCCGGCTCCGCCTGCCCCAGCCTCGCCGCAGACGCCGGTCGCGACTGTCGCCTCCCCGTCCAAAAACCCTCGCCACCCCCTTAGGGTAATCATCGATTTGCCTAATTCCACTAGGCATTTACATAATCAAACCCACTGAACAGGAGGGTGGTCATGGCAAGAGCAGGACTGACCGCGGAACGCCTCACCCAGGCCGGAGCCGAGCTGGCCGACGAGGTCGGCTTTGACAAGGTGACCGTCGCGGCACTCGCCCGGCAGTTCGGCGTCAAGGACGCGAGTCTTTACTCGCACCTGAAGAACTCCCAGGACCTCAAGACGAGGATCGCCCTGCTGGCTCTGGCCGAACTCGCCGACCGTGTCGCCGCGGCTCTGGCCGGGCGGGCCGGCAAGGACGCGCTGGAGGCGTTCGCGAACGCCTACCGCGACTACGCCCGGGAGCACCCGGGCCGCTACGCCGCGGCGCAGCTCAGGCTCGACGCGGAAGCGGCCGCAGCCAGTGCCGGCGTCAGGCACGCCCAGATGACGCGGGCGATCCTGCGCGGCTACGACCTGACGGAGCCGGACCAGACGCATGCGGTCCGGCTGCTGGGCAGTGTCTTTCACGGCTACATCAGCCTGGAGGCGGGCGGGAGCTTCAGCCACAGTTCCCCCGGCACGCAGGAGACCTGGTCACGGGTCCTGGACGCCCTCGACGCCCTGCTGCGGAACTGGCCCGCCTCCGAGCCGCCCGGCCCCTCCGGATCGAACCGGACACACACCCTGAAAGGCGGCGGAGAATGAGCACCCGACCCCGGCTGATGACCACCCCCCTCACCGAGGACCTCCTGCACGGCGCTCTGGAGCTGGAGCGCACTGAGCGCGGTGTGCTGCCGCACCGGCTGCCCGCTCGTGCCCGCGCCCAGAACACCGACGGCCAGCTGGCCATGGCGGAGGTTCAGCCCTCCGGCGTACGGCTCGTCCTGCGTACGCGGGCGACCGTCGTGGAGCTGGACACCTTGCCCACCAAGCGGGTGTACGTGGGTGCCCCGCCCCGACCGGACGGGCTCTACGACCTGCTGGTCGACGGCCGCTTCGCGGGCCAGGCATGTGCGACCGGTGGCAACACCCTGACCATCGACCTGGCCACCGGATCCTCGGAGGTCCGGCCGGGGCCTGCGGGTACCCTCCGCTTCAGCGGTCTGTCGGCCGGTCCGAAGGACGTCGAGATATGGCTGCCGCACAACGAGACCACCGAACTGATCGCCCTGCGCACTGATGCCCCCGTCGAGCCGGTGCCGGACCGGGGACGCAAGGTATGGCTGCACCACGGCAGTTCGATCAGCCACGGTTCCGACGCCGCGAGCCCCACCACCACCTGGCCCGCGCTGGCCGCCGCGCTCGGCGGTGTGGAGCTGGTCAATCTGGGATTCGCCGGTAGCGCCCTGCTCGACCCCTTCACCGCACGCGCTCTGCGCGACACCCCCGCCGACCGGATCAGCGTCAAGATCGGTATCAACCTGGTCAACGCCGACCTGATGCGGATGCGCGCGTTCACTCCGGCCGTCCACGGCTTCCTCGACACGATCCGCGAAGGCCACCCCACCACGCCGCTGGTGGTCGTCTCGCCTGTCCTGTGCCCCATCCACGAGACGACTCCGGGCCCCAGTGCACCGGACTACAGCGCCCTGAGCGCAGGGAAGCTGAACTTCCGCGCCGGGGGAGACCCCGCAGAAACGGCTGCCGGGAAGCTCACCCTGAGCACCATCAGGGACGAACTCGCCCGCATCGTCGAGCAGCGGGCGGCCGAGGACCCCAACCTGTACTACCTCGACGGCCGCGGACTCTACGGCGAGGAGGACGCCGCAGAGCTGCCGCTCCCCGACGCCCTGCACCCCGACGCGGCCACGCACCGCCGCATCGGCGAACGCTTCGCGAAGCTGGCCTTCCGGGCGGGTGGCCCGCTCGCCGTCACGGACGCCTGACCCACCGAGGCGCACGGGTCTCCGGCGCCCTTTCGTATCCGGCGCGGAGGTGAGTACTCTCGGGTGCGGTGAGTGACTGACGAGGAGTTGAGGTATGCCCGGTCGTCCGTGCGCGCGTTGACGTCGTAGTCCGTAAGCGGCCTGTCATCGCGTGCTGCCCTCCTTGTCACGCGGCACAGCGAACCCTTCCCGACCCCGGACTGCCGACGGCATCTGCCGTGCGCCGGGTGGCGGGCTTCGTTTCCCTGCGTTCCAAGGGGCCCCGTGCCGTCCTCTTCCTCCGCCTCCTCCCGTTCCTCTTCCTCTGCTGCGTCCGGTTCCGGCCGTCCGGTTCCGCCGCCGAGCCTGTCGTCCGACCGTGACTTCCGCAGACTCTGGGTGGGTCAGACGGCCTCCCAACTCGGCGAGCACACGGGACTCGTGGTCCTGCCGCTGTTCGCCGTACTGACACTCGACGCGGGCGCCGACCGGATCGGCGCCCTCCGCGCGGTGGGGCAGGTGCCGGTGTTTCTGTTCGCGCTCCTCGCCGGGGCGTGGGTGGACAGCCGACGGAGCCGGCCGGTGATGGTACTGGCCGACATCAGCCGGGCCCTGGCACTGGCGGCCGCCGCCGTGACCGGCTTCCTGGGCATGCTCGGTCTGCCGACGCTGTTCGTCGTCGTCTTCGTCGCGGGTGCTCTGTCCGTCCTCTTCGATGTGGCGTACCAGGCCGCACTCGTGCGTCTGGTGGACCGCGATCAGCTGCTGCGTGGCAACAGCGCGCTCGAGGCCAGCCGGTCGGCTGCTCAGTTCGGCGGCCCTGCCCTGGGCGGCGCGCTGGTTTCGCTCCTGTCGGCGCCGATCGGTGCGGCGTCGAGCGCCGCGTTCTTCGCCCTGTCGTTCCTTTCGATCAGCCGGATCCGCCGCCACGAACCGGTTCCCGGGAGCCGGGAGCGGCCCCCTGGGATCCGGCGGCAAATCCAGGAAGGCCTCAGCTTCGTGGCGCGGAACGTCGCGCTGCGGGCCGTCAGTCTTGCCTCGGCCGCCTTCCAGTTCTTCTTCGCCGCGACGATGACCGTCTATCTGCTCTTCCTGCCACGGGAACTGCATCTGTCCGGTGCCGCCATCGGGCTGGCGCTCGCCGCGACGGGGCCGGGCGCGCTTCTGGGCTCGTTCCTGGCGGTCCGGCTCCCCGGCCATCTGGGATATGGCCCCGTTCTCGTGTGTGCGGCGGGGATCGGCGACGCCGTGATGCTGTGCGTGCCCGCGCTGCACGGATCCCCCGCCGTGACGGTCCCGGTCCTTGTGGCGGTCGGTTTCGTGTTCGGGACCTTCGGCCAACTGGTCAACGTCACGGTCATGGCTGTCCGCCAGGCCGTCACCCCGGACGGGATGCAGGGCCGTGTCGCCGCGACGATCAACTTCGCCGGGCTGGGGCTCGCCCCGTTCGGATCCCTGCTCGGCGGATGGCTCGCGGAGGGCTGGGGACTGCGCGTCGGCCTCCTGGTGGCGGCTGCGGGCATGCTGGTGTCTCCGGCGGTGCTGGCGCTCTCTCCGCTCGCCCGCATGGGACGGACGCTGCCGGTACCGGACACCGGAGCTGAGCCAAACGGCTGTGACGGGGCGGGGGCGGTTGAGAGAGGGGACGCACACGGGCATTCTTGAACAAAGGTCGCATATGTGTGTTCGTGGGCGACCTGCCTAGGCGGTAAGGACGAGTGATGGGCCCATGAGCATGGACGAGTCGGGCCGTGCAGGCCCGCCTGCGGACAGAGGCGAGCCCGCACCGTCGGCTGAGGGGGGCAGAGGGTCCCCCTGCGTGCCGTCCGACGAGGTGCGCCGCCAGATCCTGGAGCAGCTGCCGGTGCCGGTGGCTTACTTCGGACGGGACCAGCTGCTCGCCATGGTCAATCGGGCAGCGGCCGATTCGGTCAGCAAGACCGAGGCCTCGCTGATCGGACTGCTGCCCGGGGAGGTCGAGCCCGGGTTGTTCCTGGAGGGCGGAACAGGGCTTGCCGAAGCCATCGACCGGGTGCTGAGAACCGGCGAAGGTGAGCCGTACGAGACGCACCTCACGCTGGAGGGCGGCGAGCACATCTGGCAGGCGGCGATGTCGCCTGTGCGCAATGCCGACGGCGAGGTCCAGGGCGTGTCCGTCGTGACACTGGATACGACGGACCAGTTCCAGGCACGCCGGCGCCTGAACATGCTGAACAAGGCCAGCATGCGCATCGGCAGCACCCTTGATGTGGGCCGCACCGCCGAGGAGCTGGCGGAGCTCGGCAGCGAGGGCTTCGCCGATTTCGTGACCGTCGACCTGCTCGCCGAGGTACTGTCCGGCGACGAGGCGCGCTCCGTGCTGCACCGGGACAAGATTTCCTTCTACCGGGCGGCCCACCGGTCGGTGCTCGAAGGGTGCCCCGAATCGGTCGTCCGGCTCGGTGAGACCCACGACTACGGCCGGGACTCCGTCATCGGTCGCGCCCTGATCGCAGGGGAACCGTCGCGTCAAACGGTCGACGAAGAGATTCTGCGGCAATGGGCGGCGGGCGAGCCGGTACGGGCGCGGGGCATGCGTATTCACAAAATCCATTCGGTACTGGTCGTTCCGCTGCGGGCGCGCGGCATCACTCTCGGCATCGTGGTGTTCGCCCGCCACCGGACCCCCGCGAGATTCGGCAGTGCGGATCTTCAGCTGGCCACCGAAATGGTCTCGCGAGCTGCCGTCTGCGTGGACAACGCCCGGCGTTACACCCGCGAACGGGCCACGGCCCTCGCCCTGCAGCGCAGCCTGCTGCCCCGCCGGGCGGCCCGTCAGCAGGCCGTCGAGGTCACCGCGCGCTATCTCCCGAACACGAACGGCGCCGGCATCGGAGGGGACTGGTTCGATGTCATCCCGTTGTCCGGCGCCCGGGTCGCCCTGGTGGTCGGAGATGTCGTCGGGCACGGCCTGCATGCCTCGGCCACCATGGGCAGGCTCCGCACCGCCGTGCGGACCCTCGCCGATGTCGACCTCACGCCCGAGGAACTGCTGACGCAGCTCGACGACCTGGTGCTGACCCTCGACCGAGAGGAGCCGGCGGACAGCGCCGTCGGCGCGACGGTCGCCGGCGCGACCTGCCTCTACGCCGTGTACGACCCGGCCGCCGGCTGCTGCACGATGGCCAGGGCCGGTCACCCCGAGCCGATGCTGATTCGCCCCGACGGCACCGTCGAACAGCTGGCGCTGCCCATCGGACCGCCGCTCGGGGTGGGTGGCATGACCTTCGAGGCAGCCCATTTCGAGCTGCCCGAGGGCAGCCGTCTGGCCCTCTACACGGACGGTCTGATCGCGACGGCGGGCAGGGACATCGATGCCGCCTTGACGGAGCTGCGTCAGCTGCTCGGCCGCCCCGCCCGCACCCTCGAGGAGACCTGCGACACCGTCATGGACGCATTGGTCCCCCCGCAGCCGGACGACGACGTCGCCCTGCTGCTGGCTCGTACCCGGCGTCTGGACGCGCACCACTACGCCTCGTGGGACCTGGCCGCGGATCCGGCCGTCGTGGCGACCGCCCGCAAACGCGCCTCCGCGCAACTGCTGGCGTGGGGTTTGGACGACGCCGTGTTCACGACCGAGCTGGTCGTCAGCGAACTGGTCACCAACGCCATCCGCTACGGCGGCGATCCGATCCGGCTCCGCCTCATCCGGGACACCGCGCTCATCTGCGAGGTTTTCGACGGCAGCAGTACCGCCCCCCATCTGCGCCGCGCCCGTATCTTCGACGAAGGTGGACGCGGCCTGCTGCTCGTCGCGAGTCTCACCGAGCGCTGGGGCACCCGCTACACCGGCACGGGCAAGACGATCTGGGCCGAACAGCCGCTGCCGGGCACGGACGAGGCGAACATGGCCTGATGCCGGCCGGGAGTTCAAGGTCAAGGGGCCGGCAGCCGACAACTCAGCTATGTCGCACACACACTCACGCCGCACCGTACTGGCGAGCGGTGCCCTGCTGGGCGCCGGGGCGCTCCTCGGCGCCGCCGCCCCCGCAGGTGCCACCGGGCAGGCCGTCACCGAACGGCGGCTGGACGAACGGCTGATCGAACTCACCCTCAACTCCCCGGCCCTCGGCGGCCGGAGCACCGTGGCCCTGCTGACACCACGGGGCTGGGACCGGCGCCGTCCCGGTGACCGCTGGCCCACGCTCTATCTGCTGGCAGGCGGAGACGGTGACCACACCACCTGGACGACCCTGTTCAAGGTGCAGGAACTCGCCGAGCTGCGCGATGTTCTGGTGGTCATGCCGGCCATGCCGCTGTTCGGTTTCTGGACCGACTGGTGGAACCACGGCGAGGCAGGGCCTCCCCGGGTGCGCACGTACTTCCTCCGTGAAGTCGTGCCCCTGGTGGAGCGGGACTACGGCGCCGGCCCGAACAGGGCGGCCGCAGGGGAGTCCCAGGGAGGGTTCGGTGTCCTCGGACTCGCGGCCCGGACCACGGGGCTGTTCGGTGCCGTCGCCGCTTTCGGGGCACCCGTGCATCCGGTCCGGCATCCGGAGATGTGGCTCTCGGGAGCGAAGTTCGTCGGAGTGGACGGTTACGCGATCTTCGGCGACCCGTGGAAGCAGTGGAAGACATGGCTCGACTGGGACCCGTACCACCATGCCGCGGGACTGCGGCGTACGCCTGTCTACCTGGCCTCGGGCGACGGGAAGCCCGGCCCGCTCGACGGTGACGAGCCCGACCCCCACATCCCCGGCACCGAGAAGTGGGTCGCGCTCGCCGACGACGGTGTCGTGTCCGTCACCGAAGCGGTCTGCGGCGAGGAGACGCGGATGCTCCACGACCGGCTGACGTCGCTGGGCGCGCCCGTCACCACCCACCTCTACCCGGGCGGGCACAGCGGGACCTACGGGTACAGGGAACTGCGCCACGCTCTGCCGATGCTGGCGGCAGCACTGCGCCGGTGACACCCGGACCGTCCACGGCCGGCGGGTCCCGGCACAGGGAGCCGCCGGCCGGAAGGATCAGACCGCCGGGGCCGGGTAGGTCGGGTACTCGACGCCGGAGACGTGCTGGACGACCCGGACGACCTGGGAGGAGTAGCCGAACTCGTTGTCGTACCAGAGGTAGAGAATCGCGTTGTCGCCCTCGACCTTGGTGGCGCCCGCGTCGACGATCGAGGCATGGCGCGACCCGATGAAGTCGCTCGAGACCGCGTCGGGAGCAGTGATGAAGTCGATCTGGCGCCTGAGCGGCGAGGTCAGCGACACATTTCGGAGGTAGTCGAGAACATCCTCCCGGCTGGTGCCGCGCGCGAGCTGCAGGTTCAGGATGGCGATCGAGACATCCGGCACCGGGACGCGGATCGAGCTGCCGGTGATCTTCGCCTGGAGGTCGGGCAGCGCCTTGGTGACGGCGGAGGCGGCGCCCGTCTCGGTGATCACCATGTTGAGCGGCGCCGAGCGGCCACGACGGTCCGAGTTGTGGTAATTATCCAGAAGATTCTGGTCGTTGGTGAACGAGTGGACGGTCTCCACATGGCCGCGCAGCACGCCGTACTCGTCCGCCATCGCCTTCAGCGGCGGGACGATCGCGTTGGTGGTGCAGGAGGCGCAGGAGATGATCTGCTCGTCAGGCTTGATCATGTCGTGATTGACGCCGTGCACGATGTTGGGAACGTCGCCCTTGCCGGGCGCGGTCAGGACGACCTTCGCGATGCCGGGACGGAGGTGCCTGGACAGGCCCTCGCGGTCGCGCCAGCGGCCCGTGTTGTCGATGAGGATGGCGTCCTTGATGCCGTGCGCCGTGTAGTCCACCGACGTCGGGTCGTCGGAGTAGATCACCTGGATCTCGTTACCGTTGGCGATGATCCGGCTGTTCGCCTCGTCGACGGTGATCGTGCCCTGGAACTGGCCGTGGATGGAGTCACGGCGTAGCAGGGAGGCGCGCTTCACGATGTCCTGGCCGGCACCCTGGCGTACGACGATGGCGCGCAGCCGCAGACCGTTGCCGGAGCCGGTCTTCTCGATGAGCAGGCGGGCCAGGAGGCGGCCGATGCGACCGAATCCGTAGAGGACCACGTCGCGCGCCTCGCGGCGCTCCGTCTTGTTGGGGCCTGTCGCGCCCGCCACGGCTTCGGCGGTGAAGTCGTCCACCGACAGGCCGCGGTCGTCGGTCCGGTACGTCGCGGCGAGCATGCCGATGTCGATCTGGGAGGGACCGAGGTCGAGCGCGGTGAGAGCGTGCAGGAACGGCAGCGTCTCGGTGACCGAGAGCTCCTCGCCCGCTATCTGCCGGGCGAACCGGTGGGTTTTGAGGATGCTGACCACCGACTTGTTCACCAGGGAGCGGCTGTGGAGCAGGATCGTGACGTCCCGCTCCCGGTGCAGCTTCCCGATGATCGGGATCATCGACTCCGCGATCTCCTCGCGTGTCTTCCAATTGGTGAACGAGTCCTCGGTGGCAGTCACAAGTCCATCTTTCGAGCTAGGCGGTGCTCATATGTTAACCGCACTCGATTTTGATCATGCAATCGGTTCCACCCCTGCACCTGAGCCCCCGCTCGCCGCGCGGACAGGCCGACGAGCCCGCTCGGGCGTGCGCCTTCCTTGACGAGGTCTCGGCCTCGAAGGGCCGGACGCGACGCCGAACGAGGGGCGGGACGGCTCCTCGCGGACGATCGGCTCCGTAGACGCACCCGGGCTCCTTGCGCGGTCATGAAGGGACACGCACCGTCCGGGAACCGGCACAAGGCCAGGCCCGATGTCACGCCGACAACGCGAGCCGGCCGCGCGCCCCGGCAGCAGGACGTCGATGTCGCCGTGGTCATCGAGCCGGCAGCCCGCCGCCGGCTCGGCGGCGGTGCCACCCGCCACCCACCGGTGGCACCGCAGGACGGAGAACCGAGAGGTCACCTCACCGGGAGGGGCGGCCTCCCACGCGCCGCACCGCGCCCGGACGGGTGTCATGCCCGCCGTCCGGTTCGGTGGCGGCGGGGCCGCGGTCCGCCCGGTCCCTTTCGAGGTGGTCGTGGACGCGGCGCAGCAGGGAGGCGAACCGGTCGCGTTCCTCGTCGGTCAACGGGGTGAGGAGGCCGGCCTCGGCGGCGGACACATCGGAGTTGAGTCGCGCCAGGGCCTGCTCTCCCGCAGGCGTCAGGGCGACCTCGATGCGGCGGCGGTCCGAGGGGTCGCGGGCGCATGTCGCGTAACCGGCCGCGTCCAGGTCGGTGACGGTCCTGGTCAGGTCGCTCTGATTCATGTCCAGTCGCGCGGCGAGGTCACCCTTGGGCAGCGGGCCGGCCTCTTTCAGCATGGCCAGGATGGTCAGGTGCCACAGTCGCAGTCCGTGAGCCGTCAGCACTTCCGTGAGCCTGCGGCGTGCGGCCTTGCCCGTCGCGTGCATGAGATAGGCGTTGAGGTCCAGCACGCTCGACGGCGTAGCACCCCCGGCCCGGGGGGCGTGAACCGTGGCCGGGGGGCTCGGCTGTTGCATGGTTCTTCCTTACGTGGCGACGGCGGGAGGCCAGGGGTCAGGGCCGGCCGGTGAGATAGCCGCCCATGGAGGTGAAGTACTCGGTCGCGGGCATCTCCTCCCCCTCCTCCGTGCGCACCCGGGTGATGGCCAGACCGCGGTTACGGCCGGTCCTGGCGTCCGCCCCGGCGACGATCACCACGCCGTCGCCCTCGCGGTAGAAGATCCGGCCGGGGGTGCCGCCGTAGCGTCCTTCCGACACGAATGCCGTCACGATCTCCAGACGCCTTCCCCTGTGGTGGGTGAACGCGCCGGGATACGGGGCGGACTGGGCGCGCACAAGACGTTCGAGGTCCTCGGCCGGCCAGTTCCAGTCGATGCGGATGTCCTCGTCCGACCGCTTGTGGAAGAAAGTGGCCAGGGACCGGTCCTGCTCGGTGAAGTCGGTACGGCCCGAGGCGATGAGGTCGAGGGCGTCCGTGACGACGGGGGCGATGAGGTCGACGGTCTTGTGGAAGAGATCCGTGGCCGTGTCGGCGGGCCCGACCTCCACCGCACGCTGCACCACGATGTCGCCGGCGTCGAGTTCGGCGTCCATCAGGTGCGCGGTCACGCCAACCTCGCGCTCCCCGTTGATCAGCGCCCAGATCAGCGGCGAGAAGCCCGCGTACTTCGGCAGCAGGGAGTCGTGCACGTTCAGCGTGCCGTGCCGGGGGAGCCCGTAGATGTGTGGGGGAATCCACGTACGCCAGTTGTTGGCCACGATGATGTCCGGATCCGCCTCTTTGAGGCGGGTGAGCAGCTCCTCGTCGTCGGGCCGGCTGCGGATCAGGACGGGCACGCCGTTCTCCTCGGCGAGATCGGCGACCGAATCGCTCCAGATCTTCTCGTACGCGTGCTCGCTCCTGGGATGCGTCACCACCGTAGCCACGTCATGACCGGCGTCCAGGAGAGCCCGCAGGGTCCGGTGCCCCCACGTCTGATAGCCGAACATGGCAACCCGCATGAATCTCTCCTCGGAACGACAATAAGTGATGCTTAGTAAAGCAAGCCTAACCTAAGCATGCAATGCCTGTGCGTGCGGGGCGAGTTGATGAAGAATCACTCGGGCTTGCCCGTTTTGCCCAGTCGACAGCGCGCCGTGATGAGGTTAGCTTTACCTAAGTTCCTACTCGGCTGCCGCTCGCGTGCCCTGTTCCGTCGTACCCACGTCCGCCAAGCGGCTGCCCCCGCACGATGGGAGTCCCATGTCACAGCCTTCACCCGACGATGCGCCACTGGTCCACGACCTCATAGGAATCGGCTTCGGGCCGTCCAATGTGGCCATGGCGATCGCGCTCACCGAGCGCAACTCACGCGTCGGCAGGGAGCAGGCCGTCACTGCTCACTTCTTCGAGAAGCAGCCACGATTCGGCTGGCATCGCGGCATGCTGATCGACGACGCCACGATGCAGGTGTCCTTCCTCAAAGACCTGGTGACGCTGCGGAACCCGTCGAGTGAATACAGCTTCCTCTGCTACTTGCAGAGCCAGGGGCGCCTGGTCGACTTCGTCAACGGCAAGAGCCTCTTCCCGCTGCGGGTCGAGTTCCACGACTACTTCGAATGGGCCGCAGCCAAGGTGGACGACATGGTGTCCTACGGGCACGAGGTCATCGCCGTCCGGCCCGTCGTGTGTGACGGTGTCGTGGAGTATGTGGATGTGACCGCACGATCGGGATCGGAGGTCGTGGTCCACCGGGCGCGCAACCTCGTGATCGGTACGGGCCTGCGGCCCCAGATGCCCGACGGCGTCGAGCGAACGGAACGGATCTGGCACACCTCCGACCTGCTGGCGCGGGTGGAAGGCCTGGACGAGGCCGGTTCCCCGTCCCGCTTCGTCGTGGTCGGGGCCGGTCAGAGTGCTGCCGAGAACGTGGCGTATCTGCACCGCCGCTTCCCGGAGGCCGAGGTCTGCGCCGTCTTCTCCCGCTACGGTTACAGCCCCGCCGACGACAGCGGTTTCGCCAACCGGATCTTCGACCCGGACGCGGTCGACGAGTACTTCACCGCTCCGGACGAGACCAAGCGCAAACTGATGGGCTATCACGGAAACACCAATTACGCCGTGGTGGACATCGATCTGATCGATGACCTCTACCGCACGACGTACCAGGAGAAGGTGCTCGGGAAGGAGAGGCTGCGGTTCCTCAACGTCTCCCGGGTGGTCGACGCCGTCGAGACGCCGGAGACGGTCCGCACCACGGTCGAGTCGCTGGTCACCGGCGAACGGACCACGCTGGACGCCGATGTCGTCGTCTACGCCACCGGCTATCAGCCCGCCGATTCCCTCGGCCTCCTCAGCGAGATCGGGGAGCACTGCCGGCTCGACGACCAGGGGCGCGTCCGGGTCGAGCGCGACTACCGCGTGGCGACCGATCCCGGACTGCGGTGTGGCGTCTACCTGCAAGGCGGCACGGAGCACACCCACGGCATCACGTCGTCCCTGCTGTCGAACACCGCGATCAGGGTCGGCGAGATCCTCGACTCGATCGTGGAGCGCGGTCCGAAGGGTGTGTCCGGGCCGGCTCGCGACGCCGTCGGTGAGATCAGCACACCCCTCTGAGGCGGGTGGCCCGGCTCGCAGGCGCCGTCAGCGGGCCGGGCAGGTACCTGTTCAGCCGGGAATCCGCCGCCGTCCGCCCCTGGCCGCCGCCACCAGCTCGGGAAGTGTCGCCAGCTTGACCCGGGGCCGGCCGTCGCGGCGTCCCAGGGCCAGTTCGGTACGCTCGATCTCCGCCAGACCGCGGGCGTCCACGATCCGCGGGTTCCGGCGCCGCACGAGCCGCTGGAACGCCTTCGCCCCGTGCTCCGGCGCGGGCAGCGTGCCGCCCACGGCGTCGTCCAGCAGAGTGCCTACGGTCTCGGCCGCGCAGGTCCGGTTGGCGCCTATGCCACCCGACGGA
Organism: Streptomyces sp. NPDC002911; assembly: GCF_053591835.1. Taxonomy (NCBI): domain Bacteria; kingdom Bacillati; phylum Actinomycetota; class Actinomycetes; order Kitasatosporales; family Streptomycetaceae; genus Streptomyces; species Streptomyces sp. NPDC002911. The sequence continues at coordinate 318,526 of NZ_JBSFUO010000003.1, read as the reverse complement.
CCGCGCTTGATCCATCCCACGACGTACGTCCCCGGCAGGCCCGCCACCCGGCCGCCCTCGTGCGGAACGGTGCCCGTCGCCTCGTCGAACGGCAGCCCTGGGATCGGCAGTCCGCGCTGGCCGACGGCCCGTAGCAGCAGCCCGGCCGGGATCTCCCGACCGTCCGTGCTCCCCGTGCCGTCCGTGACCCGTACGACGCTGACAGCGCCTTCACCGGGCGCCTCCACCGGTGCGGAATGGAAGCGGAACACGATGCGGCGTCCCGCCGGTGACGGGCGCGACCAGTCCACCGTCTCCCGGGCGACGCCCTGCAGCAGCGCGGCCCTGTCGCCCGGCCCCGCGGCGTCGATCGCGGCCCCGGTCCGCGGGTCGTGGTCGTCGACGACCAGCTCCACACCGGCCAGATGTTTGAGCGCGAGCAGCTCGGACCTGGTGTACGCCGCGTCTTCGGGACCCCGCCGCCCCAGCAGCACCACCTCGCGTACCGAACCGGTGCGCAGTGCCTGCAGGGCGTAGCCGGCGATGTCGCCGGTGGCCAGCGCATCGGGGTCAGAGACCAGGATCCGTGCCGCGTCGAGGGCGACGTTTCCGTTGCCGACCACGACGACCCGCTCCGAGGACAGGTCCACGGCGTCCTGGGCGACCTCGGGGTGGGCGTTGTACCAGGAGACGAACGTCGTCGCGCAGATGCTGCCCGGCAGGTCTTCGCCGGGAATCCCCAGCCGGCGGCCGGCCGAGGCGCCGACGGCGTAGATCACCGCGTCGTGATGCGCGGCGAGCTCCTCCGGAGTGATGTCCCGGCCCACCTCCAGGCCGAGGTGCATGCGCACCCTCGGATGGGTGTGGAACCTGGCGAACGTGTCGCCGGCCTTCTTCGTCGACAGGTGATCAGGCGCTACGCCGTAGCGGATGAGCCCGCCCGCGACGGGCAGCCGGTCGATCAGGGTCACCTCGGCGCCCGTGTGCAGCAGCAGGTCCTCGGCGGCGTACATCCCCGCCGGCCCGGTGCCCACCACCGCGACCCGGATCGGTGCGAAGTCCGCCGGCAGGCTGCGCTTGAAGGTGGGCTCTCCCCACACGTGGAAGTTCGGCCCCCCGGGGGCGGCCTCCCCGGGCCCCTTGTCCGCGAAGTACGCCGCGTTGAGCGGACCGTACTCCTGCTGTGCGGCAGGGAGGCGGTCCAGCGGGAAGACCGCCTCCACCGGGCAGGCGTCGGCGCAGGCACCGCAGTCGATACAGGACTTCGGATCGACGTACAGCATCTCCGTCCGGCCGAAGTCCGGTTCCTCCGGCGTCGGATGGATGCAGTTGACGGGGCACACCGAGACGCAGGTGGCGTCGCTGCAGCATGTCTGGGTGATGGCGTAGGTCATGTCGTCCGCTCAGATCAGATGGGCACGCTTGTAGAACACCAGGGCGGGCTTGGTGAGCAGGCGGGCCGAGGCCAGGAAGTCCATGAGCCCCGAACAGCTCGAGCGCATCATCGATTTGTGGTGCTCATTGGCCTTGGCCTCGCCGAGGGCACGCTTCCCGTCGAGTCCGGCGTTGGCGTAGACGCCCTTGTTCACCATGCTGGTGACGATGACGTACGAGGCGATCGCGATGACGAGCGCGTTGATCCGCCGCCGCACCGGGCCCGCACCGCTGAGGTGCTTGCGGGTCTCCGCGCGGGCGAACTTCATGTGCCGGGACTCCTCGACGACATGGATGTTGTTGATGGTGCGGACGAAGGGCACGACCCGCTCGTCCCGCATCCAGTCGCGCTGCATGACGTCGAGGACCTCCTCGGCGACGAGGATCGCCGCGTACGCCGCCTCGCCGAACGCGAGTGTCTTGAAGGCCCGCCCGAGCTCCACCGCGAGCCGGTGCGGCCGGTAGGGCGGGGCGCCCAGCTTCTGTGCGCCGCGGGCGAACATGATCGAGTGCCGGCACTCCTCGGCTATCTCGGTCAGCGCCCACTGGACGTCCGCGCTCGTGGGGTCCTTCGCGTAGACGTCGCGCAGGACCATCTGCTGCAGGATCATCTCGAACCAGATGCCGGTGCTGGCCACCGAAGCGGCTTCCTGGCGCGTCAGTTCCTTGCGCTGCTCATCGGTCAGCTCGCCCCAGTACGCGGTGCCGTACAGGGTGCTCCACTCGGGGCTCGCACCGTGGAACTGCTTGTCCAGCGGCGTGTCCCAGTCGACCTCCGTGGCCGGGTCGTACGCCAGCGTGGCGGCCGATTCGAGCAGGCGGCGGGTGAGGTGGTCCTCCGGCGGACGGTCCTCGGCATCCGGTCGAACAGTGCTGCTTGCCATGGTGCGGCTCCTTGTCCGTCAGTGCTGTCCTTGGTGCTGTCACATGTGTCGTGCCGGTGACGAGTCGTCAGATGATCTGCTGCCGACAGGAGATGGCGACAGCAATGGACGGAGGGCCGGCGCCGGCCCCGGCCGGGCAGCCTTCCGCCCCGCTTGTTAGACGGAAGGTATAGCAAGGATGCCGGGTGGGCCTACCCCCCAGTACGAAATGTGAGCGCATCCCCGCGATATCTCCTCGCGTATGCCCGTGCGTGTGCGTTCCTGTCGTCAGCCCGGGGCGTGGAGGGAGGTGCGTGTTCGTGATATCGAACATTGTTCGCAATTTCAGCGCGAGTCATTGACGCCGCGTTCTCCCGCACCTACGGTCCCGACCGAAGTGGCGGGCAGGCGTCGAAATTTCGAACGCACTGCCTTCTCTTCACACGTCCCCGCACTCAGAGACGAGCCGAGACGAGCCGCCATGCAACCACCCCTCCTCAGTCGGCGCCGAGCCCTCGCGGGCGGTGCCGGCGCCCTGGTCGCCGCCGGAGCCCTGGGCTCCCTGTCCGGCTGTGCCGCGCCCGCGACCGCCGCGGGTCCGGGACAGACCCTGCTGCGGTACTGGCATCTGTTCGGCGGCGGTGACGGCGTCAACATGACGGGAATGCTGGACGACTTCCGGGCCGGGCACCCGGGCATCGCCCTGGAAGCCTCGACCCTGCAATGGGGCGCCCCGTACTACACCAAGCTCGGCATGGCCGGCGCCGGCGGCCGGGCTCCCGAGATCGCCGCCCTGCACCTCGCCCGGCTCGCGGGCTTCGCCCCCGGCAGGCTCCTCGACCCGTTCGACCTCGACCTGCTGGCCGAACACGGCGTACGGGAGAAGGACTTCCCGCCGGAGATCTGGCGGCGGGGTCAGGTGGGCGGCAAGCAGTACGCCGTCCCGCTCGACACCCACCCCTTCGTCCTCTACTACCAGACCGAGATCTGTGAGAAGGCCGGGCTCATGGCGGGCGGCCGGCTCAAGCCGATCAGCGGCGCGGAGGAGTTCGCCGACGCGCTGCGCGCCGCGAAGAAGGCGACCGGCCGGCCGGGTCTCGTGGTCGAGACGCTCGGGCCCGACTGCATCACCCCCTGGCGGCTCTTCTCCAGCTTCTACGCGCAGACCGGCGGTACAGTGCTCTCCGCCGACGGCAAGCGCCTCGCACTCGACGACGCCAAGGCGCTGCGGGTACTGGAATACCTGGCCCGGCTCATCGAGGACGGGCTGATGGTGCGCCGGGTCGACTACGCCGGATCCATCGGCGTCTTCAACGGCGGGAAGACCGCCTTCCACCTCAACGGCGAATGGGAGATCTCCACCTTCAAGACCACCGGTCTCCCGTTCTCCATGACCCGCATACCCGCGCTGTTCGGGACCGCGGCCACGCAGGCCGACTGCCACGCCTTCGTCCTGCCGCACCAGAAGGACCGTGGCGGCGCCACGAACGAGGCGGCCCACACCCTCGCCGCGTGGATGCTGCAGAACTCCGTCGCATGGGCCGAGGGCGGGCATGTGCCCGCCTATCTTCCGGTGCTCGACGATCCGGCCTACCTCGCCCTGAAGCCGCAGTCCGAATACCGCTCGGTGATCGACGACGTGGCGCTGGATGAGCCCGCGTGGTTCGCCGGCTCCGCCTCCCGGATGTGGATCGAGCTCGGTGCCGTGTTCTCGGGGGTCCTCACCGGCTCCCGGAGCCCGCGCAATGCCCTGACCGAGGCCAAGTCCCGGCTGCGGACGCTCCTCGACACCCGCAACCCCCTCCCGGGAGCCGCGTCATGACCTCCACCGCAGCGGTGTCGCCGACACCCGTGGCGAAGCCGGCCGAGGGCGCGGCCGGGCGTCCGGCTCGCGGCGTCCGCAGGAAGTGGACCGAACACGGTCTGGTGTTCATCGCGCCGTTCTTCCTCGTGTACGCCGTGTTCTTGATCTGGCCGCTGGTATCCGGCCTTGGCATGAGCCTGACCAGCGAGAACATCACCGGCGCCGGAGGTGAGTTCGTCGGCCTCGACAACTACGCCGAGGCGGTGCGCGACCCCGAGGTGTGGTCCTCGCTGTGGAACACCGTGTGGTTCACGGTCCTGTCCACCGTGCCCCTCGTCGTCGTCGGCCTCGTGCTGGCACTGCTCGCCCACCAGCTCCAGGTGGTGCAGTGGCTGTGGCGGCTCAGCTGGTTCGCGCCCTTCCTGCTGCCGTCCGGCGTCGTCTGCCTGTTGTTCCTGAACATGATCCTTCCGTCCGACTTCGGCCTCGCCGACCAGTTGCTCGCCGCCGTCGGACTGACGCCGGAGATCGGCTGGCTGACCGACGAGCGGTACGCCATGCTCAGCATCGTGGCGACCACCGTCTGGTGGACCGTCGGCTTCAACTTCCTGCTGTACCTCGCCGCCCTCCAGGCCATCCCGGCGTATCTGTACGAGGCCGCCGAACTGGACGGTGCCGGCGTCGGGAAGCGGCTCCTGCACATCACCCTGCCGATGCTGCGCCGCACCACCGGAGTGGTCGTGGTCCTCCAGGTGCTGGCCTCGCTGAAGATCTTCGACCAGGTCTACATCATGACCGGCGGCGGCCCCGACGAGTCCACCCGGCCGATCCTCCAGTACGTCTACCAGCAGGGTTTCACCGGCTACCGCATCGGCTACGCCTCTGCCGTCTCCTACATCTTCTTCGCCCTGATCCTGACCGTCTCCCTGGTGCAGCCGCTGCTGTCCCGGCGCCGAGCTGAGGAGGCCGCGAAGTGAGCGGTTCCACCACCGTCACCACCCGCCCCGCCCCACGGACGGAACGGTCCGCCGACGCCGGGGGCCGGCGCCCGCGCTGGACGCCCGGCAGGATCGTTCTGCTCGTCATCGCCCTGCTCCTCACCGCTGCCTGGCTCCTGCCGCTCGCCTGGGCCGTCGCCACCTCCCTGAAACCGGAGGGCGACACGACGAAGACACCGCTCTCCTGGATCGGCTCGCGCGTCACCTTCGACGCGTACAGCAAGGTCTGGGAGTCGGGCGACCTGATGATCTGGCTCATGAACTCGGCGTACATCTCCGTCATGACCACCCTGCTGACCGTCGTGACGTGTGCGATGGCCGCGTACGGCTTCACCCGCACCGACTTCCGCGGCCGGAGGCTGCTGTACGGGCTGGTGCTCGCCGGCATCATGGTGCCCCCGCAGGTGCTCATCGCCCCTCTCTTCCGCGAGATGGTCCAGCTCGGCCTCGTCGACACCTACTGGGGCGTGATCCTGCCCCAGGTCGCCGTGCCCGCCATGGTGTTCATCCTGGTGAAGTTCTTCGAAGGCGTACCCCGGGAACTGGAGGAGGCGGCCTTCGTCGACGGTGCCGGACGCTGGCGGGTGTTCTGGACGATCGTCATCCCGCTGTCCCGGCCCGTGCTTGCGGCCGTCGCGATCTTCACCTTCATCTCCACCTGGAACAACTTCCTGTGGCCGTTCCTCGTGACCACCGACCCCGGTGGAATGACCCTGCCTGTCGGCCTCGTCAGCGTCCAGTCGACCTTCGGGGTGCGGTACGCCCAGATCATGGCCTCCCTCGTGATCGCCGGGATCCCGCTCCTGATCGTCTTCGCGTTCTTCCAGCGGCAGATCGTGCGCGGTATCGCGCACACCGGTCTCGCCGGCCAGTAGTAGCGGCCACACCACACCTGGTGGCCCGTACGGCCGGCACAACATCCGTACGGGCCGTCAGGCGATCTCCGTGCCCGCCGTCAGGAGCAGGGTCACATCGGCCGCCGCCACCGCGACCGGCCCCGCGAGCGCGGCCTTGCGCCATGTCCGCGCCGGCCATGAGCCGGCGCACGCCGTCGTCGCCGGCACGGCGCAGAGAGCGACCCCAATGAGGACGACGACACCTGGTCCGTCGGGCGCCCCGACGGGCCCCAGGACCAGTACGGCCGTGGCCGCCACCAGGGGGAGGGGCAGCAGGAGACGGGTGCGGGCAGGGCCCAGGCGCTGGGGCAGGCCTCGGATCCCCGCCCGCAGGTCCGCCTCGATGTCCGGGAGCACGTCGCCCAGGTGCGCCGCCACACCGAGCAGCGCACCCGCCGTCACCGCCCACCACGCGGGCCACGGGCTTCCCGGCAGGCTCAGGGCGACCAGACACGGGAGGCTGCCGAAGCCGATCGCGTACGGCAGCCAGGACAGCACCGTCTCCTTGAGCTTCAGGTTGTACGCCCACGCCGCCGCCACCCCGGCCAGATGCGCCGCACCCGCCGCGGCACCGCACGCGAGGGACAGCACCGCGCACAGGGACAGCGCGGTGAACGCCGCGCTCCACACCAGGCCCGGGCCCACCGCACCCCGGGCCACCGGCTTTCCCGGGCGCACGGCCTCGGCGTCGCGGCGCGCGTCGAACGCGTCGTTGCACCAGCCCACCGAGAGCTGGCCGGTCAGCACGGCTCCGGCGACCAGCAGTCGACGGCCGCTCCCCGGACCCGAGCTGACGGCCAGTGCGGTGACGAGCACGGTCACCGCCGCGACGGGCCCCGGATGGCAGGCCCGGACCAGCCCCGCCGACCGGCGCGGCAGGCGTGGGGCGATGGCAGGTGTCCGAGGCCGGTCCGTGGTGTCCACGGGGCGATCGTAGGGACACGGGCGCGTGAACACGGCAGCCGCGCGTCGCATGTGCGCGCAATTGCCAGGTTCTGTAGGCAGGATGTGGGTCATGACCTCTCCGAAGCGGTGGCCAGGGTGACCCGGATCGCGGCTGTCCACGGAGTCCTGCCGCCGGGCCGCCACACCCAGCGGGCCGTCACCGACATGGTGGCGCGCACCTGTCTGCCCGATGGGGCCGACCGCCGCGTGCTGGACCGGATCCACGCGAACGCGGGGGTGCGCACCCGGAACATGGTGCTGCCCCTGGAGCGCTACGGCGAACTGGACGGCTTCGGGGCTGCGAACGACGAGTTCATCCGCGCGGCCGTCGACCTCGGCGCCGAAGCCGTGCGCGGCGCCCTGCGCAAGGCCGGGCTGCGCCCCGTCGATGTGGACCTGCTGATGTTCACCTCGGTCACGGGGATCGCGGCGCCCTCCATCGACGCGCGGCTCGTCGGACGTCTCGGTCTGCGCGCCGATGTCAAGCGGCTCCCCGTCTTCGGACTGGGCTGTGTCGCCGGAGCCGCCGGGGTGGCGCGGCTGCACGACTACCTGCTCGGCCGGCCCGGGCAGGTGGCCGTACTGCTCTCGGTCGAACTCTGCTCCCTGACCTTCCAGCGGGAGGACGCGAGCCGCGCCAACCTGGTCGCCACCGCGCTGTTCGGCGACGGCGCCGCGGCCGCGGTCCTCGTCGGCGCCGGGCACAGGACGACGCCGGACAGCCCCGAGGTGGTGGACACCCGCAGCCGCCTGTACCCGCACACCGGCCACGTCATGGGCTGGGACATCCGGGGCTCCGGCTTCACCGTGATGCTCGACCCGGCCGTCCCCGACGTCGTACGCCGCTACCTCGCCGAGGACGTCGGCGGCTTCCTGGAACAGCACGGGCTGAAACCGAAGGACATCGCCCGCTGGGTGTGCCACCCCGGCGGACCCAAGGTCCTGGAGGCCGTCACCGACGTCCTGTCCCTGCCCGAGGGGGCCCTCGGCGTCACCTGGCGTTCACTGGCCGAGGTCGGCAACCTGTCCTCGTCCTCGGTCCTGCACGTCCTGCGGGACACGATGGAGCAGCGGCGGCCCGAACCCGGAACGCCCGGCCTGCTGATGGCCATGGGCCCCGGCTTCTGCTGCGAACTGGTGCTGCTGCGCTGGTAGTCCGGAGGAACACATGATCTGGTACACCGTCCTCGTGCTGGCCGTCGCCGCCGAGCGATTCGCCGAGCTCACGGTGGCGCTGCGCAACGCCCGCTGGAGCCTGGCCCGGGGCGGCACCGAAGCCGGCCGCGGGCACTACCCGGTGATGGTGGCCTTGCACACCGCCCTGCTCGCGGCCTGTCCCGCCGAGACGTGGCTGGCCGGCCGCCCGTTCGTGCCATGGGCCGGCTGGGCCATGGTGGCGGTGGTGGCCCTCGCGCAGGGGCTCCGCTGGTGGTGCGTCCGCACACTGGGACGCCGCTGGAATACCCGGGTGATCGTCGTCCCGGGCCTGCCCCGGGTGACCGGCGGGCCCTACCGGTGGCTGCGCCACCCCAACTACGTCGCGGTCGCGGCCGAAGGGGCTGCCCTGCCGCTGGTCCACGGCGCCTGGGTGACCGCCGTCCTGTTCACCGTGCTCAATGCGGCGCTCATGACCGTACGCATCCGATGCGAGGACGTCGCGCTGACCCGGCTCGCGGGCGCGGACGCACGCGCGTGATCGACATCCTGGTGGCGGGCGGCGGGCCGGCCGGCCTGGCGGCGGGTATCCGGGCCGCCCTGGCCGGCCTGGACGCCGTGGTGGTCGAACCCCGTCCCGCCCCCGTGGACAAGGCCTGCGGCGAGGGGATCATGCCCAGCGGGGTGGCGGCCCTGCGCGCGCTGGGCGTCACTCCGGCCGGCAGCGAACTCCGGGGGATCCGGTACATCGAGGGTGCCCGGCAGGCGGAGGCCGACTTCTCGGGCCACCCGGGGCTCGGCGCCCGGCGGACCACGCTGCACGCCGCCCTGCACCGGCGGGCCCAGGAGCTCGGGGTACGGGTCGTCACGGGCCGGGCGGGCGAGGTGCGCCAAGGACACGACAGCGTCACCGCGGCAGGGCTGACGGCTCGCTGGCTGATCGCCGCCGACGGCCTGCACTCACCGGTGCGCCGCGCGCTCGGCCTGGAACGCCCGTGCTCCGCACCGCGCCGATACGGGCTGCGCCGCCACTACGGGATCGCGCCCTGGACGGACTTCGTGGAGGTCCACTGGTCGCGCCACGGCGAGGCGTACGTGACACCGGTGGGGGAGGGGCTGGTGGGTGTCGCCGTTCTCAGCCGCTTCCAGGGCTCCTACGAGCAGCACCTCTCCGCCTTCCCCGCACTGGCCCGTACGCTCCGGGGCCTGGAGGCCGGGCCCGTACGCGGCGCGGGCCCCCTGCGCCGCACCGCGAGCGCACCGGGAGCCGGGCGGGTCCTGCTGGCCGGGGACGCGGCGGGTTACGTCGACGCACTCACCGGTGAGGGCATCGCGATGGCTGCGGCGACGGCGTCGGCAGCGGTCGACTGCCTCGTCGCGGGACGGCCCGAGGACTACCCCGCGAGATGGGCGCGGCTGACGCGACGCCACAGGCTGCTCACCAGAGCACTGCTGGGCGCGGCGGGGCATCCGCTGACCGCCGGGCTGATCGTGCCCGCCGCACACCGGCTGCCCCCGTTGTTCAGGGCCGCGGTACGCGCCCTGCAGTAGTCGTACGCCGTACCGCAGCAGTTGCCGCCCGCTCTGCCATTCTGTCAGGGTGCCGCCCGCCCCCCGTACGCCCCAGCCCATCACCCCCGACCCGCCGCACCCGGCGATGAACCCGCTGATGACACAGTCCTGGCTGGACCTGGCGTTCCTGCACTGGGCGGCCGACCCCGGCGACGTCGCGCCGCTCCTGCCCGCCGGAACCGTGCCGGACACCCTGGGCGGAGTCACCTACGTCGGACTCGTCGCCTTCCGGATGTACCGCGTCGGATGCCTCCGCCTCCCCGGCCTCCCCTACCTGGGCACCTTCCCCGAGACCAACGTCCGGCTGTACTCGCGCGACGCACATGGCAGACGCGGGGTGGTCTTCCGCTCGCTCGACGCCTCCCGGCTCATCCCCGTGGCCGTCGCCCGGACAGTCTTCCGACTGCCGTACGTGTGGTCCCGGATGGAGATCAGGCGCGAGGCCGACACCCTCACCTACACCAGCAGCCGGCGCCTCCCCGGGCCCCGGGGCGCCCACAGCCGGATCGTGCTGCGCGCCGGTCGGCGGATCGAGTCCCCCAGCGAGCTCGAACACTTCCTGACCGCGCGGTGGGGTCTGCACAGCACCTTCCACGGGCGCCCGGTGTTCCTTCCGAACGCCCACCCCCGCTGGCCCCTGCACCGTGCCCAGTTGCTCGAGTGCGACGAGAGCCTGGTGACGGCGGCGGGTCTGCCCGCGCCCGTCGGGGAGCCGCTGAGCGTGCTGTACTCACCCGGCGTCCCGGTGCGCTTCGGCCGCCCGGGCCGCCTGTGAGGACGGCGGGCGGCGAGGGAGCGGGAAGTCGTGTAGAAAAGGGAACATGGCCGGACGCTACGGCCGCCCGCGTTCGTTTCTCCGCATGAGAACCCTCGCCGGTCAGGTCTTTCTCCTGCAAGTGGCGATCGTGGTGCTGCTCGCCGTTGCATCCGTGGCCGCGCTCGTGCTTCAGGCCCGGACCGGCAGTGAACGCGAAGCCCGCAATCGCTCCATCGCCGTCGCCGAGACCTTCGCGGACGCCCCCGGCATGGAAGCGGCTCTGCGGAGTCCCGACCCGAGCGCCGTGCTCCAGTCGAAGGCCGAGGCGGCACGGAAGGGCTCCGGGGTCGACTTCGTCGTCGTCATGAACCGGGAGCGTGTCCGCTACACCCATCCATTGCCCGACAGGATCGGCAAGAAGTTCGTCGGCAGAGTGGCCCCCGCCCTGAACGGCGGAGTCGTCAGCGAGAAGTCCGAGGGGACGATCGGCCCGCTCGTCTACGCCGTGGTGCCCGTGACCGGCGCGAACGGCAAGGTCGTGGGCCTGGTGTCCGCGGGAATCACCATCAAGAACGTCAGCGGGGCCGCCGAGAGCCAGTTCCCCCTCCTGTTCGGCTCGGCCGCGGGCATCCTGCTGCTCACCATGGGAGGCACCGCACTCGTCACCAGGCGGCTGAGACGCCAGACGCGCGGTCTCGGCCCGACCGAGATGACCCGGATGTACGAGCACCACGACGCCGTTCTGCACGCCGTACGCGAAGGGGTGGTCATCGTCGGCGGCGACGGGCGGCTCCTGCTGGCCAACGACGAGGCACGACGGCTCCTCGGCCTTCCACCGGACGTCGAGGGCAGACGCGTGGCCGAACTCGGCCTCGCCCCGGTGATCACCAGACTGCTGGACTCAGGACGCAGCGCGACCGACGAGGTGCACTCCGTGGGCGCGCGGCTGCTGGCCGTCAGCCAGCGCACCACCGACAGGAACGGCGGACCGTCCGGCAGCGTGACGACTCTGCGCGACACCACGGAGCTGCAGGCCCTGACGGGCAAGGCGGCCGTGGCGCGCGCCAGGCTGAAGCTCCTCTACGACGCGGGCACGGAGATCGGCACCGCCCTGGATGTCGTACGGACGTGCGAGGAACTCGCGGACTTCGCCACGGCCAGGTTCGCCGACTACGCCACCGTCGATCTCGCCGAGGGCGTGCTGCGCGGCGAGGAACCCACGGCCGCCCGCACCACCACCGACGGTCTGCGCCGTTCGGCCTTCAGCGGCGTCCGCGACGATACGGGGCTCCACCCGCTGGGGTCGGTGATCCGCTTCCTGCCGACCACGGACATCGGTGCCGGGATGCTGAGGGGCGAAGCCGTCCTCGACACCGATCTGGCACAGCGCTCCGGCTGGCAGCAGCAGCACCCGGAACGCGCCGAGCGCATGGTGGGGAGCGGATTCCACTCGCTGATGGCTGTGCCGATGCGGGCCAGGGGCGTGTTGCTCGGCGTAGCCCTGTTCTGGCGGGCCCAGAGGCCCGAGCCGTTCGAGGACGAGGACCTGTCCGTCGCGGAGGAGCTCGTCGCCCGCGCCGCGGTGAGCATCGACAACGCCCGCCGCTACGCGCGCGAGCACAACGTGGCGGTCACCCTGCAGCGCAGCCTGCTGCCGCAGGGACTCCCCGACCAGAGCGCCATCGACGCCGCCTACCGGTACCTCCCCGCGCAGGCCGGGTTCGAAGGGCTGGGCGGCGTCGGCGGCGACTGGTTCGACATCATCCCGCTGCCCGGCGCCCGGGTCGCACTCGTGGTCGGCGACGTGGTCGGCCACGGGCTCCACGCCGCCGCCACCATGGGGCGCCTGCGTACGGCGGTCCACAACTTCTCCACCCTGGACCTGCCCCCGGACGAGCTGCTGTGGCACCTGGACGAGCTGGTGACGCGTATAGATCTGGACGAGTCGGCCGAGGGCTCCGAGGGAGGCGGCGTCACCGGGGCCACCTGCCTCTACGCGATCTACAACCCGGCGTCCGGCCGCTGCACCATGGCGCGGGCGGGCCACCTCCAGCCGGTGATCGTGAGCCCCGAAGGCGACGCCGCGTTCGCGGATGTTCCCGGGGGCCCGCCCCTGGGGCTCGGCGGCATGCCCTTCGAGACCCTCGATGTGCACATCCCCCAGGGCAGCCGACTGGTGCTCTACACGGACGGGCTCGTAGAGGACCGGCACCGCGACATCGACGAAGGGCTGGAACTGCTGCGTGCCGCCCTGTCCGGGCACCCCGACCGGACCCCGGAGGAGACGTGCGAGGCCGTCATCCGCGCCCTGGTGCCCGCCAGGGCGCGCGACGATGTCGCGCTGCTCGTCGGCCGCACCCGCTGCCTGGCCTCCGAGAACGTGTCCGAGTGGGACGTGCCCTCCGACCCCTCGGCCGTGTCCGGGGTCCGCTCCGATGTGTCCCGCAAGCTGAGCGAGTGGAATCTGGTCGAGGAGGCGTTCACGACCGAGCTGATCCTCAGCGAACTGGTCACCAACTCCATCCGCTACGCGCGCGGGCCCATCCGCGTGCGGCTGATCCGTGACAGGACGCTGATCTGCGAGGTGTCCGACCACAGCAGCACCGCGCCCCATCTGCGCCAGGCGGCCGGCATGGACGAGGGCGGCAGGGGTCTGTTCCTCGTCGCCCAGCTGGCCGAACGCTGGGGCACCCGCTACACCGAAGACGGTGGCAAGGTCATCTGGACGGAACAACTGCTGCAGCCGTAGGCGCACGGCCCGGTGAGACGGAACACCGGCAGGTCACCGGCGGCAGTCCAGGAAGAGGTGGGGTTCGGGCACCGCTCCTGGGTGGGACGGCGTGAACACCGTGCCGTCCTCGTGCACGACGGTGAGTCCGGCGCCGGCTGCGAGCGCCCTGAACGCCTCTCGGCCGAAGCTGTTCACCCGTACCCCCTGGCCCATGAAGACGGCGCTCACCCCCTCCACATCCAGCGGTACCGTCGCCAGGACCAGCTGGCCGCCCGGCCTGAGCGCCGCCGCCAGGCGGTGCACGAGAGAGCGCTGCTCGACGCGTGACATCTGCAGGAGTGAGAAGTACACACAGACCGCGTCGAAGCTCTCCTCCTCCAGCGGGACCTCACGGATGTCGGCGCAGCGGAAGGAAGCCTCGGGCACGCGGCGGGAAGCCAGTTCCACCATGACCGGCGAGACGTCGACACCCAGCACCTCGTGCCCGGCGGCCGACAGGGCGTGGGCGGTCGGCCGGCCCGTTCCGCTGCCGACGTCCAGAACCCGGCTGTGCGGAGACAACCGCATCAGAAGCCGGTTCAGCGAGGCGTGGTGCGCGGGCGAGCCGGCGAAGGCCCTCTCGTAGTCGGCACCGATGGCATTGAACGCCTCGGCTGCCGCGTGCCGGCCGTCTTCGTCCACGGCACGTCCCCTTCCGACCGGTGCTACGGGATACGGGCGACCGCGACGTAGACGCCGCTCATCTCCGGCTGAGGGGCCGGCGTGCCGCGGAACCACTCGGGGGCCGTCACCAGACCCGGCTCGACGATGTCCAGGCCCTCGAAGAAGCCGGCGAACTCGGCGCGGGTGCGCAGCGCGAGCCGGATGCCGCCCTTGCCGTACTCGGCCGCGCCCTGCACGCCGCGCTCGGGGTTCACGTCCGAGGCACCCTGGGACAGCACCACATAGCTGCCCGGCCGCAGGCTGCCCGCCAGGGTGCGCACGATGGCCCGCGGGTCCAGGTCGTCGGGGAGGAAATGGAGGAGACCCAGGAGCGAGAGTGCGACGGGGCGGTCGAAGTCCAGGACCTTGCGGGCCGCCTCGAGGATGGTGGCGGGCTCGAGCACATCCGCGTGCACGTATTCCGTGGCCCCCTCCGGAGCGCTGACCAGGAGGGCCTCCGCATGCCGCAGGACGATCGGGTCGTTGTCGCAGTAGACGACCCGTGAGCGCGGATTGATCTCCTGGGCGATCTGGTGGAGGTTCGGCTCGGTCGGGATGCCCGTGCCGATGTCCAGGAACTGGCTGACCCCCTCGCCGGCCAGCCAGGCCGTCGCGCGGTTCATGAAGGCACGGTTCTGGAACGCTCCCGCCTTCGCCTCGGCCGGCAGGTGCCTGGCCACCGCCTCGTCCACCGGGTAGTTGTCCTTGCCGCCGAGCAGCGAGTCGTAGACGCGTGCCGAGTGAGGCCTGCTGGTGTCGATCGGGGGCTGAGGTGTCCCAGTCGTCATGACGAGCTCCGTTGCAGATGAGGTGAACCGCTGCGCCTGCGAAGTCTGCCACAGCAACTCGTACGGATAAGGCCGTCGTTGACGCTGCAGGGTGACTGAGGCACCGGCCGGTCGAGGGTGTCGGGCTCGCCGCTGTCCGTGATCACGGAGGCGCCTGCGGCATGAGTTGTTGGCTGAAATCAGGCGTTGAGGCGCCCAATCGGGCATTTTCGGGCTGTGTCCGCTGCGATCCGGGGATGCCGCACCCGCTCCAGAGGCCTGCGTGACCGCTGGCGGGCATGGAACGGGCATCATCATCGGCGAAGCGGGCACCGTACTCACGCCTCGATGTCGCGATAACGCAGGCCACCAGCACGGGAACCTTTGAGGAAACGGGCATGAACGGGCGCAGCCCGTGGCGCGAAGAAGCTGGTCGAACAGCCGTTTCTGCTTGTACAAACAATGCGTGGCCCGAACGGACACCGGGACCACGGCAGATTCGCACTAGCGCAGGGATGGTGTCGTGGGCACCGAGGAACGCCGACGAGGAATACTCGAGACGGCTCGCCGGGACGGTTCGGTCGATGTGAACCGGCTGGCCGAACGGTTCGAGGTGGCCAAGGAGACCATCAGGCGGGATCTGCACACCCTTGAGGAACACGGTCTCGTACGGCGTACGCACGGCGGTGCCTACCCGGTCGAGAGCGCCGGGTTCGAAACCACCCTGGCGATGCGCACCACGCACCACGTGCCGCAGAAGTCCCGGATCGCGACGGCCGCCGCCGACCTGCTCGGTGACGCCGAAACGGTCTTCGTGGACGAGGGCTTCACCCCGCAGCTCATCGCCGAAGCCCTTCCCCGCGACCGGCCGCTGACCGTGGTCACCGCCTCCCTGGCCGTCGCGACGGTCCTCGCGGACGTCGAGAAGACCGCCGTGCTGCTGCTCGGCGGGCGCCTGCGCGGCAGCACCATGGCGACCGTCGACCACTGGGCCACCCGCATGCTCGCCGATTTCGTCATCGACCTGGCCTACGTCGGTGCGAACGGCATCTCCCGCCAGTACGGGCTGACCACCCCGGACCCGGCGGTCGGCGAGGTCAAGGCGCAGGCCATGCGCAGCGCCCGCCGCCGTGTCTTCGCCGGAGTTCACTCGAAGTTCGGAGCGGTGAGCTTCTGCCGTTTCGCCGATGTCGGAGACTTCGAGGCCGTCGTCACCGACACCGGGCTGCCGTCGGCGGAGGCCCAGCGCTACTCCCTGCTCGGCCCGAACGTCATCCGCGTCTGAACCGACCCGACGGCGGTCCCCGGACCGTCGTCCCCACCCGCCACCGACTCGTCCCCCGCTCCCGTCAGGAGGCCGGAGGACAGGCCCGCCATGCCCGGAACCGTCAGGAGAACCGGAGGGCACGGGCAGCGATCCGCGAGCCGCTACGACCGATCAGGAGAATTACTTATGCCCCACCAGCAACGACGCCGTGGGACCCGCGTGCGTGCGGTCGCGGGCACGGCAGTGATGGCCTTCCTCGCCGCCGGGTGCGCCGGAGCAGGCGGTACCGCGTTCGGAGGCGGTGACGCACTGAACGTACTCATGGTGAACAACCCGCAGATGGTCGAGCTGCAGAAGCTCACCGCCGAGCACTTCACCGAGGAGACCGGCATCAAGGTCCACTTCACGGTGCTCCCGGAGAACGACGTCCGCGACAAGATCAGTCAGGACTTCTCCAACCAGGCCGGACAGTACGACGTCGGCACCATCAGCAACTTCGAAGTGCCCTTCTTCGCGAAGAACGACTGGCTCCACCCGCTCGACACCTACGCGGCGAAGGACACCGCCTTCGACCAGGACGACATCCTCGAACCCCTGAGGGAGTCGCTCACCGCCGAGGGCAGGCTCTACGCCCAGCCCTTCTACGGCGAGTCGTCCTTCCTCATGTACCGCAAGGACGTCTTCGAGGCGCAGGGGCTGACGATGCCCGAGCACCCCACCTGGAAACAGGTGGCCGGACTCGCGGCGCAGGCGGACGGCGCCGAACCCGGCATGAAGGGCATCTGCCTGCGCGGACTGCCCGGCTGGGGCGAGCTCATCGCACCGCTCACCACCGTCGTCAACACCATGGGCGGTACATGGTTCACCGAGGACTGGAAACCCCAGCTCACGTCACCCGAGTTCAAGAAGGCCACGCAGTTCTACGTCGACCTCGTGCGCAAGCACGGGGAACGCGGCGCCTCCCAGGCCGGGTACGCCGAGTGCCTCAACAACATGACCCAGGGCAAGACCGCCATGTGGTACGACGCCACGGCCGGTGCCGGCTCGCTGGAGGCGGCAGGCTCCCCGGTCAAGGGGAAGATCGGTTACGTTCCCGCGCCGGTCGAGGAGACCAAGAGCTCGGGATGGCTCTACACCTGGGCGTGGGGCATCCAGAAAGCCTCCAAGAAGTCCGACGACGCATGGAAGTTCGTCTCCTGGGCCTCCAGCAAGGAGTACGAGTCGCTCGTCGGTGAATCCAGCGGCTGGTCCAACGCACCGGCCGGCAAGCGGGCCTCCACCTACGACAATCCCGAATACCGCCAGGCGGCAGGCGCCTTCGCGGACGTCACCGAGCAGGCCATCTCCGGCGCCGACCCGAAGAACCCGGGAACCCAGCCGCGCCCCGTGCCCGGCATCCAGTTCGTCGGCATCCCCGAGTTCACCGATCTCGGCACCAGGGTCGCGCAGGAGATCAGCGCGGCCATCGCCGGCCGCCAGTCCGTCGACAAGGCGCTGGCCACTTCCCAGAAGCTGGCCGAACAGGTCGCCAAGGAGTACCGATGACCACAACAGTCGGCACCACCCCCCAGTCACCACCCCGGCCACCCGCCGCCCCCGCCCGTAAGAAGACCGGTCCCCGGGCCTGGGCCACCAGGGCTCCGCTGCTGCCGGCACTGGTCTTCCTGATCGTCGTCACGCAGCTGCCGTTCGTGGCGACCCTGGTGATCTCCCTCTTCGACTGGAACTCACTCAGCCCCGACAAACGCGCCTTCAACGGGCTCGACAACTACGCCTCCGTCTTCACCGACGCCGCACTCCGGGACTCGGTCCTCACCACGATCCTGCTGACCGCGGGCGTCGTCATAGCCACCGTCGTCGTCGGCCTGGCCCTCGCGCTGCTCCTGGACCGTACGTTCTTCGGCCGGGGCATGGTCCGTACCCTGCTCATCACGCCGTTCCTGATCGTGCCCGTCTCCGCCGCACTCCTGTGGAAGCACGCGCTCTACAACCCCGAGTACGGCCTTCTCAACGGCGCGCTCAGCTGGCTGGGAGACCTCTTCGGCGATACGAGCCCGAGCCAGCCGGACTGGATCGCGGACATGCCGCTGCTCGCCGTCATCGCCGCACTCGTCTGGCAGTGGACGCCGTTCATGATGCTGATCCTGCTCGCGGGGCTTCAGAGCCGCCCCGCCGAGGTCGTCGAGGCCGCACGTCTGGACGGTGCCAGCGCCTGGCAGACCTTCCGGTATCTGACCCTGCCGCACCTGCGCAGGTACCTCGAACTCGGGGTTCTGCTCGGCGCCGTCTACATCGTGCAGAACTTCGACGCGGTGTTCACGATCACCGCCGGCGGACTCGGTACCGCCAACCTTCCCTACACGATCTACCAGACCTTCTACCAGGCCCACGAATACGGACTGGCGTCCGCCGCGGGAGTCGTGGTGGTGATCGGCACGATCATCATCGCCACCTTCGCGCTCCGGACCGTCTCGTCCCTCTTCAGTGAGGAGGCGAACCGCGCATGACCACTGCCACCGTCCCCGCGTCCGCTCCGTCCGCGCAACGGCTCCTGCGGCGGGCCAAGCGCCGGTCCACCGTGCTGGGCCTGCTGGCCTGGGCGGCAGGACTCGCCTTCTGCCTGCCCGCGCTGTGGATGCTGCTGACCTCGCTGCACGCGGAGCCGGACGCCGCCACCAACCCGCCGTCCGTCTTCGCGCCGCTCACCCTTGACGGCTACCGCGCCTTCTTCGGTGCCGACACCGGGGTCACCCCCTGGCCGCCCCTGCTCAACTCCCTGGGCGCCTCGTTCTTCTCCACGGTCCTGGTGCTCCTGCTGGCGCTCCCGGCGGCGTACGCCCTCTCCATCCGACGCGTCCGCAAGTGGACGGACGTGATGTTCTTCTTCCTCTCCACCAAGATGCTGCCGGTCGTCGCGGGCCTCCTCCCCATCTACCTGTTCGCCAAGAACGTCGGGATGCTGGACAACATCTGGCTCCTCGTCCTGCTCTACACCTCGATGAACCTGCCGATCGCGGTCTGGATGATGCAGTCGTTCCTCGCGGACGTGCCGGTCTCCGTCATCGAGGCCGCCCAGGTCGACGGCGCCAGGCTGCCGACCGTCCTCGCCCGGGTGGTCGCACCCATGGCCGCGCCGGGCATCGCGGCCACCGCGCTGATCTGTTTCATCTTCAGCTGGAACGAACTGCTCTTCGCAAGGGTGCTCACCGGCGTCGTCGCCCAGACGGCACCCGTCTTCCTCACAGGATTCGTCACCAGCCAGGGCCTCTTCCTGGCCCAGCTGTGCGCCGCGTCCGTCGTCGTATCCCTGCCGGTGCTCGCCGCCGGCTACGCCGCCCAGGACAAACTCGTCCAGGGCCTGTCTCTTGGAGCAGTGAAGTAATGCGGGCAGCGATCGTCGAAGCCCCCGGCAAGGTCTCCGTCACCACCGTCCCCGACCCGACGCCCGGTCCGCGTGACGTCGTCGTGTCCGTCGCGTCGTGCGGACTGTGCGGGACCGATCTCCACATCCTGCAGGGCGAGTTCGCGCCCACCCTGCCGATCGTTCCGGGCCATGAGTTCGCCGGGGAGATCGTGGGCATCGGCCGGGACGTCACGGAGCTGGCCATCGGCGACCGGGTCGCCGTCGACCCGTCCCTGCACTGCCACGAGTGCCGTTACTGCCGCATCGGACGCGGCAACCTCTGCGAGCGCTGGGCGGCCATCGGCGTCACCGTGGCCGGCGGCGCGGCCGAGTACGCCGTCGCCCCTGTGGCCAACTGCGTCAAGCTGCCCGAGCACATAGACGTCAAGGACGCGGCCCTGATCGAGCCGCTGTCCTGCGCGGTGCGGGGCTACGACGTACTGAACAGCACCCTCGGCGCCGAGGTGCTCATCTACGGCTCCGGGACCATGGGCCTGATGATGCTGGAGCTCGCCAAGCGCACCGGGGCCGCGGGCGTCGACGTCCTGGACGTCAACCCCGACCGCCTCGCCACGGCCGGGCTCCTCGGCTGCTCCCGGTCGGCGGCCGGGGCGGACGAGCTCGACCGCCCCGGCGGCTGGGACGTCGTCATCGACGCGACCGGCAACGCGGCCGCGATCCAGGACGGTCTGGGCCGCGTCGCCAAGGGCGGCACCTTCCTCCAGTTCGGGGTCGCCGACTACGCGACGACGGCGGTCATCGAGCCGTACCGGATCTACAACCAGGAGATCACCATCACCGGATCGATGGCGGTCCTGCACAGCTACGAACGTGCCGCCGCGCTCTTCGCCGCCGGCGTCCTCGACCCGGCCGTCTTCATCAGCGACCGGCTGCCGCTCGAGCAGTACCCGCAGGCCATCGACCGCTTCAAGGCCGGCATCGGCCGCAAGATCGTGGTCGAGCCGTGACGGGCGGGCCCGGCGCCGTCCTCGTGCTCGGCGAGGCCCTCGTGGACCTCGTCCCCGAGGCCGGGGACGGCGGCGTACGATCCGCTCAGTTCGGCGGGGCCCCGGCCAATGTCGCCGTCGGGCTGGCCAAGCTCGGGACCCCGGCCTCGTTCGCCGGGGGCCTGGGCGGCGACGGTTTCGCCCGGATGATCGAGGAACGGCTGCGGGCGGCCGGGGTCGACCTCAGCTTCTGTGAACGCTCCGGCCTGCCCACCGCGCTGGCCGTCGCCGAACCGGGCGACGGAGGTACGGGGTACCACTTCCACCTCCAGGACACGGCTACGTTCCGGCTGCCGGACCTTTCCACTCGGGCCGCCGGGTTCGGTGCCGTGTACGTGGGCGGCCTCGCGGCCGTCGTCGAACCGGCGGCGTCGGCCGTGCGGGCGACCGCCCTCGCGGCTGCCGAGCACTCCCTCCTCGTCGTGGACCCCAACGTCCGCCAGGACCGCACCCTGGGCGCGGACCACGGTTCGGCGACGCTGCGCGAACTGTGCGGCCTCGCCCATGTCGTGAAGGCCAGCGACGAAGACCTGGAAAGGCTGTGGCCGGGGACCGATCCGGAGGAGACCTGCCGGAAGCTCGCCGCCGCGGGACGGCTGGTGATCCTCACCCGGGGCGCGAGGGGCAGTACGGCGTACACCGCGACCGCGCCGCCCGTGTCCGTCGCGGCCACACCGGTCGAGGTCGTCAACACGATCGGGGCGGGGGACGCGTTCACCGCGGGCCTGCTGAGCCGGCTGGGGGCTCTCGGCACCTTCACGGCGACACCGCATCCGGAGGAGGTCAGGGACATGCTGCTCTTCGCCTCCGAGGCGGCCGCCTCGGTGTGCGCGCAGGCGGGCACGGAGCCCTCCGTCGCCGCCCGTCTCTGAGGGGCACAGGACATGCGCACCCGCGCGGGGGGTGCGCATCCTGGCTGTGTGACCTGGAGCCACGAGGGCAGCCGGGCGCCTGATGTCTGTCCTGGTGCTCGCCCAGGCCGTGGTGAGCGCCGTCGACGCCGTCGGGGGGTACGCGGGTGGCGTCCACCTGCGCTCCCCGCCCCGGGGCCTGCTGCTGATGGCAGTGCTCGTGGGGCCCCCGGCCGGCAGATACGTCCCCTTCGAGGGGGTCGGTCCGATGCGCACATTCCCGGTGTGCAGACACTCACGACCGGCCGTCGGACTCGCCCTGGTCATCGGGGACGTCCAGGGCACGGTGCCGCCGCTGCAGCCACCATGGGGCAACTGCCGAGCGCCGTACGGGCGTTCGTGTTCATCGGGCGTGCACCGCAGGAGATCATGAGCGCCACCGACCACTGCTCATCGGCCTCGACCCCGGTCATTCGCCAGCTGCTGCTACGTCCTGCCCGACCCCGCGACCGGAGCCGCCCGGGCCGTAGCGCCGGGCACCCGCAGCCCGTCCTGCGGCATCCCGGCGGCAGGACCGAGGTCCTGGACCTCCCAGGGGGCGTGGTGCTCGGCGTCGACCTGGAGGCCTCGTATCCCGTCACCGAGCCGCGGCTCGGTGACGGGGGCAGTCCTGGACCTGTTCACGGACGGGCTCGTGGAAAAGGCGGGTACGGACATCGACGAGGGAATCGAGCGTCTGCGGGCCAGCCTGGACACGGTGGGCCATGCGCCACCCGCCGAGACCGCTGACCGCTGACCGCATCATCGGACAGGCCGGCAGGACGAGGACCGGCCCGACGACATCGCGCTTCTCATGGCCGCCCGCCGGGCGCCGCCCCGCTGATTCCCGCCGGTCACACCGGACGCGGTGTCCGTCATACGGAACGCGCGAGGTGCGGACTGCGCCTCGGCGCGTGGGTGAGGCATTCTCTGCTGGTCGGGCAGAACGGGTCCGTGGCGGTGAGTGGATCTTCCGCCGCGGTCTGTAGCGAGAAGGATTCGGAACCAGATGGCAGACAACTCGGACCTGTTGGCCTTCGTGCGGGCACGCCTCGCCGAGGAGGAGAGCATCGCGCGGGAAGCGGGCGGCGACGGCTGGCGCACCCCGGCCGAGGCACCCGGTGAGGTGCACGACCGCACCAGCGGTATCGCGTTCGTCGTACGGTCGCGTGCTTACGACCGGCACATCGCCTTCCAGGACCCGGCGCGCACGCTGCGCCGCATCGAAACCACCAGGGTCCTCCTGGACGAGTACGAGGAGATCGCGGCCCTGGACACCGACCGCCCGGCCCAGGACTTCACCTCGGGTCGCGCCGTCGGGCTGGGGTTCGTCGTCCGGCAGATGGCCGCCGAATACGCCGGGCATCCCGGCTACCGGGTGAAGTGGCTGCCCCGGTTCTCCCACTGGGGCCCGTCCTCCGCTCCGGAATGAAGGTATGCCGGGATGCCCCCGCGCCCGTTCGCCTCGCGGGGCTGCCGCCCACCAGGAATGCTGGAGTGGAGTCGAGGCACCGTCCGTGCGCGGGACGACGGTGCGGAACAGATCGCGGCCCGACCTTGAGGAGACGCGGATGACGGGCACAGCCGGTCCTTTGAAGGGCCGTGTCGCCGTCGTGACCGGCGCGGCGCGGGGCGTCGGCGCGGCCGTAGCACGGGATCTGGGGAGCCGTGGCGCCACGGTCGCCCTGATCGGCAGGGAAGAAGCGGGCCTGACAGCGGTGCGGCACTCTCTCTCCGGCCGGGCGCAGTGCTGGGAGGTCGATGTCGCCGACGATTCCGCCATGGCGGAGGTGGCCGGCGACATCCGCGCGCAGCTCGGGCCCGTTTCGGTCGTGGTCGCCAACGCGGGGCTGGCCGAGGGCGGCCCCTTCGCCGAATCCGACCCATCGACCTGGCGGCGCGTGATCGAGGTGAACCTGATCGGCAGCGCGATCACCGCGCGCGTCTTCCTTCCCCACCTGCGAGCCACACGTGGTTACTACCTTCAGATCGCCTCGCTGGCCTCCATCGGCGCCGCGCCCATGATGAGCGCCTACTGCGCTTCCAAGGCCGGTGTGGAGTCCTTCGCGCACGCGCTCCGCGCCGAGCTCGCCCATGAGCACGTCGGGGTGGGCATCGGCTACCTGAACTGGACCGACACCGACATGATCCGTGATGCCGACCAGCACCCCGTACTGCGCGAGCTACGGGCACACATGCCCAGGCCCGCACGCAAGGTCTATCCGGTGGAGACCGTGGCGCGCCGCATGGGGCGGGCGGTCGAACGGCGTAGTGCCGCCGTGTACGTGCCCGCATGGCTCCGCGCCACGCAGCTGGTGCGTGCCGCGATGCCCCCGGTCGTCACGGCCGTCTCCAAGCGCGAGCTGCCCGAACTGGGGCGGAGGGCCCCGCTCGTGCCCACAGGGCTCCTCGGAGCCGGCGGCCGGGCCGACGCCGTAGGCCGCCAGGAGCCGGACGGCTGACTCGCGTGCCGCCCGGAGCGGACACGACCCGGACCACGTCCGCTCCCGGATCCGGACTGAGTACGGGGGAGCAGCTCGTCTGAGTACGTGCCCCGATGGCGTCGCACACCCCCGCCGGTCAAATGGGGACCATGCTCCCCGACGCGCCGACGCGCCCCCGCATCCAGAACCTGACCAGCGCCGGAACGGCGTTGGCCGTGACCCTGCTCCCGCTGGCCGTCGGCGTCCTTCTGGCCAGGACGATGGCACTGGATCCGATGACACCCGTGAACGCGCTGGTCACCAGCGGCGGTCAGCGCGTCCGTCTCGCCCCTTCACGATGGATGCTGAAGGCTCGAACGCACGAGCTCCTGTCCCGACGGTAATGGAACATCCGTCCAGGTAAGCGCTGTCGCTTTTGTTACATGGATCCGCGTGGGCGGGAGTGGAGCGCCCGGGGGAGCCGGGTCGGGGCGGACCAGGCGCCACGATCGGGTGGACCGTTCGCCGGAAGGGTCGGTGCAACGATCAACGGTTGACAGGCCTACGATCGCCGGGATCCGTGCCGGATGCAGTCGTGTGTGACAGAAATGTCCGCACTTCGTCACATGGACCAGGGCACCTTTCGGCCACCTCGAAAGCGGGACAAAGTTTGCGTTCCCGGCACGACGCCGGGTCGGAAAAACGCCCGGCGCTCCATTTCGGGCCCGCACGAAGAGGGGTTTCCATGTCCCGTTCCGCACGACGGATCACCGCCACCGTTCTCGCCTCAGGCGCCCTGCTCGCCGCAGCGGCCCTGCCGGCCACGGCCGATGGCCGTGACCACGGTCACAACCGGCCGGCGCAGCGCTCGGCAATCGTCCTGGGCGAGATCCAGCACGACAGCCCGGGCCGTGACAACGGCTCCAACCGAAGTCTGAACGCCGAGTGGGTCACCGTCACCAACACCGGTCGTCACGCCGTCAATCTCCGGGGCTGGAAGCTCACCGACGAGAGCCGCCGCTCGTACACCTTCGACCTGCGGCTGCCCGGCCGCTCCTCCGTCCGCGTCCACACCGGTGTCGGCCGTGACACCCGGCACGACGTGTACCAGGACCGCCGCAACTACGTGTGGGACAGCCGGGACACCGCCACGCTCCGCGACGACCGCGGGCGCAGGGTGGACTCCGAGTCCTGGGGCCGGCACCGCGACGGCGGTCACCGCGGCAACCGCTGAACGGCGTCGGCAAGGGGAAGCGACGCTCTCCGTGACTGACTCGTGACCGAAACGGCGTACCACGGCTCAACCCCGTGGTACGCCGTTGTCCGTGCGGTTCGCGGCCCCGTGGGGTGGGGTCTGTGCATCGGGGGGCGGTGAGTGATGTCAGGATGGACTCATGACCATCAAGGCGTATTTCGACATCACCATCGACGACCAGCCCGCAGGGCGGATCGTGTTCAACCTTTTCGACGACGTTGCCCCCAAGACCGCTGAGAACTTCCGTGCGCTGGCCACCGGTGAGCAGGGCTTCGGCTACGCCGGCTCGCCGTTCCACCGGGTCATCCCGGACTTCATGCTCCAGGGCGGTGACTTCACGAACGGCAACGGCACCGGCGGCAAGAGCATCTACGGCGAGAAGTTCGCCGACGAGAACTTCACCCTGAAGCACAACAAGCCGGGTCTGCTCTCGATGGCCAACGCGGGCCCGAACAGCAACGGCTCGCAGTTCTTCATCACCACCGTCGTCACCCCGTGGCTGGACGGCAAGCACGTGGTCTTCGGCGAGGTCGCCGACGAGGCCGGCATGGCGCTCGTCCGCAAGATCGAGTCGTACGGCTCCTCGAACGGCAAGACCAAGGCGAAGATCGCCGTCTCCGAGTCCGGCGTCCTCTGACGCACTCGACGGGGCTCCCGGCCGGTTTCCGCGGTCCGGGAGCCCCGAGCCGCGTCCGGCACCTGCCCGTCCGCCCGGCTGACCCGGCGGGCGAGGCGCAGCGGTGTCGTCCCCGACGACGTAGATCACGGACCGCAGTGCCCCACTCCGGTGACGCACCGGGTGCGGCGAGCGCGACAGCGCACCGGAGTGACCGTGAACTCGGTGATCGCCGGGCCCACACACACCGGCGGCGTCGAGAACTTCGTCCGCGAGCCCGTGGGCAGGGACCTTCCGTGGGACGAGGCCCGGCGCGCGTTCATGCGCCTGTACCGTCCGCAGTCCCTGCTCCCACGCCTGATCGAACCTGAGAGGTTGCGAATCTCGTCGTCCGCCTCAGCTCCCCGCAGGCATCGGCCACCACGGGCGCGGCCGTGCGGGTGGACGGCGGGTACATCGACTCGATCGTGCCCTGACCTTCCGGGCTGGCATGATCGGGGCATGAACGAGCGCATCATCGCCGCGTGTGACGGGGCATCGAAGGGCAATCCGGGACCTGCCGCCTGGGCGTGGGTCGTGGCCGATGACCTGGGGGACCCCCAGCGGTGGGAGGCGGGTCCGCTGGGTACCGCCACGAACAACGTCGCCGAGCTCACCGCGCTCCTGGAACTGCTGAAGTCGACCGATCCGGCCGTGCCCGTCGAGGTGCGCATGGACTCGCAGTACGCGATGAACGCGGTGACCAAGTGGCTGCCGGGGTGGAAGCGCAACGGGTGGAAGACATCGGCGGGCAAGCCGGTCGCCAACCGGGAGCTGGTGGTCGGCATCGACGAGCTGCTGAGCAGCCGCAGCGTGACCTTCCGCTACGTACCGGCGCACCAGGTGGACGGCGACCCGCTCAACGCGGTGGCCGACCAGGCCGCAAGCGAGGTCGCCGTCTCGCAGCAGGCGGCGGGGACCGCGTACGGCACCGCGGACATGCCGGTGCCGGCGCCTGCCCGCTCGACGAAGAGCCGGGCGGCGGGCGCGGGGGCCGTCAAGGGCGGGTCTGCGGGTGGCTCCACGGGCCGGCCGCGATCCGGCGGCACGATCCGGGCGAAATTTGCGGGCCGGTGCCACTGCGGGAAGCCGTACGCGGCCAAGGACATGATCGCCAAGAATCCGAACGGCTGGGGTCACCCGGAGTGCCGGGCGTCGCTCGCCTGAGTCATCACGGGGCGTTCAGATATCGGCCCGGACCAGTCGTGCCGTCGGCGCGGTTCCACACGCAGATGCGTACCCGGCCGGGGGTACGCAGCACGCGGCACCGGATCTGTTGGCCCGCAGTGTGCTCCACCGCGTTCGCGTCCATGTCGATCACGACCAGGGCCGCCACCCTCCACACGGACGTCGACGGCCCACCGCTGCACCTGCTCCGCGTCCCGGTCGCGGAGATCGGCGACCGCGCGATCCTGGAGGTTTCCGGGAGCAGCCGGAACGCCGGAAACCCCTGAACGCCGGGCCAGTTGTGGTTTCGAACGCCCGATGGCGGTCACGCGCACAGTGCGGAACCGAAACGGAGCGGAACCAGCAGAGACCGGCGGACCGTTCCCTGGGACAAGGAGTGAGAGACATGGACAACTGGCGCATGCACGCGGCATGCCGCGAGGAGGACCCCGATCTGTTCTTCCCCATCGGCAGCAGCGGCCCGGCGGTCGTGCAGGCCGAGGCGGCCAAGGCCGTCTGCGGGGCCTGCCCCGTGCGGGAACAGTGCCTGGGATGGGCCCTGGAGAACGGACAGGACGCGGGCGTGTGGGGAGGCATGGACGAGAACGAGCGCCGTGCCCTGAAGCGCCGCCGCGCCCGGCAGCAGGCCAGGAGCCACGGGTGAAGCCTCCGGGCTCCGGCCGCCCCGCCGGGAGACCATGAGCTATGGACATCTCGGTCTGGCTACTTCTCGGCGCGCTGGCGCTCCTGCTCGTGGCGGGTGCCGCCGCTGTCCTCCTGGTGCGCGTGATCCGGGCCAGGAGGCTCCTCATCGACGCCGGCGTCCCGCTGCGCAACAAGGCGCTCGTATGGGCGGCGGTGATCTACACCGTGTCGCCCGTCGACCTTTTGCCGGACCCCGTCTATCTCGACGACATCGGCTTCCTGCTGCTCGCTCTGCGCTCGCTGCACGCCTCGGCCCACGCGGCCGGTGCGGGGAGGGGCGGGCCGCCCGGAACGCGTCCGGGCGCCGGGCCCGCGGCCGCGACACGAACGGAATCGGACGGCAACCTTTCGGCTTCCGGGAGCAACTGAGGGGGCGTAAGCCATCCCCTGCCAGAAGGTGCCTCTCGTGGAGCCTCTGCTTCCCCACCCCCAATCCCCTCCCCGCCGCCGACGTCGTATCACCCGCACGCGCGCGCTGATCGGCGCCCTGACGGCCGGGCTGCTCGCCGCCGGCGGGCTCGTGGCGCTCGGCCCTACCTCGCAGGCCGCCACCGCGCGGCAGGCCGAGGCGCTCGACCGCGGCGTCGTGAGCGTGCACACCGACAGCGGGAACCTCGTCAGCTGGCGCTGGCTGGGTACCGATCCCGACAACGTTTCCTTCAACGTCTACCGGGCCGGCACCAAGGTCAACGCCTCGCCGGTCACCGCGTCCACGAACTACTTCCACTCCGGCGCGCCCGCCACCGCCGACTACACGGTGCGCGCGGTCGTCGACGGCGTGGAACAGGGCGACTCCGTGCACGCGATCCAGTTCCGCGCCGGATACAAGGACGTGCCCATAAGCCCGCCCGCCGGCGGGACGACACCCGACGGGGTCGCCTACACCTACGAGGCCAACGACGCGTCCGTCGGCGACCTGGACGGCGACGGCGCCCTCGACTTCGTACTGAAGTGGCAGCCCACCAATGCCAAGGACAACTCCCAGTCCGGCTACACGGGCCATACGGTCATCGACGGGATCCGCCTCGACGGCACCCGGCTCTGGCGGATCGACCTCGGGCGCAACATCCGCTCCGGCGCGCACTACACCCAGTTCCAGGTGTACGACTACGACGGTGACGGCCAGGCCGAGGTGGCGATGAAGACCGCCGACGGCAGCGTCGACGGTGCCGGAAAGGTGATCGGCAGCTCCTCCGCCGACTACCGCAACTCCTCCGGCTACATCCTGTCCGGACCCGAGTTCCTTACGATGTTCAACGGGAGGACCGGCGCGGCGATGGGCACCGTCGACTACGTCCCGGCGCGCGGCACGGTGTCGTCCTGGGGCGACTCCTACGGCAACCGGGTCGACCGCTTCCTCGCCGGCACCGCCTACCTGGACGGCGCGAGGCCGTCCCTGATCATGGCGCGTGGCTACTACACACGCAGCGTCATCGCCGCCTGGGACTGGCGGGGTGGCGCCTTCACCCGGCGCTGGACCTTCGATACGAACAGCTCGACCAACTCCGGCAAGGGATACGACGGCCAGGGGAACCACCAGCTGTCCGTCGCTGACGCCGACGGTGACGGCAAGGACGAGATCATGTACGGCGCCATGGCCGTGGACGACAACGGCAGCGGACTGTGGACGACGAAGAACGGCCACGGCGACGCCATGCACGTAGGGGACCTCAATCCCTCCCGCGCGGGTCTCGAGGAGTTCAAGGTCGACGAGGACAGCTCGAAGCCGTCCTCGTGGATGGCGGACGCCAAGACCGGCCAGATCCTCTGGTCGACGCCGGCGAGCGGGGACAACGGACGTGGTGTGTCCGGTGACATCTGGCCCGGCAGTGCCGGCGCCGAATCCTGGTCCTCCGCCGTCTCCGGTGTGCGCGGCCCGAAGGGTGACGTGGTCACCAGCCGCAAGCCCTCCAGTTCCAACTTCCTGTCCTGGTGGGACGGCGACACCACCCGTGAACTCCTCGACGGCACCCACATCGACAAGTACGGCACCTCGGCAGACACCCGCCTGCTGACCGGGGCCTCGGTCCACTCGGGCAACGGCACCAAGGCCACGCCCGCGATCTCCGGCGATCTCCTCGGCGACTGGCGCGAGGAAGCCGTCTGGCCGACCACCAACAACACGGCACTGCGGATCTACTCCACACCGCACGAGACCAGCACGAGGATCACCACCTTGCTGCACGACACCATGTACCGGACGGCTCTGGCCTGGCAGAACACCGCGTACAACCAGCCGCCGCACCCCAGCTTCGCCATCGGCAGCGGAATGGCGACCGCGCCCCGGCCGAGCATCACCACGCCGTAGTGTCCTTGCGGGCCGTGCCCCCTTCGTCCGGGTCGCGGCCCGCCGGTGCCGTGCTCCGGAGGCCGGCCTACTCGCCCGTCAGAGGGTCGCGCCCCGTGAGGCAGTAGAGGCCTCCCGCAGGGTCCCGCATCACCGTCCACCCGTCGCCGTCGCGGACGAACTCGGCGCCGTACCCTTCGTGGCGGGCCCGCCCGGCAACCAGGTCGGAACAGGCCAGGTCCAGATGCGCGGAGGCGCCCCGAGGCTCGTCCAGGCGCTGGATGAGCAGATGGACCGGCAGATCCAGGGGCGGGCGGAGCACGTGGAACTCCCGGTGGTCGCCCGGGCGCGCGTCCCAGCCGGTCAGTGCCGCCCAGAACGCGACCTCCGCGTCGAACGCCGCCGGTGACACGTCGAGGCAGATCTGGTCCAGGCGGCTCGTGGTACCGCCGGCGTCGGTCAGGACCGGAGGCCGTCGGGTCCGGCCCCGCCAGGGCACGACGCAGAACGGCTGGCCGCCGGGAGAGCGGAAGACCGTCAGTTCCGGGTGCCGGGCCTCGATTTTGGCACCCAGCCGGCGGGCCCGTGCGGTGAAGGCGGACACGTCCTCCACCGCCAGATCGGGATGAGCTCCGCCCGCCCCGCCCACCGCCCGGGTCACCAGGCAGGCGTCCGCCCCGTCCGGGATCAACGTGGTGAACTCGCCGCGTTCGCCCCACGGCGTGGAGACGCGGGTTCCGGTGACCGTGCTCCAGAAGGAGGCGGCGCGGCCGGCGGTCGGCGCGGGACGGTCGATGAAGGCGTACGCCAGCGGATCACAGTGCTCCTCTGCTGCGGGCCGGGTGCGTCTCCCGGGGCCCTCATGGTGCCAGGGCGCCGGTTCCGGGGCCCGTTCATCACTCGTTCACCGGTCGGATCCGTCCGTGGCATTCCCTCGCACGCCGGGGGGACCTACGCTCGGCGCGAAACGATCAACGCTGCCCGCGCCGTGGTGACGGTGGTGACAACGTTGTCCATTTGTGTAGGAGGTATCCGAGAACATGCCCTCCAGACCGTTCGCGGCCCGGCGTCTCGCCGCACGGGCCGCCGCGATCGTCGTCACCGGCGCGCTCGCCGGCGCCGTCACCCCGCCCGCCGCCCAGGCCGAGGCGCTCGTCACGCGTCCCACCGCCTATGTCGACCCGATGATCGGCACGGCGAACGGCGGCAACACCTACCCCGGCGCGGTCCGCCCGTACGGCATGATCGCCTGGTCGCCGACCAGCACCACGGGCGACCAGACGAGCACCGGGGCGGCCAACGGTTACGAGTACGGGGTGACCCGGATGCGCGGACTGAGCCTCACCCATGTCAACGGAGCGGGGTGCAACCCCGGTGCCGCAGGTGATGTGCCCATCATGCCGTTCGTCGGCGACGTCACCTCGTCCCCGTCCGCCGACACCAAGGACGCCGTCTACGCGTCCGGCTTCTCGCACGACAACGAGCGCGCCGTACCCGGCCGTTACACCGTCGGACTGGACTCCGGCGCGACAGCGGACCTGGCCGTCAGCGAACGGGCGGGTGTGGCCGACTTCAGCTTCCCGGCGGACAAGCCCGCCAACCTGCTCTTCCGGGTATCGAATTCCCTCAACGGCAGCGAGGATGCCGAGGTGGAGATCGACACCGCGCACCGCAAGGTGACCGGTTCGGTGCTCACCGGGGCGTTCTGCGGGCGGCGCGCCAACGGCGGTACCAACAACCGCAAGAGCTACTACCGGCTCTATTTCAGCGCCTCCTTCGACCGTGACTTCGCCACCACGGGCACCTGGCGCGATGGCACCCTCGCACCGGGAGCCACCAGCGGGAGCGGTGGCGAGGGATACGCCACCGGGGCGGACCGCGCCGGGCGGGGTTCCGGAGGCTGGGTCGGCTTCGACGCGGCGGCTGACGACGACGTCCGTATGCGGATCGGGATCTCCTACGTGAGCCAGGCCGGCGCCGAGGCCAACCTCCGTAAGGAGATCGCGCCGAGGGCGAGCGTCGACGACGTGGCCCGGTCGGGATCGGCCGCCTGGGACCGCGAGCTCGCCTCCGTGCGCACCGGTGGCGGCAGCGACGCGCAGCGTACCTCGTTCTACACCGCGTTGTACCACTCGTTGATGCAGCCGAACCTGATCAGCGACACCGACGGCCGCTACCCCGGCATGGACGGGAAGCCGCACCGCGTGGCGCGCGGCCAGAAGGCGCAGTACAGCAACTTTTCCGGCTGGGACCAGTACCGCGCCCAGATCCAGCTCCTCGCCCTCCTGAAACCGAAGATCGCGGGGGACTTCGCCCAGTCGTTGTACAACTTCGCCCGCCAGAACGGCGGCGTCTGGGACCGCTGGGTGCACGTCAACGGGGCCACGCATGTGATGACAGGCGACCCCACGGCCGCCACCCTCGCCACGTTCTACGCGATGGGCGTACGCAACTTCGATTACGAGGGCGCCTTCGAGTCCCTGGCCCGGCAGGCCACGGTGCCCCACCCGGACGGCCTCTCCGACGCCGGCTGCCCCGGCCAGTGCACCGGCCAGCGGCCCAACCTCGCGCAGTACCTGGAATCGCACTACGCGGCCCAGGACGTGTGCCACTGCTGGGGAGGCGCCGCAGAGACCCTGGAGGACGCGGTCGCCGACGCGGCGCTCGGCCGATGGGCCCGGCTGCTCGGACGTGACGAGGAGGCCGACGCCTTCGAGGAGCGCGGCACCTGGTGGCGCAACGTGTTCAACCCTGACGCCGGCGACGGCGCGGGGACCAAGGGCTACATCCAGGCGCGCAACGTCGACGGTTCCTGGGTGACCCCCTTCAGCCCCGGCAGCGACCGCGGCTTCGCCCAGGGAACCAGCGCCACCTACACCTGGATGGTCCCGCAGGACGTGCAGGGTCTGGCCGCGGCGATGGGCGGACGCGACATCGCGGCGCAGCGGCTGGACGCCTTCTTCCACAAGGCGGACGGCTCCTGGTCGGTCAAGGGCGGCGACGCGCTGCGCTACGACCCGACCAACGAGCCGGGCATCCATGCCCCGTGGCTCTACAATGCGCTGGGCCAGCCCTGGAAGACCCAGGAGACCGTGCGCGAGATCGTGAACACGGTCTACGGGACCGGCCCGCGCGGCCTGCCCGGCAACGACGACCTCGGCACGATGTCGGCCTGGTACGTCTTCTCGGCACTCGGCATCTACCCGCAGACGCCGGGCAGCGCCACCATGCTGCTCGGAGCGCCGCTCTTTCCCTCCGCGGTGCTGGACCGGCCGCAGGGCGGGAACATCCGCATCAGCGCGCCGCAGGCTGATGCGACACATCCGTACATCGATGCGGTGAGTGTCGACGGGCGGCCGAGCGACAGGTCCTGGACGGACGCCCGGCTGGTCACCCGGGGCGGGTCGCTGACCTACCGGCTCGCCGACCGGCCGAACACGTCCTGGGCCACGGGACCTGCGGGTCTTCCGCAGTAGTACCTCGGCCGGGCCTGTTCCGGAGCCCGGTGGGCGGCGCGATGCCGCCTGCCGGGTCCGCGCGCCCGTCGCGGAGGGTGGGAGGGTCACTGATTTCTATCGTTGAAAATTCTGTGTGCATGACCGTTGTCAGGTGTTCGAGGCTGTGGCTCAATGTTCGACTATGTGCAGTGCTCCGCGGTTAGGGGCACTTCGGCTTCTTCGACGAGGACGACGCCTTGATACGACAACTAGCCCGCCCCCGCACACTTTTCAGATCACTCGCCTGTACGGCGGCGTTGCTGCTCCCCGTGGGCGCCACCCTGGTCCCGGCGGCTGCCGCAGCCCCCGCAGCTGACACCGCCTCCGCCTCCGCGGCCTCCGCGGAGGTCCCCTCCACCGAGGTGCGCGGGCTCAAGGGCGAATACTTCGCCATGTCCGCCCCGGGTGCCCGCGACTTCGCGGAGCTCGGTGCCGTGGCTCTCGACCCGGAGATCAACTTCCCCGGACTGACCGGTGCGTTTGAGTCGGCCACCGGCAGGACCGAGCACACCACCGCACGCTGGACGGGGCAGATCGAGGCTCCGGAGACCGGCGACTACACCTTCGCCGCCATCGGTGACAACGGCTTCCGGCTCTTCATCGACGACAAGGCCGTCATCGACCACTGGGAGCCGGACTGGGACAGGGAGCAGACCAGCGCGCCGGTCGCCCTGAAGGCCGGTGAACCACACACGTTCCGGCTGGAGATGTTCCAGGACACCGGCGGAGCGAACATGTTCCTGCGCTGGTCGAGCGCGAAGCTCGCCAAGCAGCTCGTTCCCGAGTCCGCCTTCACCCCGCCCGCCGACTTCGAGGTCTACCCGGTCGGGCTGGGCGTCGCCGAGAACGGTCTGAAGCTCCAGGCGGCCTTCGACCACGAGATCAGCGGCATCGAGGAGGTGAAGGACCACCTCGCCATCGAGGCGGACACCACGCCGATGCCCGTCAAGTCGGTCGCCAGGGTGCCCGGCAACCGCAAGGCGCTCGTCGTCACTCTGGACGCAGCCGTCCAGAAGGGCCAGCAGGTCAAGTTCGCTTACGACGGTGAGGGCGGCCTGAAGGCCGGCGACGAGACCGTCCCGGAGATCAACCGCAGGGCGAAGAACCTCTCCACGCACCGGTTGCTCACCCCGTGGGGCGAGAAGGCCGACCGCAAGAACCCGCTGCCCGAGTACCCCCGCCCGCAGCAGGTGCGCGAGGACTGGAAGAACCTCAACGGACCGTGGGAGTTCGCCGGGGCCGAGGCGGGCGAGCAGCCCGTCTTCGGCAAGGAGCTCGACGAGCGCATCACGGTGCCGTACCCCGTCGAGTCCCAGCTCTCCGGACTCGAGCGCCACGAAGACCACATGTTCTACCGCAAGCTCGTCACGGTGCCCAAGAGCTGGTCGGTCGGCAAGCGGAACAGCGACGACCGCCTGAAGCTGAACTTCGGCGCCGTCGACTACCAGGCGCGGGTCTGGGTCAACGGCAAGCAGGTCGCCGAGCACACCGGCGGCTACACCGCCTTCAGCGCCGACATCACCGACGCACTCAACGGCAGCGGCCCCCAGGAGATCGTGGTCGCGGTCACCGACACCACCGGACCCGACCAGCCCACGGGCAAGCAGTCCGCCAACCCCAGCGGCATCTTCTACACCGCCTCCTCCGGCATCTGGCAGACTGTCTGGATGGAGCCCGTCGCTCCGGCCGCCGTCGACTCCCTGACGACCACGCCCGACATCGGCAAGGGCCGGCTCGGCCTCACGGTCAACTCCGAGGACGCCTCGAAGTCCGCCCGGATCACCGCCGTTGCCCGCGACAAGAAGGGCAAGGTCGTCGGGAAGGTCACCGGCCCGGCCAACAGCGAGTTGAGCCTCCCGGTCGCCAAGCAGCACCTGTGGACGCCGGACGACCCGTACCTGTACGACCTGGAGGTCACCCTCAAGGACGGCCGCTCCAAGG
Source organism: Streptomyces sp. NPDC002911 (assembly GCF_053591835.1). Classification (NCBI taxonomy): domain Bacteria; kingdom Bacillati; phylum Actinomycetota; class Actinomycetes; order Kitasatosporales; family Streptomycetaceae; genus Streptomyces; species Streptomyces sp. NPDC002911. The sequence goes on along the minus strand of NZ_JBSFUO010000003.1, from coordinate 283,426 downwards.
ACACCGTCGACAGCTACTTCGGTATGCGTTCCTTCGGTGTCGCCGAGGTCGGCGGCTACCAGAAGCTGGTGCTCAACGGGAAGCCGTTCTTCTCCCTCGCCCAGCTGGACCAGGGCTTCTACCCGGACGGCCTGAACACCGCGCCCAGCGACGCGGCGCTGGTCTTCGACCTGAAGGCGCAGAAGGACCTCGGCTTCAACTCCGTCCGCAAGCACATCAAGGTCGAGCCCGCCCGCTGGTACTACCACGCCGACCAGCTGGGCCTCCTCGTGTGGCAGGACTTCGTCTCCGGCAACCTCACCGGCGAGAAGGGCCAGAAGGCCTTCCTCGACCAGGGGGCCGAGATGATGCAGCAGCTGCACAACTACCCCTCGATCGGCGCCTGGATCGTCTTCAACGAGGGCTGGGGCGAGTGGGACCGCACCGAGACCGGCAAGATCACCGAAAAGGTCCAGGCCGCGGACCCCTCGCGCGTCGTCAGCGCCCACAGCGGTGTCAACTGCTGCAACTCCAAGGGTGACTCCGGCAAGGGCGACATCATCGACCACCACGACTACAACAACACCGACCCGGCCTTCCCGGACGAGAAGCGTGCCGCGATGGACGGTGAGCACGGCGGCTTCACCCTGCGGATTCCCGGCCGCATGTGGCCGGGTGCGCCCACCGCGATCTACAGCGGTGTCGCGGACAAGGACGCCCTGACCGCCAAGTACGTCGACAACACCCGCACGTACTACCTGGAGGCCGCCGGTGCGGAACTCTCCGGGTCCATCTACACCCAGGTGACCGACCTGGAGAACGAGCTCAACGGTCTCTGGACGTACGACCGGCGCGAGATCAAGGTCGACCCCGCCAAGGTGCGGAAGATCAACGAGGAGGTCATCGCCGCCGGCGCGGCCGCGGGCGAGCGGGACGAGGTCAAGGGCGGTGGCGCCTGGTCCCTCGACGAGAACGAGGGCGCGAAGGCCGCGGACAGCGGCCCGAACCACAAGGACCTCACCCTCACCGAGGGCACGTCCTGGGCGCCCGGAGTGCAGGGCTCGGCGCTGAAGTTCGACGGCGAGGGCCAGTACGCGCAGACCGACGGCCCGGTCGTCGACACCACCGGCGACTACACCGTGTCCGCCTGGGCGTCGCTCGACGCCCTCCCGGGCAACTACGCGACCGTCCTCAGCCAGGACGGCCGCCGCCAGGAGAACCCGTTCTACCTCCAGTACGGGCAGGGCGGGTTCGCCTTTTCCACCCCGGGTGCCCACCGGGCCCGGCTGGAGACGAAGCCCGAGCTCGGCCAGTGGTACCACCTCGTCGGCGTACGCAGCGGTGACGAGATCAAGCTGTACGTCGACGGCACGCTGGCGTCCACCGCGGCGGCCGGGACCGCTGATGTCAGCACCGGAGCGCTGTCCGTGGGCCGTGCCAAGTGGTCGGGCGGCAACACCGACTTCTGGAACGGTTCCGTCGACCAGGTGAAGGTGTACGACAAGGCGCTCACCGACCAGGAGGTGACCGCGCTCCACGACGGCGAACAGCCGTAGGTCCCCCGGCCCGGACGACCGCTCCCGGCGGTGCGCGGCGAGAGCGCCACACCGCCGGGAGCTTCGGCCCGTCCGGGGCCCGGCTCGGACGGGGGAGACCACGACCCCGGAGCTTTCCCGGGTCCGGGCCCGGTGCGGGACCACGATCCGGCGGGCGGGCAGCGTGTCGAGCCGGCCGAGCACACGCTCGGCCAGGCACGCACCGTGCGTTCGGCGATCCGTTTCCGGCCCGGGGCCGATCGTGGTGAGTGACGGGCGGCGAACCGGACGTCCTCGACGTCGTCGAACCCCGTCAGCGCCAGCTCCTCCGGCACCCGCACGCCTTGCTCGGCGGCCAAGCGTCGCGCTCCGAAGGCGAGTTCGTCGCCGAAGCGGATGACGACGTCACGAACCGGCCCCCTCAGCAGTTCACGCGGGCCCGCGCCCCTTCCGCCCGGTGCAGATCGGTCACCTCCACCTCGGCCACCGGGCTCAGTCCCGCATGCCGTAGTCCCAGCCGGAAACTCTCGGCGCGCAGTTCGGCCGTCCCGTAACCCGGCCCGTGCAGGCCGATCCGGGTGGCGCAGCACCTGTGCGGCAGCCCCCCGGAGGCCGTGACACGCACGACCGCGTTCCGGGGCGATATTTTGAAAACGCATCGACAACTCTCTTGCCGCCTGCGGCGCCTCGCCTATATAACGTTGTAAACCGAGCCGCCGAGAGGCCGCACAAGCCCTCACGACCGCAGTTTCCGCAGCTCGCAGCGGGGTCGCGAGGGACACAGCGTCATCTGCCGCCGAGCGGCCGATGCACCGTCCCGCCATGCCCGACCGCACGCCGAAGGGTGTGCCGTCACCTCGCCAAGGAGCGTCTCGCGCATGATGACCCAGCGTCGATCCCGTACTTTCGCCGCGGCTTGCCTGCTCGCCGCCACCGCCACGCTGGCCGTTTCCGGCTGCTCCAAGTCGGAGACCACGGACAGCGCGGGCGGTGACAGCAGCCAGGGAGCACAGGCGGCCAAGTCCCCTGAGGCCGCCTCCGGCCCCGGCTGTTCCCTGCAGAGCTACGGCGCGCCCAAGATCGACCTCAAGGACGCGGTGGTCGGCTTCTCCCAGTCGGAGAAGGAGGCCAACCCGTTCCGTATCGCCGAGACCCAGTCCATCAAGGACGAGGCCGCCAAGATCGGCGTCAAGAAGCTGCTCACCACCAACGCGCAGTCGCAGCTGTCCAAGCAGATCAGCGACATCCAGGACATGCTCTCCCAGGGCGCGCAGTTCCTCATCATCGCGCCGCTGAACTCCGACGGCCTGGAGCCCGCGCTCAAGGCCGCGGCGGCGAAGAAGGTGCCCGTCCTCACCATCGACCGCAAGGTCAACGCCACGGCCTGCAAGGACTACGTGGCCTTCCTCGGCTCCGACTTCGTCGAGCAGGGCAAGCGCGCCGCAGATGCGATGATCAAGGCGACGGACGGCAAGGGCAAGGTGGCGATCCTCCTCGGCGCCTCCGGCAACAACGTGACCACCGACCGGACCAAGGGCTTCGTCGACCGGATCAAGGCCGAGGCACCCGGCATCGAGATCGTCGCCCAGCAGACCGGCGAGTTCGCCCGTGACAAGGGTCAGCAGGTGATGGAGCAGCTCATTCAGTCCAAGCCCGGCATCACCGCCGTCTATGCGGAGAACGACGAGATGGGCCTCGGCGCCGTCACCGCGCTGAAGGCGGCCGGCAAGGAACCCGGCAAGGACGTCAAGATCGTCTCGGTCGACGGCACCCGCAACGCCGTGCAGGCCCTGGCCAACGGCGAGTACAACGCCGTCATCGAGTCCAACCCGCGCTTCGGGCCACTGGCCTTCGCGACCGCCCAGAAGTTCTACGGCGGCGAGGAGATCCCCGAGAACGTCATCATCACCGACCGCGCCTACGACGAGACCAACGCCAAGGAATCGCTCGGCGGGGCGTACTGATCCGCCTCTGACACCAGCGGCCCCGGCCGCCGCGGCGCCCGCACGGGCCACGGCGGCTCCCGGGCCCCTCCATCTTGGACAGCGGAAGGCCGAGAACACCCATGGCACCACCCGAAGCAGTACCTCAGGCACCGGGAGGGGCCGCGCCCACGGCCTCCGCCGTGCTCGAAGCCCGCTCGGTGAGTAAACGGTTTCCCGGCGTGGTCGCTCTCGACGACGTCACCTTCTCCCTGCGCGCGGGGGAGACGCACGCACTCGTCGGGGAGAACGGCGCCGGCAAGTCCACCCTCATCAAGGTGCTGACCGGCGTGTACCGGCCTGACGGGGGCGAATTGCGGATGGCGGGTGAACCGGTCAGGTTCGCCCGGCCGTTCGAGGCCCAGCAGGCCGGAATCTCCACGATCTACCAGGAAGTCAACCTCGTCCCGCTGATGAGCGTGGCGCGCAACATCTTCCTCGGCCGCGAACCCAGGAACCGCTTCGGACTCATCGATTTCGCCCGTATGCACCGGGAGACGAGCGAACTGCTCGACGGCTTCGGCGTGCGCGTCGATCCGCGCCGTCCCCTGCACACCCTCGGCATCGGCACCCAGCAGATGGTCGCCCTCGCCCGGGCGGTGTCCGTCAACGCCCAGGCCGTCATCATGGACGAGCCCACCTCCTCGCTCGAACCGCGCGAGGTGGAGACCCTCTTCCGGGTCATCGGCAACCTGCGGGACCAGGGCATCGCCGTCCTCTACGTCAGCCACCGCATGGACGAGCTCTACCGCGTCTGCGAGCGGGTCACCGTCCTGCGCGACGGCAGCCACATCCACACCGGCGACCTCGCGGACCTCGACCGGATGCAACTCGTGTCGATGATGCTCGGCCGTGATCTGTCCGAGGTGCGCCGCTCCGGCGTCACCAGCTTCGGCGCGGAAGGGCACGAGGCGGCCCGCACGCCCGTCCTCACCGCGACCGGGCTCACCAGTCGTCTCCGGCTCCATGACATATCCGTGTCCTTGTACGCGGGCGAGGTGCTCGGCCTCGGCGGTCTCCTGGGCTCGGGCCGCAGCGAGACCGCGAAGGCCCTGTCCGGTGCGCTGCCCCTGGACGCGGGCGAACTCACCGTCGACGGAACCACCTTGAAACGCCTCACCCCGGCCGCCGCGATCCGGGCCGGCATCAGCCTGTTGCCCGAGGACCGCAAGGCCGAAGGCATCGTGCCCGGTCTCTCCGTCCGCGAGAACATCGTGCTGGCCGCCATGCCACGCCTCTCCAGGGCCGGTGTCGTCTCCCGCGCCAAGCAGGACCGAGTCGTCGAGATCTTCATGAAGCGCCTGCGGATCAAGGCCTCCAGTCCCGAGCAGAAAGTCGGCGAACTCTCCGGCGGCAACCAGCAGAAGGTCCTGCTGGCCCGCTGGCTCTGCCTGGAACCCAAGGTCCTCCTGCTCGACGAACCCACCCGCGGCATCGACGTCGGAGCCAAGGCCGAGGTCCAGAGCCTCATCGACGACCTCGCCCGTGAGGGCCTCGCCGTCCTGCTCATCTCCTCGGACATCGAGGAGCTCATCGAAGGCGCCGACCGGATCGTCGTCCTGCGCGGCGGAGCCGTCGCCGGTGAGCTGTCGGGTGACGACGTGGCCGAGGACCGGCTGCTCGAAGTGCTCGCCGACCACGCACCGCAGCCGGAGAGGCGAGCCCCGGCCACCCAGGAGGACCCCCGATGACCCGGACAGCCGTCGCCCCGCCGACCAAGGGCGACACCCCCCGGAAGCCCGAGCACCCCCTGGCCCGGCTGTGCGATCCCGCCTGGTACCAGAAATACGGCGTGTACGTGGCCGTGGCCGTCGTGCTGCTCTTCAACGCCCTGTTCACCGAGCACTTCATGACCGCCGACAACTTCCGCACCCAACTCGTCCAGGTCGCCCCCATCGTCATCGTCGCCCTGGGCATGGCCCTGGTCATCGGCACCGAGGGCGTCGACCTGTCCGTCGGCTCGACGATGGCGCTCGCCGCCGCGTTCCTGCCGCTTTACCTCGGATACGGGCTCGTACCCGCTCTCGTCGTCGCCCTGCTGGCCGGCGCGGTCGTCGGAGCGGTCAACGGCGCCCTGGTCTCCCTCGTCGGACTCCAGCCCATCGTGGCCACGCTCGCCCTCTTCGTCGGAGGCCGCGGCCTGGCCCTGGTCATGGCTGACGGACAGCTCAAGCAGATCGTCAACCCCGACCTGCTGTCGCTGGGCACCGGCTCCTTCCTCGGAATTCCGCTGGTCGTCCTGATCGCCGCTGTGCTGGCCGTCGCCGTAGCCTTCCTGGTGCAGCGCACCACCTTCGGCCGGCAGGTCGTCGCCATCGGCGGCAACCGCTCCGCCGCCGCACTCGCCGGGCTACCCGTCAAGCGGGTGCTCATCGGCGTGTACGTGCTCTGCGGAGTGCTTGCCGCGCTTGCCGGAATCCTCGCCACGGCCAGGCTCACCGCGAGTGACCCCTCCTCGCTCGGCACCCTCATGGAACTCTCCGCCATCACGGCGGTGGTGGTCGGCGGCACCCCCCTCAACGGAGGCTCCGTCCGGGTCCTCGGCACCGTGGCGGGCGCCCTGCTCATGCAGCTCCTGCGCGCCACGCTCGTCAAGCACGACCTGCCCGACTCCACCGCACAGATCGCCCAGGCGGCCATCATCATCGCCGCCGTCTACGTCGCCCGGGAGCGTCGGTCCCGATGAACGAAACCAAGCCCGTCACCGCCGCCCAGGCCCCGCTGCCGACGAAGTCGCCCGCCGCCCGGCCCGCCGCTGGCCCCGAGCGAACCGGCCGGCAGCGCGCCGCCGAACTCCTGCAACGCCAGGGCGTCCTCGCGGTCCTGCTGGCCGTCGTGATCGCCGCCTCGTTCATCTACCCGACCTTCGCGTCCCTGGACAACGCCCGCGGTGTGACCATCCAGGCGTCCTTCCTCGCCGTGGTCGCACTCGGTATGACGATGGTCATCATCACCGGCGGCATCGACCTGTCCGTCGGATCCGTCTTCGCCCTCGGGGGAGTCCTCGCCGCGTGGGCCTCGCAGTACGGTTTTCTGGCCGCGCTGCTGCTTCCCCTCGTGGTCTGTGGCGGAATCGGCCTGCTCAACGGACTTCTGATCGCCCGGGGCAACATGGCCCCGTTCATCGTCACCCTGGCGACCCTGCTCGGCGCCCGCGGTCTGCTGCTCGCTCTCACCGACGAGGGAGCCACCACCTACCTGGTGGCCAAGGGTTCCGCCTTCGCCGAACTCGGCCAGGGCAGTGTCCGGGGCTTCGGCTATCCGATCCTCATCGCGCTGGTGCTCTTCGGAGCCGGCGGACTCGTGCTGCAGCGCACCTCGTTCGGGCAGACACTCTTCGCCGTCGGCGGCAGCAGCGACGCGGCGACCCTGATGGGCCTCCCCGTCGCCCGTACGAAGATCCTCGTCTACACACTCAGCGGTCTGCTCGCCGGACTCGCCGGCGCACTCAACGCCGCCAGGCTCTCCTCCGGCGTCACCATCGTCGGGGTCGGCATGGAACTCGACGCGATCTCCGCCGTCGTCATCGGCGGCACCCTGCTCATCGGCGGCGCCGGGTCCATCAGCGGCACCCTCTGGGGCGTCCTGCTGCTGGCAGTCATCCAGAACCTGATCAATCAGATCGGCTCGCTCAACTCCTCCTACCAGTCGGTGGTCAGCGGCGGCTTCCTTATCGTTGTGGTGGTGGCCCAGCGCTATCTGGCGCGCAGTCGCAGAAGCACCTGACGACGAGCCGCCGGTCCGAGGCCGGACCACAGAACAAGCCGAGCCGAACCAAGGAGTGCCGTGGGCGTCAGCCTCAAAGACGTTGCGCGACGGGCGGGCGTGTCCATCAAGACCGTGTCGAACGTGGTGAACAACTATCAGCACGTCACACCCGCGATGCGCGCCAGGGTGCAACAGGCGATCGACGAGCTCGGCTACCGGCCGAACCTCACCGCCCGCCATCTGCGCAAGGGCCGCACCGGCATCATCGCCCTCGCCGTCCCGGAATTCGGCAACCCGTACTTCGCGGAACTCGCCGGTGCGGTCATCGACGCGGCGGCCCGGCACGACTACACCGTCCTGGTCGATCACACCGCCGGCCTCCGGGAGAAGGAACTCCTGGTCAGCCAGGGATTCCGCTCCCATGTGATCGACGGCCTCATCCTCAGCCCCATCCATCTGGAGACCGAGGACCTCATGGCGCGTACCGATACGGCGCCCCTGGTCCTGCTCGGCGAGCGCGAGTACGAGGCCCCGTACGACCACATCGCCATCGACAACGTGGCGGCGGCCCGTGCGGCCGTCCGCCACCTCGTCGGCCAGGGCAACCGCCGGATCGCATTCCTCGGCTCGCGCACCGGACGCGAACGCCAGCCCGCCCACCTGCGGTTGCGGGGCTGGCGCGAGGAACTCGCCGCCGCAGGCCTGACACCGGACGAATCCCTCGTCGTGGTCACCGACGGCTACGGCCGCGAGGACGGTGCCGCGGGAATGGCGGAACTCCTGGACCGGGGCGAGCGCCCCGACGCCGTCTTCGCCTACAACGACCTCATTGCCATCGGCGCGATGCGGACCATCGGCGAACGCCGAATGCGCGTCCCGGACGACATCGCCGTCGTCGGCTTCGACGACATCGAGGAGTGCCGCTACGCCTCCACCACGCTGACCACCATCGCCCCGGACAAGGAAGCCATCGCCCGCCTCGCCGTCGACAGCCTCGTCGAACGGCTCTCGGGCGAAGCCGTCGCCGAACCGCGCAGGCCGCGCCCCGGCTACCGGCTGGTCGTCCGCGAATCCACGACGCCCGGACCCCGTTCCGGCCCCACAGAGGACCTCTGATGCCGCGCCCCACCGTGCACAGCACCCCCTTCGGCTCCGCCCAGGGCGCCCCGGTCCACCGGTGGACCCTCGACAGCGGTACCGGTGTCCAGGCCGACATACTCACCTACGGGGCGTCCCTGCACCGCCTCGACGTACCCGACACCACGGGCGCCACCGCCTCCGTCGTCCGTTCGCTCGCCACCCTCGGCGACTACACGGCCGAGCACCCCTACTTCGGCGCCGTAGTCGGCCGTTACGCCAACCGCATCGCGCACGGCCGCTTCGCTCTGGACGGGGACGAGCACCACATCCCCGCCAACGACCGCGGCCACGCCCTGCACGGCGGCCCCGAAGGCTTCCACACCAAGGTGTGGGACGCGAGCGCCGACCGTACCGACGACAGTGTGTCCGTCCGGCTCACCCTGCACAGCCCCGACGGTGACATGGGCTTCCCCGGCGCACTGGACAGCACGGTCACGTACACCCTCGACACCACCGGCACCCTGGCCATCGACTACGCCTGCACCACCGACCGGCCCACGGTCGTCAACCTCACCAATCACGCCTACTTCGACCTGGCCGGCCACGACGACGTACTCGGCCACCGTCTGGAGGTCGACGCCGACACCTATCTGCCTGTGGACGGCGAGGGCATCCCCTGCGGGCCGCCGACCGAGGTCCGGGGCACCCCCTTCGACCTCACCGGGCCCCACGTCCTCGGGGAACGGCTCGGGCACGACGACGAACAGCTGCGTGGCGCGGGCGGGTTCGACCACTGCTGGGTGCTGCGGAACACCGGCGGCGGTCTGTGCCGCGCCGCCCGTCTCACCGCACCGGACACCGCACGCGTCCTGGAGGTGTGGACCACGGAGCCCGGCATCCAGGTCTACACCGCCAACCAGCTCGACGGCTCCTTCACCGACGCCACCGGCCGCCGCCACGCACGGCACGGCTCGGTCTGCCTGGAGACCCAGCACCTGCCCGACTCACCCAACCGGCCCGACCAGCCCAGCACCGTGCTGCGCCCCGGCGACACCGCGCGGAGCCGTACCGAGCTGCGTTTTCCCCATCTGGAGCCGTGAGCTCGTGCCCACGGCCTCGTGGCCACCGAGATCCAAGGGGCGGGCCATCCTCGACCTGGCGACCTGGCGACCTGGCGACCTGGCGACCTGGCGACCTGGCGACCTGGCGACTGGTCGCGGATCCGGCCGGACGGTTCGCGTCACCGGCCGATAAGCCTGAGCTCCTGGGCGTACGGGCCGGCCGACGGGCGGTTGTCTGACGTCTGCCGGACATCAGAGGCGGGTGGCCCCACCCCCGGCCGGTCAGCGGACCGGCTCCCCCGCCGCCAGTCTCGCCGTCATCCGTGCGAGGCGGGCAGCCCTCACCTCGGGGTTCCTCGCCGTCATCAGCTGAAGGAGCACGAGGTAGCGCTCCGCCCTGGTGAGCTGTTCGAAGCGTTCACCGGCCCTGCGGTCCGCGGCCAGCGCGGCGGCCAGGTCGTCGGGCACGGTGGCTTCCCTCTGTGAGGGGTACGCCGCCGCCCACCTGCCGTCGGCTCGCGCCGCCCGCACCTCGGCCAGCCCGGACTCCCGCATCCGGTCGGCCGCGGTCAGCGCCTCGACCCTGCCGACGTTGACGAGGGACCAGTTGCTGCCGCGGCGGCGCGGCGAAATCCGCTGCAGGTAGAACACTTCGTCCAGGGATTTGCGCTGGCCGTCGATCCACCCGTGGCAGAGTACGACGTCGACGACCTCCGCGGCGGTGACCGAGGCGATGCCCGAGCCCTTCTTCGCGATCTTCAGCCACAGCCCCGTCCGCTCCGCGTGATGACGCTCCAGCCAGGCCTCGAGCAGGTCGGCCCGTTCGAAGAGCAGCGGCTCCGAACTCGCTCGGCCGTCGCTTGCTTCACGGTTATGTGCCATCGCTGTGCCCGTCCCTTTTCGGTGTCGACGTCCTGGCGTCCACGCTAGGGGGCCCATAGGACAGGTTTCGTCCTGTACCCGGCGGACCGCCGTGGCGTCGGCAGCACCGGCCGGCGTGCGGTCACCCGGGAGGCGGCGGGGCCGTGCTGGCCCGGACGACCAGCCGGGTCGGGACCAGGGTGGTTCCCCGCTCCGTCGTCTCGTTGCGGATCTGCCGCAGGACGCCGTCCACGCACTGCCGCCCTATTTCGGCGAAGTCCTGGTGGACGGTGGTCAGAGGCGGAAGGAAGGAGGCGGAGTCGGCGATGTCGTCGAACCCGACGACGCTGACGTCCTCGGGTACGTGTCTGCCCCGTTCCTGCAGGGCGCGCAGAACGCCCAGCGCCATCTGGTCGTTGGCCGCGAAAACCGCCGTGCACGCGGGGTCGGCCGCCAGGGCGAGGCCCGCTTCGTATCCCGAGGCCGCCGTCCAGTCACCGTCCACCGGCGGCGGGACGGGGCATCCCGCGTCCTCCAGCGTCTGCCGCCAGGCGCGGGCGCGGCGCTGGGCGGCGAACGACTCCGCAGGCCCGGCCACATGCACCACGGTGCGGTGCCCGAGATCGAGCAGATGCCGCACTGCCGCCCTGGCGCCTCCGGACTGGTCGGTGTCCACGACGCTGTACCGGTCGCCGGCGTCGGAGTCGGCCACTACCACATGGGTGTGCGGCGGAAGCGAGATGGCGGCGTCCAGAAGGGGGACCTCCATGATCACGATGATGCCGTCCACGACGTGTTCGCCGAGCACGGTCACGGCCCCCCGGACTCCCGTGCTGGTGGGCGTCGCGACGGGGAGCAGGGTGATCGCGTACCCCTCGTCCGCCGCGGAGGCGGAAATGGCTTCCAGCGTGCGGACATTGCCCGTCGTGGCCAGGGTGAACAGGATGACGCCCAGGGTGCGGAACTTCCCGCTCCTGAGGGCGCGCGCGGCGCTGTTGGGGCGATAGTCCAGCTCCTTCATGGCGGTCAGGACGCGATCGCGCGTCTCCTCGGAAACCACCGTGTGTCCGTTGGATACACGGGAGACCGTCTGGGAGGAGACTCCCGCCCGGCGCGCTACGTCGGCCATCGACGCCTCCCTGTGAGGAGGCCGGTCCGTGGCCTGTTCCTGTCCGTGCACTTCGTTCGCCTCCGTCGTGGTCGTGTGGGCCTTTCGCCGTGTGGGCGCGCCGCTTCGGCCGCGGGGTCGTCTTCTCACCGCGTGCGTCGAGGGTGTTCCGAACGTGACCCACCCTGTCTCTGCTGCGCGTGTGGCTCGAATCGCGTGCGGACCGAGGTCTCTGGTCACCGGCATTTCTACCACTTCGGACGCACCGTGCCGACACACGGGCAAGCGCGGACACGGCTGCTCGGAGGCGCGGTGCGGGTGCTGGGTCCCAACTCGTCGGCCTAGCAGGGAAACCGAGTCTTGACCATGGGATGAGAGACGTGTAGACATCACTTCACCGATAAATGTTTACGTAAACATCAGTACGGGTGTTTACGTGGGCATCGGCCTCCTCAAGCACAGCGCCTCCACGATGTCCGGTGTCTCCATCCGGCCGGGGCCATGCTCAACGCCGGATCAACAGGAGTACCCATGACGGCTGTCACGCCGCTCACCACTGGACGCCGCCCACCAGCCGGAGGCGGCTCCCGCGCGCGGCGGGGGCGGGTCGGGTGGATCTTCGTAGGGCCGTTCATGGCCGTGTTCGCCCTCGTGTTCCTCGCCCCGATCGCCTACTCGCTGTATCTGAGTTTCTTCCGGGACCAGTTGGTGGGCGGCACGTCGTTCGTCGGCCTGGACAACTTCCAGAGGGCGTTCGAGGACGAACAGTTCTGGGCGGCAGTGGGCCGGGTGACTCTGTTCCTCGTGGTGCAGGTGCCCGTCATGCTCGGCCTCGCCCTGCTCATAGCCCTGGCACTCGACAGCGGAAGGATCTACGGGAAGAGCTTTTTCCGGATCGCCGTCTTCCTGCCGTATGCCGTACCCGCCGTCGTCGCCACACTGATGTGGGGCTTCATCTACGGCACCCGCTTCGGGCTGGTCGGGAATTTCAACGACGCCTTCGGCGTATCGCTGCCCGACCCGCTCTCGCCCTCCCTGATACTGGCCAGCATCGGCAATATCGTCACCTGGGAGTTCATCGGCTACAACATGCTGATCTTCTACTCCGCGCTGCGTGTCGTCCCCAAGTCGCTCTACGAGGCGGCCGAGATCGACGGAGCGGGACAGTGGCGGATCATCACCGCGGTGAAGATACCCGCGATCCGCGGGGCACTGGTGATCGCGACGATCTTCTCCGTGATCGGCAGTTTCCAGTTGTTCAACGAGCCCAGTATCCTGCAGAACCTGGCGCCCAACGCGATCACGACCTACTTCACGCCCAACTTCTACACGTTCACGCTGTCCTTCTCGGGCCGGCAGCAGAACTACGCGGCCACGGTCTCCCTCGTCATGGGCGTCGTCACAATGATCATCGCCTACGCGGTCCAGCTGCGCGGCATGCGAAAGGAGGCGTGAGCCATGAGCGCCCCTTCCTTCACCGCCGAGCAGACGCCCCGGCGAACCACCCACCGTGCCCCGGCACTCCGCCGACGCCATTCGGCGGTCCGGCCGCGCCGCAGCGTGCTGCTCACGCTGCTCATGGGCGTGACCGCGCTCTACGCGCTCATGCCGCTGGCGTGGCTCGTCATCAACGCCACCAAGACGCAGAGGGGCCTGCTCGGTTCTTTCGGCCTCTGGTTCAGCGGCGACTTCGCCCTCTGGGACAACATCTCTCAGACACTCACCTACAACGACGGCATCTTCGTCCGCTGGTTCCTCAACACCCTGCTGTACGTGGTCGTGGGAGCGGGCGGGGCCACCTTCCTCGCGGTCATGGGCGGCTACGGCCTGGCCAAGTTCGATTTCGCGGGCAAGCGTGCCGTCTTCGCCACCGTCATCGGCGCGGTGGCGGTGCCGGCCACCGCCCTGGCGGTCCCCACCTTCCTCATGTTCAGCAAGATGGGGCTCACCAACACGCCGTGGGCCGTCATCATCCCGTCCCTGATCTCACCGTTCGGGCTCTACCTCATGTGGGTGTTCGCCGCCGAGGCGGTCCCCACCGAGCTGCTGGAAGCAGCCAGGATGGACGGTTCCGGCGAGCTGCGGACGTTCTTCCGCATCGCCCTCCCGCTGCTCACCCCGGGCATCGTGACGGTGCTGTTGTTCACCATGGTGCAGACCTGGAACAACTACTTCCTGCCCCTCATCATGATCAAGAATCCGGACTGGTATCCGCTGACACTCGGGCTGAACGCCTGGAACGAGCAGGCGTCCACCGCCGGCGGCCAGCCGGTCTTCAACCTGGTCATCACGGGCTCACTGCTGACCATCGTGCCGCTGATCATCGCCTTCCTGCTGCTTCAGCGCTATTGGCAGTCCGGACTGGCGGCAGGCAGCGTCAAGGGGTGATCCGCTCTCCGGCCCGGTCGGCCACCGAATCTCCGCGCTCCGAGACCGGTTTCCCCCGGCCCTCGGCCGGCGCGGTGTCCCACCCCTGTCCAGCCTCGCACCCCCGTGCGGACGTTCGACGGTCTGTGCACCACCCTCACCACAACGGAGTGAAGCAATTATGAGAACCATGACCAGACGCGCGATGCGTGGCGTCGGCCTGCTGTGCGCGGCCGCGCTGAGCCTCACCGCGTGCGGGTCCTCCGACGATGCCGGTTCGTCGGACAAGGCCGTCACGGGGGGTGACCTCCGCGCAGCTCTCAAGGAGGGCGGCTCCATCACGGTGTGGGCGTGGGAACCGACGCTGAAGCAGGTCGTCAGCGACTTCCAGAAGAAGTACCCCAAGGTCAAGGTGAAGCTGGTCAACGCCGGTACCGGCAACGACCAGTACACTGCCCTGCAGAATGCGGTACAGGCCGGATCCGGGGTGCCTGACGTCGCGCAGGTCGAGTACTACGCCCTCGGCCAGTTCGCCCTCGGAGAGTCCCTCGAGGACCTGAGCCGTTACGGTGCCGGGGACTTCGAGGACGACTACTCGCCGGGACCGTGGAACTCGGTCGCCGTCGACGAGGCCGTGTACGCCCTCCCGATGGACTCCGGCCCGATGGCGCTCTTCTACAACAAGAAGGTGCTGGACAAGCACCAGATCGCCACGCCCACCACCTGGGACGAGTACCTGGAGGCGGCGCGCGCCCTGAACGCCGCCGATCCCAAGGCCTACATAACGAACGACACCGGTGACGCCGGGTTCGCGACCAGCATGATCTGGCAGGCCGGCGGGACCCCCTTCAAGACCCGCGGCACCGATGTGACGGTCGACCTCGCCGCTGACAAGGGCGTCGTCGCCTTCACCGAGGTCTGGCAGAAGCTCATCGACGAGAAGCTCCTGGCGCCCGTCACCTCCTGGAGCGACGAGTGGTACAAGGGCCTGGCGGACGGCACCATCGCCACCCTCGCCACCGGTGCCTGGATGCCCGCCAACTTCGTCTCGGGTGTCGAGTCGGCCTCGGGTGACTGGCGCGCGGCCGCGCTCCCGCAGTGGGAGAAGGGCGGCGAGGTCAGCTCCGAGAACGGCGGCAGCTCCCTCGCGGTGATGAAGGCGGGCAAGAACAAGGAGCTGGCGTACGCGTTCAACGAGTACGCCAACCACTCGGACGGCGTCCAGGCCCGCATCAAGGCCGGCGCCTTCCCCGCCACCACGGCAGACCTGTCCTCGCCGTCGTTCCTCGACACCACCTTCCCGTACTTCGGCGGCCAGAAGGCGAACGAGATCTTCGCCCGGTCCGCCAGCCAGGTACCCGAGGGCTGGTCCTACCTGCCCTTCCAGGTGTACGCGAACTCGATCTTCAACGACTCCGTCGGCAAGGCATACGTCTCCGACACCACGCTCGCCGACGGGCTGAAGGAATGGCAGAAGGCCTCCGTCGCCTACGGCAACGACCAGGGCTTCAGCGTCAACAAGTGACGTCCTGCAGCTGAACCGGCACAGGGCGGCCGTCCGACGGGCGGCCGCCCTGTGCCGTACTCGCACCTCGTACGTATCCGAAAGGATCATCATGACCCCCGCATCCGAGCGCCACTGGCTGCGCCTCCCCTCCGACGACCGTCCCGCACGCTTCGCCTACGGGGCCGACTACAACCCGGAGCAGTGGCCGCGCGAGGTGTGGAAGGAAGACGTCCGGCTGATGCGCGAGGCCGGGGTCACCATCGTCTCCGTCGCCATCTTCTCCTGGGCTCGCCTGCAACCGGCCGAGGACCGGTGGGACTTCACCTGGCTGGACGAGGTGCTCGACCTGCTCCACGACAACGGGATCGCGGTGGACCTCGCCACCGCCACCGCCTCGCCGCCGCCCTGGCTCACCACCCTGCACCCGGAGATCCTGCCGGTCACCCGCACCGGTGAGACCCTCTCCCAAGGCGCGCGACAGCACTGGCGGCCCACCTCACCCGTCTTCCGCAGGTACGCCCTGCGGCTGGTGGAGGCCATGGCCACCCGATACGCGGACCATCCCGCCGTGGTCGCCTGGCACATCTCCAACGAGCTCGGCTGTCACAACATCTACGACTACTCCGACGACGCCGCCCAGGCCTTCCGCGACTGGCTGCGCGCACGCTACGTCACGCTGGACGAGCTCAACCGGGCCTGGGCGACCTCCTTCTGGTCGCAGTACTACGGGGAATGGGCACAGATCCAGCCGCCGCGACTGGCCGCGAGCCATGCCAACCCCACGCAGCAGCTCGACTTCAAGCGGTTCTCCTCCGACGCGCTGAAGGATTATCTCCGGGCGGAGCGCGACGTCCTGCGCCGCATCACCCCCCAGATCCCCGCCACCACCAACTTCATGGTGATGGGGGACACCAAGGGTATGAACTACCCCGAGTGGGCGCAGGAGATCGACTTCGTCTCCAACGATCACTACGCCCACCCCGGTCCGCAGCGCCTGGACGAGCTCTCGTTCTCCGCGGCCCTCACGCACTCCATCGCGCAGGGCAGGCCCTGGTTCCTGATGGAGCACTCGACCAGTGCGGTCAACTGGCAGCCCGTCAACGTCGCCAAGAGCCAGGGCGAGCTCGCCCGCGACTCCCTGGTGCACGTCGCCCACGGAGCCGACGCGGTCTGCTTCTTCCAGTGGCGCCAGTCCGCCGC
Organism: Streptomyces sp. NPDC002911; assembly: GCF_053591835.1. Taxonomy (NCBI): domain Bacteria; kingdom Bacillati; phylum Actinomycetota; class Actinomycetes; order Kitasatosporales; family Streptomycetaceae; genus Streptomyces; species Streptomyces sp. NPDC002911. Next base: position 267,038 of record NZ_JBSFUO010000003.1, on the reverse strand, counting down.
CGGTGCCGAGAAGCACCACTCCGCGATGGTTCCCCATGCCGGCCCGGACAGCGAGGTGTTCCGTGCGGTGACCGCCCTCGGCCGGACGCTGGAGACACTCACCCCGGTCACCGGTTCCGTACGGGAGCCGGCTCGCGCGGCACTGGTCTACGACTGGGAGTCCTGGTGGGCCGTCGAACGCGACTCCCAGCCGTCCTCCCTGCTGCGCTACCGGCAGGAGGCGCTCGACTGGTACTCGGCCTTCCTGGCCCTGGGTGTCCGGGTGGACGTCGTCACGACCGCCACCGACCTCACCGGGTACGACTTCGTCGCGGCGCCGGTCCTGCACGTCGTCCCCCAGGCCCTCGCCGGCCGGCTGGACGCCTATGTGCGCGGCGGCGGCCACCTCGCCACCACCTACTACTCGGGTGTCGTCGACGAGAACGACCACGTCCACCTCGGCGGATACCCCGGAGCGCTGCGTGATCTGCTGGGCATCCGCATCGAGGAGTTCGGCCCCCTTCGGGAGGGCGTGAACGTACGGCTCGACAACGGTCTGACCGGCACTCTGTGGACCGACCGCATCGACCTGACCGATTCCGAGGTCACGGTGCTGGCGCGCTACGAGACCGGTGACCAGGCAGGGCGCCCCGCCATCACACGGCGTGCCCTTGAGGACGGCGGCTCCGCCGCCTACGTCTCCACCCGGCTGGGCACCCATGGGCTGCCCGACGTGCTGCGGTCCCTGCTGTCCGGCGCCGGTGTGCTCAGCGAGCTGCCCGCCGATGTGCGGGGGCGGGTGGAGCTGAGCGTACGGACCGACGGCTCCCAGTCCTACTGGTTCCTCGTCAACCGTACGGACGAGCCCGTGGCGTTCGGCACGGTGGCCGGAGAGATCCTCTCCGGGCCCTCACCGGCCGCCGAGGGCGGCCTGGTCCTGCCCTCGCGGGGGGTCGCGGTGCTCCGCCTGGCGACGGGGGCCACGCCCTTCCTTGGGGAAGCCCTGCCGGGACACGCCGTCGGGTAGCGGGTACCACTCCGCTTTCAGCGGGCCCCGGGGGGCCGGTTCGTCCCCCGGGGCCCGCTGGCGCTCCGGTCAGACGGAGGCCGTGAACCGATGAGTTCCCGACCCCACGGCGAAGACCGCACACTCGTCGTCCTGCCGCAGGAAAGCCGCCGGTCCCCGGCCGGCGCTCCGCTTGTCGCCGCCCGGCACCCACACCTCGGCGGTCGTGTTCGGCGGCAGTACGACGCGGAGTGCGAAACCGTCCGCGTCCTTCTTCCAGCGTGTGGCGACCGGCCCGTACCGTGAGTCGAACCGTCCCTCGGCCTGCGTCACCCCGCCGCCCGGCCGCGGCCGCACGAGGATCTTCCGGAAGCCGGGGGCGCCGGGCGCGATGCCCGCGATGTTCGCGTACATCCACTCGCCGACCGAGCCGTACGCGTAGTGGTTGAAGGAGTTCATTCCGGCGTCCTGGAAGCTGCCGTCCGGCCGGATCGAGTCCCAGCGCTCCCACATCGTGGTGGCGCCCCGGTCGATCTGGTAGCCCCAGCTCGGGAAGGTCCTCTGCATGAGCAGCCGGTAGGCGACATCCGTGTGACCGGTGTCCGTGAGCACGGGCAGCAGGCGCGGGGTGCCGAGGAACCCCGTCGACAGATGCCAGCCCTTCGCCTCGATGAGCGTCACCAGCCGGTCAGCAGCCGGCCCGCGGTCGTCCTCCGCCAGCAGATCCATGGACAGGGCCAGCACGTAAGCCGTCTGCGTATCGCCCTTCACCCGTCCGCCGGCCGAGACGTACGCGGCGCGGAAGGCGTCGCGCACCCGGCCGAAAAGCGTCAGGTACGGCGCCGGATCCTTGCCCAGAACCTGGGCGGCGCGGGCCACGAGATCGGCGCTGTGCGCGAAGTAGGCCGTGGCGATCACGTCCTTGGGCGTCTCCTCCTCGATGTTGAGCCAGTCGCCGAACCCGTCGGCGGGCCGCAGTAGCCCGGTGCTGTGTGCCTCCAGATACGTCAGCCAGCGGAGCATCGAGGACCAGGACTGTTCCAGCACCCGCACATCGCCGTATGCCTGGTACAGGGCCCATGGCACGGTCACCCCGGCGTCACCCCAGCCCGCCGCGCCGTTGCCTACGTTCGGCAGATCCGGGGCGACATGGGTGAAGGCGCCCTCCGAGGTCTGCGCGTCGCGCAGGTCCTGCAGCCACTTGGTGAGGAAGCGCGCGGACTCCATCGTGTACGCGGCGGTGGGCGCGAAGACATTGATGTCACCGGTCCAGCCGAGACGCTCGTCGCGTGCCGGGGTGTCCGTCGGGATGGACAGGAAATTCCCGCGCTGTCCCCAGGTGATGTTGCTGTGGAGCTGGTTGAGCATGGGGACATCGGTGGCGAAGTCCATGGTGAACGGCGCCGAGGTGTGGATGACACGGCCCACGATCGCGTCGCGTCCCGGCGTACCGGGGTATCCCGTCACCTCGACGTAGCGGAAACCGTGGAACGTGAAGCGGGGCTCGTAGGTCTCCCGGCCACCTCCCCTGAGTGTGTACGTGTCCGTGGCGCGGGCGGTGCGCAGGTTGGCGGTGTAGACCGTGCCGTCCGGGTTCAGCACCTCGGCATGCCGCAGACGCACCGTCGTCCCGGCCGGTCCGGACACCGTGAGGCGTGCGGCGCCCACCATGTTCTGGCCGAGGTCGAACACGAACACACCGGGCTTGGGCTCGGTCACCTCACGGACGGTCAGCTCCCGCTCGACACGGCAGGCCCCGTCCACTTCTGCCACGAGCGCCGCCGTGACCCCGTCGACGCGGTCGGCCGCGAGCCAGCCGGTCGAGTCGAAACCGGCGCGGGTCCATCCGTCCGTCTCCCGCCGGGCGTCGTAGTCCTCGCCCGCCACGAGGTCTGCCCCGGTGACCGGCCCGGTCGCGGTGAGCCAGTCGGCCCCCGACACCACGCGGTCGGTCGAGCCGTCGGTGTAGATCACCTCCAACTGGGCGAGAGCGGCGGGCTGTTCGCCGTACTGATGCGGTCCGAACCAGGCGATGTTCCCTGCGTACCACCCTGTCGCCAGGGTGATTCCGAGAGCGTTTCCGCCTGGCGCCAGCAGGCCGGTCACGTCGTAGGTCTGGTACTGGACCCGCTGGTTGTAGTCCGTCCAGCCCGGAGCGAGCCGGTCCTCGCCGACACGCTCGCCGTTGAGAGACACCTCGTACAGGCCGAGGGCGGTCGAGTACAGCCTGGCCCGCGCGACGCGTTTGCGGTCCAGCCGGAACTCCCGGCGCAGCTGGGTCGCGGGGGAGTACGCCACCCGCACCTTCCCCCAGGGGCCGGAGCCCCAGCGTGCGAGTACCTTGGCGGCCGGCCAGGCGGTGTCGTCGTAGGTGACGGAGTGCCAGTCCCCGGGCGGCTCCTTGTCGGTGGCCCGCCAGCCGGCGTCGGTGACGACCGTGGTCGTCCCCTCCGCGGTGGTCAGCTCCAGTACCCCGAGAAGCCCGGCAGGACCGGCGACCGCGTTGGTCGCCGACACGGCGATCACCTGGATGCCGGGGGAGAGGCGGTCCGTCACATCCACGAGGACGGGGCGTTTCCAGTTCTCGGCGGGGCCGTCCGCTTCCGTGTGTGCCACTTCCGCGCCGTTGACGCGGGCGGTGAACCCGTCGTCGGCGCTCATGACCAGACGGGCGCGGGTGACCCCCTCCGGGACCTCCACCCGGCCGCGGAACCACCGTGTGGCCGCCGGTGCCTCGACGGTGGGGTCCCCTTCGGGGAACCAGATCCACGAGACGTCGTCGAGGGCGGGTGTGCCGGTCAGCGCAGCCGGCGCCGCGATCCAGTCGGCCGACCAGTCCGAGGCCTCCAGGAGTCCGGTTTCCCACCAGGACGGCGCGCTCCACGAGGACGCCCGGCCGTCCGCGTCCCAGACCCGTACGGACCAGAAGTAGCGCGTGCGGGACTCCGGTTCGGGGCCCGCGTACGGCACGAGTACGGACTGCGCGGACTCGACCCTGCCGCTGTCCCAGACGTCGGGTTTCCCGAGGCGGTCGGCGGTGGTGGCCACGCGCACCTGGTAGGCGGTCTGGCTCAGACCCGGACTGTCCGATGCGACGGGCCAGCTCAGTCGTGGACGTGGGGTGTCCAGGCCCAGCGGATGGCGTACGTACTCGACGGTCGGCTCGGTGACGCGGGCCCGGCCGGCGGCCGCCCGCCCCGAACCGGACGCACCGGCGGCGGGTGCGGACGCCGCGGCGAGCGCGGCGGTGGCGGCGGTGGTGCTGAGCAGTCGTCTTCTGCTGATCACAACGCGGCTCCGTAACGATGCAGGGGTGAATCGTTTCAGTTGGTGTGAAGCTAGAGTTGTGACCGGTCCCTGTCAATACTTCTTTCGAGATGACGCGCTTTCTGGCTCGATGGTCATAGGCCTGCTCGATGTGGCATTGACGCACTCGCCGGGGCGGGGCTATCGTCGATTGCGGAGGCAGTTGAAACCTTTCATGCGATCGGCCGAATGGGCCTGCCCCGGTACCGATCGTTGCGCTGTCCGGCTGATGCGGCTCAGGCGCGCCGGAGATGTGGACGAAAGGTCAGGTGTTCGCTTTTCGCGGGCCTGGCAGGTCCGCGAACCGCTCCTCCATCCAAGGGAGAACGCATGCGCCCGCGCGCCCTATGGGCACCAGCCGCCCTACTGCTGATCGGCCCCCTGATCGGCACGGCCACGGCGACGGCCGACACCGGCGAGACTCTCGTGCCGGTGCAGAAGTCGGTCCGAGCCGTGCCCGGTCAGTACATCGTCACCCTCGCGCCCGAGCGGAAGCCGGTCGCCATGGCCGAGCAGCTCGGAATCGCCACGCTCTTCACGTACAGCAAGGTCCTGCACGGTTTCGCCGCCTCGCTCACGCCCGCGCAGCTGGAGCAGGTGCGCGGCGCCGCGGGCGTGCAGGCCGTCGAGGAGAACAGTGAGGCCTCCGTCCCGCCTTCGCCCGTCAGGACGGCGGCCGGGAATCGGGCGGTGGCAGGGAGCTGGGGGCAGGACCGTGTCGACCAGCGGAATCTGCCGCTGGACGGCACGTACGACGTGGACGGCACGGGGCAGGGTGTGACCGCGTACATCCTCGACACCGGCATCGAACGCGCCCACAGCGAGCTCGGCGGCCGGGTGGGCGCCGGGTACGACGCGATCGGTGACGGCCGCGACGGCGAGGACTGCAACGGCCACGGCACGCACGTGGCCGGGACCGTGGCCGGTGCGACGTACGGTGTCGCCCCCGCCGCCTCGCTGGTGCCGGTACGGGTGCTCAACTGTGAAGGCTCGGGTACCTGGGCCGGGGTCATCGCCGGTCTCGACTGGATCGCCCAGAACGCCGAGCAGCCGGCCGTGGTCAACGCCTCCCTCGGAGGTCCCGCGTCCTCGGCCGTCGACGAGGCGTTCGACGCACTCGCGGCGCAGGGCACCCTGCCCGTGGTCGCGGCGGGCAACGAGAACCAGGATGCCTGTGAGGTGTCTCCGGCGCGCGCCCTCGGCGTGCTCGCCGTGGGTGCCGACGACGACCAGGACCGGCAGGCGGCGTTCAGCAACTGGGGTACCTGTGTGTGGCTGTACGCCCCGGGGGTGGACATCGTGTCCGCGAACCTCGGCGGCGGTTCCACGACGCTGAGCGGTACGTCCATGGCCAGTCCGCACGTGGCCGGTGCCGCCGCTCTGTACAAGGAGCGGAATCCCCAAGCGGCGCCGCAGGAGGTCTCCGACTGGCTCGCCGCGGAGGCGACCCCGGGCGTCCTGACGGGTCTGGGCCCCGGCTCCCCCGACCGGCTTCTCTACGTCGGCGGTCTCTGACCGTCGGCCGGTGACTCGTCGAGACGGTGCGGCAGGGGTTCCTCCCGGTTTCCGAAAGGGCGGGGGAGAACCCCTTCCCGCGATAGCGGGGGAGCGGGGGCTGCGGCACAGTGGTCGTATGGATGATCTCAACGCTCTCGCCGACGAGCACCTGGCCGCGGCCCGCGCCCATGCGCACGGGCGCAGCGCACATCTGCTGCTGCGCCAGGAGCCGCTGCGGCAGACGGTGATCGCGCTCACCGCGGGATCCGCCCTCGACGAGCACAACGCACCGCCCGCCGCGTCACTTCAGGTGCTGCGCGGTGCGGTCCGGCTCACCGCCGGCTCCGGGGACGTGGAGCTCGCGGCGGGCGGGTTGCACCCCATTCCCCAGGAGCGGCACGGACTGCTGGCGCTGGAGGACGCGGTGGTGCTGCTCACCGCCGTCAACGACTGAGCCCACCTGGAGTACACCCGCGGGACCGAGGCATGAGAGAAAGGGGGCAGCCGGGACGCCGGGCACCCCGGTGGCGACGTCCCGTCCGGCCGCCTTCCTACGTCCCCGGAGTATCCGTGTGCCCAGCAGGACCGACGACCCCGTCGCGGAACGAACCACGCCGCCCGCAGGTCACACCGCGCGGAGGCGCTGGCGCACCGCACTGCGCAGGACCCCCGTATCGCTGTGGAACGACGACCTCTCCGACTGGGCGGCGGCTCTCACCTACTACGCCATTCTGGCGCTGCTCCCGGCACTCCTCGTCACCGTGTCCGTCATCGGACTGGCCAACCCCGGCGCCACCAACGCCCTGATCGCCGACATCACGGCCTTCGCACCGGCCGAGTCCGGAGCGGCGCTGCGCCGGCCTCTGGAGGCGGCCACCCAGGAGCGCACCGCCGTCTGGCTGCTCGTCGCCACCGGCAGCGTGAGCGCCGTGTGGTCCGCCTCCAGCTACCTGGCCGTGTTCCGCAGGGCGATGCACGCCATGCACCACGTGAAGGACACCAGGCCCGCCCTGCGCCAGGCCCACATCATCGTGGTCTCCGCCATCGGGCTGCTCGTCCTGCTGATGGCCAGTGCCTTCGCTCTGGTGCTCACCGGACCTCTGGCCCGCTGGCTCGGCCGCCGACTGGGCCTGGCGCGGGCCGGCGAGACGCTGTGGGAGGGACTCAAATGGCCCGTGCTGCTCTGTCTGGTCGCCTGCCTCATCGTGGTCCTCTTCAGCACCGGTCCACGTTCCGCGCGGACCGTGCGGCAAGCCTTGCCGGGCGGAGTCCTCGCCGCGTTCCTGTGGCTGATCGCCTCGGCCGGCTTCGCGCTGTACGCGACCCACATCGGGAGCTACAGCCGGTTGTACGGTTCGCTGGCCGGCCTGGTCGTCTTCCTTATCTGGATCTGGTTCACCAACCTGGCACTCGTGACCGGCGCTCAGTTCAACGTCGAACTGGCCCGCGCGGAAGACTGCCGGGAGGGCGACGGCCCCTGAAGCGCCTCAGGGCCTTGTGGGAGCGCTCCCAGGGGTGAAGGATGGGGCGATGACCCAAACCGCGTACGTACGCCCCTACCGATCCAGTGACCAGGAGGCCCTCGCGGACATCTGCGTCCGCACGGCTGACGGCGGCGGTGACAGTACGCATCTGTACCCCGATCCCGGACTGATGCCCGCGCTGTTCGCCGAGCCCTACGCCCACATCGAACCGGAGCTCACCTTCGTTCTGGACGACGGTGCGGGGCGTGCGGTCGGCTACGTCCTGGGGACCGCGGACACGCGGCGGTTCGTGGACGCGTTCCGAGAGGTCTGGCTCCCCCGAGTGACGGACCGTTTCCCCGGCCCCGAGCATGAACCCCGGACGCTCGCCGAGACGATGACGGCGCTCCTGTACCGCCCTGAGCGGATGATCCTTCCTGAGCTGGACGGATACCCCGCGCACCTGCACATCGACCTGCTGCCGTCGTGGCAGCGCAAGGGATACGGCAGGGAGCTGATGGGGGCTTTCCTGGACGCACTGCACCAGAAGGGCGTCCGTGCCGTGCATCTGTCCATGCTGACGGCGAACACGTCGGCCAGGGCCTTCTACGACCGGCTCGGATTCCAGGTGGTCGACGTCCCCGACCCCGGGCCCCTCACCTATCTGGGTCGCCCCACGGAGCGTGTGGGGCCGATGGGCTGGGCAGGGTAGTGGGCGGCGGGACCGGGAGAGGGCCCAGGTCGCCGGTGCGGAGGGGTGAGTGGCGTGACGGAGCAGGGCATGTGGAGTTTCGCGGACGACCGGAGCCGGCTGGCGGTGGCGGACCGCAGGCCGTCCCGGGTGCTCACGTACGTCCAGGCGGGAGCGACGCTGTGGGATTACGGGATACGCCCGGAAGGGATATTCGGCTCCGGGCACGACGGGGCGGAGCCCGACCGCGCGAAGACCGGCACGCTCCCGCTGGACGCCGTGGACTACCGGGGCGCGGGTGACGACCTGGACGTGGACACGCTGCTACGCGGCAAACCCGACCTGGTCGTCGCGGTCAGCTACGGCCACGGCCGGCTCTACGGACTGGACCCGGACACCGCCGAGCACCTGGAGGATCGTGTCCCGGTCGTCGTGATCGACGTGGGCCAGGCACGCACCCTCGACCGGGTCGCCGAGCGATTCGCCGAGCTCGCGCGCTCGCTCGGCGGCGCACCGGTCCCGGCCGCCGCGGGTGAACTGCGCACCGCCCGTGAGCGGCTCCGCGCGGCCGCCGGGGCCACTCCCGGCGGGCCCAGGGTGCTGGCCCTCTCGCCCGCGAGCCAGGAGCAGGCGTACGCCGGCCGCCCTCAGATGTGGCCCGAGCTGCGCGTCCTGGCCGAGCTGGGGGTCGACCTCGTGTCCCCGCCCGCAGGGGCCGGCGTCAACTGGGCCACCCTGGACTGGGCGGACGTGGCGGCGCTGGAACCCCGCATCGTCCTGACGGACATCCGGTCCAACGCGGTCCCGCTCGACGGGATCACCGCCCCCGCCTGGGAGGCGGTCGGCCGAGGGGCGCGGATCGTGCCGTGGAATCCGGAACCCCTGTGCAGCCCGCAGGCTCATGGGCGTTTCCTCGGGCTCGTCGCGGACGCGGTGGAAGGGGTGACGCGTGACTGAGCAGGTCTACCGAACCACCCTGCACAATCTATCGGGCAGAGTTTCGTCGCGCTCCGGCTGCCGCCATGGACAGCGACGCGACGCACCGCGCATTCGACGCGGCGCCGACCCGGCGGCACCGAAGGCGCCCACCCACCTCGGCGCCTGCGGCTGCGGGTGCTCGCCACGTACGGCTTCGCCGGGGAGGCGGAGCACCGCGGCGGACGTGAGCGCCTTTGGCCGGCCGCGCACTCCGTCACCTCGTCGGACCACGCGGCCGGGCTCGCCGGCCTGGCCGCGTGGTCCGGCCATGTGCCGGGCAGGCGCCGCCAGGTCGAGCATCTGCAGCAGACGATCGAGCAGCACGCGGCCGATCCGCTGCTCCGTACGGACGCCCCGGATCGCGCCCTCCCTCGCCGTTCGGGAGGCTGGCCCGAAGCGGGATGCGAGATCCCCGTACCTCCAGGAGCAGGCATGCAACAGGACAAGCATCCGTCGTACCGCCCCGTGGTCTTCCGTGACAGCTCCGCCGGGTATGCCTTTCTGACCCGGTCCACCGCGTCGAGCGAGCAGACCATCGACTGGGACGACGGCAACAGCTATCCGGTCATCGATGTGGAGATCTCCGCCGAGAGCCACCCGTTCTTCACCGGCAAGGCGAGGGTGGTCGACACGGAGGGCCAGGTCGCGAAATTTGAGCGGCGTTACGGGGACGAAAGCGGCAAGGAAGCCTCCTGAACCCTCCTGACCCCCGGATCCCCGCTGGTCCTGCGCACCGGGCAGAATCGTGAGCCTTGTGGCAGTAGTGCTCCGCCGGCCACCTCCGCCCGCGTTCCCCAGGAGACCCGCTCCTCATGCCCGACAGCCCCGCCCTGCTGGTCATCGGCGAATGCGTCGCCGACGTCGTCCGGCTGCCGGGCGCGCCGGACCGGGTCCATCCCGGCGGTAGCCCCGCGAACGTCGCGTACGGTCTGGCCAGGCTGGGGCTGGGCACCACCTTGATCACCCAGCTCGGCCAGGACTCCCACGGGCGGCTGATCAAGGACCACCTTGCTTCGGCCGGGGTTCGGGTCCTCACGGACGGGAGCGGTGCGCCCACCCCGGCCGCCACGGTGTGCCTCGACGAGGCCGGCCGGGCCGCGTACACCTTCGAGATCACCTGGACGCTGGGCCCGGTGGAGCAGCCCGGGGAGCCGCCCCAGCATGTCCACACCGGGTCCGTCGCCACCGCCCTGGAGCCCGGCGCGGACACCGTCCTGGACCTCGTCCGGTCACTCCGGACAGCGGCGACGGTCAGTTACGACCCCAATGTGCGGCCCGCGCTGATGGGTGACCATGCCCGTGCGGTACACCGGGCGGAGCGTTGTGCGGCGCTGAGTGACATCGTCAAGGCCAGCGACGAGGACCTGCGATGGCTGTATCCGGACGAGGCCCCGGAGGAGGCCGCCGAGCGGTGGCTGCGCTCCGGCGCGGCGGTCGTCCTGGTCACCCGGGGCGCCGGAGGGGCAGTGGCATTCCTGCCGGGCGCGACGGTGAGCATCGGCGCGCCGCCCGTACGGGTCGCGGACACGGTGGGGGCAGGCGATGCCTTCATGTCGGGCACACTGCACGCCCTGGCCTCGCACGGACTGCTCGGAGCGCGGGGCCGCGCACGGTTGCGCTCCCTGGACGACGCCGTTCTGGGCGACGTGCTGCGCCACGCGGTGGCCTCGGCCGCAGTGACCGTCGCACGGGCCGGTGCGCTGCCTCCCGACGAGGAGGAGCTGAAAGAGGCCCTGACCAGCGCGCCGGTCCCGGAGCGGTGACAGTGTCCAGGGTGTCCTCGCCCGTACCCCGGTCGTTCATTTCGTTATGACCGTGACCCTTACCGACACCGGCCCACCGTCCACCACCGAACTGCTGACCGGCGTCCTCCTCGGCCCGGATTTCCGCCGCGAGCACGGATTCTGGCAGCGGCTGATCAGCACAGAACCGTTCCGCCGCCCCGTCGGCGGTACGCCCGAAGAGCGACTGGAACTCGCCTACGACCGGTTGCGGATCCTCAACCTCTCCCTCGACAGCGGAGCACGCCTCGCTTCCGACCCACGCGCGCTGGCCGCCCTGCACGCGTGGCTGGGCCCGGTGGACCCAGCGCTGACCACCGTGGCGGGCATCCACTACAACCTCTTCCTCGGCAGTCTCCTCGATCACGAATGCTCCGGTCGCCGTGACCTGTCGGACTATCTGACGATGCGGCGCATCGGCACTTTCCTCTGCACCGAGGTGGCACACGGCAACAACGCGGCGGCCATGGAGACCACTGCGACGTACGACCGGGAGAGGGACGGATTCGTCCTGCACACCCCGAACGCGGGCGCGCAGAAGTTCATGCCCAACACCAGCCCGGCGGGCGGAGCCAAGTCCGGACTGGTGGCCGCACGCCTGGTCGCCGACGGCTCGGACCACGGGGTGCGCCTCTTCCTGGTGCCGCTCACCGACGACGAACAGGCGCTGCCGGGCGTCCGGGTGCGGCGGCTTCCGGCCCGGATGGGCAGCCCGGTGGACCACTGCCTGACCTCGTTCGACCGGCTGTTCGTTGCGCGGGACGCACTGCTGGGATCCGGCGAAGAGAGCGACTCCCCAGGAAAGTTCAGCACGGGACCGGGTGACAGGCGGCGGCGCTTCCTGACCTCGATCGGGCGGGTGACCCCCGGCCGGATCTCCATGAGCGCCTGCGCGGCGGGCTCGGCTCGCGCGACCCTGGCGGTCGCCGTGCGCTACGGCGGCCACCGGCTGATCTCCGGGACCCGCGGTAAGCCGCCGGTGCCCGTCAACGCCCATCGGTCCCACCACGGACCGCTCGCCTCGGCCATGGCCACGGTCTTCGCCATGAGCCTGCTCTACCGCAGGGCACAGGAGCGCTGGGAGGCCTGTACGGACGAGGACGTCCGGACGGACACGGGCAGACTCGTCGATGTAGCCAAGGCATGGATCACCTGGCGGGCCCGTGACGTCATCGTCGAGAGCCGTGAACGCTGCGGCGCGCAGGCCCTGCTGGAGAACAACGGCATGACCGAGCTCGTCACGGGAGTGGAGGGAGCCATTACCGCGGAGGGCGACAACATCGCCCTGTATGCCAAGGCGGCGGCCGAGATGCTCTTCGCCGCCGAGCCCCACCAGGACGACGCCCCGGGCCGAGCCCCGCACCGCGGTGACCTGGACGACCCACGTTTCCTGGGCCGGCTCCTCGCCGCGGTCCAGGACATCTGGTTCGCCCGGGCGCGGGCCCGCGCGCAGCGGGCGCCCGACTCCGACCTCCTCGAGCGGTGGAACGCCGCCTCGGGCCCCGCCCTGCGCGGGGTCGAGGCCTACGCGTGCCGGGAGGCCGCCGCGGCCTACGCCGAGGCCCGCGCGGCGTTGCCCGAGGGCGCCGCCAGGGACCGGCTGGGAGAGCTGGAGCGGCTGTTCGCCGTCGAATGGGTGGCCCGCAACAGCGGCGATCTGCTGGCCGCCGGGTTCCTGAGCGGTGATCAGGTCGAGGCCCTGGCCGAGACCGCCGAACAGCTGATCGCGGCCGTCGCCGCGCACGCCCCGCAACTGGCTGAATCCTTCGCCCTGCCCGAGGAACTGCTCGCCGACTGGCCGATCGCCGGACCGGGGTACGCGAACGCGTACGACGATCCCCACGGCCCCTGGAACACCACCAGGGCGGACGCCCGATGAGCTCCGTGGCCAAGGGGCGTACCGTGTCCGGCCGCCTCGGGGAGCGCTTGGAGATCATCGGCCTGCGCGTCGTTCTGCTGGCCTACTGGGGCACGGTGTCGGTGCTCGCCCGCCGGCGCGGGAAGCCGCAGACGCAAGGCGGCGAATCGGTTCACCCCAAGCGCTGAACCGCCCGACGGCCGGTACGAGGCGGAGCCCGACCCGTACCGGCCGACGGCTCCCGAGGCCGTCGACGCGCCGCGTGATAACTTGCAGACGCCAGTCACACTCCACGTGGAGTCAGGGAATCCGGTGCGAATCCGGAGCTGACGCGCAGCGGTGAGGGGGACGGGCGGGGCAAGTGCCACTGGGACACCCTCGGGTGCACCGGGAAGGCGCCCCGTCCGGACGAACCCGAGTCCGAAGACCTGCTGGTACCCGCTTCCGTACCGGGAGCGGAACACCGTAGCGGGCTCCGCGCATGAGCCCAGAGACGCCGAGGACTCCGTGTCGCCCATCGCCAGCACCATACGCCGAACCGCCCTCCTCATCGCGGGACTCGTCCTCCTCGCCGCCTGTGGCGGAGGCGGGAGTGCGTCCGACGGTGAGGCACAGGAAGGCCCCGCCCCCGGCTTCCCCGTGGCGCTGAAGAACTGCGGTCGTACGGTGACCGTCGACGCGGCACCGCGTCACGCCGTCTCCCTCAACCAGGGATCGACGGAGATCCTGCTCTCCCTGGGCCTCGCGGACCGGCTCGCCGGCACCGCGACCTGGACGGACCCGGTGATGAAGGGGCTGGAGAAGGACGAAGCCACCGTGCCCCGGATCGCCGAGAGCCAGCCCTCCTCCGAGAAGGTCCTCGCCGAGGAACCCGACTTCGTCAGCGCCTCGTTCGAATCCACCCTAGGCAAGGGCGGTGTGGCAACCCGCGACCAGTTCGAGGAACTGGGCGTACCGACGTACCTCGCACCCTCCGACTGCATGGGCAAGGACCACGCGGGCAGCAGCGACGGCTCCCGAGCCGAGCCTCTGACCATGGACCCGGTCTACGACGAGGTCCGCGACCTGGCCGCGGTGTTCGGCGTTCCGGAGCGGGGCGCGAAGCTCATCACCGGCCTCCAGGGCCGCATCGACAAGGCGACTGCGGACATCGACGCTTCCGATGCCACCCTGCTCTACTGGTTCGCCAACGCCGAAGCCCCCTACCTCGCGGGCTGCTGCGGTGCGCCCGGCATCATCACCGAGAAGCTCGGCGCGGAGAACGTCTTCGACGACACGCACGAGGAATGGCCCCAGATCAACTGGGAGACGGTCGCCGACCGGAATCCCGACGTGCTGGTCATCGGCGACCTGACCCGTAAGTCGCAGACGGCCGAAAGCGCCGAGAAGAAGATCGAGTTCCTGGAGTCCAACCCCGCCACGAAGAATCTGGACGCCGTCCGGCACAAGCGCTACGTCCTGCTCAGCGGCCAGGCCATGAACCCGACCATCCGGACCGTGGAGGGCGTGGAGCGCGTCGCCGCGGGGCTCCGTTCGTTCGGACTCGCGGGGTGACGAAGACCGAACGCGCTCCGGTCGTGAACGTGCAGCCACCCGCAGTCCTTCCGGCCGCAGGAACCCGGTTCCTACGCGGCGGTGTCCTTTGGAGCGCCGGGGCCGCCCTGCTGTTCCTGTCGGTCGCGGTGGCCGTGACGATCGGACCCGCCCGCATCTCCGTCCCCGACGTCTGGTTCGCGGTAGCCTCCCACCTCGGCCTCACCGATGGGCGACTGACCCCCATACGCGACGGCATCATCTGGAATCTGCGCATGCCCCGTACCCTGCTCGCCGCGGTGTGCGGGGCCGGGCTGGCGGTGTGCGGCACCGTGATGCAGTCGCTGCTGCGCAACCCGCTCGCCGACCCCTTCGTCCTCGGTGTCTCCTCCGGCGCGTCCACCGGGGCGGTCGTGGTCGTCGTCCTGGGCGTCGGCGGGGGAGCGGTGTCGATCTCGGGCGGCGCCTTCGTCGGGGCCCTGTGCTCGTTCGTCCTCGTCCTGATGCTCAGTCACCTCCTCGGCGGCTCCACCGACCGGGTTGTCCTCTCCGGGGTCGCGGTCATGCAGCTCTTCTCCGCGCTCACCTCGTTCGTCGTGATGACCGCGGCCGACGCCGAACAGACCCGGGGCGTGCTGTTCTGGCTGCTCGGCTCGCTGAGCGGGGTCGGCTGGGGCGACGTGTGGATGTGCTCCGCCGTGCTGGCCGTCACCCTGCTGATCTGCCTCGGCCATGCCCGTACCCTCGACGCCTTCGCCTTCGGGCAGGACGCCGCGGCCGCCCTCGGGGTGCACGTGGCCCGCACCCGGATCGTGCTGCTCTGCACCACCGCGCTGCTGACCGCGGCCCTCGTCAGCTCGGCGGGCGCCATCGGGTTTGTCGGTCTCGTCCTGCCGCACGCCGCCCGGGCACTGACCGGGTCCGGGCACCGGAGGCTGCTGCCGGTCACCGCGCTCACCGGAGCCGTGTTCCTCGTCTGGGTCGACACCCTGGCCAGGACCGTCCTCGACCCGCAGGAGGTCCCGGTCGGAGTCGTCACCTCCCTCATCGGGGTGCCCGCCTTCGTCCTGGTCCTCTACCGCACGAGGAGAAACGCATGACCCGGGCGGGCACTCCCGGTGACGGCCTGCGGGCCGCACGGGTCAGCAGGGAGGCCGGCGGGCGGATCGTCCTCGACGACGTGAGCATCGCGCCGCCGCCCGGCACCACGGTCGGACTCCTGGGGCCGAACGGCTCCGGCAAGACCACGCTGCTGCGGGTGATGGCGGGTGTCCTCACTCCCGGCGCGGGCGTCGTCACCCTCGATGGCCGTACCCTCGCCGAGACCGGCCGACGAGGTGTGGCCCGCCGCGTGGCCGTCGTCGACCAGCACGCGGTGACCCAGGTCGACCTGAGTGTGCTGGACGTCGTACGCCTCGGCCGCATCCCGCACCGGCGCGCCTGGTCCGCGCCCCGCCCCGAGGACGAGGGCGCTGTACGAGAGGCTCTTGCGCGCACCGGACTCGCCGACCGCGCCGGACAGTTTTGGCACACCCTGTCCGGGGGCGAGCGCCAGCGCGTCCAGATCGCCCGCGCCCTGGCCCAGCAGCCGCGCGAACTCCTGCTGGACGAGCCCACGAACCACCTGGACATCCAGCACCAGCTGGAACTCCTGTCGCTGGTCGCCGCGCTGCCCGTCACGGCCGTGGTCGCGCTGCACGACCTCAATCTGGCCGCGATGTTCTGTGACCGGGTCACGGTCATGCGGGAAGGCCGAGTGGTGGCAGGCGGAACGCCCTCGGAGGTGATCACCGAGGAACTCATCGCCGATGTCTACCGCGTACGCGCGGTGGTGACGCCGGAAGGGCCCGACGGGCGCCCGTCGGTGCGGTTCCTGCCGGGAGAAGCCGTCCACGGTCGGCAGAAGTGCGACGAGAGGGCGGGCCCGTGAACCGCCCGGGTCCGCCCCTCGATACTGTCGTGCGGCCTTTCGCCGCCGTCTGTGTGAGGGGTCAGCGACGACGTCCCTGGCCGAACTCGCCGCCCATGTCCTTGCCGCTGCCCGTGTCCTTGCCGTCCGCGTAGTCGATCTTCTCCTTGCGGAGTTCGGCGGAGACTTCCTTCTGCTCGGTGACCTTGCTGGTTTCGAGGTGGACCCGCTCCACAGGGACCGCCTCCTTGCGGACGGTGGCTCGTTCGGCGTGCAGGGTGACTTCGACGTCCTGCTCGCCGAGTTCGCGCCCCTTCATGCCTGTTCCCTCCTCGCCGGGCTGCATAGGCTCGCGCACCACGCGTACCTCCTCGTGGGACACGGGCACCGTCCGGGTGACGTTCTCGGTCACGACGTACTTGTGCAGCCGGGCCCTTCCGCTCTCGTACTCCTCCGTGCCGACCTGGAGATGCTCCTCGGACCGGATCATGTCCTCCCGGCCTCCGGCGCCCGCGGCGGACCGCTCGGCTCCGGCTCCCGCGAGCGGGCGCGACGTGGAAGAGGTGTCCATGTCGCGGTGCCTCCCCGCGCCGGCTGTGGTGCCGGTGGCCTTCGTCTGGCCGGCCGAAGTGGTACGAGCGGTTCCGGCAGCACCGGCAGCACCGGCGGCTCCCATGGCTCCCGTTCCGGTCCCGGACGTCGTGCGCGCGTCGCCGCGCGCCCCGGCGGTACCGGTGGCCTTCCTGGTCATCCCGTAGTGCCGGTACAGCTCCTCCTCCTCCGATACGGAGAGGTGCGCGTCGGCGTCCACCCGGGGGGCTTCTTTGACGCGGTCCTTCGGATGCGAGACGTGCAGGTCGGAGCCCACGCGGCGGGCTCCCGACAGAGGGACGAAGCTCTCCTTCATGCCGAACATGCCGGTCTTGACGGTGATCCAGTCGGGCTTGCCGGTGTCGTCGTCGACGTACACCCGCCCCACTGTGCCGACCTTTTCTCCGTCGCTGTCGTAGACGGTCAGACCGTCGAGTTCTCCGGAATCCGTGAAACCGTCAGCGGCTCCCATGGCCGATTCCTCCTCGCCCGGGCGCGTCCTGTGGGTGGGTCCAGCAGGGGAGGCGCGTCCGGATTCCATCGCGCCTCACCCAGTTGGACGGTGCAACTTCCCGGCCACGGCGCTGAGCGGCCCAGAACACCGGGAAGGGGCGGTGGCCCCGTTGCACGCGGATATCTGCCCACCACACGCGTTACGCCATTCGAGTGAGGATTCTTCTGGGCGCGCCGGAGGTGCGGTCCCGCCCGCCCGTATGATCGACGCGCTGTCGCCGACCGTCGGTCCGGCCTGTCGCGGGAGGTGCGTTATCGGATCTGCGGGCATCAGCCTGCCCCGGCAGCGCGGGAAACTGCTGGCCCGGCAGGAGGACGGTCTGGGACTCCACCATCTGGTCTGGCGGCTGGGGCCCGGCTGGCGGGTGTGCAGCAGCGCCGTGCTCGGCGGCGGGATCGGCGCCCGTGCCTGGATCCTGAACGCCCAGGTGCCCGGCGGCTACCCGCGGCTCGACCCCGGCCGGCACCTGGCGGAGATCGCGGTGGCCGAGGCGCTGGACGGCCCGGGCGCCGGACTGATGACGGCCGCCGACGTCACCGCGTACGCCGTCGCCGACGACGGAGGCGTGACCGCGACCGTCACCAGCGGCCTCGGCGTACGGGGATGGGCCGCCGCCCCGGCCGAAGGGACCGACGGTCCGTTGCCACCGGGCACTGTCAACATCGTCGTCACCCTCCCCGTGGCGCTTTCCGACGCCGCCCTGGTCAACGCGGTGGCCACCGCCACCGAGGCGAAGGTCCAGGCGCTCGTGGACGCAGGACTCGACTGCTCAGGGACGCCGACGGACGCGGTGTGCGTCGCCGCGCCCGACCCGGCAGAGCAGCCCGGCGAACCGTTCGCGGGACCGCGTTCGCTCTGGGGCGCGCGACTCGCCAGAGCCGTGCACCGCGCCGCTCTGGAGAGCGCGCTGCGGCAGTCTTGAGCCCCACCGGTCCCGGGACCACTCCGCAGCGGCGGTCCCGAGACCCTCCCGCACCGACGAAGGGACCCCCATGACCACCGCATCCCCCGCCGACGCCGCCCCCGATGCACCGGCCGTCGCGGTCCTCGGCACCGGCATCATGGGATCCGGGATGGCCCGCAGCCTGCTCAGGAAGCGGCTCCCCGTCCGGGTCTGGAACCGTACGCGGTCCAGGGCAGAGCCGCTGGCCGCCCACGGCGCAACAGTGACGGACACGGCCGAGGAAGCGGTACGCGGAGCCGACGTCGTCCTGACCGCTCTGAACGACGGCCGGTCCGTGGCGGAAACCCTCACCGCCGCGACGCCCGGTCTGCGCCCGGGGCAAGTCTGGCTGCAGAGCTCCACCGTCGGTCTCGACGCCACGACCGACCTCGTACACCGGGCCGCCGGACTGGGACTGGTCTACCTCGACGCCCCGGTCTCCGGCACGAAGCAGCCCGCCGAGCAGGGCACCCTCACCGTGTTCGTCTCCGGCCCGTCCGGCGCCCGCCCGACGGCACTGCCGGTCCTGGACGCGATCGGGCAGCGCACCGTATGGGTCGGGGAGGCACCAGGAGACGCCACCCGGCTCAAGCTCGTCGCCAACACCTGGGTGATCAACATGGTCAACAGTGTGGCGGAATGCCTCAATCTCGCCGACGGGCTAGGGCTCGATCCGCAGCTCTTCCTGGACGCGATGAAGGGCGGCCCGCTGGACACGCCGTACCTCCAGGGCAAGTCCGCGGCGGTGCTCTCCGGCGATCTCAGCCCGAGCTTCGCACTCTCCACCGCGCTCAAGGACTCCCGGCTGATCCTGGACGCGGCCGAGGCGTCCGGAGTGAAGCTCGATCTGGTCGCCGCCTCCGCCGAGCGGTTCACCCGGGCGGAGGCGGCCGGACACGGCGGCCAGGACATGATCGCCACCTACTACGCCGGCCGCCCCGCATAGCCGCTCAGACGACGGTCACCGGGTGCCGCACCACCGCGTCGAAGAGATAGCCCTGCGTGTTGTGCGCGGTCGTCGCGGGCTGGGTGCGGCCCGAACGGTCCGTCGCCCGCGCGAGCAGCACAGCCGGGCCCGCCCCCGCCGGAACCCAGTCGGCCGCCCAGCGGACCCAGCTCCCGGTCCTGGGCTCGTCGCGCAGCCGCGCGGGGTGCCACCGGACGCCGCCGTCGGTGCTGACCTCGACCGAGCGCACCGGCGCGCCGCCCGACCAGGACCGGCCGGTGAGCAGATGCCTGCGGTGGGCCGCGAACGATGCACCGGGGGCGAGCTCGAACGCGCTCTTGAGCGTCTGGCGGGCCAGCGGCGCGCTGCCCTCGGGCGGGTATCCGGGGCCGAAGAGCCGGTACAGTCCGGTGTTCCACGGGCTCAGCAGCGGCTCCGCGCTCACCTCGATGTCGCCCACCCACTTGATGTTCGCGATGCCCACCCAGGACGGCACGATCAGCCGGACCGGAGCGCCGTGGTCGGGCGGCAGCGGCTCACCGTTCATCTCGTACGCGAGGAGCACGTCGTCCAGGGCCTTCGCCACCGGCAGGGGCCTGCGCACCCGGCCCAGATTCGTCCCGTCCCCGATGACCTCCGCGTCCAGGCCGCGCGGCAGCACGTCGACCGCCTTCCCGCCGATGCCCGCGCGGCGGAGTACCTCTGCGAGCCGGACCCCGCGCCAGCGCGCCGTTCCGATCGCGCCCAGGGTCCACGCGGTGCCGCTGACCTGCTGGCCCTGCTGAGAGGTGAAGAAGCTCCGGCCGTTGCCCGCGCACTCGACGAACGCGGTGCGGGAGACGGACGGCAGGGCGCGCAGAGCCTCGTACGAGAAGTCCACCGGACCGCCGGTCAGTCCGCTGCCCCAGACCGTCAGCCTCCAGTCCGCCGCGTCGAGGACCGGTGTCGTGGTGTGGTTGCGGACGAAGAAGTGGTCGGCGGACGTCAGCAGCCCGGTGTCCCGCAGCGATGCGAAGTTCGTCTCGGCGTTGGTGCCGCGCACCGTGAACAGCTCCGGCGGCAGGGGCTTCACCACCCCCGGGAGCGAGGGCCCCGCGTGTGCGGGAGATGCGGCGGCCGGGACCAGCGGGGCCGCCACCGAGGCCGCGGCGAGGAGTTTCAGCAGATCACGGCGGTCGATGCCCGCCGATCTCGCACGGCCGCGGGTCCACTGGCGAAGCCGCGTGCGGTCGTACGCGGCTTCGGACGGTGGTACGGCACTCATGGGCGCTCCTGGGGTAGACCGGGTCCGCGGTCAGGACCGGTTCGGAGGGGACAGCGGGCCGGCTCATGTCATACCCCGCATGGTCGTTCGAGGACTGTCCGCACAAGCACGGTGGCGGACGCGGCGGCGTACTGGATACGGACCCTAGAGGCCGAAGGCACCGGGACGGAAGGAGGTGGCGCACGTGGCCACGAAGCCGCAATGCCGCCGCAACAGACACGCCGTAACCGGCCCCGTTGTTCACGAAACCGGCGGCCCTGCGTCGGTGGTGAGTCAGTCCTGGGTGAACATCCCGCTGCGCAGCTTGCGGAGAATGCGGCTGAGCAGACGGGAGACATGCATCTGCGAGATGCCGAGCTCCGTGCCGACCTGAGCCTGCGTCATTTCCTGGCCGAACCGCATGTCTATGCGCTCACGCTCCTCAGGGTGTCGGCCACGAGGTGGGAGCGCCTGCCCGAAGGGCTGCAACTCATGCACGGTGAGGCGGATGTGAGCCACACCCCTGCGATGGGGCCGGGAAGGGGCGTGATGGTGCACAGAACCGCCCCACCGGTACGGGGGAGCCCGGTGGGGCGGTCCTATCCAGGGTGCCACAGGCCGACGCCGGTTGGGGTCGTATCCCGTGCAATGGTGCGCGATTCGCCTGACCGGCAGGGATGTGCACCCGCGTGCGGCACGGTCCACGCCCTGGCGAGCGCGCTCTGATTACACGCTCGTGAGCAGACCTGCGCGCGGGAATAGGCGCGGGGCGAATCAGCCTTCCATCCCTGTCGCCGACCGTCGACATCAACCGGAGTGAGAGAGTCCCCATGTCCGAGGCCACACCCCTGCCCGCGAACCTGTCCACGTCGGGGGCCGCGGGCCCCGCTGTGCCGCCGCGCCAGGGCCCGTCCACGCCGCGGGTACCCGGCCCCGGTACGGGACTCGAAGCGTCGCATCCGCTGGACAACCCGGTTCACTCCTCGCTGACCGGTCCGCACGCCCACTTCGCCGAGGGGCGCGGCCGGATCCTGCGCTACCGTCCCGACGTCACCCCCTGGCTCGCCCTGCCGGACGCGCCCGACGCACAGGACTGGGCCGACGTCGCCGCGCTCGCGGGTCCCGGCGCGCCCGTCACGCTCACCGCCTTCCGTGAGCCCCCGCCGGCCGGCTGGGAGATCGTCTTCCAGGCGGAGGGCGTCCAGATGGTCGACGACACCGTGGACTCCGCCCCCGACCCGGAGGCCCTGCCCCTCGGCCCGGCCGATGTGCCGGAGATGCTGGACCTGGTCGAGCGCACCCGCCCCGGCCCCTTCCTGCCGCGCACCGTGGAGCTCGGCACCTATCTCGGCATCCGCCGCTCCGGAGTGCTCGTCGCGATGGCGGGGGAGCGGCTGCACCCGGTCGGCTGGACCGAGATCAGTGGTGTCTGCACCGACGGTTCCGTACGGGGCCAGGGGCTCGCGACGCGCCTCATCAGGGCCGTTGCCCACGGCATCAGGGAACGAGGCGAGACACCTTTCCTGCACGCCGCCGCGTCGAACACCTCCGCCATCCGGCTCTACGAATCCCTCGGCTTCACCCTGCGCCGCGAAACCGCCTTCATGTCGGCGCTCGTCCCCGCGGACACGGCGCCGTCCACCGACGCCAGGATTCGGGACCTGGGGACGGGTAGCTTGGAACACGTGGGGCGATAGGGACAGCACAGGCGGGAGGCGTGCCGTGGTCATGGGGCTCCGGCGCCCGACGGCGGCGCGCAGACCGCAGCTGCCCGGTGCGGATCCGGGAGAAACGGCGGCGGGCGCCGCCCGGATCGGGAACTGGGCGCTCGCGCTGTGGCTCCTCCTCCTGACCGCTGCGGTCGTCCTGCTCGACGCCTTCACCGGTAACGACCTCCCCCTCATCCCGCTCATGGTCGTCCTGCCCGCGCTGGCCTCGGTCTCCTGCACGGTCCGGCAGACAACCGTCGTGGCGGTATGGGTCGTGCTGGTGGTCGTCGGATCCCGGATCGCCTCGACCGGCACCTTCTGGGACGTGGTCTTTCTCATCGGCTTCACGGCCCTCGCCAGTGCTCTGGGCGTCGTCGCCTGTGCCGCACGCATCCGGCACGCCACCGAGGTGGCGAGACTGCGCTCGGCCGCAGTCGCGCTTCAACGCCAGATCCTGCGGCCGCTCCCCATCGTCACGCGGCAGGTCCGTGCCCACGGCCTCTACGAGCCGATCGAGGAGGACCGCTTCGTGGGCGGCGACATCTACGAGGTCGTGCAGTCGCCCCACGGAACCCGTGTGATCATCGGCGACGTACAGGGCAAGGGCCTGCCGGCGATCGGCGCCGGCTTCGCCGCACTCGGCGCGTTCAGGGAGGCCGCCGTCAGGGAGCCCGAGCTCGCCGCAGTGGCCGACGCGGTCGAGGACGCGGTCGTCCGGCACAACGCCTTCTCCGCCGAGACCGGTGAGGAAGAACGCTTCGTCACCGCCCTGCTGCTGTGCTTCGACGGTGGCGAACGGGCGCGGGCCGTCAACTGCGGCCATCTGCCGCCACGTCTGCTGCACGACGGGGCGGTGTCGGCGGTCACCCTGCACCGGACGGCCGTACCGCTCGGCATGGCGGATCTCGGCGGCGAGGCACGCGTTGCCGAGTGCATCGCCTTTCCGCCGGGCGCCGCCCTGCTGGTCTTCACCGACGGGGTCACCGAGGCGCGCGACGCGGCGGGTGACTTCTATCCGTTCGACGAGCGGCTCGGCTGCTGGGCGGGGCGTGAGCCGGACGAGGTCCTGGACGCGCTCCAGGCCGACCTGCAGAGCTTCTCCGGCGGAGTGCGCCGCGACGACGTCGCCGTGCTCGTCCTGAGCAGGCCGCGGGACGGCGAGAGCGCTCCCGGGAACGTTGCGGTGCACGGCCCCACGAAGCACCACCTGCGCCGGGTCTGAGCGGCCAGGATTCCGGGACGGGCGTGGCGGGCATGCGTCGTCCGGGTCGCAGGGGGTACGCGAGGTGCGACACCGGGCCGGCACCGGACCGGGTCGCACCGACGGGAGTAACGACATGACCGACCGCAGGCCCCAGGGAACCGCCTACACCGGGGCGCAGGGCAGCCCGCCGCCGATACCCGCCGACATGCCCGATCAGCAGGCCCAGGCCGGCGAGGACGCCCTCGAGGTGATCCTCCCGCCGGATACCTCCCGCCCCGGCGCGGAACCGGACGCAGGGCCCCACGCGGAGAATCCCGACCCCGATGAGGCCGGCTCGGGCCGTGACACCGCCCGCAACGCCGGCGTCCACCCGGAACACCCGACCCCGGACGAGTCCACGGGGTGACTCGGGGCCCGCGGTCGCGACCTGGAGCGGACGGCCCAGGTGGACCAGGTTCTCCCGGTCCACCTGGAGCCGCCCCCGGCCTGGTCAGCATGGGTGCCATGGGTTCGTACCACTTCTTCCTCTGATCCGCGGCCAGGACGCCGCCGGGCGACGCTGAGCGTCGCCGCGTGACCCGCCGGGTCGCGCCGTGTGCCGCAGTCCTTTCCGTTGTCCGAGACCCCAGTCCTGCAGCGCCCTTCCGTCCGTGACGGATGTCGATGTGCGCGCCGCCGAGGGCATGTCACTCCAGGGAAAGCACCCATGTCTCCTCAGTACCCCCGCGCCCAACTGGCCATGAGCGATGTCTCCAAGGCGTACGGTGACCGCTCCGTCCACGATCAGGTGTCCATCACCGTCCGGCCCGGGGAGAAGAACGGAGTCATCGGCGAGAACGGCTCCGGGAAGTACGGGGACCTCCTGACGGCGTACGGGGAGCGCGGTGGATACCAGGCTGACGCCAGGACCGAGGCCGCACTGCACGGCCTCGGGCTCGGCCACCTCACCCGGGACCGCGCGCTCGGCACGCTGTCCGGCGGTGAGCAGTCCCGGCTGGCCCTGGCCTGCGTGCTGGCCGCCGGAGCTCCTGCTCCTCGACGAGCCCACCAACCACCTCGACGCTGCTGCCGTCAGCTGGCTGGAGGACCACCTCCGATCCCACCGGGGCACCGTGGTCGCCGTCACCCACGACCGGGCCTTCCTGGAGCGGATCACCGCTGTGATCCTGGAGGCCGACCGCGACCTGCGGAGCGTCTCCCGGTACGGGACGGCTGGGACGGCTATCGCACGGCGAAGGGCGCCGCGCGCCGTCGATGGGCCCAGGAGCACCAGGAGTGGCTGGCCGAGCTGGCCCGCACCGAAGAACTGGTGGGCTCGGCCGGCCGGAGCCTCGCCGGGAGGCAAGGGCCCCGGGCAGGGCTTCGGCAAGCACCGCAGGTCGCACGAGGCCAAGCTGTCGGGCCAGGTCAGGGCCGCCAGGACACGGCTGGAGGCGCTGCGCCGTTCACCCGTCCCCGCGCCTCCCCGGCCGCTGAGCTTCACCGCCGACCTCGCCGTGGCCGGTGCGGCCGACCCCTCGGCGTCCGGTTCGGCCGACGCCGTTCCGCCCCCGGCCGAGCTCGACGCGGTCCGGGTCGGTGAACGGCTGGACCTGCCCTCCCTGCGCGTCGAGCCGGGCCGGCGGCTTCTGGTCACCGGGCCCAACGGCGCCGGGAAGACCACACTCCTGCGCGTCCTGGCCGGCGACCTCGCACCGGACGCCGGCACGGTCCGGCGGCGGGGCAGAACCGGCTACCTCCCGCAGGAGCTCCCCGTCAGGCCCACCCGCCGTTCTCTGCTCGCCACCTTCGCCGTCGGCCTGCCGGGGTCCCCCGACGAGTACGAGGACGAACTGCTGGCCCTCGGTCTGTTCCGTCCGGAGGACCTGGCCGTGCCCGTGGCGGCCCTTTCCCTCGGGCAGCAGCGCAGGCTCGCCCTGGCGCGGCTGGTGACCCGTCCTGCGGATCTGCTGATCCTGGACGAGCCGACGAACCACACCGCGCTCGGCCTGGTCGGGGAGCTGGAGGCGGCGCTGGACCGGTACGCGGGAGCGGTCGTGGTCGTCTCGCACGACCGTAGCTTCCACGGGCGCTTCACCGGCGAACGCCTCGAGCTCCGGGCAGGCCGCGCCGTCGCTCCGTGACCTACGTCTCCGAGGGTTCGCTCCCCTCTCGCACGTAGGCGCGCAACCGCTCGACGAAGACTCGCTGGCCCGCCACCAGCCGTTCGAGAGCCATGGCCGGTGCGCACCAGACGAACCGGTCCATCTCCGGGAACTCCCGCAGCACACCGGACCCCTCGGGCCATTCCATGGCGAAGGTGCCCGGGACCGCCTCGGCAGGGTCCAGGTCGGCTTCCACGCCCCATACGGTCACGGTCTTGCCGCCGGTCTGACGCGTCTCGCCCAGCGGCACCCAGGCTCCGTCCGGGAGGGGCAGTCCGAGCTCCTCCTCGAACTCCCGGCGCGCGGCCTCGGCAGGCTCCTCGGATGACTCGTACTCACCCTTGGGGACGGACCAGGCCGCGGTCTCGCGGCGAGCCCAGAACGGTCCGCCCATGTGGCCGATCAGCACCTCGGCGTCGGGTCGGCCGTCCTCGCCGGCGACGACACGGAAGAGGAGAAGCCCCGCACTGCGCTTGGCTGTCGACATGTCGTCAAGTGTGCGGGGCGGCGCGGCGTAAGGCCACCGGTCCGGGTTTCCGGAAGGCTGTGCGGTCCGGGACCGCCAGGGGTAACTCCCGAGCCGCGCGCTGTTCCACCTGATGTCCCCGTTGCACCTCTGGTGCGTCCCACCTCGCCCGGTCATGCTGTCCGCCGACAGCGCGTTCCGCGCCTGATCCGCACTACACCTGATTCGCACTGCACCAGGAGGATTTGTGGGCCCTGGCACATTCCGCGTCATCCTGCGGCCACTCGTGCTGCTGGCGACCGTGGTGGCGACGACGGCCGGAGCCGTCGCACCCGCCGCCGCCGACCCGACGCTTGATCCCCGCCCGCACACCGCCGCCGAGATCCTCAGACCCGTCGCCCCGCCGGCCGCGAGCGGCCCGTCCGGCGAAGCGAGATCCTTCGTGGACGGCGACGGCATCGAGACCGCCCGGGCCTCCCGCCCCGTCGCCCCCGGTGTCCGTCTGAGCTCGTACGACCGCCTCGAGTCCGGCACATGGCTGCGGGTCGACACCCTCTCGGTCGATCTGGACGACAGCGGAGTACGCGCCGACTACCTCTCCTCGGGCAAGGTCGCTGACCGGCACACGGTCTCCGAGCTCGCCGCCGGGCACGACCCGGGGCAGGGCCGCCGTACCGTCGCCGCGGTCAACGCGGACTTCTTCGACATCAACCAGACCGGAGCGCCCCAGGGCCCCGGGGTCAAGGACGGCAGGACGGTCCACTCCCCGGCCCCTGGCGTCCACCGGGCGGTGGGCATCGGGCCGCAGGACGCGGGCCGCGTCCTGGAGCTGTACTTCGACGGCACGCTGACCCTCCCTTCGAGCACGCACCCGCTCGCCGCCTACAACGCGGCGAACGTACCGGCCCAGGGCGTGGGCGCCTACACATCCGCCTGGGGCAGCGCCGACCGCGCGCTGACCGTCGACACCGCGCAGCCCGTCGCCGAAGTGGCCGTGCGCGACGGCAAGGTCGTCTCCGTGCCGGGCACCCCCGGATCGGGGCCCGTGCCTGAGGACACCGTGGTGCTCGTCGGCCGTGAGGCCGGGGCCGGACTGCTGACCGCCCTGAAGCCCGGTGACCCGGTCGCCATCGCCTACCGGGCACGCACCGACAGCGGAGCCGTCCCGCGCACTGCCGTGGGTGGCCGGGAACTGCTCGTCGTCGACGGGACGGCGCGGAACCACGACGGCGAGAGTAACAACACCGCGGCGCCCCGCACCGCCGTCGGGTTCTCCGAGGACGGCCGGACCATGCAGGTCGTCACCGTCGACGGTCGCCAGACCGACAGCGGCGGTGTCACCCTCACCGAGCTGGGCGAGATGATGCGCGAGGCCGGCTCGTACAGCGCTCTGAACCTCGACGGCGGAGGCTCCTCCACGCTCGTCGCCCGCGAGCCGGGCAGCGACGCGCTCCAGGTCGAGAACAGCCCGTCCGACGGCAGCGAGCGCACGGTCCCCAACGGTCTCGCCCTGACCGCCCCCGACGGCAGTGGGCGGCTCGAGGGGTTCTGGGTCGAGACCCGTACGCCGGCCGGTGCCGCCCCCGGCGACGACCCGGTCGCCGGCGGCCACCCCGAGCGGGTCTTTCCGGGCCTGACCCGGCGGCTCACCGCCGCCGGATACGACGAGACGTACGGCCCCGCCGCCGGCGCCCCCCGCTGGCGAGCCGTCAGCCCGGCGGTCGGAAGCGTCGACGACGGGGGGATGTTCACCGCCCGCCGCAGCGGCACGACCGACGTCCGGGCGGAACGCGCCGGCGCCCACGGCGGGACCCGGCTCACCGTCCTCGACCGGCTGGCCCGTATCCGGCCCACCGCCGAGCGCGTCGACCTGGCGGACAAGGAGGCCACCGGCGGCTTCGGTATCGTCGGACTCGACGCCCACGGTACGAGTGCCCCCGTCGAGCCGGGGGACATCACCCTCGACTACGACCGCACCCTGTTCGCCGTCGCCGACGACAGCCGGGGATCCTTCACCGTGAAGTCCCTCACGGGCTCCGGAGCGGGACAGATCAAGGCCACCGTGGCAGGCGTCAGTACGACCCTCGCGGTGAGCGTCGGCCTCACCGAGCAGACGGTGTCGGACTTCGAGGACGCCGGGTCCTGGAAGTTCAGCCAGGCCCGCGCGGACGGCTCACTCGCCGCGACGCCGGACGGGCACACCGGTACCGGCCTCCGGCTCACCTACGACTTCACCCGGTCGACGGCGACGCGCGCGGCCTACGCCGCCCCGCCTCAGCCAGTCGTCGTACCGGGCCGGCCGCAGGCGTACACCCTCTGGATCAAGGGAGACGGCAACGGCGCCTGGCCGACCCTCCACCTCAAGGACGCCGCAGGCTCCGACCTGCTGCTGCGGGGCCCCTACATCACCTGGACCGGGTGGCGGCAGGTCACGTTCGGCGTGCCGCCGGGCGCGGCGATGCCGCTGTCGGTGTACCGTTTCTACCTCGCCGAGACGGCCGCGGCCCGGCAGTACACCGGTGAGATCGTCGTCGACGGCCTGACCGCCCAGGTGCCGCCCACCGTCGAACTCCCCGAACAGGCGGAACCCGCCGACCCGTTGATCGACACCGCCGCGGTGACGGAGGGCCGTGACTGGCAGTTCGCGGTGATGTCGGACGCCCAGTTCGTCGCCCGCGATCCGGACAGCGCCATCGTCCGGCAGGCCCGCCGTACTCTGCGGGAGATCAAGGCGGCGCACCCCGACTTCCTGGTCGTCAACGGGGACCTCGTCGACGAGGGATCGGCCGCCGATCTCGCCTTCGCCCGCCAGGTCCTCGACGAGGAACTGGGCGACTCGCTGCCCTGGTACTACGTACCGGGCAACCACGAGGTGATGGGCGGGAAGATCGACAACTTCATCACACAGTTCGGTCCGGCCCGACGGACGTTCGACCACGAGGGCACCCGGGTCATCACGCTCGACACATCGAGTCTCAGCCTGCGCGGCGGCGGCTTCGCGCAGATCAAGGAGCTGCGCGCCCAACTGGACGCGGCGGCGAAGGACCGGTCCGTAGGCTCCGTGATGCTGATCGAGCACGTGCCCCCGCGTGATCCGACCGTGCAGAAGGGCAGCCAGCTGAGTGACCGCAAGGAAGCCGCTCTCGTCGAACAGTGGCTCGCCGCCTTCCGCCGTACGACCGGCAAGGGCGCGGCCCTCATCGGCAGCCACGTCGGCGTCTTCGACGCCTCGCACGTGGACGGAGTCCCCTATCTGATCAACGGGAACTCCGGGAAGGCGCCGGCCGGCCCCGTGGACGAGGGAGGCTTCACCGGCTGGTCCCTGATCGGTGCCGACCGTGTCTCGCCCGGCGAGCAGGCCACAGCGCGTCGGCAGCCATGGCAGGGAGGGCCGGACTGGGTCTCCGCGCAGACCCGCGCCCACGTCGACGCACTGACCCTGGACGCCCCCTCGGGGCTCGTCGCGGGGGAGCGCACGAGGGCCGGCGCGCACGTCACCCAAGGTACACGGACCGTGCCGGCGGCCTTCCCGCTCAGCGCGGACTGGACCGCCTCCCCCAACGTGCACATCGGGAAGGCGGACGGCGCCCGGCGCCGCCACATCGCGACGCTGGACCCCGCCACGGGTACGCTCGTCGCGCTCCGGCCGGGCGCCGTCACACTCGCGGTGACCGTCAATGGCGTCACCCGCCAGGTGCGAATCCAGATCGCGGCCGGGGCGGTGACACCCGCCGCCTGACGCTCCACCGCCGCACGGCTCCCGGACCTGGCCCGGGAGCCGCGCGGTGTTTTTTTGTGGTGCTCCGATGGGCGGAGGGTGTTGGCATTTGGTTGCGACTGAGCCTTGCGCGGAATCAGGCCGTCCCCATAGGTTCCACGCTGGAATGGAGTGGGAGCGCTCCCAGTACGTCCTGCCGGGTGACTTCCCGGCGCCTCGGCTCTACCGAAGGGACATCATGAAGAGCCCCATCCGCTTTCTCCGGTCCATACGCACCAAGGCCGCCGCGTTATGCCTGGCGCTCGCCTCCTGCGCCGCGCTCGCCACCGCGGCGTCGCCCGCGCACGCCGACACCCTGCTCTGCGAGCAGTACGGTACGGCCGTCATCCAGGACCGGTACGTGGTACAGAACAACCGCTGGGGCATCGCCGAGGAGCAGTGTGTCAACGTGACGGCGAACGGCTTCGACGTGGCCCGGGCCGCCGGCTCGGTGCCGACGAACGGGGCGCCCAAGTCGTACCCGTCCGTCTTCAACGGCTGTCACTACACGAACTGCTCTCCCGGGACGAAGCTTCCGGCCCGGATCAGCTCGATCAGCAGCGCGCCCACCAGCATCACGTACGAGTACGTGGACAACGCGGTCTATGACGCGGCCTACGACATCTGGCTCGACCCCACGCCTCGCACGGACGGCGTGAACCGTACCGAGATCATGATCTGGTTCCACCGGGTGGGCCCCGTCCAGCCGGTGGGCTCGCAGACCGGGGCCGCCACGGTCGCCGGACGCGCCTGGGAGGTGTGGACCGGCAACAACGGCGGCAACGACGTCATCTCGTTCGTCGCTCCGTCCGCCATCACGAGCTGGAGCTTCGACGTCAAGGACTTCGTCGACGAGACCGTGACCCGGGGCATGGCGCAGGCGTCCTGGTATCTCACCAGCGTCCAGGCCGGGTTCGAACCGTGGCAGGGCGGATCGGGCCTCGCCGTCAACTCCTTCTCCTCGGCCGTCGAAACCGGGGGCGGCACCGGCGGCCCGGGCGAGCCGGGTACACCCTCGGGTTGCCGGGTGAGCTACACGGCGAACACGTGGTCGGGCGGCTTCACCGCCGATGTCGAGGTCACCAACACCGGGACCACGCCCGTGGACGGCTGGGAGCTGGGCTTCACCCTGCCGCCCGGCCAGACGGTCACACAGGCGTGGAACGCGACGCTCACCGGGGTCTCCGGAACGGTGCGAGCGGCCAACGCGGCGTTCAACGGGCGGATCGCGGCGGGCGGCAGCCAGTCCTTCGGCTTCCAGGGCGCCTACGCCGGCACCTACACCAAGGCGGCGCAGTTCACGCTCAACGGGACCGCCTGCACAGCGACCTGAGGCCGGCGGCCGACAGACCTGCGCCGGCCGCCGCTCCCTACGGCGGCGGCCGGCACAGCCCACTCACACCTTCCGGTAGCCGTACGCGTCCGTGGCCGCCGCCTCCACGGTGTCCAGATCGCCCCCCGCCGACGCCGTCACCAGCGCGGCCACCGCACCCTCCACGAACGGCGCGTCCACCAGCCGTGCCCCGTCCGGCAGTTCGTCACCCTCCGCCACCATGGACTTCACCGTGAGCACCGCGCTTCCGAGGTCCACGAGCAGCGCGACCCCGGCGCCCCGGTCGACCCTCCTGGCGGCCTCGGCGATCAGCTCCGTGCTCGTTCCCAGGCCTCCGGCAGAGGTGCCTCCTGCCGCCGCCACCGGTGCCGTCGCACCACCGGCCGCCAGCCCCTTGGCCAGCTCGACGACGGCCTCCGCCACCGGGCCGCTGTGCGAGACCAGCACGATCCCGACCTGATTCCCCTCACTCATGCGCCGCCTCCACCGCTCGCCACGTCGGCCTCGGCGAGGGCTCCGACCAGCATTGCCGCCGAGGTGGCCCCCGGGTCCTGGTGCCCGATGCTGCGCTCGCCGAGATAACTCGCCCTTCCCTTGCGGGCCCGCAGCGGCACGGTCGCCAGAGCACCGGCCAGCGCGGCGTCCCGGGCATCGCCGAACGAGCCGCCCAGCACCTCGACGGCCGGGAGCAGCGCGTCCAGCATCGTCTTGTCCCCGGCCTGCGCCCCGCCGAGCTGACCCACCGCGGCGACGCCCGCGCCGAGGGCCTCCGCCAGCTGACCGGGCGTCACCTCCGGCGCATCTCCCAGCGCCTTCCCGGTGCGGCGCAGCAGGGTTCCGTACAAGGGACCGGACGCTCCGCCGACCGTCGAGATCAGCTGCCGGCCGGCCAGCGTCAGCACGGCCCCCGGTGACGTGGGGGCCTCCTTCTCGAGAACGTCGCGCACAGCGGCGAAGCCGCGTCGCATGTTGCTCCCGTGGTCGGCATCGCCGATCGCGGCATCGAGCTCGGTCAGCCGGTCCGCGTCACGATCGACGGCAGCCGCCGTGGCGGCCATCCAGCGACGGAAGAAATCGGTGTCGAGCACAAGATCTCCTGTTCCTCACACACGGTGGAAAGTCCGTTCACCGGCCCCAGCGGAGCGTGGGTGTCTGTACCGGAGCGTCCCAGAGCCGCACCATCTCCTCGTCCACCTGGCAGAGCGTCACCGAACACCCTGCCATGTCGAGCGACGTCACATAGTTGCCCACCAGCGTACGAGCCACCGTCACGCCTCGCTCCGACAGCACCCGCTGCACCTCGGCATTGAACCCGTACAGCTCCAGCAGCGGTGTCGCGCCCATCCCGTTGACCAGCACCAGGACAGGGCCGCTGGGCCGCAGATCCTCCAGCACCGCGTGGACGGCGACGTCGGCGATCTCCCCGGACGTCATCATCGGGCGGCGCTCCCGGCCGGGCTCGCCGTGGATACCGATACCCAATTCCAGTTCACCTGCGGGCAGATCGAACGTCGGTGTGCCCTTCGCCGGAGTGGTGACGGAGCTGAGCGCCACCCCGAAGCTCCCCGAGGACTCGATCACCCGACGGGCCAGGGACTCCACCCGCTCCAGCGGCGCACCCTCGTCGGCGAGGGCGCCGGCGATCTTCTCGACGAACAGCGTCGCCCCGGTGCCGCGCCGGCCAGCCGTGAACGTGCTGTCGGCCACCGCCACGTCGTCGTCGACCAGGACCCGGGCGACCTGGATGCCCTCGTCCTCGGCGAGCTCGGCGGCCATGTCGAAGTTCAGCACGTCCCCGGTGTAGTTCTTGACGATGAACAGCACGCCCGCGCCGCTGTCCACCGCGGCGGCCGCCCGCACCATCTGATCGGGCACCGGCGAGGTGAAGACCTCCCCGGGACACGCCGCCGACAGCATGCCGGGCCCGACGAACCCGGCGTGCAGCGGCTCGTGCCCGGATCCACCACCGGACACGAGCCCCACCTTCCCGGTCACCGGGGCGTCACGCCGGACGACGAGACGGTTCTCGACGTCCACGACGAGGTCCGGATGGGCGGCCGCCATACCGCGGAGTCCGTCGGCGACGACGGTCTCCGGCACGTTGATGAGCATGCGACGCAAGGGTTCCTCCTGGGGAGAGCGTGACAGCCGGCCGAGGGTACCGACCTGCCAACGGCGTGAATCGATCCTCTTGTCTCAAGTGCGTACGGCACCAGTATCGAAGAGACCATGGCGATCGGGAAGCGACGCGTCGGAGGGACAGCCCCCTGCGCGCCGTCGCAGGCGGTCTGCGCCCAGGCCGCCGCCCGGGACATGCCGCCGGACCGCCCAGGTCTCACGGTCCCGTGACGTGGGCGTGCCGCACCGCCTTTCCCGTCTCCGGGAGGCCTAGCGTGGCGGCCATGCGTGTACTGGTCACCGGCGGAGCCGGGTTCATCGGGTCATACGTCGTCCGGACTCTCGCCTCCGGCGGGCACGAGCCCGTGGTCCTCGACGCACTGCTGCCCTCCGCGCACGGACCGGCCGGGGCCGGCACCCCGTCGGCCGGCCACCTGCCGCCCGAAGTCCGGACGATCGTCGCGGACGTACGGGACCGGGAGGCGGTGGCCGGAGCGTTGTCCGGGGTCGACGCCGTGTGCCATCAGGCGGCGATGGTCGGTCTCGGCAGGGACTTCGCGGATGCGCCGGAGTACGTCGGATGCAACGATCTCGGCACCGCGGTGCTGCTCGCCGAGATGGCGGCGGCCGGGGTCCGGGACCTCGTGCTCGCCGGCTCGATGGTGGTCTACGGCGAGGGGCGTTACGAGTGTCCCCGGCACGGCTCCGTCAGACCCGGTCCCAGGGCCGTGGCCGACCTCGACGCAGGCCGGTTCGAGCCGCACTGTCCCACATGCGGCGCGGAGCTCGTGCCAGGCCTGGTGACCGAGGAGGCGGCCGGCGACCCGCGCAACGTGTACGCGGATACGAAGCTCGCACAGGAACACCTGGCCGCAGCCTGGGCACGCTCGGCCGGCGGCCGGGCCGTCGCGCTGCGCTATCACAACGTGTACGGCCCGGGGATGCCGCGAGACACCCCGTACGCCGGCGTCGCGTCCTTCTTCCGTTCGGCACTGGCCCGGGGCGAGGCCCCCAGGGTGTTCGAGGACGGCCGCCAGCGGCGCGACTTCGTGCACGTACGGGACGTGGCGGCGGCCAACGCCGTAGCGCTGGCGGCGCTGGGGGAGCGGGAACCAGGCACCTTCGACGCCTACAACACGGGAAGCGGCACACCGCACACCATCGGCGAGATGGCCTGGGCCCTGTCCTCGGCCCACGGCGGTCCGGCTCCCGTCGTCACCGGCGAGTACCGGCTCGGGGACGTCCGTCATGTGACCGCGGATTCGCGACGCCTCCGCGAAGAGCTCGGCTGGAAGCCGACGACGGAGTTCGGCGCGGGTATGCGGGAATTCGCCACGGCGCCCCTGCGGAGCGTCGGGAAACCGGGTACTCAGGGCGGCCATGTGTGCAGTTCCCGGGAGCGTCGTGGTCCGGCAGATCCATGCGGTAACCCACGCCCCGCGCGGTCTGGATGAGGCAGGCCCGGGCAGGGGCGGCCTCGACCTTGTCGCGCGGCCGTCGCACATGCACCGTTGCCTTCGGCAGATCGCGGACGGTCTGCGGCGGCCACACGGTCGACGTCCACGTTTCGCAAGAACCTGAAGCCCGAAATGTCGGTTTATGGTCCGTAGGGTGATCGGCGTGACCCACTCTTCACCGGCTGAATCCGCCGACCCCGTCCGCGCCGACATCGTCCTCCCCTGCCTCGACGAGGCCGACGCTCTGCCCCGGGTGCTGGCCCGCGTACCGGACGGGTGGCGAGCCATCGTCGTCGACAACGGATCCACCGACGGGTCGGCGGCCATCGCCCGCTCGCTCGGCGCGACCGTCGTGCACGAACCGCGCCGCGGCTTCGGCTCCGCCTGCGACGCGGGGCTGCTCGCCGCCGAGGCGGAGTACGTCTGCTTCTGTGACTGCGACGGTTCGCTCGACCCCGCGCTGCTCCCCGGGTTCGTCCGGAGGATCGCCGAAGGGGAGAGCGACCTGCTCCTCGGCCGACGCCGCCCCACGGCCCGCGGCGCATGGCCCCTGCATGCCAGAGCGGGCAACATCGCCCTGTCCAGGATGATCCGTCACCGTACCGGCCTGCGGCTGCACGACCTCGGTCCGATGCGGGCCGTGCGCAGGGAGGTGCTGCTGGCGCTCGAGCTGACGGACCGTCGCAGCGGCTACCCGTTGGAGATGGTGGTGCGCGCCTCGGACGCCGGACTGCGCGTCGCCGAGAGGGACGTGCCGTACCTGCCCCGGACAGGCAGGTCCAAGGTCACCGGCACCTGGCGCGGGACCTGGCACGCGGTGCGGGACATGCGCGCCGTCCTGCGGCAGCCGGAGTCCGGGGCCCCGCCGAGCGTCCGGGCGGGAGTGCCCCGATGAGTGCACGTGCACCCCATGACGGAGCGACGACGTTGCTGGTCATCGCCAAGGAGCCGGTTCCCGGCCGGGTCAAGACGCGCCTCACACCGCCGTTCAGTCCCGGCGAAGCCGCGGAGCTCGCAGCCGCGGCGCTCGAAGACACCCTGCGGACCGTGCTCATCCTGCCTGCGCTGCGACGAGTCCTGGTTCTCGAAGGGAGTCCCGGGCCCTGGATGCCGCG
Source organism: Streptomyces sp. NPDC002911 (assembly GCF_053591835.1). Taxonomy (NCBI): domain Bacteria; kingdom Bacillati; phylum Actinomycetota; class Actinomycetes; order Kitasatosporales; family Streptomycetaceae; genus Streptomyces; species Streptomyces sp. NPDC002911. The sequence continues at coordinate 231,497 of NZ_JBSFUO010000003.1, read as the reverse complement.
GGGCTTCGACGTAGTGCCGCAGAGGGCGGGCACCCTCGACGAACGCATTGCGGCGGCGTTCGGCGCATGCGCCGGACCGGCCCTCCTCATCGGAATGGACACCCCGCAGATCACCTCGGCCCTGCTGGCGCCCGCGCTCTCCCCGGGGGGCTGGGACGGCTGCGACGCCTGGTTCGGGCCGGCCGAGGACGGAGGCTTCTGGGCTCTGGGCCTGGCCGCCCCCGACCCCGGCCTCGTACGGGGCGTGCCGATGTCCCTCCCTGGCACGGGCGGACTCCAGCGGGCGCGCCTGACGGACGCGGGCCTCACCGTTCGGGACCTGCCGCCGCTCCGCGACGTGGACACCGCCGAGGACGCGCTGCGCGTCGCCGCGACCGCGCCCCACGGTCGGTTCGCCGCCGCCCTCTCCCGCCTCGGCGGGGCGGTGGTCCGATGAGTACGGTGCTGCCACCGGCCGGCCGGGGCTCCGCCCCCTGGGCGGCAGATCCGTACGCGCGGGCGCTGAGCCAGGGCCGGGGACCCCTCTTCCTCCGGCGGAAGGACGGGTGGCTGCTGCCACTGGACATCGAACGCTGGTGCGGAGACGCCGACGCCGCCGACCTGTCGGCACTCCGCCGCAGCGAGGGGCCGGTCATCGACATCGGCTGCGGACCCGGAAGGCTGGTCGCCGCGCTGGCCGCCCGTGGACACCGCGCGCTGGGCATCGACGTGAGTGAGGCCGCCATCGGGCGCACCCAGCGGATCGGCGGCCCGGCGCTCCGCCGCAGCGTGTTCGAGCTGCTGCCCGGCGAAGGCCGCTGGGGAACCGCCCTGCTCATCGACGGCAACATCGGAATCGGCGGCGACCCCCGGGCCCTGCTCCGTCGGGTCGCCGCCGTGCTGGCGCCGGGGGGACTGCTCATCGCGGAGGCCGCACCCCTCGATGTGGACGAGCAGGTCCAGGTGCGTCTCGACGACGGCAGCGGACACGCCGGTGCGGCACCCCCCTTCCCCTGGGCCCGTGTCGGCGTGTCCGCGCTGCTCGGGTACGCGCCGCCGGAGGACTGGAAGCCCGTGGATCAGTGGGAGGCCGACGGCCGTCCGTTCCTCGCCCTGCGACGCGCCCGGACGGTCCGTACGACGAGCCGGAGCGCCGACAGGGCGAACAGCGTGGCCGTGATAAGCAGCCAGTTGCCCACGAATCTGTCGGGCGACATCCCGCTCGCCGGCTCGTAGCGCTCCGCTTGCCGCGTGATCAGGGGGAACCACATCAAAAGGAGCAGCCCGGACAGGAGTAGCGGCACGCGTACGGAGTTGACCAGCCCGGGCCGTCGCGCGAGGGGGACCCGCAGCGCCCGGTCCGCCGCCGAGTACAACGGCAGCAGCACCAGGTCGTGCACGAACGCGGCGCCCACGAACCACACCAGGATCATGAGCGTGTCCCCGTCGAGCAGCCGCACCCCCGCGTAACCCGTGAGGGCGAACGACGAGACCATCAGCAGCATGTGCAGCGGCCCTTGCCCGTACCAGCGGCGCACAACCCTCATCACGGCTCTCCGAACGTCAGGCGGCTCACCCATTTGGTATTCATCACGCCGGGGGCGGCCGGCACGATGACGCGCGCCGGATAGCCGTGATCCGGTGACAGATCCTCACCGTTGACACCCAGTGCCAGCAGTGAGCGCGGGTCGCGCACCTGGTTGCTCCGGAGCGCCACCGTCCGGAAGGGCCCGCCGCGCTGGAGGGACTCCACCAGCACCCCCGGTGGTCCTTCGGGGAAGCCGGCGAGCGCGGCGAGATCGCGCAGGCGGACCCCACGCCACCACTGATCGGATGTCGACCAGCCCTCCACACAGGCGATGGGCAGCGCCGCGCTGTGTTGCTCCATGGCCAGCAGTTCCGTCCGGGACAGGTGGACCTCCCCGGACGGTCCGATGACGGTGAGCCGCCAGCGCTCGCCTGTCTCGGCCGGCCTGATGCCCACCTTCGCGGCCGTCTTGTTGATCTGGAAGCCATTGGGGCCCGGACCGGGTTCGGCGCCGCCGCGCGGGGTCAGCAGGGCGGTCCGCCGCATCCCGCCGTCGAAATTTCGGCCGACGGAGGTGACCAGGAGGAGCAGCGACGCCCCGCCCACCACGACCAGGGCACCGCGCCGGGAGACGGTCGGCGCGGCGGGACGCGCAGAGGCCAGTTCGTCGCGCTCCGTCGAGGGGATGCCGTGGCGCAGGACCCTGAGAGCCCGTGGGAGCTTCAGGCACGCATGGGTGAGGAACGCGGCGAAGAAGACCCATGCTCCGTAGAAGTGCAGCGAGTAGAAGGATCCGGGGAAGACGTACTCCAACTGGATGTTGAGCAGGCCCGTGACCCACTCGAAGAGCGCTCCGCCCACCAGCAGCAGCAGCGACAGACGCTCCAGGGCATGCGCGGCTGAGCGCGCCGGCGGCAGTGCGAAGAGCTTCGGGATCACCGACCACAGCTTCGCCAGCAGGACGGGGAAGAGGACGATGCCGAGGGTGACGTGAGTTCCTTGGGTCAGCCGGTACAGCCAGTGGGGCCCCGTGGGCCAGTCGAAAAGGTAGAAGCCCAGCCACCCCTTGCCCGGTGTCTTGTCGTTCACGGCGGCGAGATCCGGGTTGTACGCCGCGTACGACAGGAGGCCGGTCACGAACATCAGGGTGATACCGGCGAGGAGTACCAGACCGAGTACGGCCGTGAACCGGACCCCGCGCACCGGACTGCGCCAGAAGGCGGGCTCGGAGGGAAGGGGAACGGAGGGAAGGTGTGCACCGGTCCGCTGACGTGTGTGGCCCATGTGCCGACGTTATGCCGGGGACGCCGCTCCGCACGGGGTACGACTCCTGACGAAAGTCCGACGCCGGCCCTTGCCCGACAACCGACCCGCTGCTGGATCTGGGGGTTGTGTGACACGGCGGCGTCGCACCGCTCGCTGGACTCCGTCGATGCGTAGCGTGCCCGCGTGACGACCGAGCAGCGCAGCGACCGCATCCAGCCCTCTGAGTCCACCGGGCCCGCCGGTCGCCGTCGGGATCTGACGGCCGCCGCGGCGGGGGCGGCGCTGGTGGCCGTGGCCATAGCGGTCGGATGGGTGATCCAGGAGGGTGACGGCAGCCTGCAGGTCCACTGGCCGCCTCTCCTGGCCTCCTGGGACCCGCATCTCGGCCCCGGTACTCCGGCCGCCGTGGCGGTGGCGCTGGGGGGCGTCGCGTACGGGCCACGGCTCTTGTCCAGGCTCCCCTGGCGGCGGCTGCTGCTGACCTGCTGGGCCGGCTCGGTGGCGTGGATCCTCTCGCTCGCCCTCATCGAGGGCTGGTACCGGGGGGTCGCACGCAGGCTGACCACCAAGCACGAGTACCTGCGTGTGATCGACCGTTTCGATGACATCGGCGCCGCCCTGCGCGGTTTCACGGACCACATCGTGATCGGTCCTCCGGGCAACTGGCCGGCTCACGTCGCAGGGCACCCGCCGGGCGCCACGCTCACCTTCGTCGGCCTGGACCGTGCCGGGTTCGGGGGTGGCGCCTGGGCGGGCACGTGGTGCATCGTGCTCGGCGGCTCCGCCGCGGTGGCCGTCATGGTCGCGCTGCGTGCTCTGACGGGCGAACACCTCGCGCGGCGCGCGGCTCCGTTCCTCGTCCTGGCCCCCTTCGCCGTCTGGACCGGCACCTCGGCGGACGGCTACTTCGCCGCCGTCGCGGCGTGGTCCGTCGCACTGCTGGCTCTCGCCGCGACCCGCACGGCCCGGCACCCGGCAGCCGCGGCGCTGGGATCCGGACTGCTGTTCGGGCTGACCTGCTATCTCAGTTATGGTCTGACACTCGTCGCGGCGCTGATGGCAGCCGTCCTCGTGCTGACCCGGACGGCCCGGCCTCTCGGCCTCCTCGCGCTCGGCGTGCTGGTCGCACCCGTGGCCTTCACCCTGGCGGGCTTCAACTGGTGGGAGGCCTACCATCTGCTGGTCGAGCGCTACTACCAGGGCGCGGGCGGGACCCGCCCCTACTCCTACTGGATCTGGGCGAACCTCGCCTGCACCACTCTGGCCGCGGGACTCGCCACCGTCGCCGGTCTGAGACGTACGGCGGTGTCCGTCCCCGCCGCCGTACGCGGACTGCGTTCAGGCTCGGCATCGGCCACCCAACGGCTGGTGGTCCTCACCCTGGCCGCGTTCTTGGCCCTGGCCGTCGCGGACCTGTCCGGTATGAGCAAGGCGGAGACGGAACGCATCTGGCAGCCCTTCGTCGTGTGGCTCATGCCCGCCGCCGCCCTGCTTCCGGACATCGACCGGCGTGGGTGGCTGACCGCCCAGGCGGTCGTCGCCCTGCTGATCAACCACCTGCTGTGGACCGGCTGGTGAACGATGCCGGGACACCGGCCCCGGCAGGTGCTCGGGGCGGGGTCCGTCGTTCTCCCCGGCCGGCCCCCCCGGTTCCGCCTGCCACCGCTGCCCGCGTGTGCTGCTCCTTCGATCGCGCTTCCTGACTCCACGACGGAGCGGCCGCCGCGGATGTGACGTCGCCGGAGCGCGACCCTCAGTCGCCCGGACAGAGTTCGCGGTCGCTCAGCCACTGGCCGAACCAGTCGCTCAGCGCAAGGGTGATGCACCATCCGGGCTCGCTCGGCACCGGTGCGGGCACCGTCGGCGTCTGCTCGCCGGACTCCGGCGCCGAGGGCCCGGTGGCGTCCGGTAGCGCGCTCAGCATCTCGCGGAACACCTGGGAGGACCGGGGGTTCTCGGCGCACTGCCACACCCCGTGCGGGCAGTAGTCCGTGATCGTCTGGTACAACGGCTTGTGCCGCTCGATCCACTCCAGCATGCGGCGCATGTACGCGGGGTTGTCGCCGTTGCGGAACAGCCCCCACTCGGGGAACGAGATCGGTTTGCCGTGCTCGGCCGCGAAGTCGACCTGCTTCTGCAGGCCGTAGGGCTCGTTCACCTGCTCGTCGAAGGTCCGGGCCGGAGGCTGGTCGTAGGAGTCCATGCCGATGATGTCCACGACGTCGTCGCCCGGATAGCACTCCGTCCAGGGCACGGCGTCCCGCCCCCTGCTCGGTGCGAAGTCGAAACGGAACTCCTGGCCGGACACGGACCGCATCGCGGTGACGATGCGGCTCCAGTACGCCTTCCAGGCGGTGGGGTCGGGTCCGCACCGGTGCGTGTACGTCGTGCCGTTCATCTCCCAGCCGAGGACGATCACCGTGTCCGGGACACCCAGCAGGACCAGACGCTCGGCCAGTCTGCGGAAGTGCTCGTCGAATCGGCCCTCGGCGCCTGCCCGCAGCAGGCCGCGCACCTCTTCGTCGGAGACACGCTCCTCATTCCGCTCCAGCATCGGCGTGTTGAGTACGAACATCCGGTCCTCGGCCGCCTTCCGCCAGGCCGCCCACGAGGCGAGGAAGCCGGGTCGGCCCTCGATGTTCTCCCACACGTCGCCCGGCAGGTAGCTGTGCCCGACACGCAGTTCCGTACCGCCGAGCCAGCGGGACAGCTCGCCCATTCGCTGCACACCTTCCGGCCCGTAGTCCAGATAGGCGCCGACGGCGGTCGTCGAGGGCGGCTCCGCGCCCCTCCGGGCGGCGCCCTTGCCTGCCTGGGTGTCCGCGGTGTCGTGGTCGGCGAGGACCACGCCGCCGACGAGGAGGCAGAGCGCGGTCGCGCCGATGCCGAAATCAATGAGACGGCGCTTCACGGGCACGGCTCCTCCTTGGGTTACGGCTTGGATCCGACCCTTTCGACACTAAGGAGAAATGTTCAACAATGGATTGTGGGCCGCCCGTGAATAGACCATTCGTGAGCCGCGCAGGTTCAGAGCCCGCCGTTCGGGTGGACCTTTCCGAAGGTGTAGGGAAGGAAGTTGACCCGGTTGTCGAAATTCGAATCGACCAGACCGGGTTCGCCCGAGGTCCGGACACCTTCCAGCCGTGTGAGCATCTCGCGGAAGAGCGCCTTCATCTCCAGCTTCGCCAGATGCGCCCCCAGGCAGTGGTGAGGACCTCCACCGCCGTATCCGAGGTGCGTATTCGGCGACCGGGTGATATCGAAGGAATCCGGGTCGTCGAAGACGGCCGGGTCCCGGTTCGCGGACGCATAAAGGAGTACGACTTTCTCCCCGGGAAGAAAGGTGTGGCCGCCGAGCGCGCATTCGGCCACCACCGTCCGGCGGAACTGGATGATCGGCGTCGAGTGACGGACGATCTCGTCGACCGCGCCGTCGGCGTAGCGGTCGAAGTCGGACTCCAGGAGGGCGCGCTGCTCCGGATGCGCGGTCAGCAGGACCATCCCGTGGGCGATCGCGTTCCGGGTGGTCTCCACACCGGCGACGAGCAGCAGTGAGAAGAACGCGCCGAGCTGACGCGAGGACAGGGCCTGTCCGCCGACATCCGCGCGGACGAGCGCCGAGATCACATCGTCCGCCGGGGCCCGGCGCCGCTCCCTGGCGATGCCCGCCATGTCCCACTGCATGCGGGCAAGTGAGCGCAGGCCGCGCCCCGGGACCCGCAATCGGGCGCGGCCACGGCGCCGGACCCCGACGTACTCCGAGGCCCGGTCGATGCGCGCGGCGATGCGGGCCCGATGGCGTACAGGGATGCCCATCAGGTCGCAGATGACCTCGAACGGCATACGGGAGGGTGACGCACGCATGAAGTCCCCCGGGCCCTCGACGATCATCTCGTCCACCAGCCGCCGGGCGACAGCGCCGATGTTCTCCTCGGCGGCGGCGAGCAGCCTGGGCGTGAAGGCCCGGGAGATGGTCCTGCGCAGGCCCGCGTGCTCGGCGCCGTCCATGTTCACCATGGAGTTGCCGAACAACGCCTTGGCCCAGGGCGCCGGCTCCGGGACGGTGGCACCGGGGGCGCTGGCGAAGACCTGTGGCTGCCGGCTGGCCGCTCTCACGTCCGCGTGCTTCACCAACGCGTAGAACGGTGTGCGCGACCCCGTACGGGGGGTGAAGAGGACCGGTGCGTCGAGTTTCCGCAGCCGGGCGAACGCGGACAGCCGCTCGGGCCGTGGCAGCCGCCAGAACGCCGGATCGGCCAGATCGGCCCCAGCCGTCTCTCGCACACGGTCGGTGGGCACCTGCGTCGGCGCGTTCATGCACAACCTCCGGGAGTTCGGACGGCCATGCTGGCCCGGCGGGCGGCGCCGAGCGGCTGACACGGCCGGACCGGCCGGAGAATTCCCACGGTCGCGTGATGCCCTGTGGATGAGAACTGTTCGCGCCCCGTCTCGTTGCCCACTCGAGCGAGATACCTCGCAGAAGCGGACACGAGGGAGGTACACCCACCATGAATCCGACCACCGGCACGCACACGGAGCCGGCCGGGCCCCCGCGGCCGGCCCGCCGCGCGGTGCTGCGCACCGGCTTCACCGCGGTCGTGATCGCCGGCACCGGAGGCGCACTCGCGCCGATCCTCCTCGAAGGCCCGGGCCCTGGAGACCGTAGCCAGGAACGTGACGCCGTGGGGCCCGAGCGGTTCTCCGAGCTGTACAAGGGGCGCGAGATCCGGGGCACGGTCACGGCCGTCGTAGCGGCCGGGGCACAGTCGTACGCCGGTGAGGCCGGAGCCGTCGCTGCGGCGCCCGGCATCGACGTCCGCGTCGACGGGAGGGCGCTGCATGTGATGAGGCGCGCGGACGGGAGCTATCTCAGCGCCGTCAACCACTACGAGTCGTTCCCTACGCTCCTCGCGACGGCGCGCGCGGCGGTCGACGAACTCGGCACCACACAGTTGGCAACAGTCTCCCCGCACACCATCTGAGCCCTAAGGACGAGCACGGGTGTACAGCCGAAAGAATCAACGAGACCTCACGCGCACCGAGAAGAAACGTCTGGTCGACGCGATCCTGGAGCTCAAACGCTCGGGACGCTACGACGACTTCGTCACCCTGCACCGGCAGTACTACGTCACCGACGCCGAAGGCAGACCACGGGCCGCCCATATGACCCCGTCCTTCTTCCCCTGGCACCGCAGGTACCTGCTGGAATTCGAGGAGGCTCTGCAGGCCGTCGACTCCCGTGTGTCGATCCCGTACTGGGACTGGACGCGGGACAGCACACCGGGCGCCTCCCTCTGGGCTGAGGACTTCCTCGGCGGTAACGGCAGGCCGGGCGACCGGCAGGTCATGACCGGGCCGTTCGCCTACCGGCAGGGGAACTGGCACATCCGCGCAGGCGTCACCGACGACGCCTTCCTGCGGCGTAACTTCGGCCGGCCCTCCGCGCCCGTCACCCTGCCCGGCGCGGCGGACGTGGACCGCGCGCTGAGTGATCCGGTGTACGACGCCGCGCCCTGGAACAGCGTCAGCACCACCGGCTTCCGGAACAGGATCGAGGGCTGGAACATCAGAGGGGGCCCCGGTCTCGCCAACCACAACCGGGTGCACCGCTGGGTCGGCGGGTCCATGGCGGGCGCGGCGTCGCCCGACGACCCGGTCTTCTGGCTGCATCATGCTTTCATCGACCTGCTGTGGGTCCGCTGGCAGAAGGCGCATCCCGGCTCCCGCTACCTGCCGGCCCGCGCGCTCCCCGCCGACGATCCGCAGCGGGACCGGATCTTCGCACTCGATCAGCCGATGCCCCCATGGGACGTGGCGCCCTCTCAGCTCATGGACCACTCCCGGCTCTACCGGTACGCCTGAGCCGTGCCGCCCGGGACGGGCCCGGGACGGGCCCGGGCCTCCCCCCGCCGCCCGGAAGCGGAGAGGGGAGGCCCGGAGGGCGCTGCGGGAGAGATCAGTGGTCGTAGCCCTGCTCGACCTCGTCCTCGTGGCTGTCCGACACGTTCGCACAGGTGTTGCCGAACGCCGGGTTCAGCAGGGCGATCACGTTCACCGTGTTGCCGCACACGTTGACCGGGATGTGGACGGGCACCTGGACAGCGTTGCCCGAAAGGACACCGGGGGAGTGCGCTGCGACGGCCTCCGCGCCGGCGTCGGCGGTAGCCATGCCGGCACCGCCGGCGATCAGGGCACCAGTACCTGCCATGACGGCGGCCACCTTCGAGATACGCGACATCAGTTCTCCTTGGAAGCTTCGAGACCGGCTGCCGAGCGTGCGGCCGGTTCGCCCTGACAACGCGGAACGCGGCAGACGGTAACGGATCGGCTCAGAACTCGTCTTCCCGGCTCAACTCCGGCCGATGGCCGCGAGCCCGGCCGACGGGAGCTCCCTCAGCAGACCACGCCAGTCCCGCGCTGCGGGAAAACGGGACTTCACCGTTTCCGCCACCCGGTCCCGTGCGGTCACCTGCGTCTCGCGCAGCCGCAGCAGCGGCTCCAGCGAGGAACGGGCCAGCAGGAGGCGCTGGTTGACGACAACGGAGGGGCCCCAGTGATTCTTGTACTGCTCCGAGCCGCGCAGCAGACTCAGCACACCGCGGTCCAGGCCCTCGGACTCCCGCGCGAGCTCGCGCAGCAGCATCGAGGAGACATCCACCTTCCGCTCCCTGAGCCGTGGATCGGCCCCGTAGAGATAGCCTCCGGTCAGCTGCGTGGACCGGAACGACAGGTCGGCGGCCACCACCTCCCCGTCGAGCAGGAACTCCCTGACCGAGGCCTCGCCGTCGCGCATCATCCGGCGGGCGGATCGCACCAGGTGCGCGCAGAAGCGGGGCCGTAGGTGCTCCGGGGTGACCCCCCTGTCGAGCCACTGGAGCTCGTGCAGCCGCAGCATGGTGCCGATCGCGCCCGCCACCCGGTGGACCGGCGTCGCGCGGCACTCGATGCCCAGCGCGTCGATCCGGCGCAGCTTGGCCCGGGTCCGCTGGGCGCGTGAACGGGTCATCCGCCCGATGAGGATGTCGATCGGCTCGGCCGGCAGTTCCATGCTGGTCGAGTCCGTGCGGCTGCTCCGGGCGCCGGACCATGCCTCGAACAGCAGGTGTGCCGAGGCGTCGGGCCGTACCTCCCGCAGGTCCACGACCGTGTGCGCGGCCGCCCGGTGGAGCCCGCGCTCGAGCGCGGTGACCGCTGCCCGGGTGTCCTCGCCGTCCACCAGGATGTCGGAGAAGTCGGAGATCGCGCCGCCCATCGGCACCAGCAGGGGCATCGGGCGGTGCACGAGCATGAGCGGCGCCGCGCCGATCAGACGCCCGCCCCGGCGCGCCAGAACGACGCGCAGCCGGCCGGGAGTTCCGTAGGAGAGCCACCACGAGTGGAGCCACGCATGGCTTTGGAACGGCGTGGCGGTGGGGCAGCGGCGGTGCAGCGCGTCCCACTCGGCGGCGAGGTCCGCGAAATCCGGCAGATCCCGGCAGAGGGTGACGGCGAGCCGCCCGTGAAGGCCGTTGTTCATCGCACGAGCTCCCGTTCGTCGGCGGCGCCGCCCTGGGCGGGTGCCGGGACCTGGGCGGTGACACCTCGGTGTCCGGGGCGGGGGCGGACGAGCAGGGCCAGTCCGCCGACCAGTCCGCCCGCGCTGGCGCCCACGGCCGTGCCGAGCGGCGCGGAGGGGGAGGCAGGGTCGACGGGCGGCACGGCGTGCGAGAACTTGATCAGCTTCACACCGGTGTCCTTCGCGACGTGCCCGCTGCTGACGACCACCGCCTCGGTCACCGCGTTGGCGATGTCCGCGGCACGGTCCCGGTCGGCCGACGTACCGGTGACCGTGATCATGGGCGAATCGGGGGAGGTCTCGGACCGTACATGCGTGCGCAGTTCGCGAACGGGTTCCCCCGCTGCCCCCTTGGCGTAGGTGAGGGTGGCGTCGCTGGTGGCGAGGCGGCCGTACGACTGCGCGTATCCCAGAGCCGCGGCAGGGTCGATGTCCTTGCCGGCGGTGACCATCGCGTAGCTGGTCGCCGCGTACTCGGGCTGGGCGAGCATTCCGTACGAGAATCCGCAGGCGGCTCCGAGCAGGACGCCGACGGGCAGTGGCCACCAACTGGGCCGTACGAATGCGGGGCGGCGCCTGCGCCACCGTCCAGGGACGGCAGGCTGCTGCTCGGGCGACTCGGTCATGGCTTCGCTCTCTCGGTCGGGGGAACTGTGGCGGTGCCGACGGCCTGTGCGTAAACGTCCAGGAGGCGCCGACTGCTGAGCCTGATGTCGTAGTGGTCCACGGCGGGAGGCGGCGGCAGCCTGTGGGTGCCGCTCTCCATGCGGCGCCGCAGAGCGGCCGTCAGCTCACTCGTGGGATCGGTCGCGCCGGAGGCGGATCCGATACGGGTGGCGCCCGGTACCCGGCCGGACGGGAGATCCTCGATGGCGGGACAGGCCGCGTGCACCACGGGCAGCCCCGCGGCCAGGGCCTCGACGACGGCGAGACCGAAGGACTCCTCACGGGACGCCGAGACGAACGTGTCGACGGCGCTGAGCACCGCGGGGATGCCGGGGGCCGCGCCCGTGGTGCCGCACTCGCCGAGGAACCTGACCCGGCCGGTCACACCGAGCCGGGTGGCGAGCGTGCGCAGCGGCACGGCCTCCGGCCCGTCCCCGGCCAGTACGAGCCAGGCACCGGGGAGGCCGGCGACGGCGCGGATCAACAGGTCGAAGCGTTTGCCGGGAACCAGCCTGCCCACGCCCCCCACCACGAAGGCCCCGTCGGGAAGACCCAGCAGGGACCGTGTGGCGCGCCGTTGCGCGCCGTCGAAGCGGAAGGCCGCCACATCGATGCCGTTGGGAACGGTATGGATCCGGGCGGCCGGCACACCCCAGTCGCGCAGCCTGCCCGCGACCGTGTCGGAGACGGCGACCGTCGCCGCCCCGAGGCGCTCGGTGCGCAGATAGAGCTCCCGGGTACCGCGGGTGAGCGGCCGCCCCTCGATCTCCGCGCGCCCCAGCGAATGCTCCGTCGACACCACGGTGGTCCCGGCGAGGCGCGCCGCGATCCGGCCGTAGACACAGGCCCGGTAGAGATGCGTGTGCACGAGGTCGTACGCACCGCGGCGGATGAGGCGGGCCAGCCGGGGGACGGCGGCGAGGTCCCGGTTGCTCCTCATCCCCAGATGCCGGACACCGACGCCGTCGGCGCGCAGTCCCTCCGCGACCGCTCCCGGGTTGGTGAGCGTCACGACATCGCAGTGCACCGGCAGATGACGCAGCAGCAGACGCAACTGCTGCTCGGCCCCGCCGACGCCGAGGCCGGTGATCACGTGCAGCGCCTTCACCCGGCGACACCCGGCCCGGCCTCACCGGCGGAACGGTGCCGCAGCCGGTGCCGTACCTCCTTGGCGCGCAGGCGCGCACCTCGGTCGGCGTGGCTGACATGCGTGCGGGGAAGGGCGAGCGGTCCTGAGAGGGAGCCGGGAGCCAGGGCGCACCCGTAGGTGTATCCCGCCTCCCGTACGGACTCCACCACCCGCCGGTCGGCCGTGCCGTAGGGGTAGCAGAAGCCGGAGGGCGTCTGCCGGAGGATGCGGTGCAACGCTTCCCGGCTGCCGTGCGTCTCCTGGCGCAGCTCCTCGTCGGACAGCTCCGTGAGATCCCGGTGGAGCATCCCGTGCGAGCCGACCTCCATACCCGCCGCGGCGACGGTACGGATGCCCTCATCGGTCAGCAGCGGTCTTCGTGGGCCGAGCGGGTCCCAGGCGTTGGAGCCGCCGGGCCGGCCCGGCAGGACGAACACCGTCGCCGTGCAACCGTGGGCGAGCAGCACCGGGAGGGCCTCGTCGAGGAAGTCGGCGTACCCGTCGTCGAACGTGAGCCCGACCAGCCCTCGCTTCCCGGCGGCCCGTCCACGCAGCAGCGCCGTCACCCCCACGCCGGACAGTCCCCGGAGCCGCAGCCAGGTCAGCTGCTCGTCCAGACGGTCGGCGGAGACGGTGATGCCGTACGGATCGTCCGTGGGATCGCAGACCGAGTGATACGTCAGGATCCACGGCAGGGACCGGAGGGGAAGCGCACGGACACGGGGTGCCGAGGTGTCAGCGGGCATGGGGGAACCTCTGTCGGATGAGAGCCAGTAGATGAACGGCTTCGGGGGCTCGGAGCGCGAGCCCGGTGAGAAGGAACGCCGTGGGTACGAGAAGGCAGCCGGCCGCCAGACCCGCCACCGGCCCGGGCACCAGGTCCGTGGCCAGCCGGCCGGCGGCCGCGGCGACCGCCGCGGCGGCCACCGGCCGGGCAAGGGAGAGGGCGACGGCCCCGGCCCGTACGGCGACCGCCCGCGAGCCCAGCCCCAGGAGCATCAGCAGGGCGGCCGTGCTGATGCCGAAGGCATTGGCGGCCGCGATGCCCTTGACGCCGAACGGCCCGGTCAGGAGCAGCCCCGCGGCGGTGGTGACCAGCAGTCCGGCGCCCATAGCGCCGAGCGGATACCAGGTGGGCCGGCCGGCCGAGAAGAACGGCCGGCACAGGGCGCCGACCAGCGTGTGACCGAGCAGCCCGAGCGCGTAGACCCGCATGACACCGGCCGTGGCGGCGGTGTCAGCGGCGTCGAAGGCCCCGCGCTGGAAGAGGACTTCGATGATGTGGGGCGCGCAGCCGAGCACTGTCGCCGTGCCCAGCAGCACCACGGTCCCGGCCAGGGCGAGATCGCGCTCCACCCGCTGCCGGGCGCCCTCCCGGTCCCCGGCCGCCATGGCCCGCGCGACGACGGGGAAGGTCACCGTGCAGATCATCATGGACAGCACCATCGGCAGCTGCGCGACCTTCTGCGCGTAGTTGAGATGGGAGATGGCCCCGTCCGGCAGGGACGAGGCGAGGAACCGCTCGACGAAGACCTGCGACTGACGGCTCACCACGAACAGGACGACCGGCGCCAGGACCGTCGCTCCGAGAAGGGCGGAACCCCGCTCCCGCGCCGCCCGTTTCCCGCCACGCCCCGGCATCAGCCGTACGAATGCGGGCAGCAGGGTGAGGATCATCAGCAGGCTGCCGACCGCGACCCCCGCGGCCGCGGCGCGCACACCCCAGACGGAGTGCAGTGCCAAGGTCATGCCGATGATGCCGATGTTGTACGCGATGTAGACACCGGCCGGTGCCAGGAACCGGCCGTGCGCCCGCAACGCGGCGCTGAAGTACCCCGTGACGCCGAAGGTGAGGACCGTGACGGCCGTCAGACGCGTGCAGTCCTCCGCGAGCCGTGGGTCGTCCAGGCCGGGCGCCAGGATGCCGACGGCCCAAGGGGCGCCCCAGATCAGCAGCCCGCCCGCACAGGCCAGCGCGGCGAACAGCCGGGGAAGGGTGTCGGCCACCAGGACGCGGACCGGGTCCTGTGCGTGACCGCCGGAGGCACGCCGCGTCAGTGCCAGGCTGAACGCCGGCACGAGCAGCAGAGCCATGCCGTCCTCGATCAGCAGCGTGGCCGCCATCTCCGGCACCGTCCAGGCGATCAGGAAGGCGTCGCTGGCGTGACTGGCACCGAAGAACCGGGCGATGGCCTGGTCCCGGACGAGCCCCAGCAGGGCGGCGATCACGGTCAGCCCGGCGGCGCCGACCGCCGTCCGGGCCAGAAAGGGCCCGGGACGTAACGGAACACCATGCTTGGGTGTTCCCGTGACCGGCGCCTGCGCGGCCGGATCCGTGGCGGTCCCGCTCACGTGGCACTCGTCCTTTCCGGCTCCGCCAGCGCCCACCACGCGGCGAGGCCGAACACGATCCCGGTCAGGACGGTGGAGGGCCCGCCGATGTCCGCGTACAGGAAGTCGACCGTCTGCCAGGTTGTCAGCCCGACGGCGGCGAGACCGCAGTCGACGGCCGCGGCTCTTCCGGCCCGGGCGAGGACCAGTCTGCGCACCCCGCCGGCCAGGAGCGCCGCCCAGGAGCCGACCAGGGCGGTGAAGCCGATGAGTCCCTGCTCGCTGAGTACCAGCAGATACATGTTGTGGGGGGAGAGCAGCGGCTGCTTACGGAACTCCTGCCCGGCCCCCGCCGTGTCACTTCCGGCAGAGAGCCCGATCGAGGCGTGCCCGTCCCGGTGCGCCGGGAAGCCCTTCAGGCCGACCCCGGTCGCGGGCTGCTCGCGCCACATGCCCGCCGCGGCGGCCCACATGGTGTAGCGGTCGTTGACCGACCGGTCGGGGGCGCTGGTCACCTCGGTGATGCTGGTGAGCCGCTGCGAGATCATCTCGGACCCGACGCCGAAACCACCGACCAGGACGACTCCGGCCGCCCCCAGCACCGCCGCCGCGCGGACCGCCTGCCGGAGTCCGGTCAGCGCGACCACGGCGAGGACCCCCGCTGCCGTCGCGATCCACGCCCCCCGGCTGAACGACAGCGTGAGCGGGACGACCAGCAGCGCGGCGGCGAGGGGAGCCCACGGCTTCAGCCGACGAGGGGTTCCGGCGGGGGCGCGGAGCGCGTACACGGTGGCCGCGACCAGCCCGTAGCCGACGACCGTCGCCATGCCCATCACATCGCCGGGGCCGAACGTGCCGACCGCGCGGATGTCCTGCCCCATGTAGGAGGCGCCGGAGCCGGTGACGTACTGGTGGACACCTGTCACACCCTGGACGGCCGCCAGCAGGAAGAGCGCGCCCGTGACGGCCCGGAACCCCCAGGCATCCCTGACCAGGAGGAGGACGGCGGCCGGCACCAGGACGAAGATCTGCAGGTACCGCACGAATCCCGGCAGCGCCGCCACAGGGTCCGCGGCGGTGACCGTGGCCAGGGCGAGGCCCACGGCCGGCAGCCCCAGTACCACCGCCGCGGCCGGTGTGAGCGGCCGCCGCCGCAGGAACACCAGGCGGCCCGCGCAGGCGAGGACGGCCACACCGGAGAGGAGATCGGCCGCCGGTACGCCGAAGACGGCCCCGGCACCTGCGCCGTCGGACGGTACGCCCACGAGCAGAACGGTCGCGAGCAGCGGCAGCAGCGGCCATCGACGGCGCCACTCGCGCGGGGGCGTCTCCTCCGGCGCGGTCGGCAGTGCGCGCGCCGCGGTCACGGTGAGTGTCACGGGTCAGCTGCCTCCGAGCCGGAACACCGAGCCGGCCGTGCGCGCCAGCACGCACATGTCCTGCCACAGCGACCATGTCTCGATGTACCGGTTGTCGAACCGGGCCCGGTCCTCGATCGAGGTGTCGCCCCGCAGGCCGTGAACCTGGGCCAGACCCGTGATGCCGACGGGCATCCGGTGCCGGTTCCGGTAACCGGGATGCATCCGACTGAACTGCTGGACGAAAAAAGGGCGTTCGGGGCGCGGGCCGACCAGGCTCATGTCGCCGCGCACGACGTTCCACAGCTGCGGCAGCTCATCGAGCGACGTCCTGCGCAGCAGCCTGCCGACACGGCTCATGCGCCGGTCCGCCGCCACGTTCCACCGGGTGGCCGACTCGTGCGCGTCGGCCGGGCGCAGGGTGCGGAACTTCAGCAGGACGAACGGCCGTCCGTGTCCGCCGATCCGCTCCTGACGGAAGATGACGCCCGGGCCGTCGCACGCGCGTACGGCGAGGGCGCAGGCGGCCATCACAGGGGACGCCGCGACCAGGGCGACCGAGGCCAGGACGGCGTCCATGGCCCGCTTCACCCGGCGAGCCACCGGACGGTGCGGTCCGGCGTGCAGCGGGTGCGCCGCGAATCCCCACACATGGTCCGGCCGGGGCGTGGGCCGGCTCCGCGCGACCATTCCCTGATCGGTGATCAGCCACACCCGGCAGTCGTGTCGCGAGAACAGCGAGAGGAGTTCCGCCCCGTCGGGCGCGGTCTCGGGCGGCGCGGTGAAGACGGCGTGCCGTACGGAGTTCTGGACCATGGCCCGGCCGGCGTCCTGCACCGACGCGAGGACCGGCAGCGGCGCTTCGCCGGACGGCGCTTCCACCGTCTCGTCCGTCTCCGTGCCGGCGCCCACCACCCGGCCGACCGGCCGCATCCCGTACCGCGTGTGCTCCTGCAGAACGGTGACGACCCGGTCGGCGACCGGACCGTCACCCACCACCAGGGTGGACTGCGGATCACGTGCGGCCGACCAGAGCCGGGACCGGTGGACGAGTGCGCGTGCGCCGAAGCACACCAGGGTCTGGACACCTGCCGCGCAGCCGAGCGCCACCCACCCGGCGGCGCGGAGCGGGTCGTGGGCGGACACCGCCTCGGCGACGACGTACCACTGGACCGCGGTCAGCCCGGCCAGCGCGGGCAGTTCCGCCAGGGCGGACGGGGAGAGCCTGGTGCGGTAGAGGCCCCGATAGGCGTGCAGGAGGAGCTGGACGGCGGCCTGCAGGAGAAAGGCGACCGGTGGCCACGGTGCGGGGGCGACCAGGGTCACGGCCAGACCGAGCGCGAACACGTCGGAGGCCACGAGCATCGCCGGCGCCCGCCGGTACCTGATGCCTCCGGCGGCCCGGGAGTCCGGAGCGCCGCCCTGACTGCCGCTGCGTGGCGGCCGGATCGCGGAAGCCGCGTGCCGTACGGCGGTTGCCTGGGCGGCTCGGGGAACAGGTGCACTCTCCGTCGTCATCGCTCGGTGCGCTTCCTCGTCGTGGGGCGGGACTGGCCGACAAGTTCCTGGTAGAGCTGCAGGACCGCTCCGGCGGTCTTCGTCACGTCGAAGACCGACCGGGTGCGGCTCTGCGCGGTGCGGCCCAGCTCCGTCCGCAGCGCCGGGTCGCTCAGCAGTGTGGTCAGCGCTGCGGCGAGGGCCGTGGGGTCCTCGGGCGGCACCAGGCAGTAGGGCAGATGACCGGGCGGCAGGCTCTCCCTGGCCCCGTTGACGTCGGTCATCAGTACGGGCGTGCCGCAGGCCATGGCTTCGAGGGGGGCCAGCGCCATCCCCTCCCAGCGCGAAGGGAGAACCAGCAGGTCCGCCGCGTGGATCCAGGGCCGCACATCGGTGCTGGCCCCCATGAACAGCACACCGGGGGGCGCGGTGCGCCGCAGCTCGTCCCCGTACGGCCCGTCGCCGACCAGGACCAGCCGCGCACCGCCCACCGCTGCCGTCCGCCAGGCCCGTAGCAGCACGTCCTGGCCCTTCTGCCGGCTCAGGCGTCCGACACACACGACGAGCGGCACGCCGGCCGGGGTGCCCTGGAGCAGCGGAAGCGAGGCGCGGGCCGACGCGGAGGCGCCCTCGCGGGCAGGCCGGAAGCGGCCGAGGTCGATGCCGTTGTGGATCACCGACCAGCGCGCCGAGATGCCCGCACGCTGACCCGCCCGGCGTTCGGACTCGCTGACGCAGACGATGCGGTCGCTCCATCGCGCACCGAGCCGTTCCCACACCCTGGCCAGTCCGGCCGCCTGGCCCTCCAAGGCCTCGAACGACCAGGCGTGCGGCTGGAACACCGTCGGAACCCGGCCGCGCACGGCCAGGCGCCCGGCGAGCCCTGCCTTGGCGCTGTGCGCATGGACCACGTCGGGAGCACACGCGCGGATCAGACGGCTCGCCGTGAGGACCTCCCGGCCCAGACCGGGGCCGGGTGCGCGTTCCGCCGGCCAGGCGCACACCCGGGCCCCGGCGGCGGATGCCCCGGCCGTCAGAGGTCCGTCGGGCGGGCAGGCCACGACGGGCCGCAGCCCTGCCCGGACCTGAGCCGCGACGAGGTCGGTCACGACGCGTGCGACTCCTCCCTCCACCGGCTGGACCAGGTGGAGGACCGTCAGCCGGCTTTCGTCGGTGCAACTCATCTGCAGCACTCACGGCTCTCTTTCACATGCCCCCGAAGATCTGGTTCGCGTAAACGTCGGCGGATAGGGATGGGGAGGCGGAGATCAAGTGGGTAAAACCGAAATGCACTGTGGCAGACCGTGCGTGCGAAAACACGCATGACTCGCGCTCATGACCCCATGGATTGCCTCCGGGCCCGCCGCCGGGGACCGTTCTCGAATCCTGCGGCGTGTCAGGTGACGATGATTTCCCTTGTTCCTTCGCGTGCCGCATGATGGCCGTGCTGCACGCTTCTGCTCGAATGCAGGAGGGTGAATTCCGGGGCCCCGGATACGCCTGACGGTAATGTGCCGCAATTCGCGCAGAGTTGTGCGCCCTCGCTGACGACTGCCAGTTCTCCGCCGGCCGCGCCCGGCGGCCCGGGCGGCATTCTCCGCTCCCACCGCCTTCCGGCGTGTTTCCGTGCAAACCGGCCGACCACGACGGAACGGCCCCGTGATCCAGCGTGCGCCGTATGTACTGCTGGTACGGCCGC
The DNA here is from genome assembly GCF_053591835.1 of Streptomyces sp. NPDC002911. Taxonomy (NCBI): domain Bacteria; kingdom Bacillati; phylum Actinomycetota; class Actinomycetes; order Kitasatosporales; family Streptomycetaceae; genus Streptomyces; species Streptomyces sp. NPDC002911. The sequence continues at coordinate 212,489 of NZ_JBSFUO010000003.1, read as the reverse complement.
GTACCCGCACGTACGGCCGAAGAGGCAGTATCGGGTACAACTCGTGATGGTCGTCCGCCTGGTGGCGGTCCGCGAACAGCCGATGAGGACAGAGGAGAAGCGATGGTTCACGAACGGGCCGGTCAGCCGGCGCAGCCCGGAGACCTGGTGGACGTGGCACGGCTGGTGACGGCCTATTACACGGTCCACCCCGACCCGGCCGAGCCCGGCCAGCGTGTGGCCTTCGGTACGTCGGGCCACCGTGGATCGGCGCTCGCGGCGGCGTTCAACGAGGACCACATCGCCGCCACCACTCAGGCCATCTGTGACTACCGGGACCGGCAGGGCACCGACGGGCCGCTGTTCCTCGGCGCCGACACCCACGCGCTGTCCGAACCCGCCCGGGTCACGGCCGTGGAAGTGCTGGCCGCCAACGGCGCCACCGTCCTGATCGACAGCGACGACGGTTACACCCCCACCCCTGCCGTCTCGCACGCGATCCTGACCTACAACCGCGACCGCACGGGCGGCCTCGCCGACGGTATCGTCGTCACGCCCTCGCACAACCCGCCCGCCGACGGCGGGTTCAAGTACAACCCGCCGCACGGAGGGCCGGCCGGCTCGGACGCCACCTCCTGGATCCAGGACCGGGCCAACGCCCTGATCGAGGGTGGTCTGAAGGAGGTCCGGCGGATTCCCTACGCCCGGGCCCTCGCCGCCGGCACCACCGGGCGGCACGACTTCCTGACGGCCTACGTCGACGATCTCCCGGCCGTCCTCGATCTGGACGCCGTACGCGATGCCGGGATCCGGATCGGCGCCGACCCCCTCGGCGGTGCCTCCGTCGCGTACTGGGGGCGGATCGCCGAGCGCCACCGGCTGGACCTCACGGTGGTCAATCCGCTGGCCGACCCCACCTGGCGTTTCATGACGCTGGACTGGGACGGGAAGATCCGGATGGACTGCTCCTCGCCGCACGCCATGGCCTCGTTGATCGAGCGACGTGACGCCTACACCATCGCCACCGGCAACGACGCCGACGCCGACCGGCACGGCATCGTCACGCCCGACGGCGGGCTGATGAACCCCAACCACTATCTGGCCGTCGCGATCCGCTATCTCTACTCCCACCGGGAGGGCTGGCCGGCCGGCACCGGCATCGGCAAGACCCTGGTCTCCTCCTCCATGATCGACCGGGTCGCCGTGGATCTCGGGCGTCAGCTGGTGGAGGTCCCGGTCGGCTTCAAATGGTTCGTCGACGGGCTGTTCGGCGGCACCCTGGGATTCGGCGGCGAGGAGTCCGCCGGAGCGTCCTTCCTGCGCCGCGACGGCCAGGTGTGGACCACCGACAAGGACGGCATCCTGCTCGCCCTGCTCGCCTCGGAGATCACGGCCGTCACCGGGTCTACCCCCTCCCAGCACTACGCCGAACTCACCGCACGGTTCGGCGATCCGTCCTACGCCCGGATCGACGCACCGGCGACCCGCGAACAGAAGGCGGTGCTGGCCAGGCTCTCCCCGGAGCAGGTCACCGCCGACACACTCGCCGGCGAGCCGATCACCGCCGTGCTCACCGAGGCCCCCGGCAACGGTGCCGCGATCGGCGGGCTCAAGGTCTGCACCGACAGCGCGTGGTTCGCGGCCCGGCCCTCCGGCACGGAGGACGTCTACAAGGTGTACGCGGAGAGCTTCCAGGGCGCCGGACACCTGGCCGAGGTCCAGGACGAGGCCCGCGCCCTGGTCTCCGACGCACTGGGTGCCACGGGCTGAGCGGCCGGGCGGGCGCGCCCGGACCCCCCGGGCCGCCCGCCCTCAGCCGCGCCCGCGGAACGCCTGCAGGATCTGCTCGGCGGCCAGCGTCGCCGTCAACTCGCCCTCGCGTACGTGCTGTTCGAGCTCCGGGGCGAGCGTACGCACCGCCGGATGGCTGCGCAGGCTGTCCAGCAGCTCGTCGCGGACCATCGCCCAGGTCCAGTCCACCTGCTGCTCACGGCGCTTGGCCGACAGCCGCCCGGTGGACTCCAGGAGCGTACGGTGCTGCTCCAGCCGCTCCCACAGCGTGTCCAGCCCGGTCGATTCCCTCGCGCTGCACGTCAGTACCGGGGGAGTCCAGGCCGCGTCCACGGGGTGCATCAGCCGCAGCGCGCCCGCCAGTTCGCGCGCCGCGGAGCGGGCGTCGCGTTCGTGCGGACCGTCGGCCTTGTTGACGGCGATGGCGTCGGCCAGTTCCAGGACACCCTTCTTGATGCCCTGCAGCTGATCGCCGGTACGGGCCAGGGTGAGCAGCAGGAAGGTGTCGACCATGTTGGCGACCGCGGTCTCCGACTGCCCGACCCCGACCGTCTCCACCAGCACCACGTCGTAGCCCGCCGCCTCCATCACCACGATGGACTCGCGGGTCGCCTTGGCCACCCCGCCAAGTGTCCCGGCTGTGGGAGAGGGGCGTACGAATGCCCGGGGGTCCACCGCCAGCCGTTCCATCCGGGTCTTGTCACCCAGGATGGAACCGCCCGTACGACTGGACGACGGGTCCACGGCCAGCACCGCGACCCGGTGCCCGAGCCCCGTGAGCAAGGTGCCGAGCGCGTCGATGAACGTGGACTTCCCCACGCCCGGCACCCCGCTGATCCCGATACGCCTGGCCCGCCCGGCATGGGGCAGGAGTTCGCTCAGCAACCGCTGTGCCAGCACCCGGTGGTCGGGGCGGGTCGACTCCACGAGCGTGATCGCGCGCGCGACGAACGCGCGCTTCCCGTCGAGCACACCCTTGGCGTAGGTGTCGATGTCGATATGCGTAGTCACGGCCACCGTCAGCGGCTCACAGCTCGTGGCCGAGCGCGGCGGCGAGCCGTGCGACCAGGTCGTGAGCGGCGTCCGGAATCACCGTGCCCGGCGGGAACACCGCAGCGGCACCCGCCTCGTGCAGCGCGTCGATGTCCTGCGGCGGGATCACCCCGCCCACCACGATCATGATGTCCTCCCGGCCCTCGGCAGCCAGCTCCTCGCGCAGCGCGGGTACGAGCGTGAGGTGACCGGCGGCGAGTGACGAGACGCCCACGATGTGCACGTCCGCCTCGACCGCCTGCCGGGCGACCTCGCCCGGCGTCTGGAACAAGGGGCCGACGTCGACGTCGAACCCCAGGTCGGCGAAGGCCGTCGCGATCACCTTCTGGCCGCGGTCGTGTCCGTCCTGGCCCATCTTGGCGACGAGAATGCGCGGACGCCGCCCTTCCGCCTGCTCGAAGTCGTCGACCAGGGTGCGGGTGCGGTCCACGGAAGGGGACTCTCCTGCCTCTTTGCGGTACACGCCGGAGATCGTACGGATCTGGCCCGCGTGCCGGCCGTACACCTTTTCCAGCGCGTCCGAGATCTCCCCGACCGTGGCCATCGCCCGGGCGGCGTCGACGGCCAGCGCCAGCAGGTTTCCCTCGAGCCCCGGCCCCGGATCCCGCTCCGCCGCGGCTGTCAGGGCGCGCAGCGCTTCCTGGCACGCCGCCTCGTCGCGCTCCTCGCGCAGCCGGCGCAGCTTCTCGATCTGCTGGGTACGCACCGAGGAGTTGTCGACCTTGAGCACGTCGATCTTCTCGTCGGTCTCCACCCGGTACTTGTTCACGCCGATGACGGGCTGGCGTCCGGCATCGATCCGCGCCTGCGTCCGGGCCGCGGCCTCCTCGATCCGGAGCTTGGGGATGCCCGCGTCGATGGCTTTGGCCATCCCGCCCGCCGCCTCGACCTCCTCGATGTGCTGCCAGGCCCGCTGCGCCAGGTCGTGTGTCAGCCGCTCCACGTACGCGCTGCCGCCCCACGGGTCGATGACCCGGCAGGTGCCGGACTCCTGCTGGAGCAGCAGCTGGGTGTTGCGGGCGATACGCGCCGAGAAGTCCGTCGGGAGCGCGAGCGCCTCGTCGAGCGCGTTGGTGTGCAGCGACTGGGTGTGCCCCTGGGTCGCCGCCATCGCCTCGACGCAGGTGCGTGTCACGTTGTTGAACACGTCCTGTGCGGTCAGTGACCAGCCGGACGTCTGTGAGTGGGTGCGCAGCGAGAGCGACTTGGCGTTCTTCGGGCCGAACTCCTTGACCAGCTTCGCCCACAGCAGCCGCGCCGCCCGCAGCTTCGCGATCTCCATGAAGAAGTTCATACCGATCGCCCAGAAGAACGAGAGGCGCGGGGCGAACGCGTCCACATCCAGGCCCGCCGCCTGCCCGGCCCGCAGATATTCCACCCCGTCGGCCAAGGTGTACGCCAGCTCCAGGTCGGCCGTCGCGCCGGCCTCCTGGATGTGGTAACCGGAGATCGAGATGGAGTTGTAGCGCGGCATCTTCTGCGAGGTGAACGCGAAGATGTCGGAGATGATCCGCATCGAGGGGCCGGGCGGATAGATGTAGGTGTTGCGGACCATGAACTCCTTGAGGATGTCGTTCTGAATGGTCCCGGCCAGCTTCTCGGGGGCGACCCCCTGCTCCTCCGCGGCGACGATGTACAGGGCGAGCACGGGCAGCACCGCGCCGTTCATCGTCATCGACACCGACATCTTGTCCAGCGGGATGCCGTCGAAGAGCTGACGCATGTCGTAGATCGAGTCGATCGCCACGCCCGCCATGCCGACATCGCCCGTCACCCGGGGGTGGTCGCTGTCGTAGCCGCGGTGGGTGGGCAGGTCGAACGCGATGGACAAGCCCTTCTGTCCGGCCGCCAGATTGCGCCGGTAGAAGGCGTTGGACTCCTCGGCCGTGGAGAACCCGGCGTACTGACGGATCGTCCAGGGCTGGTTGACGTACATCGTCGGGTACGGACCGCGCAGATACGGAGCGATGCCGGGGTAGGTCCCGAGGAAGTCGAGCCCCTCCAGGTCCCGTCCGGTGTACAACGGCTTGACCTCGATGCCCTCCGGGGTCTCCCAGACCAGCTCGTCCTCGGACCGGCCGGCCGACTCCTTCACCGCAGTCTGCCACCGGTCCTCGGTGACCTCGGGGGAAGGCTCGCCGTTCAGCGCGACGTCGGAGAAGTCCGGCACGGGGTTCCCGGCAGGGACGGTGGGGGTCTCGGGGGTCTGCATCACGCCACTCCCATGCGGTCGAGTTCGGAGGAGAGGACGGCGATCACGTCGCAGCCGGCGAACACATGGACGTCCACCCCGGCGTACTCGCCCGGACGCCCGGCGAGATAAATCTGTTCGGCGCCCGCGGCCCTGAGGGAGGCGGCGACGGCGTCGGCCTGCTCGGCGTAGAGCGTGTCGGTCGAGCACAGGCAGGCGGTCGTCGCCCCACTGGCGGTGAAGGCCGCGGCGACGGTCGACGCGTCCACGGAGGCCGGCTCGTGGACGGGCTCGATGCCGCCCGACAGGAAGAGATTCACCGCGAACGAGACCCGTGCAGTGTGCACCGAGGCGGGCCCGAGTGCGGCGATGAACACCTTCGGGCGGCCGCCCGTGGCCGCGAGGTGCGCGTCCGACCGGGCACGCAGCGCCTCGAACGCCTCGTCGCGCCGGACCCTGGGCAGCCCGCCGCTCGGCGGTACGTCGGGGACGGGCTCGCGCACCACCGGCCGCTCGAGGAGGGCCGGGAATTCGCTGACCCCGGTCACCGGCTCCTTGCGCCGAGCCAGATCCCTGCTCCGCGCCGCCCAGGTGGCCGCGAGCCGCTCCTGGACCATGCCTGAGCGCAGGGCGGCGGCCTGGCCGCCGGCCCGCTCGATCTCCTGGAAGAACGCCCAGGCGGCAGCGCCGAGCTCATCGGTCAGCCGCTCGACGTACCAGGAACCGCCCGCCGGGTCCGTCACCCGGGCCAGATGCGATTCCTCCATCAGGATGGTCGATGTGTTACGGGCGATCCGCCGGGCGAACGCGTCCGGCAGGCCCAGTGCGTGATCGAACGGCAGTACGGTGACGGACTCGGCTCCGCCGACCCCCGCCCCCAGACAGGCCAGCGTCGTCCGCAGCATGTTCACCCATGGATCACGGCGGGTCATCATGACCGACGAGGTCACGGCGTGCTGCCGCTGCGCCCCGGCGTCCGGGGCCCCGCAGACCTCGGCGACCCGGGCCCACAGCCGCCGGGCCGCGCGCAGCTTCGCGATCGTCAGGAACTGGTCGGCCGTCGCCGCGTACCGGAACTCCAGCTGCGCGCACGCCTGCTCGACGGAGAGCCCCGACGCCGTCAGCGTCCGGAGGTAGGCGACACCGGTGGCCAGCGAGAGCCCCAGCTCCTGCGCGGCGGAGCCGCCCGCCTCGTGGTACGGCAGCGCGTCCACGGCCAGGGCGCGCAGCCCCGGGTACTCGCGGGAGCACAGCAGCGACCAGTGGACGGCGCCGCTCAGCTCCGGCTCCGTGCCTGTACGCGCGGCCTGCCCGAGCGGATCCACCCCGAGACTGCCCCGCGCGGCCTCCTTGGCGACACCCCGGGCCTCGTAGAGCGCGAGCAACTCCCGGACGGCGGGCCCGGGGTCGGCGCCCGCGTCGAGCGCGATGGGCGCCAGGTCGAGAAGGACGCCCTCCAGCGCACGGGCCAGGCCCGGGACCGGCACCCCACCCGGCCCGCCCACGGCCAGCCAGAGCGAGGTGACGCCGTTCTCCAGATCGCCGAGCACGGCCTCGTTCAGGCTCACGGGGTCGGTCAGTTCGTGGCGCTGGCGCACCTCCCACCCGTCAGTGGTGTTCCCTGCGGCCCTGCTGCCCCGGGTGAAGGGAGCGAAGCCGGGCAGACCGGGGTCCGCCGATGCATCGATGGAGGTGTACAGCGGGCGGACTGTGAGCCCGTCCCCGAGCGCGGTGGACAGCGCTTCCTCGGCGGCCGAACCCGTGACTTCCTTACCTGACCTGCGCAGTACGCCTTCGGCAAGGCTCTGCCACTGGTCGTGGGAAGGGTCGGGGAACTCGGCGGCCAGGGGAAGCCCGTCAGCAGGCAGGACCGTCATGGTCAGATGCTAGGTCAGCACTCTGACGGGCAGCAGGGCTACCGACTGTGACCTTGCACTCTCCGAAATGTACGAGATGCTCTGGGTAAGGCGGGCTTGTCCCGGGAACCATGCCGGAGGCGAAGTCCGACGCCGGGCGCGGGGGTCGGCGTCGGGCCGCCACGGTCAGGCGCCCACGTAGGCCGCGAGGTGCTCGCCGGTGAGGGTGGAGCGGCCGGCGATCAGATCGGCCGGCGTCCCTTCGTAGACGATCCGGCCTCCGTCGTGGCCGGCGCCGGGACCGAGGTCGATGATCCAGTCGGCGTGCGCCATGACCGCCTGATGATGTTCGACGACGACGACCGACTTGCCGGAGTCGACGAGCCGGTCGAGCAGGCCGAGCAACTGCTGGACGTCGGCGAGGTGGAGGCCGGCGGTCGGCTCGTCGAGGACGTAGATGCCGCCCTTCTCGGCCATGTGGGTGGCCAGCTTGAGCCGCTGCCGCTCGCCGCCGGACAGCGTGGTGAGCGGCTGGCCGAGGCTGAGATAGCCGAGCCCCACGTCGGCGAGCCGCCCGAGGACGCGGTGCGCGGCCGGCGTACTCGCGTCGCCGGCGCTGAAGAACTCCTCTGCCTCGGCCACCGACATCACGAGCACCTCACTGATGTCGCGGCCGCCCACGTGATATTCGAGCACCGATGCGTCGAACCGCTTCCCCTCGCAGTCCTCGCAGGTCGACGCGACACCGGCCATCATCCCCAGGTCGGTGTAGATGACGCCCGCGCCGTTGCACGTGGGGCATGCCCCCTCGGAATTGGCGCTGAACAGTGCCGGCTTCACGCCGTTGGCCTTGGCGAACGTTTTGCGGATCGGGTCGAGCAGTCCGGTGTACGTGGCCGGGTTGCTGCGTCGTGAGCCCTTGATCGGGCTCTGGTCGACCGACACCACGTTCTCGCCGGCGGGGATCGACCCGTGCACGAGCGAGCTCTTGCCGGAACCGGCGACGCCGGTGACGACGGTCAGCACCCCGAGCGGGATGTCGACGTCGACGCCCCGCAGGTTGTGTGTCGACGCCCCGCGGATCTCCAGTACGCCGGTGGGCTTGCGCACCGACTCCTTGACCACGGCCCGGTCGTCGAAATGGCGGCCGGTGACGGTGTCGCCTGCCCGCAGCCCCTCGACGGTGCCCTCGAAACAGACGGTGCCGCCCGAGCTGCCCGCCCCGGGGCCGAGGTCGACGATGTGGTCGGCGATGACGATCGTTTCCGGCTTGTGCTCCACGACGAGCACCGTGTTGCCCTTGTCCCGGAGCCGCAGCAGCAGCTTGTTCATGCGCTGGATGTCGTGCGGGTGCAGACCGATGGTGGGCTCGTCGAAGACATAGGTGATGTCCGTGAGCGAGGAGCCGAGGTGACGGATCATCTTGACGCGCTGGGCCTCGCCGCCCGAAAGCGTGCCGGCCGGCCGGTCGAGCGAGAGATAGCCGAGGCCGATCTCCGAGAACGAATCGAGGGTCCGCTGCAGCGCGGCGAGCAGCGGAGCCACCGACGGATCGTCGAGGCCGCGCACCCATTCGGCCAGGTTGCGGATCTCCATAGCGCAGGCGTCGGCGATGCTGATCCGTTTGATCTTCGAGGACCGGGCGTCCGGGCTGAGCCGGGTTCCGTCGCACTCGGGGCAGGTGGTGAAGGTGACAGCACGCTCCACGAACGCCCGGATGTGCGGCTGCAGCGCCTCCTTGTCCTTGGACAGGAACGACTTCTGGATCTTGGGGATCAGCCCCTCGTAGGTGAGGTTGACGCCGTTGACCTTGACCTTGACCGGATCCCCGTAGAGGAAGGCCTGCAGTTCCTTCCTGGTGTACGCGCGGATCGGCTTCTCCGGGTCGACGAAGCCTGACTGGGCGTAGACCTGCACGGTCCACTGACTGTCCGACTTCCAGCCGGGGATGGTGAATGCGCCCTCGGCGAGCGACTTGGAGTCGTCGTAGAGCTGGGTGAGGTCGATGTCGGAGACCGAGCCCCTGCCCTCGCAGCGCGTACACATTCCACCGGTGCGGTTGAAGGTCGCCTTCACGGTCCTGGTCCTGGCGGCACCGCGTTCGACAGTGATCCCGCCGCTGGCCCGGACCGATGCGGTGTTGAAGGAGTAGGCGCTGGGCGGGCCGATGTGCGGTGTGCCGAGCCGGCTGAAGAGGATGCGCAGCATCGCGTTGGCGTCGGTGGCGGTGCCGACCGTCGAACGGGGGTCGGCACCCATCCGCTGCTGGTCGACGGTGATCGCGGTCGTCAGCCCGTCGAGGACGTCGACCTCGGGTCGTGCCGGTGTCGGCATGAAGCCCTGGACGAAGGTGCTGTACGTCTCGTTGATCATCCGCTGCGACTCCGCGGCGATGGTGCTGAACACCAGTGAGCTCTTGCCCGAGCCGGAGACGCCGGTGAACACCGTCAGCCGGCGCTTCGGGATCTCGACGCTGACGTCCTTGAGATTGTTCACGCGCGCGCCGTGCACGCGGATCAGGCCGTGGCTGTCGGCAACGTGCGGCGCGTCCGTCCTGGTGGCCATGCTTGTCTCTTCTCCATCTGTCACGCGGGCCGCGTGGTCGCGGCAACGGTCGTTGTCTATCAGTCCGGCGGTGCGGGCGGAGGAAAACCGTTCGCTCGACCGGTCGAAACGCGGACGCGGCTCACGCTACGGGCGGCCGTCTGCATGTGCTTCTTCATTCCTGACCGGTCGCGTGGACTCCCACCAGCCGGCCCGGTGAACCACGAGCGTCACGCCTGTCAACAATTTTCACAGTGCGTAACGGATTGTCCGAAGTTAAGCTGCTGTCGATCCAGAACCGCAGGGGAAGGACGCATCGTGGCCGTGGGACCCGTGGAGTACCTCGTCGTCACCTTTCCCGTCGGACACTTCTCCGACGCGATCGCGCCCGTACTGGCGGATGCCGTCGCGTCCGGCGCGGTACGCATCCTCGACCTGGCCTTCGCCCGCAGAGCGGCCGGCGGTGCCATCGAGCGCGTCGGGCTGCGGGAGATGGACCCCCAGGGGCTGGTGCCGTTCGAACCACCGGACGACCCACCGGCCGGGCTGCCGAAGATCACGGCTCTGGATATGCTCGGACGTCTGCCGGAGGAGAGCTCTGCCGCACTGATCGTCTGGGAGGACCTCTGGTCGGTGCCTCTCACCCGGGCGGTCCAGGAGGCGGGTGGCCAACTGCTGGCACACGAGCGGGTCCCGGCGGACGGTGGGGACGACGTCATCACGCTGCTCGAGAGGCTCGCCGACCTGAAGCAGCGCGGCGTTCTCACCGACACGGAATTCTCGGAGCAGAAGACGAGGATCCTCGCCGACTGATTCCCCGCAGGCCGGCGCCCCCGTGCCTCAGGTTCCCTTTGTCGATATTCGTACGCCGTGCGACGTTGATTCCGACCCGCAGTCTGTCGGGAAAGAGGCAGTTCATCGTGCAGACCGCCCGCGCCGTTCCCGCCTCCACCGTTGTCAACCTGCGCGATCTGGGTGGTATCGCCCTGGGGTGCGACCGCCGCGTGCGGCAGGGAATCCTTCTCCGTTCGGGCCAGTTGAGCGATTTCCAGGAGCACGACATGGCGGTGGCCGCACTCGGCATCCGCACCGTCGTCGATCTGCGCAGCGCGGAAGAGCGCCGATGGGCGCCCGACAGGCTTCCGGCGGGCGCGAGGCTCTTCGTCGCCGATGTCCTCGGCGACAACCCGGGGGTGGCACCGGCGCGGCTCAAGGCGCTGCTCAGTGACCCGGAGGCAGCAGCCGGACTGCTCGGCGGCGGAAGAGCGGAAAAACTGTTCGCGCAGACCTACCGGAAGATGGTCCTCTCCCCGGGGGCGGCCGCCGCCTATCGTGCGTTCCTCGACACCGCCGCGGATCCGCGGGCGAGACCGCTGCTCTTCCACTGTGCTACCGGGAAGGACAGGACGGGCTGGGCCACCGCGCTGCTGCTGATGATGGCGGGTGCGTCGCGTGATGTCGTACGCGCGGAGTTTCTCGCGGTGAACCGAGCGGTGCGCGCCGCTTCCGGGCCCGCCGTACAGCGCTTCCTCGACGTGGGCGGGGATCCTGACATCGCGTCCGCGGTCATCGAGGCCCGGCCCCGTTATCTCGAGGCGGCCCTGGATGCGATGGACGAGCGGTGGGGCGGACTCGACGGCTACCTGACCAAAGCGCTGCGCCTTCCCCTGGCGGTGGCCGAGCGACTGCGCGACGACCTGGCCGTCCCGGTCTGACGGACCGCCCTGGCAAGAGCCGGCCCGGGGCCGCGTCGGAGGACGTGGCGCCGGGCCGACGTGCGGTGGCTGCGCCGCTCAGATCTTCAGCAGTTGTTCGCTGATGTCGCGGTAGCGCTGCAGCGCTATGCGCAGCTCCTCCGTCTGGGCGTCGGTGTCCTGCTCCTGCCAGCTCGCGCGCAGGGCGCGCCTGCGGTCCGCGAGGGCCTCGGTCAGGTCCGAGACGATCTGGTCGAACGTGTTGTCCGCCTCCTCGACCGCCCGGCGGGGGCTCTCGACGAAGTCGGTGACCGCCTGCTGCATGCGAAGCGACAGCGCGTCCCGCTCATGTGGGGAGAGCAGCGCCCGGTCGGTGCCGGAGGCCCCGTGGCGGCCGGTCCGCTCGGCAGCCGGCGCGGCGGGAGCCGTTCGCGGGGCGGGCGGAACGCTGAGACCACCATGGCCTCCGCTCTTCGGCCCGAGGCCCTTGCTGTCTGGGGACACCATTCCGGTCGCCGCTCCCGGGGCCCTGCCCGGCGCGGTTGCGGGAGCCGCCTCCGCTGTGCTTCCCGGGGCGCCGGTATGCCGGGGCCCAGCGGGGGGAACGGGATCTGTCGTGTGTCCGACGCGGTTCGTCATGCTGCACTGCCCTTCGCCTCGTGCCGGTCCGTTCGGGCCGGGTCATCCGGTGCATCCGAGAGAAGTACGTCGAAGAGCGCCCGGCTCTCGATCAGGGCCTTCCGCATCTCTTCCGTACCGCCCTGGCCGCGCACGGCCGTGTGTACCCTGCGGTAGCCGTCGACCTGCTCGGCGTGATGGACCGAGAGGGCGTCCGTCTGCTCCTGGAAGCTTTCGCCGTCCGGGAAGCCCCGGTCACGTGCCAGCTGCGCCAGAAGCGCGTCGGCTTCGACGACCGCGTCCTTGGGGGAGTCGATGAACCGTTCCTGCACCTCGGCCCAGCGGCGGGCGTACGCTTCGCGGGCTTCCGGCCTCAGGGGCCGCTCGGACAGGGTGCCGTGCAGCCTCACACGCTCGGAGAGCTCGTGCTCGGCCGCTTTGGTGTCGCCGTCGTGACGGGCGACCGTCCGGTCGTACTCGGGTCCGAAGCGACGCTGCAGCCCACGCCCGCCGGTCCTGCGGCCGCGGGCGAGGTAAAGGGCGAGCGCTGCCACGAGGACGACGGCAACGATGATCACCACAGTCGTCATGGCCGACGCTCCCGTCGGTTCGCGGTCGGTGCGTCGTGCTGTTCCACTCTCGTCAACCCCTTCCGATTCGGGCCCGGTCCGGTGTACCGGGCCGGGCGGTGTGCATCAGCCGTGTACCCGCTGGACACCGTTCATGCGGGAATGCTCCCGGTATCCTGGGATGCGTCGACCCGGACGTGCCCGGCCGAACACGGTGCCGCCCGGCACGAGTTGCGAGAGGGGCACGCGGTGACCGAGCGCAAACCCGCAGGGGTCAGCTTCGAGACATGGGTGGACCGGTAGATCCGCGAGGCCGAGGAGCGAGGCGCCTTCGCCGACCTGCCGGGCGCAGGCAAGCCGATTCCCGGTCTCGACAGGCCCTACGACGCGATGTGGTGGATCAAAGGGAAGACGGAGCGTGAGGGGCTGTCGGCACTCCCTCCCTCGCTGACGCTGCGGAAGGCGGCCGAGGACGCCCGGCTCGAGGTGTCCCGCGCACGGTCGGAGGCGGAGGTCCTGCGCATCCTGACCGAGGTGAACGAGACGATCCGCGAGGCGCTGGCCAGGCCGCCGGAGGGCCCGCCACTGAACCTCGAGCTGTTCGACATCGACGCGGTCGTGGGCGAGTGGCGCGCCGAGCGGCGCCGACGCTGAGCGTCATGGGCGCCCGGTATCCGGAGTGCGTCATACTCGCCTCATGAGATCGAGCGTCACGGACCGGCGTGGCGGGGTCCGGATCAGGCGGGCCGTCGCACGGGACGCCAAGCGGCTCACCCGCCTGGTCACGACGTCGCGTGCCTACGAGGGCCCCTACGCACCCATGGTCGCGGGGTACAAGGTCGGCCCGGACTACATCGAGGCGCACGGAGTTCACGTGGCAGTGGACGACGACGGCCGGGTGCTCGGCTTCTACGCGTTGATCCTCTCCCCGCCCGAGCTCGACCTGATGTTCGTCGCCGACGACGCCCAGGGGCGGGGCATCGGGCGGCTCCTCATCGGCCACCTGCGCGAGCAGGCGCGCCGTGCCGGCCTTGCCACCGTACGGGTGGTCGCGCACCCGCCGGCCGAAGGCTTCTACCGCACTGTGGGCGCCGAACGCACCGGCACCGTCGCGGCCCGCCCGCCCGCGGTGATGTGGGACCGGCCCGATCTGAAGCTCACGGTCGCCGGCGGCCCCTGAGCCGGAGGGCCCGGCCCCGATCCCTGATCGGGGCCGGGCCACTCGTGGGGTCCCGGTACGGCGTGCTGCTACGACCAGCCGCCGTAGGGACGGGTGATGAGTTCCATCCCGTGGCCGCTGGGGTCGGGGAAGTACACCCCGCGTCCGCCGTCGTTGTGGTTGATCTCGCCGGGGTGCTTCCGGTGGGGATCGGCGTAATACGTGATCCCCTTCTCCTTGATGAGACCGAAGGCCGTGTCGAACTCCGCCTCCGAGACGAGGAATGCGTAATGCTGCACGGTGATCGACCCGGCGGGAACGGTCGCGAAGTCCAGCGTGACGCCGTTCGCGAGAACGACCGGGATGAAGGGTCCCCATTCGGTTCCGACGGCGAGACCCAAAATACGCGCCAGGAACTCGGCGGACTCACGGTTGTCCTGGCTGTGAACGATGGTGTGGTTCAACTCGACTGACACGGTGGAATGCCTCCAACAGGCATCTCACGGCTACCTCCACGCCTCACCCAGCCGGTGACCGACGCGCGATGCCGTACGACGATCTTAAGCGAGTTGTCACGGCGCGTCGAGGTTTTGGCCTTCGGTCGTCGTCGATCCCGGCCGCCCCTCCCGTGGTGTGGTGGTCCTCCCGGGGGCTGCCACCATTGAGGGCGTCGGCAGGCGCGCTCTCCCGCGCCTGCCCGGCTGACGGGGAACGCGGGCGATCCACGATTCACGACGGCCTCGCGGGGCACCAGTACCACCTCTACGAGGTGGGGGAGGCATCGATGGGACAGATACCGGTGGGCAGTGGTGAGAACGGGAGAGAGAGGGCGGGAAATCCCCGCAGTGGACGGCGGGAGACCGAGGAAGAGCGGGCGGACCGGCAGTGGGGTGAGCTGCTCCAGGAGCTCCGGGTGGCGCAGACCGGCGTTCAGATCCTGTTCGGCTTCCTGCTCGCGGTGGTCTTCCAGCCGCGCTTCACGGATCTTTCCACCGTCGACCGGAACATCTACGTCGTGACCGTCATGCTGGGGTCGGCGACCGCTGCCGCGCTGATAGGGCCCGTGTCGTACCACCGGCTGCTCACCGGCCGCCGGATGAAGCCGCAGACGGTCATCTGGGCCTCACGTCTGACGAAGCTGGGGCTCGGCCTGCTCTTCGGCACGATGTGCAGCACACTGCTGCTCATACTGCGGGTGGCGCTGCACAACGTGGTGGCACTGTGGCTGGTGGGCGGGATGGCCCTTTGGTTCCTGGTCTGCTGGTTCGTGTTCCCGCTGTGGGCCATCGCCCGGGACAGCGGCCGTCGGCCGGCCGACGGGGGAGAAACCGCGGACGCCGAGGATTCCGACCCGCGCCGCTGACCCGTCAGTCCTCATCGACGCCCTCCGGGCTGCGTACGTCCGTCACGGTGAAGAGCGCGCCGTCCGGGTCCCGCAGTGTCGCCTCGCTGCCGTACTGCACGCCGCGCCGCTCCATGAGAGTCCCTCCGTACCGCTCGGCGGCGAGGACCGTCGTGCCCACGTCGGACACCGGGAACTGCACCTGCCAGTGAGGGCGCACCTGGGGGTCGGGAGCGGCCTCCACGGCACCGGAGCTGATCCGGGCCAGCGGGCGTCCGTTGCAGCGTACGAGCACCTCTTCCTTCACGTACGCCACGTCACAGCCGCCGGGCTCCCCGCTCTCCCAGCCGAGGACCTGTCCGTAGAAGATCGCGGCGTCGAAGGCGTCCCTGGTGCGCAGCCGGAGCCAGGCGTGGGCACGGTTCCCGGACGGCGCGAGGGTGGCCGCACGCCCGGTCCACTCCCAGACGCCGAAGGACGCACCGTCCCGGTCGGCGGCCAGGACCGCGCGTCCCTGCCCGACCGTCAGTGGGCCCACGCCCACGGTGCCGCTGCGCTCGCGGATGCGGTCCGAGACGACACCGGCGTCCCGGACCGAGAAGTAGGGCATCCAGGCCACGCCCACCTGGTATGCCGACGCGACCGCGCCGATGCCGGCCACCGGGACCCCGTCGGAGCGCGCCATCAGGAAGTCCTTGCCCAGCGGGCCGGGGCGGAACGTCCAGCCGAGAACGGCGCCGTAGAAGCGCCGGGCGTCCTCCAGGTCGCGGGTCACCAGGTGGACCCAGCACGGAGCGCTCGCACCGCTCAGCACTGCCGGTTCCGGCGTGGTCCGCGGATCGCCAGGAGTCATGGTCCCACTGCCTTATCGGTTCTGCGGCATGACTTCTTCGGTGCCGCGGGGCCAGAACCAGCCTCATGCGCCTCGGCGACTCCCGCAACACGCAGCAGCCGCGATCACACACCGCCCTGGGGCGGCGCGTTCGTGATGTCGAGGAAGACGTGCTCGGCCTCCGGCCAGGTCCCGGCGATCGACCGCTTGATCCGGACGGCGACCCGCTCGACCTCCTCGCTGTCGATGCCGGGTGTCAGATCGATCCTTGCCGCCACCAGCACCGAGTCGAGACCGAGCCCCATGGTGAACAGGGCCGCGACGTTGTCGATCTCTGCCTGGGAACTGAGGAACTCCTCCACGCCCCGGCGCAGCCTGGGGTCGGCGGATTCCCCGATCAGCCGGTCGCGGGCGTCCCTGCCGAGCCGGAAGGCGACGTAGACCAGCAGCGCGCCGATCCCCAGAGAAGCCGACGCCTCCCACACGACGTCTCCCGTGACCAGGTGCAGCACCATCCCCGCCATGGCGAGCAGCACGCCCAGCACCGCCGTGCTGTCCTCGGCGACGACGGTCCTCAGCGCCGGGTCGCGGGCGGCGCCCTTCTGCCCGCGCAGCTGGACCAGCGCGCGGACCAGCGAACTGCCTTCCGCGAGGAAGGCGACGCCTAGGACGATCAGGCCCGCCGTGTATCCCTCGGGTGACTCCTGTTCGTCGCGGCCCAGTGCCTCGATGCCCTGGAGAAACGAGAAACAGCCCCCCACGACGAAAATCCCTACGGCCGCGAGCAGCGACCAGAAGTAGCGCTCCTTGCCGTACCCGAAGGGGTGACGGGCATCGGGAGGGCGCCGGCTGCGTCTGAGCGCGGCCAGCAGGAAGACCTCGTTCACGCTGTCCGCCACGGAGTGGGCGGCTTCGGACAGAAGGGCAGGAGAGCCCGAGAGGAATCCCCCCACCCCCTTGGCCACAGCGATGACGAGGTTGGCTGCGAGCGCGACCAGGATGGTGACGCGGGTCTTGCGGTCCGACTCAGGCCGCTTCATATGCCCCCCGGATTCATGTTCCTCCGATCGACGGTGAAAGGTGACGGGCCCAGGTACAGACGCCCGGACCCGCTCCGTGACGGGCCCGGACGTCTGTGCCCGGTCGGCCGGTCGGCCGGTGGCCGGTGCGATCGTGCGTCAGTCACGCCGGTGCTCGTCCTCCGGCTGCGGGATCACCTCGTTACCGCGGTCGCTCAGCTCGTACGGTGAGAGGGCGTGGCCGTTTTCGGGGAAGCGGTCAGAGCTGTGCTGCCCGCTCTCCCGGATCTCGGTCCGATGCTCCGGACGCGGCGGCTGCTCATCGGGGCGCGGTGGCCGTGATTCCTTGTCGCGGCGCCTCATGCCGAACCAGAAGCCCCCGATCAGCAGAAGCACCACGAACAGGCCCACGATGCCGATGATCACGCCTACTGCTCCCGGCCCGCCGGCGCCGCCGGTACTGGCGAGCGATTCCCATGCTCCGTTCGTTACGTCCATGCATGGCGCATACCCCAGGGAATCGATCACAGACAGCCATTGATATGAATTCATGTTTTATGGCGATGTCACGGTAAATGTGTTTCATATGGTTCAAATCGGCTACACGATGATGACAGAGCAGGCAGGCCCCCGTGCACTCGTCGAGGACGTGGCCGCTGCGGAAAAGGCAGGCTTCGACTTCTCCGTGATCTCCGATCACTACTTCCCCTGGTTGGCTTCCCAGGGACACGCGCCCTATGCGTGGTCGGTTCTGGGAGCCGCCGCGCAAGCCACGTCCAGAATTCCGCTGATGACGTACGTGACCTGCCCCACCACCCGCTACCACCCGGCAGTGGTCGCGCAGAAGGCGGCGACGCTCCAACTGCTCGCCGAGGGCCGCTTCAGGCTCGGCCTCGGCTCCGGCGAGAGCCTCAACGAACACGTCGTGGGCGAGGGATGGCCCTCGGCCCTTGTCCGTCTGGAGATGCTCGAGGAGGCCGTACGGATCATCCGCGCCCTCTTCGACGGGGGCTACGTCAACCACCACGGCACCCACTTCGACGTGGAGAACGCCAAGCTGTGGGACCTGCCCGACCGGCGCGTCCCCATCGGCATCGCGGTCTCCGGGGAGAGGTCCTGCGAACTCGCGGGCACGCTGGGTGACCTGGTCATCGCGACCGAACCCAGGAGTGAACTGCTGAGCGAGTTCGACCGGCACGGCGGGGCCGGCAAACCCCGTGTGGGACAGGTGCCCATCTGCTACGACACCGACCGGGACGCCGCGATCGCCCGCGCACACGACCAGTTCCGCTGGTCGCTCGGCGGCTGGAAGGTCAACTCGGAGCTGCCGGGTCCCTCCGCCTTCGAACAGGCGACCCAGTTCGTCCGTAAGGACGACATCGCAGAAGCGATCCCGTGCGGCTCGGACGTCGACGCGTTCGTCGAGGCCGTACGGCCCTACGCGGAGGCGGGCTTCACCGAGGTGGCCCTCGTCCAGATCGGCGGCGCCCAGCAGCGGCCCTTCATCGAATGGGCGCGGAGCACGCTGCTGCCGGCACTGCGCGAACTGTAGGCGGCAGCCGGGCAGCAGCACGTTTCCCCGCCGCCCACCGGGTACGAGATCTTTCGGGGGCCCGCGCGTCCGAGCCGTCGCTCGTGTCGCCGACACGGAGCCATGGGGTGAGCCTGGAGTGAGTCACCGGACGGCTGGAGGAAACGCGATGGGAGCACGCAACCCGCTCGGCCGATGGCCCGTGTACCGGCAGCTGACCGGCGGTGATCGTCTGGGCAGAGGTCAGGCGGTCGTGTCACGGGCGACGGAGGAGACCCGGCCGCGCACGGCCACGGCCGACCGCGTGGTCAAGTCTGTCTGCCCGTACTGCGCCGTGGGCTGCGGCCAGCAGGTGTACGTCAAGGACGACCGGGTCGTCCAGATCGAGGGCGACCCGGACTCGCCGGTCAGCCGCGGCAGGCTGTGCCCCAAGGGCTCCGCGACACTCCAGCTCACCACCGGTCCGGCCCGCCGCCGCCAGGTGCTCCACAGGCGCCCGTACGGCACCGACTGGGAGCAGATCGACCTGGAGACGGCGATGGACATGGTCGCGGACCGAGTCGTCGAGACCCGGCGCAGGACCTGGCAGTGGGAGCACGAAGGGCTCCGCACGGCACGCACCATGGGCATCGCCAGTCTCGGCGGAGCCACCCTGGACAACGAAGAGAACTACTTGATCAAAAAGCTCTTCACAGGCCTCGGCATCGTGCAGGTGGAGAACCAGGCGCGGGTCTGCCACAGCTCCACCGTGGCCGGCCTCGGTACCTCCTTCGGCCGGGGCGGAGCGACCACCTTCATGCAGGACCTCCAGCACGCGGACTGCATCATCATCCAGGGGTCGAACTTCGCCGAGGCTCACCCGGTCGGCTTCCAATGGGTGATGGAGGCGAAGGCACGTGGCGCCCGGATCATCCATGTGGACCCACGCTTCACCCGCACGAGCGCCCTGTCCGACCTCTACGTGCCCATCCGGGCCGGGAGCGACATCGCGTTTCTCGGCGGGATCATCAACCACGTGCTCACCGAGGAGAAGGACTTCCGGGAGTACGTCCTCAACTACACCAACGCCGCGACGCTGATCGGCGACGACTTCAGGGACACCGAGGACCTCGACGGCGTCTTCTCCGGCCTGGACGAGGAGGGGGGCCACTACGACCCCCGCACGTGGCAGTACCGGGACACCGAGGTACAGGCCCCCTCCGGGAACGTGGACGAGCTGTACGAGGACCGCGCCGGAAGCGACGACGCGCACCGCCGGATCCACTCCGCGGCGGGGTCCGAGACCCACGGGTCGGGAGGCCCGCAGGCCCGGGCATGGCCGCCGCGCGACGAAACCCTGCAGGACCCCCGCTGCGTCTACCAGATCCTCAAGCGCCACTACGCGCGCTACACGCCCGAGATGGTCGAGGAGATCACCGGGGTGAAGCAAGAGGTCTTCCTGCAGGTCTGCGACGCGCTGACCTCCAACTCCGGACGGGACCGGACCACGGCCTTCGCGTACGCCGTCGGCTGGACCCAGCACACCACCGGCACCCAGTGCATCCGTGCGGCGAGCGTGCTCCAGCTGCTCCTCGGCAATATCGGGCGGCCCGGCGGCGGCATCCAGGCCCTGCGGGGACACGCCTCGATCCAGGGCTCCAGCGACATCCCGACCCTCTTCAACCTGCTGCCGGGCTATCTGCCGATGCCGCACGCCCACGCCCACGAGAACCTCGACGCCCTCGTCCGGGCGAGCCGCACCGACAAAGGTTTCTGGGGCGACATGCGGGCCTACTTCGTGAGCCTGCTCAAGTCCTACTACGGCGACGCGGCCACCGCGGAGAACGACTTCTGCTTCGACCACCTGCCTCGCCTCACCGGCGCCCACGGCACGTACGAGACGGTGATGGCGCAACTGGCGGGGGAGTGCAAGGGCTACTTCCTCATGGGTGAGAACCCGGCCGTCGGCTCCGCCAACACACGGCTGCAACGGCTCGGCATGGCCCAGCTCGAATGGCTCGTCGTCCGTGACTTCTCGCTCATCGAGTCCGCCACCTGGTGGCAGGACGGCCCGGAGACGGAGACCGGGGAGATGACCACGGGGGAGATCGGAACCGAGGTCTTCTTCTTCCCGGCAGCGGCGCACACCGAGAAGTCCGGATCCTTCACCAACACCAACCGGTGGCTCCAGTGGCACCACGCCGCCGTCGAGCCCGAGGGCGACGCGCGCAGCGACCTCTGGTTCATGTACCACCTCGGCCGGCGCATCAAGGAGCGGCTCGCGGCGTCCGCCGATCCGATGGACCGCGCCGTCCAAGACCTGACCTGGGACTATCCGGTCGACGGTCCGCTCGACGAGCCGGTATCGGCAGCGGTCCTGGCCGAGATCAACGGGCATGGCCCGGACGGCGCCCCGCTCTCCGCCTACACCGAGCTCAAGGACGACGGTTCGACCCGGTGCGGATGCTGGATCTACTGCGGGGTGTACGCGGACGGCGTCAACCAGGCCGCTCGCCGCAAGCCCCACACGGAGCAGGACTGGGTGGCGGCCGAGTGGGCGTGGGCCTGGCCCGCCAACCGGCGCATCCTCTACAACCGGGCCTCGGCCGCCCCCGACGGCCGCCCATGGAGCGACCGCAAGGCATGCGTCTGGTGGGACGAGGCGGAAGGCCGGTGGACCGGGCACGACGTCCCGGACTTCGTCCCGGACCGCGCCCCCGGCCACGTACCTCCGCCCGGCGCCGAAGGACCCGACGCGCTGCGCGGGGACGACCCGTTCATCATGCAGGCCGACGGCAAGGGCTGGCTCTACGCCCCCTCCGGCCTCGAGGACGGCCCGCTGCCCACGCACTACGAGCCGCAGGACTCGCCCTTCACCAACGCGCTCCACCCCTCGCGTCCCCGCTCACCGGTCAGGCATCTGCACCCGCGCGAAGGCAATCGCTACCACCCGAGCGGCGACGAGCCGGGTGCGGACGTGTATCCGTACGTCGTCACCACCCATCGACTCACCGAACACTTCACGGCGGGCGGGATGAGCCGCTGGTCGCCCTATCTGTCCGAGCTGCAGCCGGAGTTCTTCTGCGAGGTGTCGCCGCAGCTCGCAGGAGAGAGAGGGCTCGAGCACGGCGGTTGGGCGACGATCGTCACGGCCCGCAACGCCGTCGAGGCCCGCGTCATGGTGACCCGCCGGATCACGCCCCTGACGGTCCGGGGCCGTACCGTGCACCAGATCGGTCTGCCCTTCCACTGGGGCCCCAACGGGATCGTCACCGGTGACGCGGCCAACGAACTGGTGGCCATCGCGCTCGACCCCAACGCCTTGATCCAGGAGGACAAGGCGCTCACCGCCGACATCCGGCCCGGGCGCAGGCCCAGGGGCCCCGCGCTGCCCGAACTCGTCGCGGAGTACCGCCGCCGGGCCGGGATCACGGAAACGACCCGAACGCAGGAGACGACGTGAGGGACAACCTCTTCAGCGGGCCCGAGCCCGACCCGGCGGGCGACGCCGGACACGAGAACGCCCCGCCGCGCGTCGGGTTCTTCACCGACACCTCCGTCTGCATCGGCTGCAAGGCGTGCGAGGTCGCCTGCAAGGAGTGGAACGCCCTCCCCGAGGGCGGGCTGTCGCTGACCGGTATGTCGTACGACAACACCGGAGGGCTGGGCGCCTCCACCTGGCGGCACGTCGCCTTCATCGAGCAGCCCGTGCCCGCCGGGCGTAGGGAACTGCCGCTCGTCGAGCCGGATCCCGGGAAGCCGGAGGACGCCTCGGGCGTCCGGTGGCTGATGTCCTCGGACGTCTGCAAGCACTGCACCCATGCCGCCTGCCTGGATGTCTGCCCGACCGGATCACTCTTCCGCACGGAGTTCGGCACGGTCGTCGTCCAGGAGGACGTCTGCAACGGCTGCGGCTACTGCGTGCCCGCTTGCCCGTACGGAGTGATCGAGCAACGCCCCACGGACGGAAGGGCGTTCAAGTGCACGATGTGTTACGACCGTCTCGGCGCGGGCCAGGAACCCGCGTGTGCCAAGGCGTGCCCCACCGAGTCCATCCAGTTCGGCCCGCTCGACGAACTGCGGGAGCGGGCCGCGCTGCGGGTGGAACAGCTGCAGGAGGCCGGAGTCACCGAGGCCCGGCTGTACGGCCATGAACCGGACAACGGCGTCGGAGGGGACGGCGCGTTCTTCCTCCTCATGGATGAACCCGAGGTGTACGGCCTGCCTCCGCACCCCGTGGTCACCACCCGGGACCTGCCGGCCATGTGGCGTCACGCCGGCATCGCCGCCCTGTCGCTGGTCACGGGCGCCGCCCTGTCCTTCGCGATTCCCGTACTCACCCGAAGGAGCGGCCGGACATGACCGCCAGCACGTCCAGGAAGAAGGCCGGCCGCGCGGAGTTCACCTCCTACTACGGCCGGCCCGTCATCAAGGCACCGTCGTGGTCCGCCCAGGACATCGCCGGGTACTTCTTCCTCGGCGGTCTGGCCGGCGCCGGTTCCGTCCTCGCCGCCGGGGCCCACCTGACCGGCCGTGGCACCACGGCCAAGGCCCTGAAAGTGTCCTCGCTCGCCGCCGTCAGCCTCTCCGCTGCCGCGCTCGTCCACGACCTCGGCCGCCCGTCGCGCTTCCCCAACATGCTGCGCGTCTTCAGACCGACATCCCCGATGAGCATGGGTTCCTGGCTGCTCTCCGGTTACGGACCCGCCGCCGGGGCCGCCGCCCTCACCGCCGTGACCGGCCGACTTCCCAGGACGGGCGCCGCGGCCACCGTGGCCGCCGCAGTGCTGGGCCCCGCTCTGGCGACGTACACCGCGGTGCTGGCCGCCGACACCGCCGTACCCGCGTGGCACGGCGCACACCGCGAACTTCCCTATCTCTTCGGGGCGTCGGCCACTGCCGCTGCCGCCGGAATGGCGTTGGCCGCCGGGCCCGTCCACGAGAACGCCCCGGCCCGGTACGCCTGCGTACTCGCGGCCGTCGCCGACGGCGCCGCGAGCCGCGCGGTGGAACGGCGCCTCGGCTCCGTCGCGGTGACCTACCGCGAGGGCCGTGCCGGGACGCTGATGCGCGCGGCACGCGGACTCACCGCAGCCGGGGCGACGGCGGCCCTCCTTCTCGGACACCGCAGCCGTGCCGTCGCCGCCGGCGCCGGCCTCGCACTGCTCGCGGGCTCTGCCTGCACACGCTTCGGGGTCTTCGCGGCGGGAATCGTTTCCGCCGAGGATCCCGCCCACACGGTCGGCCCCCAGCGCGACGCCGCCGAGCTGCGTTCCCAGCGCTCCAGTGAAAGGAATCCAGGGTGAACAGCACGCAGGAACAGTCACAAAAACACCAGGAGAGCGGCGACGTCGTGGTGGCGGTGACAGGCTGTCCGAAGGAGGACGCGCGCACCGTGTTCGAGGTGCTGCGGCGCTCGTTCGTCTCCGACCGTCCGGCGAGCGACACCCCCGAGGACGCGTCGGACACGCGCCCCACCGTATGGACGGCGACCGTGGACGTCACGGAGGTGAAGACCGGCCCCGGGCCCGCGCAGCTCTCCGTGCCGGTGATGGTCGAGGCGCAGGGCGGCTACTGGGCGGTCGACCGTCTCCGCAAGCACCTGGCGGAGGCTTTCACCGTCCGGCTCGTCGGAACGGCGGCGGGCGACCAGGAACAGGAGATCCGCCTGCGACTGGAGAGCCACCGTCCCGCATGACGACCGCAGGCCCCGAATTCGGAAGGTACGCGTACATGGATGCCACTCCGGGGACCGTCGGCGCGGAAGCGGCACACGTGCCGACTCCCGACGACCGTTCCACTTTCACGCTGTACGTCAACGGCACGGAAAGAACTCTCACGCTCGACAACCGCACCACCGTGCTGGACGCGCTGCGCGAGCATCTCGGGCTCACAGGAGCCAAGAAGGGCTGCGACCACGGCCAGTGCGGAGCCTGCACCGTCCTCGTCGACGGACGGCGCGCCAACAGTTGCCTCCTGCTGGCCGTCGCCCAGCAGGACGCCCGCATCACCACCGTCGAAGGGCTGGCCGACGGCGACCGGCTGCATCCGCTCCAGTCGGCCTTCCTGGAGAGGGACGCGCTCCAGTGCGGCTACTGCACCCCGGGACAGATCTGCTCGGCGGCCGGCATGCTCGGTGAGGTGGAGGCCGGCTTCCCCTCCCACGTCACCCCGCGGGCGGCTCTCGTCGCCGGCGGGCCGGTCCCGCTCGACGCGGACGAGATCCGCGAGCGGATGAGCGGCAATCTCTGCCGGTGCGGTGCCTATCCGTACATCGTCGAGGCCATCGAGGACGTGGTCCCGTGAAACCTTTCGCCTATCTGCGTCCCGCCACCGTGGCCGAAGCCGTCCGTGCCGGCGCCGGGCACCCCGGCGCACGGTTCCTCGGCGGCGGCACCAACCTCGTCGACCTGATGAAACTCGGGGTGGAGTCGCCCGGTCTGCTCATCGACGTCAGCCGGCTGCCACTGGACCGGGTGACACGGACGGACGACGGCGGTCTCCGGATCGGCGCGACCGTACGCAACAGCGACCTCGCCGCCCACCCCGACGTACGCAAGGGCTGGCCCGCCCTGTCTCAGGCGCTGCTGGCCGGCGCGTCCGGGCAGCTCCGCAACACCGCCACCACCGGCGGGAACCTGCTCCAGCGGACCCGGTGCCCGTACTTCCAGGACGTCTCCAAGCCCTGCAACAAGCGGGCTCCCGGCTCGGGCTGCCCGGCCCGGGAGGGAGCGCACCGCGATCTTGCGGTGCTCGGCCACTCGCAGGACTGCGTCGCCACCAACCCCTCGGACATGGCGGTCGCCCTCGCGGCCCTCGACGCCACCGTCCAGATGCACGGGCCCGAGGGGGAGCGGGCCGTGTCCGTGACGGACTTCCACCGGCTGCCCGGCGACAACCCCGACCAGGACACGGTGGCCCGTCCGGGCGAGCTGATCACGGAAGTGGTGCTGCCGCCGCCTCCCGCCGGTGCGGTCTCCCTGTACCGAAAGGCGCGGGACCGCGCCTCGTACGCCTTCGCGCTGGCCTCCGTCGCCGCCGTACTGAGCGTGCGCGACGGCCGCGTCGAACGGGCGTCGCTCGCCTTCGGCGGGCTCGCGCACCGGCCGTGGCGTGCCCGGGTGGCCGAGGACGTGCTGCGCGGGGCCCCCGCGACCGAGGACACCTTCATGCGAGCGGTGGACGCCGAACTCGGAGCGGCCAGGCCCCTGCGCGACAACGGTTTCAAGGTGGACCTGGCCCGCCGGCTGGCCGTCGGCGCCCTGACCGGACTCACCACCCAGGCCGCATCCGCCTGATCCGCGGCCCCCCGCACACCCCGACGAACCGAGGACTACCGTCATGAGCGACTCCCCTCAGGCGCTGGGCGCGCCCGTCGTCCGCCGCGAGGGCCGGGACAAGGTCACCGGCACCGCCCGCTACGCCGCGGAACACACGACGCCAGGCTCTCTGTACGGCTGGATCGTCCCCGCCACCGTCGCGAGCGGGCGCGTCACCGCGATCCGTACCGCCGACGCGCTCGCCGTGCCGGGGGTGCACACCGTACTGACCCATGACAACGCGCCGCGGCTGGAGGAGCCCGACGACCCGATCCTCGCCGTGCTCCAGGACGACAGGGTGCCGCACCGCGGCTGGCCCGTGGCTCTCGTCGTCGCCGAGAGCCTGGAGTCCGCCCGGGCCGGCGCGGAGGCCGTGTACGTCGAGTACGCCATCGCCGGGCACGATGTCGTCCTCGCCGGGGATCACCCGGGCCTCTACACCCCGGAGGAGGCGAACGGCGGCTACCCGGCTCTGCGTGAACGCGGCGACGCCATGCGCGCGCTCGACGCGGCACCCGTGCGGATCGACGCCACCTACACGCTGCGAGGGCTGCACAACCACCCCATGGAACCGCACGCCTCCACAGCCCGGTGGGCCGACGGACACCTGACGGTCCACGACTCCAGCCAGGGATCGACCGCAGTGCGCAACAGTCTCGCCCAGGCCCTCGGGCTCGACCGGGACAGCATCACCGTCATCTCCGAACACGTCGGCGGCGGCTTCGGATCCAAGGGCACCCCGCGTCCCCAGTCCGTCCTCGCCGCGATGGCCGCACGGCACACCGGGCACCCGGTCCAGCTCGCCCTGCCCCGGCGGTCCATGGCAGCGGTCGTCGGGCACCGCGCACCCACCCTGCAACGGGTACGTCTGGGAGCCGACCGCGACGGCGTCCTCACCAGCGTCTCGCACGAGATCGTCACGCACACCTCGCGGATCAAGGAATTCGTCGAGCAGGCGGCCGTACCCGCCCGGGTCATGTACGCCTCCCCCCACAGCCGAACGGAGCACCGGGTGGCAGCACTCGACGTGCCCAGTCCGTCCTGGATGCGCGCACCGGGGGAGGCCTCGGGTATGTACGCGCTGGAGTCGGCCATGGACGAACTGGCCTGCGCCCTCGGGATCGATCCGGTCGAGCTGAGGCTGCGCAACGAACCGTCCACCGAACCCGACAGCGGGCGTCCGTTCAGCAGCCGCAACCTCGCGGCCTGTCTGACCGAGGGAGCCCGGCGCTTCGGCTGGTACGGCCGTGACCCGCAGCCCGCCGCCCGCGAGGAGGGGGCCTGGCTGCTCGGCACCGGGGTCGCCTCGGCGACGTACCCCGTACTCGTCCTGAAGTCGGCGGCCTCCGCGCAGGCCGCTCCGGACGGCTCCTTCCACGTCGGCGTCAACGCCACCGACATCGGCACGGGGGCCCGCACCGTCCTGGCGCAGATCGCCGCATCGGCCCTGGGCACGCCCCCGGAGAACGTACGGATCGACATCGGCAGCAGCGATCTGCCCACCGCATCCGTCGCGGGCGGCTCCTCGGGCACGGCCTCCTGGGGCTTCGCGGTGCACAAGGCCGCCACCGCCCTGGTACGGCGGCTCGCCGAGCACACCGGACCGCTCCCGCCGGAGGGCGTCACCGTCACCGCCGACACCGGAGAGGAGGCGGCACAGGAGTCCCCGTACGCACGGCACGCCTTCGGCGCCCACTTCGCCGAGGTCGCGGTCGACTCCCTCACCGGTGAGGTACGGGTCCGCAGGCTGCTCGGCATGTACGCCGCCGGACGCATCCTCAACTCCCGTACGGCACGCTCCCAGTTCGTCGGCGGCATGGTCATGGGCCTCGGCATGGCCCTCACCGAGGGCAGCACCATGGACCCGGTCTTCGGTGACTTCACGGAGTGCGACCTGGCCTCCTACCACGTGCCGTCCTGCGCGGACGTCCCCGACATCCAGGCGCACTGGATCGACGAGGAGGACTTGCACCTCAACCCCATGGGCAGCAAGGGCATCGGCGAGATCGGCATTGTCGGAACCGCGGCCGCCATCGGGAACGCGGTGCGGCACGCCACCGGCGCCCGGCTGCGCGAACTCCCCCTGACCCCGGACAGACTCCTGCCTTACCTGCCGTGACTCCCGGCCCCTCGGTTGCGCAACCGGCCCCCTCGGGCCACTCTGATGAGTGACCCGGAAGTGATTACTGCTCACGCTTCGTGTTCGGGGGTCGTTGGTTCAAACGGGGTGAAGCACGTGGGCCTCGCGGTGAGGAGCCTCGACGATGACCGTTCCACCCGACCGGCACTGTCTGGTCGAACTGCAGGTGTCGGCAGAGCGCATTTCCCAGCTGCGGCGCATAGTCGCCGCGCACCTTCGTCACTGGAGTCTCGAACTGCACGTCCGGCCGGTATGGCGGGCCGCGGAGGAGCTCCTGACGAACGTCCAGCGACACGTCGGCGACGACAGCGAGTGCGTCCTCGAGCTCCGCTGGACCGGCCGGCGCCTGACGGTGTCCGTGGCCGACAACGATGTGCGGATGCCCCGGCTGCTCGACGGCGGCGGCGGCGGCCTCAGCCGCGTCATGGCTCTGAGTGACAGCTGGGGTACCTGCCGGACCGTCGACGGCAAGGTCGTGTGGTTCACGCGCTACGCCGAGACGCCGTGCACCGTCGGACTGCTTCCGCAGACGCCCCTCCCCGGCGGCCGCACGTTCCTCAGCGGCCCGGTGGGCGAACTCGTGTGACGAACAGCCGGTGCCGGCCCGGTCGGCGCGGACGGTGTGCCCGCAGCACGCATGATCCGCGCGGGCCGGGTACGCGTGCGTGAGGCGTCGCGTTGCGCGCTGCGGCGTGGCGCGGCACGGTCGAAGGACAACGCAAGGAGGCACTGCCATGCCCATCGCGACGGTCAATCCCGCGAACGGTGAGACGCTCAGGACATTCGACGCACTGGACGAGCGGGAGACCGAGCGCAGGCTCGCCGCCGCACACCGCGCGTTCCGCAGCTACCGCACCACGGACTTCGCCGAGCGTGCCCGCCTGCTGAACCGGGCGGCCGATCTCCTCGACGAGGACCAGCAGGACATCGCCCGCACCATGACCACCGAAATGGGCAAGCCGGTCAAGGCCGCCCGTGCCGAGGCCGCCAAGTGCGCCAAGGCGATGCGCTGGTACGCGGCTCACGCCGAACGCCTGCTCGCCGACGAGCACCCCGACGACACGGACGTCAAGGACTCCGGTGCCTCCCGAGCCCAGGTGCACTACCGGCCGCTGGGCGTCGTGCTCGCCGTGATGCCGTGGAACTTCCCGCTCTGGCAGGTCATGCGTTTCGCCGCGCCCGCGCTCATGGCGGGCAACACAGCCCTGCTCAAGCACGCCTCGAATGTGCCGCAGACCGCCCTGTACATCGAGGACCTCTTCGCCAGGGCGGGGTTCCCCGCCGGTTGTTTCCAGACGCTGCACATCGGCTCGGGCGCCGTCGAGGCGATCCTGCGCGACCCGCGGGTCGCCGCGGCTACGCTCACCGGCAGCGAGGCGGCCGGCCGCGCCGTCGCCGCCGTCGCGGGCGACGAAGTGAAGAAGACCGTACTGGAACTCGGTGGCAGCGACCCGTATGTCGTCCTGCCCTCGGCGGACGTCGAGAAGGCCGCCGGGACCGCGGTGACCGCGCGCGTCCAGAACAACGGCCAGTCGTGCATCGCCGCCAAGCGCTTCATCGTTCACGCGGACGTGTACGAGTCGTTCACCGAGCGCTTCCTCGCGGGGATGGGCGCCCTGACCGTCGGCGACCCGCTGGAGGAGACCACCGATGTGGGGCCGCTCTCCAGCGAACAGGGCCGCACCGACCTTGAGGAACTCGTCAAGGACGCCCTGGGCGAGGGCGCCACCGCTTTGTGCGGGGGCCGGCGCCCCGAGGGGCTGGACCGCGGCTGGTTCTACGAGCCCACGGTGCTCACCGGGATCAGGCCGGAGATGCGCATCCACCGCGAGGAGACCTTCGGGCCGGTGGCGACGCTCTACCGTGTGGCGGACCTCGACGAGGCGCTGGACCTCGCCAACGACACACCGTTCGGGCTGAGTTCCAACGTCTGGACGCGTGACCAGGGGGAGATGAGCCGCTGTGTGCGCGACCTGGAGGCCGGCGGGGTCTTCTTCAACGGCATGACGGCCTCGCACCCCGCGCTGCCGTTCGGCGGGGTGAAGCGCTCCGGCTACGGGCGGGAGCTGGCTGGGCACGGCATCCGAGAATTCTGCAACGCCACCACGGTCTGGTACGGATCCGATCCGGACGCCCGCTAGTCATGCCCCAGGGACCCCAGGGAGACGCTTCATGACCGACGCCCGCACACCGTTCGGGGCATCCGCCCTGTCCGACACCGAGATCTCGGCACTCGACGCGCACTGGCGTGCCGCAAATTACCTGGCAGTCGGACAGATCTATCTGATGGCCAACCCGCTCCTGGAGGAGCCGCTGGCACCCGAGCACATCAAACCGCGGCTGCTCGGCCACTGGGGCACCTCACCCGGGCTGAATCTCGTTCACACCCACCTCAACCGGATCGTCAAGGCTCGGAACCGGCAGGCACTCTGCGTCTGGGGGCCGGGTCACGGCGGCCCTGCCGTCCTCGCCAACTCCTGGCTGGAGGGCAGCTATTCGCAGACGTATCCACATGTCAGCCGCGACCGCGCCGGAATGGCAGCACTGTTCAAGCAGTTCTCCTTCCCCGGCGGTGTGCCCAGTCATGTCGCCCCGGAGACGCCGGGCTCCATCCACGAGGGCGGCGAGCTGGGATACGCGCTCACCCACGCCTACGGAGCGGCGTTCGACCACCCGGAGCTTCTCGTCGCCTGCGTCGTCGGGGACGGGGAGGCGGAGACCGGGCCGCTCGCCGCGTCCTGGCACTCCAACAAGTTCTTCGACCCGGTGCACGACGGAGCCGTCCTGCCGATCCTCCATCTCAACGGATACAAGATCGCCAACCCGACGGTGCTGGCCCGGCTGCCCGAGGGCGAACTCGACGCACTGCTACGCGGATACGGCCATGATCCCCTCTACGTCGAAGGAGACGAGCCCGCCACGGTCCACCGCGCGTTGGCCGCCGCCATGGACCTCGCAGTGGACCGTATCGGGGGGTATCAGCACGCGGCCCGCGCCGAGCGCGCGTCCGTACGTCCCCGCTGGCCGATGATCGTCCTGCGCACCCCCAAGGGCTGGACCGGCCCCGAGGAGGTGGACGGGCTCCCCGTCGAGAACACCTGGCGCGCTCACCAGGTTCCGCTGCCCGGGGTCCGGGACAACCCCGACCACCTTCGCATGCTCGAGGCGTGGATGCGCTCCTACCGCCCGCAGGAACTCTTCGACTCGGAGGGACGGCCCAACGCCCAGGTCCTGGACTGCGTCCCCGTGGGCGCCGCACGGCTCGGCTCGACACCGTACGCCAACGGCGGGCTGCTCCTGCGGGATCTACCGCTCCCCCGCCTCGAGGACCACGCGGTGCGGGTCGACAAGCCGGGGACCGTCCTGCACGAGCCGACCCGCGTGCTGGGCGGGCTGCTCGAAGACGTCATGGCGGCCACCGCCGAGCGCAGGAACTTCCGTGTGGTGGGCCCCGACGAGACCGAGTCCAACCGGCTGGGCGCGCTCTACGGGGTCACCGGCAAGGCATGGCAGGCGGAGATCCTCCCGGCCGACGAGCATCTGGCCCGCGACGGGCGGGTGATGGAAGTACTCTCGGAACACCTCTGCCAGGGCTGGCTGGAGGGGTATCTCCTCACCGGGCGGCACGGCCTCTTCTCCTCGTACGAGGCCTTCGCCCACATCGTCGACTCGATGGTCAACCAGCACATCAAGTGGCTGCGCACCTCCCGTCGGCTGCATTGGCGTGCACCCGTCGCCTCGCTGAACTACCTGCTCACCTCGCACGTCTGGCGCCAGGACCACAACGGCTTCTCACACCAGGACCCCGGCTTCGTCGACCACATCCTCAACAAGAGCCCCGAGGTCGTCCGGGTCTATCTGCCACCGGACGCCAATACCCTGCTGTCCACAGCCGATCACGTACTGCGCAGCCGCGACTACGTCAATGTGATCGTGGCCGGCAAGCAGCCCGGCTTCGACTGGCTCACCCTCGACGAGGCCCGTGCGCACTGCGCCCGGGGGGCCGGGGTGTGGGGATGGGCCGGCACCGAGGACGGCAGCCGCGAGCCCGACGTCGTGCTTGCCTGCGCCGGGGACGTGCCCACCCTGGAGACGATGGCCGCGGCGGGGCTCCTGCGGCGTCACCTTCCGGACCTCGCCGTGCGCGTGGTCAACGTGGTCGACATGACACGGCTGCTGCCGCACGACGAGCACCCGCACGGGATGCCCGCCGCGGAGTACGACTCCGTCTTCACCCGTGACAAGCCGGTGATCTTCGCGTACCACGGGTATCCCTGGCTGGTGCACCGCCTCGCGTACCGACGGGCGGGCCACGCGCACCTCCACGTCCGGGGCTACAAGGAGGAGGGGACCACCACCACGCCGTTCGACATGGTGGTCCGCAACGACCTGGACCGCTACCGGCTGGTCATGGACGTGGTCGACCGGGTTCCCGGCCTGGGGGTACGCGCCGTCGCCGTCCGGCAGGCGATGGCGGACGCCCGCACCCGCCACCACGCCTGGATCCGGGAACACGGCACGGACCTGCCCGAGGTGGCCGACTGGACCTGGGAGGGCTGACACGCTTCGCCTTCGCACTCCGGAAGAGTGCGAAGGCGGGCGCTCAGTTCACGGTCGTGCGTACGGCCGGGGAGACGGCTCCGCCGCCGACGATCCGGAGGGCGTTCTCGCCCTGCATGCCCAGCTTCACACGCAGGCTGTACTCGCCACTGCCGATGATCCTGATCGCGGCGGGCAGGGACACCCAGCGCTCGCCCTGCTTCTGCTGCAGGGTGACCGGAGTGCCGGAACGGACGTTGCGGGCGGAGCCGTGGATCCGGAACTCCTCCCAGGCCGCCACGCTGCGCGCGGTCGCGTGGGCGGAGAGAGCCGGCCGTGTGGCCACCTGCACACGTTCCCCGGGCTGCGGTGCGGGGCCACCGGGCGACGCCACGGCCCCGCCCACCGCGCCGGCCAGTGCCGCAGCCGTCAGCAGGGCTGCTGCCGATGCGCGCCTGATTCGGTCCATGAATGGCTCTCCTTCGTTCACGATGTGATCGGTGAGATCAACTCGGTGAGGTCGACGAGATCGACTTCGGAGCGCCAAACCTAGACAAATTTCCCATAATACTCACGCGGGGACACGCGGTCAGAAGCGCAGAACCGCTGCGATCCGGCCGTGGCCCGCGAGGGAGTCGTCGGAGACGAAGGCCACCTCGCAGCCCTTGTCCAACGCCGATTCGACGAGCTCGTCGACGATGTCCTCCCGGACCTGGCCGTCCGTGGCCGGTGTGACGTCCGGGTCCACCGGCTCCAGGTGTCCGTCGGTGACCCGGACCGTCTGCTCGAAGTGCTCCTCCACCGTGACCAGGCCGGCCCGGCCCTCCCGTACGGCCAGCCACACCTCGTCGAGGCCGCCGGCGAAGGAACGGCTGCTGTGGGCGTTGTCGAGCCTGTCCCGGATCCGGGCCGCGGCCTTCTTCCGCCAGTCCCCCAGCGCCGGGCCCAGCTCCTTGGCCAGCTCGGGTGCGCTCGTTTCCGCGGTCGTCCCCTTCGTGACCCTGCCGACGGCCGGTTTCGCGCTCTCGCCCACCTCGTCGAGCAGGGCGAGCGCGGGTGCGAGGCCCACGAGGAACAGCGGACGCGGGTCAGCGGCCAGGACCGCGCGCAGCTGCTCGTCGACCGTGCGGAGGAAGTTGCGGGCGTCCTCGCTGCTGTAGGTGCTCGGGGTGTCGCCGATCCGCTCCTCACGCTGCGGGTTGGGCTCCTCGTGCGGCGCCGTGAGCGGGAATCCGTCCCTCGGCTCGGGGCGCAGTCCGTCGTTCGTACCCGAGAACAGTGAGGCGTGCTCCGCGGACAGGCTGAGCGCCCAGAACGACTGTGCTCCGGCCTTCGCCGCGACCAGGTTGCGTGTGAGGTAGCTGTCGCTCAGGACCACTCTTTCGGGTGCGGTGCGCGGCAGTTGCCAGATCTGGTAGCCGTCGGTGTCCGTGAGGATGACGAGGGACTCCAGCGCGCGGCGCTGATCCACCTCGGCCACCGCACGGTCGAGCTGTGCCTTCACCGCGGTCCCGGCCTCGCGGGTCACCCGGGGATCAGCGTCCAGCCGGCTGCCGGCCCTGGCCACGAGGTTCCGCAGCCGTACGGCGTCCTGGGTGTTGTCCGGCGCCCGACGGTGGGTCGGCATCGTCAGAGACAGGGCCGGATAGGGCCTGGTCGCGCGAAGTTTCTGCAACAGGCCGGGCGTCAGGGCGTCCGTATCCATCGTTCCCTCCCGGAGGGTTCGGGGTCCTCGGTGCTGGAGCCGCCCTCGGCACGGGGCGGGTCGTTCGACGAGTTAATTCATACCTTTTGATCGTAAGATGGGCGAATTATTACCTTGCCTTTCGGAGGTACACGAGATGTCCACGCTCACTGTGTGGAAGTTCCGGACGGCCGATGGCGCGGAGGATGTGCAGACGGCCCTGAAGTCCCCCCAGAAGGAAGGGCTGGTCAGGATCCTTGACGCCGCCGTCGTGACCTGGCGGGCCGAGCGCCCCAGACCGAAGAAGCGACAGCTGATCAACCTCGTCGGCGCGGGCGCGCTGAGCGGAACCTTCTGGGGCATGCTCTTCGGGCTCATCTTCCTGATGCCGCTGCTGGGCGCGGCCATCGGGGCCGCGGCCGGGGCGCTCGGCGGAAAGCTCGCCGACGCCGGCATCGACGACGTCTTCATCGCGGAGGTCAAGCAGAAGGTGACGCTCGGGACTTCGGCGCTGTTCCTGCTCACCCCGGACGAGGCGCCCAGCCGCGTCAGCGAGTCGTTGCCCGGCGGTGGCGCCGAGCTGTCGCACAGCAACCTCGACGCGGAGCGTGATGCCGAGCGCCGCGAGATCTTCGGCGACGAGGCGGAATGACAGGGGAGGGGCCGCCTCCCGCGGGCCCCGCGGGAGACCCCGTGCGGCAGTCGGCGGGCACCCGGTGAGCGCGTCCGAGGCCGTCACAGACGCGCTGCGCGATCTCCATGGACGCTTCGTCGGTGTACGGGAGGGCCGACGCGCCGACTACATTCCGGAGTTGACCACCTCGGACCCCGACGACTTCGGGCTTTCCCTCGTCAGCATGGACGGGCACTCCTACAGTGCCGGTGCGGCGGACACCCCCTTCACCCTGCAATCGGTGTCCAAACCTTTCGTCTACGCCCTTGCGCTGGCCTCGCACGGCCTCGACGAGGTGGGCCGCTGGGTGGGCGCCGAGCCGAGCGGTGAGGCGTTCAACGCCATCAGCCTGGAACCCGGCACCGGGCGGCCGGCCAACGCGATGGTCAACGCCGGCGCCATCGTCACCACCGCCCTGGTTCCCGACAGTCGCGAGGTTCCCGCGTTCCACCGCATCCTGGTCTGTCTGAGCCGGTTCGCCGGGCGGAAGCTGGATGTCGACGAGGGTGTGTACGCATCCGAGGCCGCGACGGGGGACCGTAACCGGGCGCTCGCCTACCTGATCCGTAGCGCGGGGACCCTGCCCGTCGACCCGGTGGCCGCGGTGGACACCTACTTCCGGCAGTGCGCGGTGCGGGCCACCGCCGTCGATCTCGCCGTGATGGCCGCCACCCTGGCGCACGGCGGGGTCAATCCGGTGACCGGGGAGAAGGTCGTCTCCCCGGAGGTCGCGGCACAGGTCCTCGCGGTCATGGCGACCTGCGGGATGTACGACACCTCCGGCGACTGGCTGCTGAGGGTCGGGCTGCCCGCCAAGAGCGGTGTGTCCGGCGGCCTGATCGCCGCCGGGCCGGCCCGCTTCGGCCTGGCCGCCTACAGCCCGCTGCTGGACGAGGCAGGCACCTCGGTGCGCGGCCATGCCGCGCTCGGTGCACTCTCGGAACGTCTGGGGCTGCACCTCATGAAAAATCCGGCGCTGCCCGGCTCCACCGTCACGCTGGTCACCACCGCCGACGTGCTGCCCTCGGCGCCGCCCGGCCGGCGGGAGCGCGCGTTGCGCGAACGCGTGGGTGTCGTCGCGGCCCAGGGTGCCCTCGACTTCACCGCGGTCGAGCGTGTGCTGTACGCCCTGGACGAGTCGGGCACGGATCGGGCCGCTTCGGTGGTGCTCGACCTGCGCGAGGTGACCGGCGCCGACTCCGTCGCCCTCGCGCTGCTGCACGCCGGCCTGTCCCGGCTCGCCCGGGAAGGGCGGCGCGCCGTCGTCGTCGATCCGGGTGACCGACTGGGCCCGCCGGACCTGGTCCGGGAGCGGACCGGCCAGGACCTGCCGCGCTTCGGCTCCCGTGAGGAGGCCGCGGAGCACTGCGCACAGGCCATGGCTGGACCGGGCTGAGTCCCTACCAGATGGCCTCGACCCACTCGGGGTGGTCGATGAACGGGTTCCGGTTGTGCTGGTACTGGTCGAATATGACCTCGTTGCGGTTCCGCTCGAAGCTGTCCGGCGGGTCCTCCTGGCTCCACTGCTTCAGGACGGAGAGCCGCCCGATGTTCGGCGCCGACCCGTTGCTCACGCTGTCGTTCGGCTCCAGGTCGGCGAAGGCGTCGTCGCCCTCGTACCGCACCGCCATGTAGAGGATCATCCGGGCGACGTCACCCTTGACGGCGTCACGCGGTTCGAAGGAGTCGCCGTCGGTGTAGTTGCCGGGAGCCCCCGAGACGGCGCTGCCACCGTTGTCGAAGTCCTTGTTGCCGCGGGTGGAGTTGACCTGGACGTCCTCGGGGCGCAGGTGATGGATGTCGGTTCCGGGACCGGTCGCGGTGCCGAAGTCGCCGTGGGACTTGGCCCAGACGTGTTCCCGGTTCCAGTCGCCGGTATTGCCCCCGTTCTCGCTCTTCGACTGCGAGCGGCCGGTGTAGAGGAGGATCACGTTGGAGGAGTCGGCCGGGTCCTCGTCGGTCGTCTTGAGCGCGTCCCAGACCTGGCTGTAGGAGAGCGTGGTCTGGTCGCTGATGATCGTGTGGAGCGAGCTCTTGAGGGCGGTGCCGGTCTTGCCCAGGGCGTCCTGGTAGTACGTGTCGTCGAGAGCGGCGGCCGGGCGCGCCGTCCCGGCGGTCGTGGAGGTGGCGGCGGGCGCGGCGGAAGCGACGCCTGCGAGTACGACGACCGAGGCGGCTGCCGCTAGTAGTGGACGCGCGTAGAAACGGCGACGACTGGACATGTGGGGTGTCCTCTCCGGGGTGGCGAACGGTGTCGTGATGGCCGGACGTGGTCTGTTCGGTCGGGAGCCTTCCACACGCACGGTGCCGGTCGCGTGAACACTGCGTATTCATCATGTGCAGGTCAAGTAACGGCTTTCTCCGGTCCGCGGAGGCATCGGATGCGCAGATGCCGCCCCGGAGTGAGAATTGCCGCAAGGACGAGGAGGCGGTATGAGCGAAGAGTCCGAATCCGTATCCCTATCCGTGCCGGAAGTGCGGGGGGTGACTCCCGATCGTCTGCTGCACACCGGCGGCGACGATCAGCCCACCGCGGAGGATCTGGTTCTCGCCTCCGGGCGGGACCTGACCGCCCGGAGCCTGGAGTGGGCACAGCGCAGGCTGTCCGAGGAGGGCCGGTCAGCCATGGACAAACGGCTCCCGTAGGACCCGCGTGACATCCCGGGGGCGGGGAGCGTGCGGAGCGCTTCCCGCCACTCGGTTAGCCTGAACGCAATATGAACCGTTTGACGACGTCACAGGGCGAATTCGATCTCGCCCGCTTTCCCGAGAACCCGCGCGACCCGTTCCGTGCGTGGGACGCCGCCGACGAGTACCTGCTGCGGCGGCTGGAGGGAGCGGACGGGAGCGAGCCGGTCCGTCCCGTCGGCACCGTGGCCGTGGCAGGCGACCGCTGGGGTGCCCTGGCCACCGTGCTGGCCGCACACCGCCCGGTCATGATCACCGACTCGTATCTCGCCCGACGGGCCACGCAGGCCAACCTGGCGCGCAACGGCGCCGCCCAGGACGCGGTACGCATTCTGTCGGTGTGTGACACCCCGCCGGAGCGCGTGGATCTGCTGCTCGTGCGGGTGCCCAAGAGCCTCGCGCTCCTGGAGGACCAGCTCCACAGACTCGCTCCCGCCGTGCACGCCGGGACCGTCGTCATCGGCACCGGCATGGTGAAGGAGATCCACACTTCCACCCTCAAGCTGTTCGAGCGGATCATCGGGCCCACGCGCACGTCCCTCGCGGTGAAGAAGGCGCGGCTCATCTTCTGCACCCCTGATCCCGCCCTGGCCAGGATCCCCAGCCCCTGGCCGTACCGCTACGAGCTGCCCGACGACGTCGGCGTGGTCTCCGGCCGCACCGTGACCAATCACGCCGGTATCTTCTGCGCCGAACGCCTGGACATCGGCACCCGCTTCTTCCTGAAGCACCTCCCGGAGCGGAAGGGGCCCGACCGCGTGGTCGACCTCGGCTGCGGAAACGGCGTCGTGGGTACGTCCGCGGCACTCGCCAACCCCGACTCCACCGTCACCTTCATCGACGAGTCGTACCGGGCCGTCGCCTCTGCCGAAGAGACCTTCAACGCCAACACCGGGCCGGCGGCCGAGGCCGAATTCCTCGTCGGCGACGGAATGGCGGACATGCCGCCGGGAAGCGTGGACCTGGTCCTCAGCAACCCGCCGTTCCACTCGCACCAGGCGGTCACCGACGCCACGGCCCGGAACATGTTCCACGGAGCAAGAGCCGCGCTGCGCCAGGGCGGGGAGCTGTGGGTCGTGGGCAACCGCCACCTCGCCTATCACACCCAGCTGCGCCGGATCTTCGGTAACTGCGTCACCGTGGCGGGCGACCCGAAGTTCGTGGTCCTGCGGGCCGTCAAGCGCTGACCCGCGTCAGGGGAGGTCGTCCCGGCCCAGCCAGGACGGCACCTCCGGCACCTGTGCGTCCCAGGCGGGCGGGGGACCGGGGTCGGGGGCGCGGGGCTTCGACTCCGGCGGCACAGGCACCTTGGGCGCAGGACCTTCCCGGTCCGCCGCCGGGGCGTCCGGGTGCTTCGCCACGGGCTCGGGAGCGGCGCTGTCGTACAGCTGCTCGGCCACCGAGAAGCGGCAGTGGAAGGGCTGCCAGAACCCGTGGACGACCAGCAGGAAACCGTTCGCCTCCTGGTACAGCTCCCGGCGTCCAGGCTCGGCAGGATGGAACGGCGCGAAACGTTCGGCCCGCAGCCGGAGCGCTGCGAGCGCCTCCTCGTGCGTTCCCTCCACGTGACCGATGACTTCCACCGACCACGTCCGTGAGTGCCGGCCGTACCCTCGGTTCTCCTCGACCACCAGTCCCCACCTGGGCACAGCCCCACCCCTCCCCGGACGTGCGCGGTTGCGGTATGCAGGTAACTGCGCCGGACGCCATCCTAGAAGGCACGATCTTCCCGGTACGACCGCGCCCGGCACGAAGACCCGCCCAGAGGCCCCGGTTCCACCGCCGAACGGAAGGCACGAGCCGATGAACGATCCAGACCCGGGGCTGTTCGGCCCCGGCTCCGTCACCTGGCAGATGCACGGGGACCCCATGATGTGGGTGGCCGGCGTCCGCGCTCTCTACCTCCAGGCGCTCCATCCGCGCGCCGTACGCGGCGTCATGCAGAATTCCGACTTCCGCAACGACACCTGGGGGCGTCTGATGCGTACGGCCGACTTCGTCGGCACGCTCACCTACGACACCACGCACGCCGCAGAGAAGTACGGCGCCAGGGTCCGCAAAATACACCGGCTGCTCAAGGCCACCGATCCGGACACCGGCGAGGTCTACGGCATCGACGAACCGGAGCTGCTGCTCTGGGTGCACTGCGCCGAGGTCGACTCCTACCTCCAGGTCGAGCGCCGCTCAGGCTTCCCGCTCAGCGACGCCCAGTCCGACAGCTACGTCGACGAACAGCGGGAGGGTGCCCGCCTCGTCGGCCTCGACCCGTCCGGTGTCCCCGGCACGAGGGCGGCGCTCGCCGCCTACTTCGGACAGGTCCGCCCCCTGCTCGCGGCCGGCTCCGAGGCGTCGGACGTCGACGACTTCCTGCGCAACCCGCCGGTCCCCGCCCTGCTGACCCCGGCGCGTGCCCTGCTCTGGCGGCGCGTGGCCGCGCTCGCCTACGACTCCCTGCCCGCGTACGCCCATGAGCTGTACGGCAGAGCCGCACCGCCCCCGGCGGCGGTCGACCGCCGGCTGCGCACCACGGGCACCTGTCTGCGCCGCATTCCCGCCCGCCTCCGCTGGTGCCTGCCACCCGGGCACATCGTGAAGGCGATGGCACGACTCGGCCCCGGGAGCCGACCCGCCCCGTACGAACTCCGCAGACAGGCAGCCATACTGGACGGGCCGGGGAGGGCGCAGCAGCAGTAGCGGGCAGCGAAGCAACGGGGGCGACGACAGGCGATGGCGGACACCAGGCTGATCCAGAGCCGGTACCGGCTGCTCGATCTGATCGGGCGCGGAGGCATGGGCGAGGTGTGGCGGGCGCGTGACGAATCGCTGGGCCGGCAGGTGGCCGTCAAGTGCCTCAGACCGATGGGGCCACAGCACGATCAGGCCTTCACCCGCATTCTGCGCGAGCGCTTCCGC
This sequence comes from Streptomyces sp. NPDC002911, assembly GCF_053591835.1. Lineage (NCBI taxonomy): Bacteria > Bacillati > Actinomycetota > Actinomycetes > Kitasatosporales > Streptomycetaceae > Streptomyces > Streptomyces sp. NPDC002911. Next base: position 172,376 of record NZ_JBSFUO010000003.1, on the reverse strand, counting down.
CGTGAGGCGCGGGTGGCCGCGGCGCTCCAGCACCGTGGAGTCACCGTCGTCCACGACTTCGGCGAGTCGGACGGCGTCCTCTACCTCGTGATGGAGCTCCTGGAGGGTCGCAATCTGAGCCAGCTCCTGGAGGACAACAAGCAGCACCCGCTGCCGGTGGCCGATGTCGTCGACATCGCGGAACAGGTCGCGGACGCCCTCGGCCACACCCATCAGCAGGGCATCGTGCACCGTGACCTCAAGCCCGCGAACATCATGCGGCTCGACGACGGCGCGGTGAAGATCTGCGACTTCGGCATAGCCAGGCTCGGCCACGACATCGGCTTCACCTCCCGCCTCACCGGCACCGGCATCGCGATGGGCACCCCGCACTACATGTCGCCCGAGCAGATCAGCGGCGGGGAGGTCGACCACCGCAGCGATCTCTACTCCCTGGGCTGTGTGCTGTACGAAATCGCCACGGGCGTGCCGCCGTTCGACATGGACGACGCCTGGGCCGTGCTCGTCGGACATCGCGACACCGCTCCCGAGCCGCCGCGCACCCACCGCGCCGAACTCCCGAGGTTCTTCGACAAGGTCGTCCTGGACCTGCTGGCCAAGACGCCGGGCGAGCGGCCGGCCGACGCCGGTGCTCTGCGACAGCGCATCGCACTCGGCCGTACCGGTGAGCAGCAGGCGGCAGGGCATATCCGGCTCGCTCCGCCCGTCCCGGTCCCCCATCCGGCCGGCCCGGCGCAACTGCCCTCCTGGACCCGCAACATGACCACCGGTCACAAGGCGAGCGGCGCGACGTACCCCCGTACGGCCGCCATCGACCACGCCGCCGCGCTGACCGGGGCATGGACCACGGGGGCCGGTCACGTCCTCACCGGTGGCTTCCTGCCCGCGGGCCCGGCCCGTCCCACCCCGTCACCCGAACTGCTCGCGACTCTGGCCGGCCGGCACAGCGCCGGACTCAACCTGGGACGCCTGGGCCACTGGGAGGAGGCCGGCGACGTACACCGCGCGGTCGCCGCCGAGCGCGAACAGGCGCTCGGCCCCGATCACCCCGACACCCTCTCCAGCAGGTACGAGGTCGGATGCACCCTCAGCCGAACCGGACGCACCGCGGAGGCGCTGCGCGAGTTCGGCCGGGCCGCCGACGGCCGGGAACGGACTCTGGGTCCCGACCACCCCGAGACCCTCACGGCGCGGCAGGAGACGGCGTACGTCCTCGGGCAGCTGGGCCGCCACTTCGAGGCCCACCAGGTCTACGCCGCGGTGCTCGCCTCGCGGGAGCGCTCCATGGGGCCGGACCACCCCGACACCCTGCGCTGCCGCCACAACCTCGCTTTCAACCTCAGCAGACTGGGCCGTCCGGAGGACTCCTACCGCATGGCCCGCGAGGTGGCGGACGCGCGTGGCCGCCTGCTCGGCGCCACGCACCCGGACACCCTGGTCACGCTGTACGAAGTGGCGTACACACTCGGCCGACTGGACCGCTGGTCCGAAGCCCTGCAGACCTACGGCGACGTGGCGCTGGCACGCGCCGCCGTGCTCGGCGCCGACCACCCCGACACGCTGTCCGCGCGCTACGAGGTGGGCATCAGCCTCGGCAGGCTGGGCCGCAGCGCCGAGGCCCTGGAGCTCTACCGCACCCTGGTCGAGGACCGTACCCGTGTCGGCGGGCCCGCCGACGCCGAGACGCTGCGCGCCCGGCACGGCCTCGGCGTCAACCTGGGGCGGATGGCCCGCTGGGAGGAGGCGCTCGCCGAGTCACGCGAGGTCTGCGCGATCCGGGATCGCACCCTGGGGCCCGACCACCCCGACACGCTCGTGAGCCGCCGCGAGATGGCCGTCGGGCTGGGCTGGCTCGGCCGCTGGGCCGAAGCGCTCACCGACTACCGTACGGTCGCCGAGACCCGCGAACGGGTCCTGGGCGCCGACCACCCCGACACCCTCGCGAGCCGCAACGACGAGGCGCACTGCCTGGAACAGCTCGGCCGAAGCGCGGAGGCGGTGGACCTCTACCGGCGGGTTGCCGACCTGCGCCGGCAGGGCGGGACGCCGACGCACTGACCGTCAGACCACGGTGCACTCCGCGCGGTGGGAGTCACGCACAGTGCGATCTCGCTGCTGCACCACGGGGCTGTCAGGGTCGCTGCCGTGCGGATACGTGCTGTGTATCCGACCGTGTCGAGCGCGAAGTCGCCGACGGACGGGCCCAGGGGCCCGGTCGGCGAGCCGCTCGCGTGCCCAGCCGAACCGTCCGGGCAACGGGCTGAGGCGGTACAGGTGTGTCCCTGGACTCTGCTCGGACGTGCGGGCAGGGAAGCGGTCGGAGCGAGCGACCTGCCACAGCCGGCCGGCCTCCCACCTGTTTTCGGCGTGGCCGGACACCGTCCGCCACGGCCCGCGCCTCTGTCCAGGGACGATCAGCGCGTGCTACGAAGGAACATGGCCGCAGACGAGACGTCCTCACCCGGCACCCCCGCGCACGCCGCCTATGACGCGGTGATCGTCGGCGGCGGCCACAATGGTCTGGTGGCCGCCGCCTACCTAGCCCGCGCCGGACAGGCCGTACTCGTCCTGGAACGTCTCGGCAGCACCGGAGGAGCGGCGGTGTCCACCCGTCCCTTCGAGGGGATCGACGCCCGGCTCTCCCGCTACTCCTACCTCGTCTCCCTCCTCCCGCGGAAGATCGTGCGCGATCTCGGCCTCGACTTCGCGGTACGCAAGCGCACCGTCTCCTCGTACACGCCTGCCGTGCGCGGCGGCCGGCCCACCGGGCTGCTCGTCGGCGGTGACGGCACCCGGGAGTCCTTCGCCGCACTCACCGGCGACGACCGGGAGTTCCAGGCCTGGCAGCGCTTCTACGGGATGACGGGCCGGGTCGCCGAGCGGGTGTTCCCGACCCTCACCGAACCCTTGCCGGCCCGCGACGACCTGCGGGCGCGCGTCGACGACGCGGACGCCTGGCGCATGCTGTTCGAGGAGCCCATCGGCGTCGCCGTGGAGGATAACTTCGCCGACGACCTCGTACGCGGAGTCGTGCTGACCGACGCGCTGATCGGTACCTTCGCCGACGCCCACGACCCGTCCCTGCTCCAGAACCGCTGCTTCCTCTACCACGTGATCGGCAACTCCACGGGAGACTGGGACGTCCCGGTCGGCGGCATGGGCGCGCTCACCGATGCCCTGGCGGACGCCGCCCGGGCGGCGGGAGCCGAGATCCGTGTGCTGCACGAGGCGACCCGAATCGAGACCGACGGCACCCGCGCCGAGGTGACGGTCCGCTCGCCCGACGGGGAACGTGTCGTCGGCGCGCGCCGGGTTCTGGTCAACGCGTCGCCGCAGGCGCTGGCCGCGCTCCTCGGCGAGGACCCGCCCGCACCGGCCGAGGGAGCCCAATTGAAGGTGAACATGCTGCTCACCCGGCTGCCGAGGCTCCGTGACCGCTCCGTCGACCCGCGCCGGGCGTTCGCGGGAACGTTCCATATCGCCGAGGGGTACGAGCAACTGGCCGCCGCCTACCGCGAGGCGGCGGCCGGACGCCTGCCCGGCGCTCCGCCGTCCGAGATCTACTGCCACTCGCTGACCGACCCGTCGATCCTCGGTCCCGATCTCGCTGCCCGGGGCTATCAGACCCTCACCGTGTTCGGCCTGCACACCCCCGCCCGGCTGTTCACGGAGGACAACGAGGCAACGCGCAACGCCCTGCTCGAAGCCACTCTGGCCGAACTCGACGCCCATCTCGAGGAGCCGATCGCCGGATGCCTCGCCCTCGAAGCCGCCGGCAGGCCGTGCATCGAGGCGAAGACTCCCCTCGACCTGGAGCGCGATCTGAGGCTTCCCGGCGGCCATATCTTCCACCGGGACCTCTCCTTTCCGTACGCCACAGGGGGGGCGGGCCGCTGGGGCGTGGAGACCAGCCGTGCCAACGTCCTGCTGTGCGGGGCGGGTGCGGTGCGCGGCGGCGGGGTCAGCGGGGTGCCCGGCCACAACGCCGCCATGGCGGCGCTGGGCCGGTGACCGTGCCTGCACGGGGCCTCGCCGACGTGGAGATGCTTGTGGAGGCGGATCGGCAAGTCCAGCCAGCCCGGCAGTGCCGGCCCGGGGCCGCAGGATCTCCGCCCCTGCTCCTGAACCGGCGTGTCGCAGGGCGCGATCCCGACGAAACGGTGTTGTTCTCCGAGCGGCCGGCCGCTGTGTTTTCGTGTTGCTTCGGACTCAGGCGCAGCAGTCGCATCCGGTGCGGCAGCCGCACGCGTCAGCTTCGGCGCCGGCGGGTGGCCTCGCCGCAGTTGTCGGTGTGCAGCAGCCCTTGCCCTGCCAGGCGTCGCGGCCTGCCTTGATCGCGAGGGCTGCGATGACGAGGGCGGCGATCGGGTCGGCCCAGGGCAAGCCGAAGGTGGCGTTGAGGACCCGTGACATCGGTGGTGGCCACCCTCAGGAGGTGGTCGGGTTCGCCGAACGGGCGCTGGACCTGGAGCGCGGTGGCCGCCTCTTCGGAGGCGGTGACGGGGGACGGGGTTCTCCCAGCGCGGGGCGGGCACGGGTGAGGGAAAGTTCCCGCCCCGGCCGGGAGCCCTCCTCGTGGGCCTCCGCTCGACCCGCCGAGCGCGGCGAGCACCGCGTCGTAGGCCGGCTTCCTGTTGTAGTCGCCGTCAAAGAGCGGCGGAGTGCCGCTGCCGCGTCACGACTACTTGTCCGTGACACCCCACACGGTGATGCCGGTACACCGCGTGACGGCGAGGCAGGCGTCACCACCTTGGTGGCCGAACGAACGAAGGAGCGCGGCCCCCTCCGGGGAGTCCGCCCTCCTTCGTCGCGCCGTGGCGCGCTGGGCGGCCTTCTCCCGCGCTACGGCCACGGCCGTGGTGCGCACACAGAAGCAACAGTTCGCGGTATCCACGCTCGCCGCTCCCGACACTCCCCACGGGGCGTCTATGGACTGGGGTTCCATTCATGCTGATCATCCGACCAGCGGGCCCCTCTCAGTCGGAGGAAACGGCCCACCCCGTCGCCTCGATGCGCCCGGCGTCGCCGGACCTGTTCCCGTCGAAGAGCGTACGGTCGCTGTCCTCGACCCGAACCTCGTCCACGTAGACACCGCGCCCGACGTACATCTGATCGGTGACGTACTGCCAGCGGAGCTGCAGTTCCGTGCCTTGCCAGGCTGTCAGGTCTGCCTCCAGCCGGTTCCAGACGCGCCCCGACCAGCCGGAGACCGAACCGTCCGGGTGCGGCCGGGGCTCCCGGGGCCGATTCTCCTGAGCCGGCACGGTGGTGAACGGCACCGGATGCCATGTCGCCCCGGAGTCCGACGAGGCTTCCAGGCGGAGGACGTCCGAAGCCGGCTCGGTGTCCCACCACAAGGCGCACGACAGCACCGGACGCGAGGAGACCGGGCGCAGCACGGGCAGCGCCAGCGTCGCGATGGAGGCGCTCGCCATCCCGGAGAACCAGGCGGTACGGCCTCGGGCCGGGTGTACGGGCACCGCGCGCGCCATCCGGTTGGCCGCAGCGACCCGCGGGGCGCTGCCCGAGCGCCAGGTGCGCACCGGATGGACGGAGTTGCCCAGGACGATCAGGAACGAGTCCGTCGTCGGATCGAGGACCAGACTCGTGCCGGTGAAACCCGTGTGTCCAGCCGTGCGCGGAGTGGCCATCGCCCCCATGTACCAGTGCTGGTAGAGCTCGAAACCGAGGCCGTGCTCATCGCCGGGGAACGCGGTGTTGAAGTCGGTGAACAGCAGGTCCACGGACCGCTCGGACAGGATACGGGATCGGCCGTAGATCCCACCGTTGAGCAGGGTGCGGGCCAGCACGGCCAGATCCCAGGCACACGAGAAGACGCCCGCATGGCCGGCGATCCCGCCCAGGCTGTACGCGTTCTCGTCGTGGACCTCGCCCCAGACCAGCCCGCGATCAAGCCCCGACCAGGGCAGCCGGGCGTCCTCGGTGGCCGCGATCTTCGGCCTCCAGGAGGCAGGCGGGTTGTACCGGGTGCGGTGCATGCCGAGCGGAGCGGTGATCTCCTCACGGAGCAGCACGTCCTGGGTGCGGCCGGTGATCTTCTCCAGGATCAGCTGCAGCGAGATCAGATTGAGGTCGGAGTAGAGATACTTCGTACCGGGAGCCGAGGCCGGAACCTCCTCCCAGAGCAGGCGCATCTTTCCCTCGTAGGTCGGCTCCTTGTAGAGCGGGACCCAGGCCCGGAAGCCGGACGTGTGCGTCAGCAGCTGACGGACCGTGATGTCCTGCTTGCCGCCGCGGGCGAAATCGGGGAGGTAGGACGCGGCCGTCGCCTCGAGTTCCAGCGCACCCCGTTCGATCTGCTGCACGGCGAGGATCGAGGTGAACAGTTTGGACACCGATGCCAGGTCGAAGACCGTGTCCTCTGCCATCGCGATCTGCTGGTCCGGCGGAAACTCCACCCCGGTGTCGGTCGTCTCGTCGTACGCCGCATAGCGCACCGCGCGGCCGATCGGCCGGTGCAGGGCCACGGTGCCGCCCCGGCCGGCGAGCAGGACGGCCCCCGCGTACCAGGGGTGCGCGGGGGAGCCGGTGAGGTACTTCTCGGCGTCGGTGACGAGCAGGTCGAGCTGGTCCGGCAGCAGCCCGGCACGCGCGGCCGACCCGCGGCGCAGTGTCCTACCGCCCCGCCCTGATCCCATACCCGTCCCGTTTCCCGACGCTGCGCCCGGAGCCTCGCCGCCCAGCGGTCCCGTGCCCCGCTCGGCACCGGCAGCCGACCCGGCGAAGGGAATCGGAGCGAGGGCGAACGCTCCGCCCAGCGCCAGTATCCCGCCGCCCACCCTCCGGCGGCTCATTCCCCGTCCCGACACGTTTCCGGCCATCCGGAACCCCTTCCCTTCATGTCGAAGGCACCCGCGCGAAAGTAACTTTCGAAAAGTCATGCGATGATGAAACTTCCTGGCGGAGCAGAGATTACTGTCACTGTCGCCACCCGTGGGGCCTCTCGGAGGCAAAGAATCTGACGTACCGTCCGGCGGTCGGCCTGTCCTTTCGGCGCGGCCGCGGGGGCGGGGCAGTCCGACACGGGAGCCCCGGACTCTTGACCCCCGGCGACCCGCCGCTCAGGATCACGCCATGACAGGTGTACGCAGCAACACGGTGGACGGCGTCCTTACGCGCAGCGCTCGGCGCACCCCCGGGCGCACCGCCGTACGGTACGCCGAGAGGTCCTGGACCTACGCCGCCCTGGACGAGGCGGTGAGCACGGCGGCCGCCGTACTGACCGCCGCATACGGGCTGCGCCCCGGTGACCGCGTGGCGTCCTACGCCCACAATTCGGACGCGTACCTGATTGCCTATCTGGCTTGCGCCAGGGCTGGGCTGGTCCATGTGCCGGTCAATCAGAACCTCACCGGCGAGGACCTGGCGTACATCCTCCGCCAGTCCGGCAGCGCACTCGTCCTCACCGACCCGGGCCTCGATCCGCGCGTCCCGGCCGGCTTCGACGTACGGCCGCTGCGCGACTCGCCGGACTCCCTCCTCGATGAGCTGGACACCCCGCGCCCCTTCACCCCCGTACGCGAGCCCGACGCCGACGATCTGGTCCAGCTGCTCTACACCTCCGGCACGACCGCCCAGCCCAAGGGCGCGATGATGACGCACGGTGCGCTGGTCCACGAGTACGTCAGCGCCGTCACAGCACTGGATCTGCGCGCCACCGACCGTCCGGTGCACTCGCTGCCCCTGTACCACTCCGCGCAGATGCACGTGTTCCTGCTGCCGTACCTCGCTGTGGGCGCCGAGAACACCATCCTGGACGTCCCCGACGCCGACCGGATCTTCGACCTGGTCGAGGCCGGCCAGGCGGACAGCCTCTTCGCGCCGCCGACCGTCTGGATCGGACTCGCCAACCATCCGGAGTTCGCCACCCGCGAGCTCGGGTTGCTGCGCAAGGCGTACTACGGCGCTTCGATCATGCCTGTGCCCGTCCTGGAACGTCTGCGCGAGCACTTGCCGGAGCTGGCGTTCTACAACTGTTTCGGCCAGAGCGAGATCGGCCCCCTCGCCACCGTCCTCGGCCCCGACGAGCACGAAGGGCGGATGGACTCCTGCGGGCGGCCCGTGCTCTTCGTCGAGGCGAAGGTGGTCGACGAGCACGGCAAGGAGGTGCCCGACGGCACAGCGGGCGAAGTGGTATACCGCTCCCCTCAGCTGTGCCAGGGCTACTGGGACAAGCCGGAGGAGAGCGCGGAGGCCTTCCGCGACGGCTGGTTCCACTCCGGTGACCTCGCCGTGCGCGACTCCGAGGGCTATTTCACGGTCGTCGACCGGGTGAAGGACGTCATCAACTCGGGAGGTGTACTCGTCGCCTCCCGGCAGGTCGAGGACGCCCTCTACACCCACCCGGCGGTGGCCGAGGCAGCAGTGGTGGGGCTGCCCGACGAACGTTGGATCGAGGCCGTCACCGCGATCGTGGTGCTCCGCGGGAAGGCGACGGAGGCTGAACTGATCGCGCACGTCCGAGATGTACTCGCCCACTTCAAGGCGCCGAAGAAGGTCCTGTTCGTCGGTGAACTGCCACGCAACGCAAGCGGGAAGATTCTCAAGAGGGAACTGCGGGGCACGCTTTCCTGAACACCCCCGCGCTCCGGCCGGCCGCCTGCTCGACGACGGCTACTGCGACCAGAACCTGCAACGTGAGAAGAATGACGGACACCCGAAATCCGGCGTATGGCCCTACGGCTCCATCGATCTCTTACCAGGATGGCGTCCTCGTCAGTCTCTCCTGTGACAACCTCGCATGCCTCGGGCAGGAGCTACCACATGTCGACCGCATCGCGGTCGGCCCCTCCTTCCTGTGCCCAGCGATGACCGGCGCGCCACCTCGTGCGCGCCCTCCACGCCGAAGGCATCGCTTACTCGATGCAGCCGGGGGCTGTCCCCCGGCTCACTGACGGAATCCGGACGGAACCGCACGGTCTCGAATGTCTCCTCCGAGGCGGATTCAAGAGAACGCCGCAGTCCGGACGGGATGATTCTCGGCGGATTCGATCACCACGTCACGACGTAGCGCCCCGGCTGATGGCTCGCGTCTCAGGTGGCCTCCCTGAGGTCGACGATCCGCTTGATCTTGCCGACCGATCGCTCAAGTGTCTCCGGGGCGACGATCTCGACTCCCACGCTCACGCCCACCCCCTCCTTGACGGCTGCCGCAATAGAGAGGGCGGCAGTCTCCCGCTCAGCATTCGTCGCGCCGGCCCGAGCCTCCGCCCGCACGGTCAGGGCGTCCAGCCGCCCCTGGCGGGTCAGCCGCAGCTGGAAGTGCGGGGCCACCCCCGGGGTCCGCAGCACGATCTCCTCGATCTGTGTGGGGAAGAGATTCACCCCGCGCAGAATCACCATGTCGTCACAGCGCCCGGTCACCCTCTCCATCCGGCGGAAGACGCGCGCTGTCCCAGGCAGCAGCCGCGTCAGATCCCGGGTCCGGTAGCGGATCACCGGCATGGCCTCCTTGGTGAGCGAGGTGAAGACCAATTCGCCCACCTCCCCGTCCGGCACGACCTCACCGGTGAAGGGGTCGACGACCTCCGGATAGAAGTGGTCCTCCCAGATGTGCAGCCCATCCTTCGTCTCGACGCACTCCTGCGCCACACCCGGGCCCATCACCTCCGACAGCCCGTATATGTCGACGGCGTCGATGGCGAACCGTTCCTCGATCTCGCCGCGCATCTGCTCGGTCCACGGCTCGGCGCCGAAGATGCCGACCTTCAGCGACGTCGAACGGGGATCGACTCCCTGGCGCTCGAATTCGTCCAGCAGGGTCAGCATGTACGAAGGCGTGATCATGATGATCTCGGGCCGGAAGTCCTGGATCAGCTGCACCTGGCGCGCCGTCATGCCACCGGACGCCGGAATGACGGTGCAGCCGAGGCGCTCAGCCCCGTAATGGGCTCCGAGCCCCCCGGTGAACAGCCCGTACCCGTAGGCCACATGGACCTTGTGGCCCGGGTGCCCGCCCGCCGCCCTGATCGACCGGGCGACCACGTCGGCCCAGGTGTCCAGGTCGCACTCGGAGTACCCGACCACCGTGGGCCGGCCGGTCGTGCCGCTGGACGCGTGGATCCGCCGTACCCGGTCCTCGGGAACGGCGAACATCCCGAACGGATAGTTGTCGCGCAGGTCGGCCTTCGCGGTGAACGGGAAGCGGGAGAGATCGGCGAGCGTACGGCAGTCCTCGGGGCGCAGCCCCGCCTTGTCGAAGGCCGCACGGTAGAACCCGACGTTCTCGTAGGCGTGCCGCAGCGTGGCCCGGAGGCGCCCCAGCTGCAGGGCCTCGAGCTCCTCGCGGCCGAGCCGCTCACCGGCGTCAAGCAGCGCGGTCATACGGATCACCCCTCGCCGACCGGCGACCGACCATTCGGTCGCCTCCTGGGAGCAGTAATTCAGGAGGCGGGGGGTTCTGGCAAGGGCCGAGGCTTTGTCTGTGGACAACTCCTGGTCAAAGGCCCAGCTCGGTGGGTCCGGGGTGGTGATCCGGCCGCCGCCCGGGCAGCCAGTGGCCCCGGCGGTCGGACCCATCGATCGATACGTCGTTGATCGACGCGTCGACGGACGCCGCCGTCGCCGACACCGCACGCCTCCACAGAGCTGCCTTCCGCGCCTGTGTCACCGGCCTGGTCGTGGCCGCGGGAGGCCCACCGCGGCCGTCCCCGGAACGCCCGAGCCCGCACACCAGGCCCGACGGGCCGTCGCCCGGCTCCTGGCAGACGCACCCGTCGCCTGATTCGCTGTGGGCGTAGGCACCCGCATGGGGCCACCCACCCTGTTTGGATGGCAGCTATGCCGATCTTCAGCACGTACGACGGAACCGAACTCGCCTACCGTCTGGTGGGTGAGGGCGAACCGCTGATCTGCCTGCCCGGCGGCCCCATGCGGGCGGCCCGCTATCTCGGCGACCTCGGCGGTCTGTCCCGAGTGCGGCAGCTGGTGCTGTTCGACCTGCGGGGCACCGGGGACTCCGCCGCCCCGCAGGACCCGTCGACGTACCGCATCGACCGGCTCGTCGACGACGTCGAGGCGCTCCGCGCACACCTCGGCCTCGAACGGGCCGATGTGCTGGGCCACTCCGCCTCCGGGGAACTCGCGGCGCTGTACGCGGCGAAGTACCCGCAGCGACTGCGCTCTCTCACTCTCGTCACATCCGGGACGGGCACACTGGGTCTGCCCGCCACCGGGCAGGACCGGCGCGACGCCGCCGAGCTGCGCGCCCACGAACCCTGGCACGCCCAGGCCAGGGCCGCACTGGAGGAGATCCAGGCGGGACGTGCCACGCCCGAGGCCTGGGCCGGGATCCGGCCGTTCACCTACGGGCGCTGGGACGCGGCGGCCCAGGCGCATGCCGCCGAATCCCCCGCGCAGCGGAACGCCGTGGCCGGGTCGCTCTACTATCCGGAGAGCGGCCTCGACACCGACGCCACGGTCGCCGCACTGCGGGAACTTCCGGTACCCGTGCTCGTCCTCGCGGGGGAGTACGACGGCGGCCCCAGCCCCGACCGCGCCGCGGAACTCGCCGCGCTCTTCCCCCATGCGGAGTTCGTCGTCCAGCGGGGCGCCGGCCACTTCCCGTGGCTGGACGATCCCGGCGCCTTCGTCCGCACCGTCGCCGCCTTCCTCGACCCCGACGTCAGCAGCGTGCAGGCGGGCGGGATCCGGCTCGCCTACCGCACCTGGGGTGACTCTGCCGCCGCCCCACCCGTCGTCCTCGCCCACGGGCGGGGCGGGAGCAGCCTGGACTGGACAGCCGTGGCCGAACAGCTCGCGACCCGCCACCGGGTGTACGCACTCGACTTCCGGGGTCATGGCCTCAGCGACTGGCCAGGCCGTTACTCCTTCGAATTCTTCCGCGACGACCTGCACGCCTTCCTGGAGGCCCGCAATCTCTCAGGCGCCACGGTGATCGGGCACTCCATGGGCGGCGCCGCAGCCCTGCTGCTCGCCGAGCGGCACCCGGCACTGGTCGGGGCACTGGTCGTCGAGGACGCTCCGACCCTGCTCCCGCTCGATCCGCCCCGCCCGTCGGCCGAACGGCCATCGGGAGAGCTCGGCTACGACTGGCAGGTCGTCCCGTCCATCGACACCCAGCTGAACGTTCCGGACCCCGCCGCGAGGGAGTGCCTGGGCGAGATCACCTGCCCGGTACTCGTCGTCGGAGGCTCCCGCAGTCACGTCGACCAGGACCAACTGGCCTGGATGGCACGGCAGATGCCCGAAGGGCAGTTCGCCTCCGTCGACACAGGCCACCTCGTGCACACCGACAGCCCCCGGGCGTTCCTCGCTGCCCTCAGGTCGTTCGGCGTCGGCTGAGGGGCCCCGAAGCCTGTGGGGCCCGCCGGCCGTGCCTGACGCGTCAGCCGCGGTCGAGCAGCGTCACCATGACCTCGTACAGCGTCGCCTCCGGGTCCGCAGCCGCACCCTCGGAACGCCAGGCCACGAATCCGTCAGGGCGCACCAGCACGGCGCCTTCGGTGGACGTGCCGTGGGAGGCGGCCCAGTCGGCCCCGTCCTCGGGCGCCAGGTCCGCGCCCGGCGCGGAACCGATCCCGAACGCGTCCAGGGGGACCGCCAAGCGCTTCGCCACCTGCTCCGCCGCCGCACGCCAGTCCGGATATCGGGCATCGCACAGCAGCACGAACGACTTCTCGTAGAGATCCAGCGTCGACACGCGCCCGCCCTCCCGGCCGAGCCACATGTGCGGTGCCCGCGTGCCGGGTTCGCCCGTCAGGCTCATGCCCTCGGGCACCACCGGAAGGCCGGGATCGACATCCAGGACTGCGCCCCGCACATAACGGTAACCGAGAGCGACCGTGAGCATGCCGCCCTTGCGGCCGCCGCCGGGGCCGGGCGAACCGGCGTACCCCGGGTGGCTGTGCTCTCCCGAACGCGCCGACGCACGTGCGCTCGTAGCCTTCGCCACCGGCAGCCGTTCCTCCTCGTACGTCCGGAGAAGCCCCGGCCCCGCCGCCTCGCCGATCACCGCAGCCAGCTTCCACGCCAGGTTGTGCGCGTCCTGGATACCGGTGTTGGAACCGAACGCCCCGGTGGGGGACATCTCGTGTGCCGAGTCACCGGCGAGGAAGACCCGGCCCGAACCGTACCGTTCGGCGACCCGCTCGGCTGCGTGCCACGGGGCCTTGCCTGTGATCTCGACGTCCAGGTCGGGCGCTCCGACCGCCCTGCGAATGTGCTTCGCGCACCGCTCGTCGGTGAAGTCCTCCAGCGTCTCGCCCCGGTCGGGCTGCCAGGGTGCGTGGAAGACCCAACGCTCCTCGTTGTCCACGGGCAGCAGCGCCCCGTCCGCTTCCGGATCGGTCAGATAGCAGACGATGAAGCGTCGCTCACCTACCACGGAGGCGAGCCGCCGGGAGCGGAACGTGATGCTCACGTTGTGGAAGAGGTCACCCGCACCCGTCCGGCCGATGCCCAGTTGCTCGCGGACGGGACTGCGGGGTCCGTCGGCTGCGACGAGATAGTCGGCGCGCACGGTGGTGTGCTCCCCGGTCTCCCGGTCCTTCATCACGGCGGTGACCCCGTCCGCGTCCTGCTCGAACGTGAGCAGCTCGGTGGAGAACCGCAGCTCGCTGCCCTGCGCCCGGGCATGCGCGACCAGCACGGGTTCCAGGTCGTTCTGGCTGCACAGGCACCAGCCGCTCGGGCTGAACCTGGCGAGCCCGCCGCCCGGGTCGATCTCCTTGAACAGCCACTCCTGGTCGTCGCCGGTGAGCGACCCGGCCTGGAGGATGCCGTGGTTGCCCGCCAGTACGGATGCGGCGTCCCGGATCAGCTGCTCCGCACCCGCGGTCCGGAACAGCTCCATCGTGCGGACGTTGTTCCCGCGCCCCCGCGGGTGGGTCGAGGTGCTGCTGTGTTTCTCCACCAGCAGGTGGCGGACGCCGAGCCGGCTCAGGAAGAGGGAGGCGGACAGGCCCACCAGGGAGCCGCCCACGATGAGGACCGGTACGCGGAGGTCGACGTTCTCGTTCATCAGTTGCTCCAGCTCGGACGCGTGACGGATGCAGTGTCCATGCCCTCGTAGGAGGGCTTCGGCCGGGCTTCGGCCGTCGCCTCACCTGAACGGTTCATAAATCTCGCGCCGCCCGTACCGCCGTTCCACGATCAGTCGCGGGAGCGATGCTCATGATGCGGGGGCGGACTTCACACGCCGGTGGGCAGGGACCTGTGCCGCTTCCACCGAAACCGACGGATGACGAGGGGCCACGGGACGTGGCCGCCGCACCGTCTCGAAGGAGAGCGAAAGATGACAACCCTCTCGGAACGTATATCTCAGTCCGCCTTCGACGGTTCGAGGCTCCGGGTCATACTGCTGCTGGACCTGCACGACGGCGCCCAGAACCAGTTTCTCGAGGCGTACGAGCACATGCGCAATCAGGTGGCCTCCATCCCCGGCCACATCAGTGACCAGCTGTGCCAGTCCATCGAGAACCCCTCGCAGTGGCTGATCACCAGTGAGTGGGAGAGCGCGCCGCCCTTCCTCGCCTGGGTGAACAGCGAGGAGCACGTGGCGACGGTGCAGCCGCTGCACAGCTGTGTACGCGACACGCGCTCCCTTCGCTTCAGCGTTCTGCGGGAGACCGGGGCCGCGTTCGAGAACACCCCTGAGCCTGCCAAGGGTCGCCTTCAGTCCGCCCCTCGACTGGGCGACGGCGTCGTACGTCACGCACTCACCTTCACGGTGAAACCGGGGACGGAGGAAAGGGTCGCGAAGATCCTCGCCGACTACGACTCCCCGCAGGCGCGCGTCGACGAGAACACCCGGCTGCGCCGCACCTCGCTCTTCATGCACGGGAACCGTGTCGTGCGAGCGGTCGAGGTCGAGGGCGACCTCATGGCAGCCCTGCGCCACGTCTCCCGTCAGCCCGAGGTCAGGGCCGTCGAGGAGGCCATCAACCCGTACCTGGAGCAGGACCGCGACCTCGGCGACCCCGACTCCGCCCGGATGTTCTTCACCCGGGCCGCGCTCCCGACCGTCCACCATGTGACGGCCGGCCGTCACGCCCCCGCGGACGTCCAGCGGCACTCGCTGTTCTACCAGGCCAAGGAAGGCTGCGGCATGGCACTGGCCCGGCTGCTCGCCGGCCAGGACGAGGAAGCGGCGAACGACGCATCCAGCCCCATCGAGAGCAGCACGATCTTCCAGCGTGACGACATCGTGGTGCGGCTCCTCGAAGTGAGCGGCCCACTCAACGCACAACCCGCCCAGGCACTCGGCATAGGTGGCCACCGCAAGGCGGCCACGCTCGGCCGGCTGCTCGACGGCGGTGCGAACGGCATACCGACGACCGACCAGGAGGCCGCGCGCTTCCTCGCGCAGGCCGAAATGAACCTGATCACCGACCGTCGGGCCGCCGGGTCCTGATGCGTCACCGGCAGCGCGGCCACCCCGTGCTGCCGCCACACCGCACAACGTGCCTGGAGGAGAAAAGCCATGACCACCCACCGGCCTCGCATCGTGGACCTCAGCGAGACTCAGCCCAACCGCAGGCGCGGAGGCGACCTGCGCGCCATGCTCACACCCACGGCGGTGGGCGCCACCAGCGGCTTCATGGGGCTGGCCCTCGTCGCCCCCGGTGACCGTATCGGCGAGCATTACCACCCGTACTCCGAGGAGTTCGTGTACGTCGTGGACGGACTCCTCGAAGTGGACCTGGACGGCGAATCGCACCCGATGCGACCTGACCAGGGCCTGCTGATCCCGCCGCACGTCCGCCACCGCTTCCGCAACGTGGGTGACGTGGAAGCACGCATGGTCTTTCACCTCGGCCCGCTCGCCCCCCGCCCCGAGCTCGGGCACGTGGACACCGAGGTCACGGAAACCGCGGACCCCAGTGACGGCTACGCGCCGCCAGAACGAACGGGGGCGGCCTCATGATCCGCCGGCGCGTGGCCGTCACCGGGGTCGGTGTCGTCGCACCCGGTGGCATCGGAGCTCCGGCGTTCTGGGACCTGCTCGCCAACGGCCGTACGGCGACACGCGGCATCACACTGTTCGACCCGGCGCAGTTCCGTTCGCGTATCGCCGCCGAGTGCGACTTCGATCCCGTCGCCCGCGGCCTGGACGCGGACCTGATCGCCCGCTCGGACCGGTACATCCAGTTCGCCCTGGTGGCGGCGAGGGAGGCGCTGGGCGACGCCGGACTCGACCTCGAGAAGGAGGACCCCTGGCGTATGGGGGTGTCCCTCGGAACCGCGGTCGGCGGCACCACCCGCCTGGAGCACGACTACGTCGCCGTCAGCGGCAGCGGTGCGCGCTGGGACGTCGACCACCGGCCGGCGGGCGCCCACCTGGAGCGGGCGTTCGCGCCCAGCACCCTCGCCTCCGCGGTCGCGGAGGAGGTCGGCGCACACGGGCCCGTGCAGACGGTCTCGACCGGCTGCACCTCCGGCCTCGACGCGATCGGGTACGCCTTCCACTCCGTCGAGGAAGGCCGGGTCGACATCTGTGTCGCCGGAGCGTCCGACACGCCGATCACCCCCATCACGGTGGCGTGCTTCGACGCGATCAAGGCGACCTCGGCGAACAACGACGACCCGGAGCACGCCTCCAGGCCGTTCGACGCCCGCCGGGACGGATTCGTGATGGGTGAGGGCGGCGCCGTCCTCGTGCTCGAGGAGCTGGAACACGCCCGGGCCCGCGGCGCGACCGTCTACTGCGAGATATCCGGCTACGCCACCTTCGGCAACGCCTACCACATGACCGGGCTGACCACGGAGGGGCTGGAGATGGCCGAGGCCATCAACACCGCCCTCGCGCACGCCCGCCTCGACAAAACGGAGGTCGACTACGTCAACGCGCACGGCTCGGGCACCAAGCAGAACGACCGGCACGAGACGGCAGCGGTGAAACGGGCTCTGGGCGCGCACGCGTACAAGGTGCCGATGAGCTCGATCAAGTCGATGGTCGGCCACTCCCTCGGCGCCATCGGAGCGATCGAGATCGCCGCCTGCGTCCTGGCTCTCAAGCACCAGACGGTGCCGCCGACGGCCAACTACGAGACCGCGGACCCCGACTGCGATCTCGACTACGTACCCCGCACCGCGCGGCCCCTCAAGCTGCGCAGCGTGCTCTCGGTCGGCAGCGGCTTCGGCGGATTCCAGTCCGCTGTCGCGATGACCCGATCAGGCGGGAGGACCCTATGAACACCCCGGCAAACCGCAGCCCCGTCATCACGGGGATCGGTGTCGTCGCCCCCAACGGGATCGGCGCCGGTGCTTTCTGGAAGCAGACCCAGGACGGTGTCAGCGTCCTCGACCTCGTGTCCCGTGAAGGGTGCGAGAACCTCCCGCTGCGTGTCGCGGGCGAGGTCAGGGACTTCGACCCGGTCGCGTACATCGAGGAGCGCTTCCTCGTCCAGACCGACCGATTCACGCACTACGCGATGGCCGCCGCCGATCTCGCCCTGGACGACGCGCGGCTCGGACGAGCGGACTACGAGGGCGCGCCGTTCAAGGTGGGCGTGGTCACCGCCGCCGGATCAGGTGGCGGTGAATTCGGTCAGCGCGAGCTGCAGCGGCTGTGGGGTGAGGGCTCCCGTTTCGTCGGCCCCTACCAGTCCATCGCCTGGTTCTACGCGGCCAGCACCGGCCAGATCTCGATCCGGGGTGGCTTCAAGGGGCCGTGTGCTGTCGTGGCCAGCGACGAGGCCGGCGGTCTGGACGCGCTCATGCACGCCGGGCGTTCCATCCGGCGGGGCACGGACGCCGTCGTCGTCGGCGCGGCCGAAGCGCCACTCGCCCCGTACTCGGTCGTCTGCCAGCTCGGCTACGACGACCTCAGCCTCTGCGACGAACCCACTCGCGCCTACCGGCCGTTCACCGCGGACGCCTGCGGATTCGCGCCGGCCGAGGGTGGCGCCATGCTGGTGGTCGAGGAGAAGACGGCGGCCCGCGACCGCGGCGCACGCATCCGGGCCGAACTGGCCGGCCACGCCGCCACCTTCACCGGGGCGGCCCTGTGGGACGAGTCCCGCGCGGGACTCGCCCGGGCGATCGAAGGGGCACTCCGCGAGGCGGACTGCGCTCCTGAGGAAATCGACGTCGTCTTCGCGGACGCGATGGGCGTGCCCTCCGCGGACCGGGCCGAAGCCCTGGCGATCGCCGACGCCCTGGGCCCGCACGGGCGACGCGTCCCGGTGACCGCGCCCAAGACCGGAACGGGCCGCGCCTACTGCGGCGCACCCGTGCTCGACACCTCCGCCGCGGTGCTGGCCATGGAACACGGCTCGATCCCGCCGACGCCCAACGTTTTCGAGGTGTGCCACGACCTGGACGTGGTTACCGGGCGCGCGCGCCCCGCCGAACTGCGCACGGCGCTCGTACTGAGCCGCGGGCTGATGGGCTCCAACTCGGCCCTGGTACTGCGCCGCCCCACCGACACCCCGCTGTGAGAAGGAGTATCCCTCATGACCGCTCAGCTGACTTACGAAGAACTGGCCACGCTGATGAAGAACGGCGCCGGCCTCACGGTCGACCCGTCGGAGATGGAGAGCCGCCCCGGCTCGGCCTTCGACGAGTACGGCCTGGACTCGCTCGGCCTGCTCGGCATCGTGGCCGCGCTCGAGAACCGGTACGGCCACCCGCTGCCCGTCGACGCCGACCGGTGCAAGACGCCCGGCGAGTTCCTCGACCTCGTGAACGCCACCCTCGTGACAGGAGCCTGACGTGTCCGGACACACCGAGAACGAGATCACCATCGCAGCCCCCCTGGACCTCGTCTGGGACGTGACGAACGATCTCGAGAACTGGCCGACGCTGTTCAGCGAGTACGCGGCCGTCGAGGTGCTCAAGCGCGAGGGGCAGAAGACGACCTTCCGCCTCACCATGCACCCCGACGACAACGGCAAGGTCTGGAGCTGGGTCTCCGAGCGCACCACGGACCGCCAGGGACGCAACGTACGCGCCCGGCGGGTCGAGACCGGTCCCTTCCAGCGCATGGACATCCGGTGGGAGTACTCGGAGGTCCCGGGCGGCACGCGCATGCACTGGCGCCAGGACTTCGCGATGCGCCCCGACGCACCGGTCGACGACGCGTGGATGACCGACAACATCAACCGCAACTCGCGCGTCCAGCTGGAACTCATCCGCGACAAGATCGAGCAGCGAGACCGGGAACGCCGCACTGCCTCGGTCCCCGCCAACTGATGCCCGGAAAGGCAGCCGGATGCACCACGCACTGATCGTCGCCCGGATGGCGCCCGGATCCGCACCGGACATCGCGAAGCTTTTCGAGGCTTCCGACAACACCGAACTGCCCCACCTCGTCGGCGTCAACAGGCGCACCCTGTTCCAGTTCGGCGATGTGTATCTGCACCTGATCGAATCCGACCGGCCCCCGGGCCCGGAGATCGCCAAGGTGACGGAGCACCCGGAGTTCAAGGCCGTCAGCGAGCAGCTGACCGCCTTCGTGAGCCCTTACGACCCGCAGACCTGGCGCGGTCCGAAGGACGCGATGGCGCAGCAGTTCTACCGCTGGCAGCGCGACGGCTCCGCCTGACACACAGACGACCGCCCCGGGCCCGGCACCTGAGTGCCGGACCCGGGGCGACTCGGTGCGCCGGGGCCGCGCGCTACGGCACGACGCACTCGAACGCGTGCAGGTACGCGTTGACGGGGTGGATCTCACCGACCCGCAGGCCCGCGTCGGACATGCGCCCGACCAGGCTTTCCCGGGTGTGCTTCGCGCCACCGACGTTGAGCAGGAGCAGCAGGTCCATGGCGGTGGTGAACCGCATCGACGGGGTGTCGTCGACGAGGTTCTCGATGATCACCACACGGGCGCCCGGACGGGCCGCGGCGACCACGTTGGCGAGGGTCCTGCGGGTGCTTTCGTCGTCCCATTCGAGGATGTTCTTGATGATGTACAGATCCGCCTCGAACGGGATGTCCTCACGGCAGTCCCCGGGGACGATCCGGACCCGGCCGGCGAGCCGCCCGCCGTCCCGAAGCCGCGCGTCCGCACGCGCCACGACACCCGGCAGGTCCAGAAGGGTTCCGTGGACCGAGGGGTGCTTCTCCAGCAGGCTCGCGAGCACGTGCCCCTGACCGCCGCCGATGTCGGCGACCGAGGACACCCCGGTGAGGTCCAGACGGTCGGCGACATCCTGCGCGGACTGCACGCTGGAGGTGGTCATGGCCCGGTTGAACACCTGGGCGGACTCGCCCGCGTCCTGGTGGAGATATTCGAAGAAGCCCTTGCCGAACGTCTCCGGGAAGACGCTCTTGCCGGAGCGCACCGCGTCTTCGAGCCGCGGCCAGACCTCCCAGGTCCACGGTTCCGTGCACCACAGGGAGATGTACCGCAAGCTGTTCGGGTCGTCCTCGCGCAGCAGCCGCGACATCTCCGTGTGGACGAACTTCCCCTCCGCCGTCTCGCTGAAGATCCCGTAGCAGCACAGCGCGCGCAGAAGCCGCCGCAGAGGTACGGGCTCGGCGTCCACGACCAGTGCGAGCTCCGGGGCCGATGCCGGCTTCTCACCCAACGCGTCGGCGACGCCCAGCCTGGCCGCGGCGCGCACGGCCGCAGCGCAGGCCGCTCCGAACGCGAGCTCCCGCAGCCGCATCGACGGCGGCGGGGTATGGGCGGCGTCAACGTGCGGCGCGGTGGGTGGAGTTGCGCTGGGGATGGTGTCGGGGGTGGGACTCACGGTGGTCATACCGTCTCTTTTCTCCTGGTGCGGTGGTGTGCCGTCATCCGGCACACATCCCGGCCGGGACGGATGTCCCGCACGTGTTGCTGACGAAGCTGTTGCCGGTGCCCGCGGTGTCGCGGTTGGCGAGGTCGGCCGGCTTGTTGCCGCGTACGAGGTTCTCGCTGATGGTGTTGTCCGTGTTCAGCGCGCCCACGAAGCTCTTGAACAGCAGGATGCCGCCGGAGAGCGGGGTGGAGCCGACGTTGTCCCGGATGATGTTGGAACGTACGGTCGTGGCCTCGCTGCCGGTGAGGACGATGCCGGATCCCTGGATCGCGGACAGGCGGGGGGTCGCCGCGCAGAACTTGTTGTTCTTGAGGATCCGGTTGCCGCTGATCGTCATCGCGCCGGCCGCGGGCTTGGACTCGTCACCCACGACGAACACGCCGCTGCAGTTACCGGTCAGGGTGTTGCCGTCGATCACCAGGTTCCGGACCCGGCGGGCGGTGACGCCGATGCGGTTCCCGCTGACCATGTTGTCGGCGATCAGGGTCCCGCCGGTATCGGTCGCTCCGCCCTCCTCGCTGACCGAGTTGGCGACGAAGATGCCCGCGTCGCCGTTGCCGGTGGCGGTGTTGTGCCGGAAGTCGCCGCGCGTGGACCGCTCCTGCGCGATGCCCCAGGTGCCGTTCTTACGGGCGGCCACCCTGAGGACGGAGAGCCCGTCGGTCCAGGACGCCCAGACGCCGCTCTTGTCGAAACCGGAGACGGTCAGCGAGCGGATGTGGACATCGTCGACCGTTCGGCCCTTCGTCCCGATGACGCAGATGCCGTTTCCGCCCGTGGCGCAGGCGTTGACGGCTTTGGCCCCCTTCGCGGCCGCCGGCGTGATCACCGTCCTCTTACCCGTCCCGCGCAGGGTCAGGCCGGGCGTGGTGATCAGGACGCTCTGACGGTACGTGCCCGGCAGGACGACGACGGTGTCCCCGGGCTTCGCGGCGTCCACCGCGCTCTGGATCGATTCGCCCGGGCGCACCACAAGGTCGCTGTCACCGGACGCGACGGACGGAACGGCCGCGAGGCCCAGGGTCGTGGCCGTCGCGACGGTGATGCCCGCCAGGCATTTCATGTGTCTTTTCCTCATGAGCCGAAGCTATGGGCGATCAACCGCCGGTGCCACACAAGGTGAGCGTATGGATACAAGGCGTGCCTGAATGGCTTACCCCCCGCAGCCCCCATGACCTCGGGCGGCCGTAACGTGGGCCCCATGACGGGCGAGCGAGATCTTCGAACACTGCTGCACGGCCTGCGACCGGGGCTGATGCCCGGCCGCTACGTCTACACGACCGTACCTGGCGGTGAGGTGCCCGCCGGTGTCGCTCCGGTGGTCACCGTCTCCGAGGAGGAAGGGCTGACCCTCGTCGTCACCGAGGCGCAAGCCGTGGCATCAGGACTGGCGTACCACTTCGTAGCCGGATGGATCACCCTCCGTGTGCATTCTGCACTGGACTCCGTCGGACTGACCGCGGCGGTCTCCCTGGCCCTCACGGACGCCGGGATCAGCTGCAACGTGGTCGCCGGATTCCACCACGACCATCTGTTCGTGCCGTACGCGCGTGCGACCGAGGCGGTCCAGGTGCTCGAAGCGCTGGCGGTGGAGTCCGCGTAGGAGTGCCCGGCTCCGCAACGTGAGCCGGGACACGTAACATGGCAGCATGTCCTTCCTCCGCCGCCGTAGCGCCGCCACACCCGCGGGCCCGGACTTCGATGTCCTGGCCATGGATCCGGGGGACTGGCCCGGCAATCTCGGCGCCGGTCTGCTCCCCGCTCCCGACGGGAGCTGTCAGGGCGTGTTCCTGCGCTACGACCTGTTCGGCGGCCGCGGCCCCGCGATGATCATCGGGAATCTCCCGGAGGGCTCACCGGCCCGCGAGACCGAAGAGGGCCAGGTGCCCTTCGAGGTCGCCCAGCTGCTCCTCGCCCTCGAGAACGACGAGCCGGTCGAAGTGACCGGCACCGAGGACGTGCCCGTCATGCAGGGCGACAGCCTGCTGATCGTGCGCCGTATCAAGCTTTCCGAGAGCCGGATCTCCTGCGTCCAGTTCGACCGGAGCGACGGCGTACTCGTCACCATCGCCAGCTGGGACCGGCCGATCACGGACGATCTGTACGCCCTGCTGAAGCCACTTCCCGCGGAGCTGTTCCAGCAGGGCTGAAACGTCCCTGCGTCGTCAGCAGCCGCGTCACCCGCGCCGCCGACGTGCCGAACCCCGTGGGCCCGCTGACGTGCCACGGGGTTCCGGTGCCCCGCCGGAGATCCTCCTCGCGATAGCGTCTGCAGTCCCGGTGCCAGATCAGGATGCCCGCCAGCCAGTGCTGGAGCTCCACCACATACCCGGCCAGGACCTCTCGCGCCTCCGTGCTCAGATCGAAGTCGTCGTACAGCACCGGCAGGTCCTGCTCGGCGACATGCTGGAACTGGCGCATCCGTGAATTCATCAGGTCGTGGACGATCGCGACCCCCGTCGGATAGTCCACCCCGAAGAAGTTCTGCACGACCAGGACGCCGTTGTGCACCTCGCCCTCGTACTCGATTTCCTTCTGGTACGAGAACAGGTCGTTGAGCAGGCACGCGTAGTCCGCCGCCGCGTTCTCCAGGGACCGCATCGGCCCGTTGCGGTAGACCGCGTCCGGCACCTTCCTGCCGTGTCCCAGCCGGCACAGACTCATCGTCAGGTCCGAACCGAACGTGGCCCGGCGCATCTCCATGTAGTCGACCGGGTCGGGAATCCGGTTCTGTGCCTGGTTCGCCAGTTCCCAGAGCCAGCTCGCCGTCATCGACTCCACCGCCTCCCGGAAGGTCCGCCGCGCGTCCTCGTCCATCGGCTCCGCCGTCCGGCGCCAGAGGTCGGCCAGCGCCCGCTCCAGGGCGTTGACGGGCTCAGGGACAGACGATCCGTCCAGTGGCATGAACAGCGACAACCGCTCGTTGGCCAGCCGCGCCCCGGCCAGATCACGGGTCCGGCCGTGCACCACCGGGAACCAGTCGTCGCCGTACGTCCCCCAGGTCAGCCACCCCGAGGACAGATCGAGCTCGTCCGGAGTCGCATCGGGATGCAGCCCCGCCGCGCAGAGCGGCAGATCGGTCGCGACGAGGCGCTCCTCGTCCCAGATGTGTGAACCCGGCACGCCCGGTTGCGCTTCCAGGAGCCCCATCCGGTGTGACCACTCCACGATCCGGACGCGCGCCCCGTCCAGATGCGGGCTCAGCGTCGTGCCGAACGGCATGTCGAAGTCGGGCAGCAGGGAGGGGCCGACGTGCTGGAACGGCACATGGGTGTGGCTGCGCCTGCGGAACGATTCCGAGCGCGGGGTGAAGCGGAGTGATGCGGCGGCCATGCCGAAACCGGGCACGCTTTCTCCCGCGCCGCCGCCGTTCATATAGCGGCTGGAGCGCATGTGCCACTCGTGACCGCCGGACTGCCAGTCCTGGAGCCCCTTCACGTATGCCAGGACGGCGACCGTCTCGTCGGCGGTCAGCCCCTTCTCCGCGCACAGCGGGCCGATTTCGGTGAGGGCGGTGTTCTCGAACTGCTGCAGGCGGGACGTCAGTAGATCGTTGACCGCCTCCGCCGCCTCCTGGGTAGAGCAGCTGAGGAACTTCTCCAGGACCAGCACGCCGTTGCTGTTCTCGCCCTCGTCCTCGACCTCGCGCTGGTACGAGAACAGATCGTTACGCAGATGCACGCCGTCGGAGAAGGCGTCCCTCAGCACCCGCAGCGGGCGTGAACCGGACACCGCGTCGGGCACCTCCGCGTTCGCCGCGTACTCCACCAGCCCCGCCGACCACGGCGCTCCGCCCACCTTGCGGCGCATCTCGATGTACTCGACGGGGTTGGCGATCCGTCCCTCGTTGATGTTCGAGAGCTCCCACAGGGACTCGTTGAGCAGATTCTCCGTCGCCTCGGCGAACCGAGCCCGCCAGGCATCGGACATGCCCGGCACGGTCCTGGCCCAGAGATCGGCCAGCCCCGCTTCCACCGGATTGGACGGCTCCGGCGTCGCCGCGCCCCGTTCCATGGGCATGAAAGCCGGCAGCCGGTCCAGATACCGCTTCCCGCCCTCACGGTCCGGAGTGCGTTTGAACAGCTCGAGGAAATGGTCGTCGAAGAAGAAGACCCACACATACCAGTCGGTGACCAAGGACAAGGTCTCTGCCGAGCAGTCGGGGTGGGTGCAGGAGCAGAGCAGCGCGTAGTCGTGGGATTCGAGGTCCTTCTCCTCCCAGATTCCGGAGCCTTCCAGCATCCCCATTCCGCGCGCCCACGTCCGTGTGTGGCTCCGGGCCGCCTCCAGATGAGGATTGAGACGTGCCGGGTACGGCACGTAGAAGTCCGGCAGTGAGAAGGGCTGCGCCATGTGCATCCGGCCTTTCCGAGAACTCCGCGCGGTCCACGCGGGCTGGTCCTGTCGGCGCCAGCACTACCCCTCGGCCATCCGGGGTACGCACAGCGTCGAATAGTCACACAAGCTCTGGTCTGGCGGCAGACTGCACTCTTGACTCGCCAACACCTCCCGCCACAGAGTGTGCGCCGACCGAAGTACGTGGGAAACACCCATAGGAACCGCTCTGCCGCCCAGCCCATGAAGGGTTGTCATGACGTCGAAGCAGAGAGTCAGACTCGCGCTCGCACTGACCACGGCGGGAGGCTTGAGCATGGCGCTTCTCTCCCCGGCGGCGGCCGGCGCGGACACCGCACGACCGGAATGCCCGCGCAATCTCGACTGCGACTGGATCCCCGCGGCCTACCAGCGGACCGGTGACCCGGCGGACGAAGACACCTACGGAAACTACGACACGGCGAATCGGCCGGACAGCGACGCCATCAAGTTCATCGTCCTGCACGACACCGAGGCCGACTACGACACCACCCTGAAGATCTTCAAGAACCCGGCCGACCAGACCTCCGCCCACTACGTGGTGCGTTCGTCCGACGGTCATGTCACCCAGATGGTGAAGAACAAGGACGTCGCCTGGCAGGCGGGCAACTGGTACCTCAACACCCACTCCATCGGTATCGAACAGGAGGGCGTCGCAGCCGAGGGCGCCAAGTGGTACACCCCTGAGATGTACCGCTCGACCGCCCGACTGGTGCGCCACCTGGCGGCGAAGTACGACATTCCGCTCGACCGGCAGCACATCCTCGGCCACGACGGTGTCCCGCCCACCAGTGCGGCCGGCACCCACAACCTGCATTGGGATCCGGGCCCTTACTGGGACTGGAACCGCTTCATGGCACTGCTCGGCGCACCCACCGTGCCGAGCGCTCCCAGAAGCAGCGAACTGGTCACGGTCAGCGCGGACTTCACCGAGAACCAGCAGGAATTCCGCGACTGCGAGAAGGGCGTCGACCTGCCCCGCCAGGGCAGCAGTGCGGTCCAACTGCGCATCGGGCCGTCCGCGGACTCGCCGCTCTTCTCCGACCCGGGGCTGCATTCGGACGGTGCGCCGGGGACGAACTGCGCTGCGGACTGGGGCAGCAAAATCAGCGCCGCCCAGCAGGCGGTTGTCGCCGACAAAGCACCCGGCTGGACGGCGATCTGGTGGTACGGGGAGAAGGCGTGGTTCCGCACCCCGGCAGGGACCCGGGTCGTCAGCCCCACGTCCGGCCATGTGGTGCGGCCGAAGGAAGGTAAGGCGGAAGTGCCGGTGTACGGCGTCGCCTACCCGGAGAAGGCGGAGTACCCCCTGGACTTCGTCAAGCCGAGCATGGGCAGCCCACTCGTCTACACCATCAAGGCGGGGCAGGCTTTCCCCGGCGGTGGCGAGGCGCCCACCGGTTACTACTACGCACCGACGATCAACGCTTCGAAGCCGTACGACCACACATACTTCCGCGGAACTCAGAAGTATGTGACGGTGCAGATCGGCCACCGGATCGGCTTCGTGCAGGCCTCCGACGTCGATGTGGTGCGATCCGGATCATGAGCAGCGGCTGAGACCTTGAACGCTGCGCTGCGGGACCCGTGTGTCGGCACCGGTCCCGCAGCGCGCTTCCCCCCTCGTCGGTCGGGCCGGTCGAACCGGCGTGGTCAGCGTGTCCCCACCGCTGCGCGCACGGCCCGCCGGGCCATCGCGCAGTCGTCGTGCAGCCTGCGCAGCAGCAGTCGTTGCTCCTCGCTCGAGGACAGCACACCCTGCCGCGCCTGGCCGCCCCCGGCCGTAGCACCCTCACGCATGGCACGCTGGACAGCCGTCTCGTACGTTCGGATCTCCCGGGTCAGCACGATCATGAGGTTGACCAGGAAAGCGTCACGGGCAGCGGCGCCCTTCGTCTGCGCCAGCTGGCTGATCTGGCGCCGTGACGCCGGTGCGTCACCGAGCACTGCCCAGAGCGTCGCCAGGTCGTATCCCGGTAGATACCAGCCGGCGTGCTCCCAGTCGACCAGCACGGGACCGGTGGGCGGCAGCAGGATGTTCGAGAGCAGAGCGTCGCCATGGCAGAACTGGCCCATGCCCTGCCGGCCGCCCGCATGAGCCAGACCGTGCAACAGCTTCTGCAGGTCACCCAGATCACGATCGGTGAACAGTCCCAATTCGTGATAGCGGGCGATGCGTGAGGCGTAGTCCAGGGGCGCGTCGAACAGACCGGCCGGCGGCCTCCAGGCATTGACCTGGCTGACCGCGCCGAGAACAGCCCGCAGGTCCGCACGGGGTGGCGCTTCCGCAGGATGCCTCGTCAGCGCGGCGACACGGCCGGGCATCCGCTCGATCACCAGGGTGCAGTTCTCCGGGTCGGCGGCGATGAGCCGCGGGACCCGGACCGGCGGGCGGTGCCTGACGAACGCGCGGTATGCCGCTATTTCGTGGCGGAACCGCTCCGTCCAAGCGGGGGAGTGATCCAGTAAACACTTGGCCACCGCGGTAGCGCGGCCGGTGGTGCCCACGATGAGCACCGAGCGGCCGCTGCGGCGCAGCACCTGCACCGGATTGAACTCGGGGCAGATGCGGTGCACCGAGGCGATGACCATGCGTAGCTGGGCGCCCTGGGCGCCGGACAGGTCCAGTCTTCCGCTGAGCGGTTGGGAGCCCGGCCCCGCCGCCCGCCGGGTCCGACCCGGGCCGGACGCCGGTGACGCGGCGCGGGGGTCGAGATACGGCCCGCCGCCCGTCCCCAAGGGGCGAAGCGGCCGGGGCGGGGCGGACACGGAGGACGATGCTGTGTACATGGGCGAGACAGATCCCTTCGTGCGCCGACAAGTTGCGTGCGCCGCCCCGGCCGGCGGCCGTTCGGCACCCTGGGGAGTACCTAGGGCTGCCGGGCGGGGTGGCGCTTTCCTACCTGACACCGGACGGCGGGTGGCACAACATCTAGCGCCCCCTGGCGAACCCTGGCGAATATTCGCCGGGCATTCGCGGGGGAGCTAGGGTCAAGTCAGCCGAGAACCTGGGGGCTTGACGTGACCGGAGAACCCAACACCCGCCTATCTGACCTGTTCGGCCTGGCCGGCTGGTCCAAGGGCGAACTCGCGAGAATGGTGAACAGGCAGGCGGCGGCCATGGGCCACCTCCAACTGGCCACCGACACCTCGCGGGTGCGGCGCTGGATCGACATGGGGGAGTCCCCTCGCGATCCCGTGCCCGAGGTGCTGGCAGCTCTGTTCACCGAGCGGCTCGGCCGTGTCGTGACCATCGAGGACCTAGGGTTCGGCCGGCGCGGGCGTGTGGGGAAGCGGCGAAAAGCCGGGACAGAAGACAATCCCGACGGTTTGCCGTGGGCGCCCGAACGGACGGCAGCGGTCCTCACCGAATTCACGGGAATGGACCTCATGCTCAACCGACGCGGCTTGGTGGGCGCGGGCGCCGCGCTCGCCGCTGGCTCAGCTCTCACCGGCGCCCTGCACGACTGGCTGCACTCCGATCCGGCTCCGGCGGCCCGGGGCTCCCGACTCAACGATCCGCTGTACGCCGAAAATGCCGGCTTCGACCTGTACGAGGCCGCCCCCATCGGTTCCGAGGAGATCGAGGCTCTCGAGCGCTCGGTCGAGGTGTTCCGGGCCTGGGACGCTTCCAGAGGAGGCGGTCTCCAGCGCAAGGCCGTCGTGGGCCAGCTCAACGAAGTGGGCGGCATGCTCGCCTACCACCACCCCGAGCATCTGCAGCGCCGTCTCTGGGGCGTCGCCGCCAACCTCGCGGTCCTCGCCGGCTGGATGTCTCACGATGTCGGCCTCGAGCCCACCGCACAGAAGTACTTCGTGATCGCCACCCACGCGGCGCGGGAGGGCGGCGACCGTCCGCGCGCGGGCGAGGCGCTCTCCCGCGCCGCACGCCAGATGGTGCACCTGGGACGGCCGGACGACGCCCTGGACCTGATGAAGCTCGCCAAGACCGGTTGCGGGGAGGAGACCCTGCCGCGCACCCGCGCGATGCTGCACACCATCGAGGCCTGGGCGCAGGCGTCGATGGGACACGGGCAGGCCATGCGGCGCACCCTAGGGGAAGCCGAGGAGCTATTCGTCTCGGACAAGGGAGATGTGCCGCCGCCGAGCTGGATGCAGATGTTCGACGAGGCGGACTTGCACGGGATGCAGGCCCTGGCCTTCCGTACCCTGGCCGAGCACGACCCGGGTGTGGCCTCCACTGCTCAGCGACACGCCAAGCAGGCACTTGGCCTGCGGATAAACGGCCGTCAGCGGTCCAAAATCTTCGACTACATTTCGCTCGCCTCGGCGTGCTTCATCGCTGACGACCCCGAACAGGCCGACCGTTACGCACGACTCGCCCTGGTGTCGATGGGGGAGACGTCCTCGCACCGGACGTGGGACCGGCTGCGGGAGATGTACCGGCTCACCGGTCAGTTCGCGGGTTACGCCAAGATCGAGGATCTGCGTGAGGAGATCGAACTTGCCCTGCCTCCACGCTCGTCCACCAAGAAGGTGAGAGGTTCCCAGATCTGACCCGGCATCGCCGGCGACGCGCTCGGGACGATATCTGTTCTGAGGCCGGACAGCTCTGCCGTGGCGGAGGTCTCCTACGGTACGGGGTGACCCAAAAGTCTCTCACCCCTCCACGCGGGCCACCAATACGCAGGCATCGTCGAGACGTTCGGCCGATCCGAGCTCCTCGACCACGGTCCGTACGCAGTCCTGTGCCGTGCGGGCCTGCGCGAACCGAGGCGCCAGTCCCAGAAGCATGTCCGGGCAGGCGCCCCGGTCGCTCTGTCGTGTGAGTCCGTCGGTGTGCAGTACGAGCACGTCGCCCGGCAGCAGGTCCACCTGGTCCTGCTCGTAGGTGACTCCTGATGCCGCCCCGAGCAGTGCCCCGTCCGGCGCGGGCAGAGGACGCCCCACTCCGTCGCGGAACAGCAGCGGCGCGGGGTGCCCTGCCTGTGCCCAGACGAGAACGCCGCTCGCAGAGTCGAAGCGGCAGCACACGGCGCTGCCCAGGGCAGGCTGTGCCGAGCATTCGGTCAGCACGTTCAGATGGCCCATGATCGCACCGGGGTCGACACCTGCAAGGGCCATGCCTCGCAGCGCGCCCAGCAGCATCGCCATGGCCGAGGTGGCCGGGATCCCATGGCCGGTGAGGTCACCGACGGTGAGCAGAGTCTTGCCGTGCGGGAGCGGCAGCGCGTCATACCAGTCGCCACCGATCAGATCGCTCGACCCCGACGGCAGATAACGGCCGGCGAGGTCCAGGCCGTGCGTTCTCCGGCCGGATATCGGCAGTGAGCCGCGCCACGGTGGAAGAACAGCTTCGTGGAGTTCTACCGCCATCCGGTGCTCGGCCCTGGCCATCTGCTCCTGGCGCCGCAACGCATTCCGAGTGCTGCACACGATGTGATGGCTGCGCCGTAGCCTGCTGACATCGCGCACGACCGCCCACATGGAAGCGGTGCAGCCGTCCGCGTCGAGAACGGGTTCGCCCATCATGTGCAGCGTGCGCATACCGCCGTCGGGCAGCAGGATCCGGAATTCGCCGTCTATCGGCCTGCCGTCCACCAGGCAGTCGGTCACCATCGACGTCAGGAGGGGCTGGTCCTCCGTGAGGAGCAGGGACGGCAGTTCGTCCAGAGGCAGCGCCCCTGTCCCCGGGGCCCTGCCGAAGATCTGATACAGCTCGTCGGACCAATGGACCTCGTCGGTGAGCAGATTCCACTCCGCGCTGCCCACTCTGCTGAGGAGCGAGCCCATCGGCGGCGCGGTCGGCTTTTCCTCGGAGGGCTCTTCCGCGAGCCCGGCGGCCATGGTGTAGGGGATGCCGTCCCGCAGCTGTCCCAGATGCTCGCCGAGATCGTCGAGCTGATGGACGGCGAGCTCGCAGAGCGCCCGCTGCCAGCGCAGCTGGGGATCGTCGTCGTCGATCACGGAACTGTCGCGCCGCACGGCGTCCACGTCGCCGCGCAGCAGTCGGGTCCGGTCGATCAGGGCATCGACGACGTCCCTCTCGGGCGGCTGTGGGGTGGGGCGGTCCGCAAACAGATGGGACGGCATCTGGTACTCCGATACGGGCGGTACGGCCGGTTCGTGGGGTGGACCGAACACGACTGTGGCACAGGCTCGGGGGCCCCGTAAGGGGTTTGGCGACACTTGGTACGTTCTTGCTTCCGGCATATGCCGACGGCTGAGCGAGGTGACAGTCCGACGAACACCTCTGCCTTCGGCGGGAAGTTGACCCAAGTCACCCGGAGTGAACTGGGCAGCGTACGCCCGCGCTTGCGGCCATGCGCGGCTCGCGCATGCCGGGATCGGAGCATATGCGGAGCCGTGATCCATTGGCTGCCGCAGTCGGTCAAGCCGTTGATCGAAGAAGCATTCGACGACGCGGTCAGGTGCGTGTCACACCTTCGTTCGAGTGTGGGAATGATGGTGTACCCGTAGGTGTTGTCGAAGCCGGTAATGAAAACGACGCCCCTTCCCATCCTGGGGGCGGGGTCGGCACTCTCTCTGGAGGTCCCATGGCGCGCAGTGAGACCAGGCCCGTCGTCCTGCTTCGGTCCACGGCTGGAACCGGCCATACCTATGTGACGCGGAAGAGCCGGCGCAACGACCCTGACCGGTTGGAACTGCGGAAGTTCGACCCGGCCGCAGGGCGTCACGTCATGTTCCGCGAGGCCCGCTGACGACCGACGGCATCACCTTGCCGCCGCCGGGGGTGTCCTGGCCTGCGTGGTCGTGGTGTGGATCACACCGAGGGGCGGACGCGCGGGAACGACGAGTGGTGGTTTGCCGTTCATCTCTATGTAGGGGCGAGGGCCTGAGCCCGCGGTGCAGCGGTCTGCTTTGCCTCCGCACACAAGCCGCCCCGGCTGGATTCCCCCGATCCGGCCGGGGCTTCCCTTTTTCCGGGCAACCGCGTGGCGCGCCGCCCGGGCTGTCGGCTGTCAGCGCTCACCCGCGCCGCGCCCCTGCGGCCCGCGCTCACATGGTCTGAGTGAGGTCTGTCGCGTAATGCTCGATGGCAGGCCGGTACCGCTGCACATACGGGCTGTCACTCGTCGTCGCCACCAGGCGCAGCAGAAGCTGCATGGCCTCGTGATGCTCACCGGTGTTGAACAGGGCCATGGACAGGAAGGTCCGCAAGGCCCCGTCGTCCGGGAATTCCGACACCCCCCGCCGGAGCGTCTCCACGGCCTGCCCGAACCTGCCGAGGACGCGGTAGGTGCTGCCGAGTCCCAGCAGTGCTCCGCGGCGTTCCTCCTCGATCAGGCCGTCGCCCTGCAGACACCGCTCGTAGTACGGCACGGCCTCGGCCTCCAAGCCGAGCACATCGTGGACCCAGGCCGTCTGATAGGCGACGTCCTCCGCGTCGGGGAACGTGGCGGTGAGGGTGAGGAGGCGTTCCCTGGCCTGTTCGGGATGCCCCTGCTCGCGCAGCCGTACGGCTTCCGCCAGCAGTTCGTCCTTCTTCTGTGGGCTCATGCGCACATGGTCGCACCAGGCCCTGGGTGTGGGCTGCCGGGGTTCGGGGCATCCGTTCCGCCATGACAGCAGAGGCGGATCGTAGTGCACGGCGCAGGAATGTCGGACGTCTGCTGCTGCGCGCGGCAGCGCTGGTGGCGGCGTTCCTGGCGCTCGTCGCGTTCTCCGTGGTCCTGGCGAAGGTGACGCTCACACCGTCACCGGCGTCGGAGGACATCGTGACGTCCAATCTGAGGCCTGGGCGGTCCTTGAGGCAGTACGCGGAGGACTACACCTTCTTTGCCGCATGCAAGCAGGCCGGCGGAAATCTTCTGCTCGGCGCACCGTTCGGTGTGCTGCTGCCGATTCTGATGCCACGCCGACTGCGGATGCTCCGGATGACAGTGCTGACCGTCCTGGTGATGGCGGTCGTCGAGCTCGCCCAGGGAGCGCTCGTGGCGGGGCGGGCCTTCGACATCGATGACGTCATTCTCAATACGACCGGCGCGCTGCTGGGATACGCGGTGATGGGTCGCCGCATCAGCCACCGCTACCACGCTCTTTCGGGCGGACAGGCCGCCGCGGAGACAGCGGACGTGGCTGAGCCCGCACCGCGGACCCCGGCCAGGGCCGAGCCTGCTGCCAGGAGCAAGGCGAAGCGCGGTGGAGGACCCGCGGCGCGCCGGGGCGCGTCCGCGCCGGTGGCTCGCGGACGCGCCCTGTTCGACAGGTGGCGCAACCGTCGGGGGGGCCCGGGCGGGGGAGCGCCCGGAACCCGCCGACGCGGGGCCTAGAGCGCCGGGTAGGCGTTCTTCATGAGCTCCCGGAACTGTGCGGAGAACCACTTCCCGGAGACCGGAGCGTCGCCGAGAGCCCCGGACATGTTGTTGTTGTTGCGGGGGTTACCGGTGTACGTCGGGTCGCACATCCGGTCGAACCCCTTGCCCTCGTCGTTCGGAATCTCCTTGCTGGATCCGTCCGACTCCCCCGGGGGCTTCATCCAGACGTACGCGTCGATGCCGGCTTCCGGCGCCGCCTGCGGCCGCTCGCCGAGGCCGGCTCCGGACTGGTTGCACCAGTTGCCCAGGTGGATGCGCCGGTCGTAGCGCCCGCCGTCCACATAGGTGTTGACATTGGTGGAGGCACCCGGGCCGCTCGGCCGGTTCGCACCGCCCCAGCCGTTGCGCGAGGTGTCGATCAGCATGCCGATGTCGGACCTGAAGCCGACCGAGACCAGCTCGGTGCGGAACGCCTGGGCGAAGGACAGCTCGTCCGTGTAGCGGTTCCAGTCGACCCACTTGGACTGCCGCACAGAGGTCCCGTTCACGGCGTCGTCGATGGAGAAGTTCTCCTCCTTGAGGGCGCTGTAGTTGGCCGTGTTGGTGATGAAGCCTTGCACGTCGTTGACGGTCGCGCCCTCGGCGGTCGCGGCCTCGTGGAAGATGTCGGCGGAGGCGCCGAAGTTGTCGTCCCATCCGATCCAGCCGTGGTGTCCCGCGTCGATGTAGTTGTAGACGTTCGGCGCGTCGCCGAGCTTGTTGAGTGCGTAGCCGACGCCCTTGACGTAGTTGCCGTTGGCCTTCATGACGTCACAGGCGGGCGTGGCGGTGGGCCGGCCGCCCGCGTTGGTCACGAGGTTCGGCAGGGAGTCGATCTCGACGGTGGTGACGATGCGCAGATCCGCGTACTTCTCATCAGCGAGGATGGCCGCGATCGGGTCGATGTACTCGGTCTTGTACCGGCCGATCTCGGTGGGTCCGAGCTCGCCGTTGGAGGCGAGTGCCGCACAGTCGCGCCCGGGCAGGTTGTAGATGACGACCTGGACGACGAGTTCGCCGGAACCCTTCTGGGTCAGGGCCTCGTCCAGGTGGTCACGTAGGCCCATCGAGCCGTTGGAGCCCTCGATGGCGGCGATGCGGTCGAGCCACACACCCGTCGGCTGGTCGGCGATCCGGCTACCGCCCGGTTCGGCCGCTGCGTTGGCCGACCACTCCGGGTTCACATAGACCTCGGCGCCCGCGTAGGGGTTGTCGGCCCGGGTGCCCGCCGGCGGATCCGTCGGGTCCGGCGGGTCGGTCGGGCCCGACGAGTCGGTACCGCACGTGACGCCGTTCAGTTTGAAGGTCGCCGGGACGACGCTGTTGCCGCTGCCCGTCGCATTGAAGCCGAAGGACGCGGAAGCACCGGTGGCGAGAGCGCCGTTGTACGCGAGGTTCTTCGCGGTGACGGCGACGCCGCTCTGCGAGACCGTGGCGTTCCAGCCCTGGCTGATCTTCTCGCCGCCGGCGAACGACCACTCGAGCTGCCAGCTCGATACGGCGTCACCCGTGTTCGTGACGCTCACCGCGGCGGTGAGCCCACCGTTCCACTGGTTCTGGATCTTGTAATCGACGGTGCAGCCTGCTGCCGCGGCGGCGGAGGCTCCGAAGGGGGCCACCGCCGCGGCGGAGCCCGCCGCGGCGGCGACCAGAGTTCCTGCGGCTATGAGCGCCGTTCGGGACCGGCGCAGGGTGGTGCGGCTCGTGCGGCTCATACGAATTCCGTTTCCTCAGCTGTCGAGGGTGCGCAGGTGATCGCGCAGCCCGATTCCGTACGGGGTGGGGGTACCGTCGTAGTCGCTGATCAAGGACGGGGACGTGGTGCGGTCCCAGGTGACGCAGTCCCGTCCGGGAGGGGAGTTCCTGGTCGTCGAACCCCTGCACAGGTGTGTGCTGGTCGAGCTCGTTGCCGGACGTCCGTTGCGGGCGGTCCCGTCGACGGGGACGGGGATCCGCCGAACCGAGGGCCGTTGCCGTCTCGAAACCGTCGTCACACTGGTGCGCGGTGCTGATCTCCACCGTGCGTGCGAAGGCGGATCCGGAAGGCGTGACCATGACCGCGAAAGTGCTGCCGGCCAGGTCGGGCACTGATCCGAGGAACAGCCTGAACGGGTGCGGCAAGTGCGGGGGTGGTGCATGAGCGACTCCTCGCAGACCGGGCGTGCCCCCTACGGCACGTCGACTGGTGGAACCGCTCCCACTGGTGTGGCTTGACGTTAGAGCGTCAAGTGGTGTCGGTCAACACACCAGTTCCCATCTCTTGCTATCGAAATTATTCGACTCTTCAAGTCTCTTGACTCTCTTTTTCCTCATCCCCATGCTGGGAGCGCTCCCACTGCTTCAAGGCTTGTGCTCAACCCGGCATACCCCCCATGTTGCCGAGCCGCGAGGAGGTACTGCGCATGCCATCAGGACGCGCACGAAGAACCTGGTTAGCGAGGAGACCCGGCAGAACCGGAGCCGGAAGACGACGGATGTGGACCGCACTCGTGGCGGCATCGGCCCTCCCCGTGGGCATGACTGCCGCAGCCGGCGCACCGGCCCAGGCGGCAGCCGTGCAATGCAGCGTGGACTACAAGACCAATGACTGGGGCTCGGGCTTCAGTGCCGAACTCACCGTCACCAACAGGAGTGCCGCCGCGATCGATGGCTGGACCCTGACCTACGACTACGCGGGCAGTCAGAAACTCACCAACGGCTGGAGCGGGACCTGGGCCCAGTCCGGCAAGACCGTCACCGTCAAGAACGCGAGCTGGAACGGCTCCATCGCCGCCGGGGCCGCTGTCACGACGGGCGCGCAGTTCACCTACAGCGGTACCAACACCGCACCGTCCGCCTTCGCCGTCAACGGCACGGCGTGCGTAGGCGCCCACCAGCCGCCGATCGCCGTCCTCACCAGTCCGGCGGCGGGCGCCGTCTTCTCCGCCGGAGACACTGTCCCACTGGCCGCCACCGCGGTTGCCGCCGACGGGGCGGGCATCAACAAGGTCGAGTTCTACGACGACACGAAGCTGCTCGGCACGGACTCCACGTCCCCCTACACGTACAGCGCCGAAGGGCTGTCCGCCGGCGGTCACTCGCTCTACGCCAGGGCGTATGACGGCCACGGTGCTTCGGCGGAGTCGACCCCGGCCGGCATCACCGTCGTCGCGGGCCCGGCCGTCGTGGCCACTCCCGCCCAACTGGGCGTACAGCAGGGCACGTCGCGGACCTTCGACGTCTCGCTGTCCACCGCGCCCAGTTCGTCGGTCATCGTCACGGTGGCGCGGAGCTCCGGTAACACCGGTCTGCGTGTCACCGGCGGAGCGAGTCTCACCTTCACTCCGTCGAACTGGTCCACAGCCCAGAAGGTGACCGTCTCGGCCGACGAATCCGGCACAGGAACCGCGACTTTCACCGTCACGGCTCCCGGCCACAGCAAGTCCGAGGTCACCGTCACCCAGATCGCCGAGGCGAAGGACTACGACGCCCGCTTCCTCGACCTGTACGGGAAGATCACGGACCCGGCGAACGGTTACTTCTCGTCGGAGGGCATCCCCTACCACTCCGTCGAGACTCTGATCGTCGAAGCCCCCGACCACGGACACGAGACGACGTCGGAGGCGTACAGCTACCTGATCTGGCTCCAGGCGATGTACGGGAAGATCACCGGGGACTGGACGAAGTTCAACGGTGCGTGGGAAACCATGGAGAGGTACATGATCCCCACCCACGCGGATCAGCCCACGAACGGCTTCTACAACGCCTCGAAGCCCGCCACCTACGCGCCCGAACACGACACACCGAACGAGTACCCGGCCGTCCTCGACGGATCGGCCGCCTCCGGATCGGACCCGATCGCCTCCGAGCTGAAGAGCGCGTACGGCACCGACGACATCTACGGGATGCACTGGATCCAGGACGTCGACAACGTCTACGGATACGGCAACTCTCCCGGAAAGTGCTCGGCCGGGCCCACCGAGACCGGCCCCTCGTACATCAACACCTTCCAGCGCGGTTCGCAGGAGTCGGTCTGGGAGACCGTCACCCACCCCACTTGTGACAACTTCACCTACGGCGGTGACAACGGCTACCTGGACCTGTTCACCGGGGATGCCTCGTACGCCAAGCAGTGGAAGTTCACCAACGCTCCGGACGCGGACGCCCGTGCCGTACAGGCCGCCTACTGGGCGGACGTCTGGGCTGAGGAGCAGGGCAAGTCGAGTGAGGTCTCGGCGACGGTCGCCAAGGCGGCGAAGATGGGCGACTACCTCCGCTACTCCATGTTCGACAAGTACTTCAAGAAGGTCGGCAACTGTGTCGGCCCGACCACCTGCCCGGCCGGCAGCGGCAAGGACAGCGCGCACTACCTGATGTCCTGGTACTACGCCTGGGGCGGTGCCACCGACACCTCGGCCGGCTGGTCCTGGCGCATCGGATCCAGCCACGCCCACGGCGGCTACCAGAACCCGATGGCGGCCTACGCGCTGAGCTCCGTGGCCGACCTCAAGCCCAAGTCGGCCACGGGACAGCAGGACTGGGCCAAGAGCCTTGACCGGCAGATGGACTTCTACCAGTGGCTCCAGTCCGACGAGGGAGCCATCGCGGGCGGTGCGACCAACAGCTGGAAGGGCAGCTACGCCCAGCCTCCGGCCGGTACGCCGACCTTCCACGGCATGTACTACGACGAGAAGCCCGTGTACCACGACCCGCCGTCCAACCAGTGGTTCGGCTTCCAGGCGTGGTCCATGGAGCGCGTCGCGGAGTATTACCACGAGTCGGGCGACGCCCAGGCCAAGGCCGTACTCGACAAGTGGGTCGACTGGGCCCTGTCCGAGACGACCATCAACCCGGACGGCACCTACCTCATGCCGTCCACCCTCAAGTGGTCGGGCGCGCCCGACACCTGGAACGCGTCGAGTCCGGGTGCGAACTCCGGGCTCCACGTCACGGTCGCCGACTACACCAACGACGTCGGGGTGGCCGGCGCCTACGCCAGGACGCTGACCTACTACGCCGCCAAGTCCGGTGACGCCGAGGCGAAGGCCACGGCCGAAGGGCTGCTCGACGGTATGTGGAGCCACTACCGGGACGACGCCGGGGTCGCGGTCCCAGAGACACGTGCCGACTACAACCGGTTCGACGACCCGGTGTACGTCCCTGACGGCTGGACTGGCGCGATGCCCAACGGCGACACCGTCGACAACGACTCCACGTTCCTCTCCATCCGGTCGTTCTACGAGGACGACCCGAACTGGCCGAAGGTGCAGGCCTACCTGGACGGCGGTGCCGCTCCGGTCTTCACCTACCACCGGTTCTGGGCACAGGCCGACATCGCACTGGCTCTGGGGGCGTACGCAGATCTCCTGGAGTGAGTGAACGCGTCCGAGTCGCCGCTCCACCTGGGGTTCCGGCCGCCGGCCAGCAGCCGGCGACCGGAACCCCGCTCGTACGGCGAAGGCCCGGGTGCGAGTGCTCGGCGGCCGCATGGCGCGAGTCCGCGAGCCGGTGCGGCTGTGTGCCGACAAAAGCATCGCGCGAACCGGCGGTCGGCAGGCATGATCACGCGATGATATGGAGAGCTCCCGAAGCAACCCGCCCCACCGGTCCTCTCGCCGGCGGCGAGCGTGAAACCCTGGTCGCGTTCCTCGCCTTCTACCGCGTCACACTCCTGCAGAAATGCGCGGGCCTGACCGGTGAGCGCCTCGCCGAAGTGACGGTTCAGCCGTCCAATCTCACCCTGCTCGGCCTGATCCGGCACATGGCGAAGGTCGAACGCACCTGGTTCCGAGAGCGGTTCGCGGGCCACGCGCTGCCCCCGATGTACGACCCGGAGAAGGGCAAGGACGCCGACTTCGAGGACCTGTCGCCCGCTCGCGCCGCCGACGACTACGCCCGGCTCCTCGAGGAGATCCGCCTCGCGGACGAAGCGGTGGCCGACGCGTCGCTCGACGACACCTTCACCCACCAGGACTCGGTCTACTCCCTGCGGCTGGTGCACGTCCACATGATCGCCGAATACGCGCGGCACATCGGTCACGCCGACCTGCTGAGGGAACGACTGGACGGTGCGACAGGGGCGTAGGGCCACAGCCCCGTACAGGATCCGGCGTAATCGGGATGCCGGACGGACTGAAACCGCCCGGCGGGGTCACACGGGTAGGTATGACGTCCACTGAAGTAAGGACAGACGGCGCGGGAGATCCCGGCCACGGCAACGCGCCGAGCCGCCGGGCCCGCCGCACGCGAGGATGCCTGCCGTTCGCCGGCGTGTGCGCCGCGGCACTGGTCCTGCTGCTCCTGAGCAGCCGACTCAGTCTGCTACCGGGGTTCGGCGGCTTTTTCGGTGAGGAGCCCACCGACCGCTCAGGCCCCGCGGTCCTCAAGTCCATCCAGGACATGAGCGCGTACGAGGCCGCATCCGGCAACTTCCAGGTCGTCGTCGACCTGGAGAAGGACGCCAAGTTCCTACCCGACGCCATTCGGGGCACTCGCACGCTGTACGTCGGCGCGGGCGCGGTCGGAGCCTCCGTCGACCTCGGCAAGGTCGGGGCCGACGGGGTGAGCGTCAACGAGGACCGCACCACGGCCGAACTCGTACTGCCGCCCGCGGTGCTGGGCAAGCCCGCCCTGGATCCGGACCACTCCTACGCCGTGTCCAAGCAGCGCGGCCTTCTCGACCGGCTCGGCGACTTCTTCTCCGACAACCCGGGCAGCGAGCAGGCCGTCAACAAGCTGGCGGCGCAGCACATCGGAAAGGCTGCTGAGGAGAGCGGCCTCACGAAGCGGGCCGAGAAGAACACCACCTCCATGCTCCAGGGCCTGCTCGGATCGCTCGGTTTCGAGAAGGTCACCGTCCGCTACAGCGATTCGCCCGGCTGACGCCTCCACCGATCCGCCCGCCTCGAGCAGCCGGCGGCTCTGCGCACACTTACCGGAGCGAGCGGTCGTCCCATTGACCGTCAGGAGCCAGGAAGTGACGGCCATGACCGCCGGAACCACAGAACGCTTGAGGGCCGCCGTCGAGAAGGGTGATCCTGCAGAGGGCAGCATCGCCTAGTGGTTCGAGCAGCCCGGGGGAGGCCACCAGATCAAGTTCGACGCCGTCTTCCTCGACCGGGGGCGGGCCGGCGGCGCAACGTCAAGTGGCTGCTGGATCACGCCTGTCTCACCGTCGTTTGCACGAACCGGCCCCCACACCTGCGGACCTCCTGTTCGTGAGGCGGGCGTCCGGCGGGGGTCTGGGAGACCGCGCGTACCAGCGCGGCACGTACGAGGTGATCGCCCGTCACCCCGGACGAGGCGTCGGCCTGCGCGCACCTCCTGGGTCTGCTCGCCTGACGGGTCGCGGCAGTTTTGCCGTAACGGCAATTTCTCTTGGTCAGTGGCATCGAGGCGCCGAATGATGGTCACGCAGACCGGCCCCGCAAATCCGAGGAGCACACCATGCCGCAGCCCGCCGCCGAGCCCTCCACCACCGTCCCCGGGGCGGTCCACCGGCTGGTGGACGTCCCCGGCGGCCGAATCCATCTCCTGGAACAGGGGACCGGCCCTCTCGTCCTCATGATCCACGGCTTCCCCGAGACCTCGTACTCCTGGCGCCACCAGCTCGCTGCCGTCGCCGCGGCCGGCTTCCGCGCGGTAGCCGTCGACGTACGCGGCTACGGGCGCTCCTCGGCCCCCGGCCCCGTGGACGCCTACCGGATGACGGCCCTCGTCGCCGACACCGTCGGGGTTGTGCACGC
Organism: Streptomyces sp. NPDC002911; assembly: GCF_053591835.1. Lineage (NCBI taxonomy): Bacteria > Bacillati > Actinomycetota > Actinomycetes > Kitasatosporales > Streptomycetaceae > Streptomyces > Streptomyces sp. NPDC002911. The sequence goes on along the minus strand of NZ_JBSFUO010000003.1, from coordinate 131,270 downwards.
CCTGGGCGAGGAGTCCGCGACGGTCGTCGGCCACGACTGGGGCTCGTCCATCGCAGCCGACAGCGCACTGCTGCGGCCCGACATGTTCATGGCCGCGGCCATGCTCAGCGTCCCCTACGCTCCCTGGCACGCGGTCCGGCCCACCGACGGCTTCGCCCGTATCGGCGGGAGCGAAGAGTTCTACGTCAGCTACTTCCAGCAGTCCGGCCGCGCCGAGGCGGAGATCGAACCCGACGTACGCGGATGGCTGGCAGGGTTCTACACCTCCCTCTCCGGTGACACGATGCCCCCGCAGGGAACGGACAGCCCCTTCTTCGTGCCCGCCGGAGCGGCCATGCGCGACCGCTTCACCGGTGGTGCCCTGCCGGCTTGGCTCACGGAGAGAGAACTGGACGTCTACAGCGCCGACTTCGAGCGGACCGGCCTGACCGGGGGGCTGAACCGATACCGGAACGTCGACCGCGACTGGGAGGACCTGGCCGCCTGGGACGGAGCCCGCCTCACCTGCCCCACCCTCTTCATCGGCGGTGCGCTCGACTCCTCCACCACCTGGATGGCCGACGCCATCGCAGACTTCCCCACGACGCTTCCGGGCCTGGTCTCCTCGCACATCCTGGACGGATGCGGACACTGGATCCAGCAGGAGCGCCCCGCAGAGGTCAATGCGTTGCTGACCAAGTGGCTCCACACCGTGCACGCGTGACGGCCGCGTGTCGAAGTCGGGGCCCCGTGCGCGGACCGGCCATGGTGGTCGTATGAACAGTGCAGGCATTTTCGCCGAAGCGTTCGGACGTATCCATGAAGCGGTGCACGCCGCCGTCGAGGGGCTCCCTCCCGAGGATCTCAACGCCAGGCTCGACGACGAGGCGAATTCCATCGCCTGGCTCGTGTGGCACCTCACGCGCGTCCAGGACGATCACGTCGCCGACGCGGCGGGGACCGAGCAGATCTGGTTCGCGAAGGACTGGGCGTCCCGCTTCGAGCTTCCCCTCGAGAAGGAGTCGACCGGCTACGGCCACAGCAGCGCGGAGGCGGGTTGCGTGAAGGTGGGGTCGAGTGACCTCCTCCTCGGCTACTTCGACGCGGTGCACGAGCAGACCCTCGGGTTCGTCCGCGGACTCGACGGCCGGTCCCTGGACCGCGTCGTGGACGAGGCGTGGTCGCCGCCGGTGACCCTCGGCGTGCGGCTGATCAGCGTCATCGCGGACGACCTGCAGCACGCCGGGCAGGCGGCGTTCGTCCGCGGCACGCTGGAGCGCCGTCAGTAAGCCGCGGATCCAGTGCGCGCGTAGTGTCCCGGACTGGTGCCGACCACACGCTTGAAGTGCCGGGAGAAGTGGGGCTGGTCGTAGAAGCCGGCCGACGCCGCGACGTCCGTCGCGCGCATCCCGCCCAGCAGCAGGCGCCGGGCCAGATCGATGCGGCGCCCTGTCAGGTACTGGTGCGGGGCCATGCCGAACTCCCGGCTGAAGGCCCGCACCAGATGCGTGTGATGAGTATGCAGCCGTTCCGCCGCCTCGCGGAGTGTCAGCCCTTCGACGAAGCGCTCGTCGAGCAGATCCCGGAGCGCGTGCGCGACCCGGCGGTCGGGCACCTGTGGCGCGGCCGGCTCGTCGCGCAGGTGCCCGGAGAGACGTTCGGAAACGAGCGCGAGACGGCTTTGTGCCTCCAGCTCGTTCCCGGGGTTCTCGAGCGTCCGGTGAAGCTGGTGGACCCGATGGCGCAGCCGCGGATCCCGCAGTACGGGCCGGCCGACCGCGCGCCCGACGAGATCCGCGTCGATCTGCGAGGTGTTCAGATACAGCACACGCTTGCGGAACCCTCCGGGAGTCGCCGCATCGCCGTTGTGCGGAACGTGCGGAGGCAACAGTGTCACCACCGAGCTCGGCGCCCCGTGCTCATGGCGGTCCAGGTCGTAGCGGACCATCCCCTCGTCGACGATGAGTAGCGTCCACGCGTCGTGTGTGTGCATGGGGTACGCGTGGTCGGCGAAGTGCGCGTGGAAGACCTCGTCGATTCCCTCGACGCGCGGACGCCACGCGGTGATGTCCGGACGTGCACCCATGAACGAAGAGTACAAGAGCGTCACGGCCCGCAGCGGCCTGCAAACTACGTACAAGACGGCTGACGGCCGGGCTCGGCAGACTTCTCGCATGACCGACGACAACGCACCCGTCCGCTTCGACACCAAGATCGCTGTGCTGCTCCGCGACGACCTCGAGAACTGGCAGCGCCTCAACGTCACCGCCTTCCTGGTGAGCGGCCTCGGTACACAGGTGCCCGAGGTGATCGGCGAACCGTATGCCGACGCGGACGACACCCTGTACCTGCCCATGTTCCGGCAGCCCGTCCTCGTGTTCGCCGGGTCCAAGGAGCTCCTGACCACCGCGCACACCAGGGCGGTCGGCAGGGGCGCGACCTTGGCCGTGTTCACTTCCGACCTCTTCGGGACCGGCCACGACGAGGCCAACAGGGCGGCCGTCCGTGCGGTGCGCAGGGAGGGGATGGACCTGGTGGGCCTGGCCGTGTACGGGCCGCGCAATGCCGTGGACAAGATCCTCAAGGGTGCGTCGATGCACCCCTGACCGGAGCCCCGGCGTCACCGTACGGATACGCACGGGCGCACCTGTGCGAGTGATGGTCCCCGGTGCCATACTCGAGGCAAGTCCGCTTGACAGGCTTGTCATTGTCCCGAGAGGCGACGCGTCATGAACTGGGCATCGTGGACCACCCTCGGTGTCTTCGCGGGAACCGGCGGAGTGCGCACCGAAGAGGTAGGTGTCGTGAGCGGCGATCTGACCGTACACACGACCTGGACCGAGGAGCAGGCCGAGGTGGCTGTTCAGTACAGCGGCGCCTCGGACTGGTTCACACTGGCCGGCAGTCCGGTGCCGTGCCCGACCGAGGAAGCGAGCAGGGCCCTCCATCAGAACGTCGTCGAGGCGGTACGCGCCGGCGGCGGAGCCACGGTTCCGGCTCCGCACACCGTGGAATGATCCTCACGGTCAGGGAGCCGTTCACCATTCAGCGAAGCGCACCACATACCGTCGCTGCCAGGATGTCTCCACTGCCTTGGGGTGGTAGTTCCGGCGGACGAAGGCGACAGCGTCCGCCGCCGGGACTCCGTCCAGCACGGCCAGGCAGGCCAGAGCCGTACCGGTCCGCCCCCGGCCCCCTCCACACGCGATCTCGAGCCGCTCATCCGGAGCCCGGCTCCACGCCTCCTTGAGCGTGGAGCGTGCCGCCTCCTTGTCGGCGGGCAGACGGAAGTCGGGCCAGCGCAGCCACCGTGATTCCCAGGCCACCGGGGGTGGGGGACCGCCCAGCAGATACACGGCAAGGGTGGGCCTGGGCCCTGCGGGGAGAGGGTGCCTCAGACCGCGGCCACGGACCAGCCGCGCCGACGGCAGCCGTAAGACGCCTTCACCCGCCGGATCCCATGTTTCCGTCACACTCAGTCCTTGCCGTCGAGGTTCTGGGACAACAGGTCAGCCAGCTCCTCGACCGCGTCCGGCGCGCTTTCGCCTACAGCGGACAGCACCAGCAGATCGCCGTGCTCAGCTGCCAGGGCGAGCACCGAGAGCATGCTCCGGGCGTCGACCGGATCGCTGCCCTCGCGTGCGACGGTGACGGCGACCGGCTGGCGCATGGCGGCCTGGACGAAGAGTGAGGCGGGACGGGCGTGCAGGCCGCTACGGGAGCCGACGGAGACGGTGCGCTGGTACACGGATTAACTCCTGGGATCAAGATGGAGAGGGGAACTGCGGTCCGCGGGTGGGGGCAAGGGGGGCGGGGGACAGGGATCAGACGGCCACGGCGACGTCGGACGGGGACGCACGTTTCGGGTCCCGACGCATGCCCTTGAGAGCGACGACCAGAGCGGTGGACACCGCGGTACCAGCAGCGATCGCCAGCAGGTAGAGGAACGGCTCGCCGATGAGCGGGACGACGAACACGCCGCCGTGCGGGGCACGGAGCGTACAGCCGAAGGCCATGGACAACGCGCCGGTGACCGCACCGCCGGCCATCACGGACGGGATCACCCGCAGGGGATCCGCCGCGGCGAACGGAATCGCGCCCTCGGTGATGAACGAGGCGCCCAGCACCCACGCCGCCCTGCCGTTCTCCTGCTCGGCCCGGGTGAACAGTCCGCGTCGCACGGTCGTGGCGAGGGCCATCGCCAGCGGAGGCACCATGCCGGCCGCCATCACCGCGGCCATGACCTTGAGACTGCCGGGCGTCGGATCGGCCAGACCGCCGACGGCGAAGGCGTATGCCACCTTGTTCAGCGGGCCGCCCATGTCGAAGCACATCATCAGGCCGAGGACGATGCCGAGGATGACGGCGTTGGAGCCCGACAGCCCGTTCAGCCAGTCGGTGAGGGCGTTCTGGAGAGAGGCGATCGGCTTGCCGACCACGATGAACATCAGGAAGCCGACCGCGATCGACGCGAGGAGGGGTATCACCAGCACCGGCATGATGCCGCGCAGCGTGGGATGCACCTTCACCCGCTGGATCGCCATCACCGCCGCACCGGCCAGCAGACCCGCGACCAGACCGCCGAGGAAGCCCGCGTCGATGGTGAGCGCGATGGCACCGCCGACGAACCCGGGGACGAGTGCCGGCCGGTCCGCCATCCCGTAGGCGATGTATCCCGCCAGCACCGGGACGAGGAAACCGAAGGCGGCTGAACCGGTCTGGTTGAGCAGGGCAGCCCAGCTGGCCGCCTCACCCCAGGCGAAGTGGTCGGCCACCGACTTCGCGCTCGAGATCTCGTAGCCGCCGATGGCGAAGGAGAGAGCGATGAGCAGGCCACCGGCTGCGACGAACGGCACCATGTAACTGACGCCGGACATCAGATAGGTCCGCAGCCGGACGCCGAAGTGCCCTGACGTTCCCGCAGAACCGCCCCCACCGGCGTCCGGGTCGTCGTGTTCGTCGGACAACCTGCTGGATTCCCCCCGTTCGGCCTTCCGCCGGGCCTCGGCGATGAGCTCGGCGGGGCGGTTGATCCCTGCCTTGACCCCGGTGTCGACCACCGGCTTGCCGCCGAACCGTGCCTTCTCCCGCACGTCGACGTCGTGCGCCCAGATGACCGCGTCCGCTGCGGCGATCACCGCCGGATCCAGCCGCTCGAACCCGGCCGAACCCTGAGTCTCCACGTCCAGCACGACACCCTGGTCGCGCGCGGCGGCCTCCAGCGACTCGGCAGCCATATAGGTGTGTGCGATGCCGGTCGGACAGGACGTGACGGCGACGATGCGGAACGGTTCCACCATCTCCGCCGCATCCGCTTCTTCCGGGTCCGGCACCACCGTTGCGGGAACCTCCCCGCCGCGGATCAGGGCCGCCGCGGCGGCGGGATCGCCCTCCACCCGCAGCGCGCCCGTGAAGCCGGGGTCCATGAGCCGCCGTGCCAGGCCCGACAGAATCGTGAGGTGGTCGTCGTCCGCACCCGCGGGCGCGGCTATCAGGAAGACAAGATCCGCGGGCCCGTCCGGGGCACCGAAGTCGATGCCCCTCGAACTGCGGCCGAAGGCCAGCGTCGGCGCCGCGACATGCTCACTGCGGCAGTGCGGAATGCCGATGCCGCCGTCCAGACCGGTCGGCATCTGGGCCTCGCGGGCTGCCACATCGGCGAGGAAGCCGTCGAGGTCGGTGACGCGGCCGGCCGCGACCATCCGTCCGGCAAGTGAACGGGCGGCCTCGCTCTTCGTGTCGGCGGACAGGTCGAGGTCGACCAGTTCCGCGGTGATCAGCTCACTCATCGCGGGGCTCCTTGCTCGTGGACCGCCCTGGGGACGGTGCGGGGGACGGGGGAGTCGTCAGGCTGGACAGGGATGACAGCAGTCATCGGGTCTGCTCCGTGAGAGCCAGGTCCATGGGAATGTCCCCGGTGGTGAACACCGAGGACGGATCGAGGTCGGCGGGTGCCGGCATGGCGCTGCCCGGCAGCTGTACGGCCGCGGCGCCGTGCGCCACTGCGGCGGACAAGGCCGCCCGGCCCGTTCCGCCCGCGGACAGGAACCCCGCGAGCGAGGCGTCCCCCGCACCGACGTCACTGCGGACGGCATTCACCCGCGCGCGGGCGAAATACGCTCCGGACGGTTCCACCAGCAGCTGGCCGACTGCACCCAGGCTGGCGAGCACCGAGCCCGCCCCGAGCTCGCACAGCTCCTGCGCCGCCTTGAGCGCGTCAGCGACCGTCGCGAGCGGACGGCCTACGGCCTCGGCAAGCTCCTGGGTGTTGGGCTTGATCACGTCAGGCCGCTCACGCAACGCTGCGACGAGCGCCGCACCGGAGGTGTCGAGGGCGATACGGACGCCGGCCCGGTGGCTGCGGGCGACCAGTTCGGCGTACCACTGCGGTGGCAGTCCGCGCGGCAGGCTCCCGCAGCAGGCGATCCAGTCCGCGCCCGCCGACCGTGCTCGGACGGTGTCCAGCAGGCGCTCGGCCTCGGCAGGCGCGATTTCGGGCCCCGCGGCGTTCACCTTCGTCAGCGTGCCGTCGGGTTCGACGAGGGTGATGTTGACGCGGGTGCTGCCGGCGATCGGTACACCGGCGGCCTCGATGCCGTGTTCGCCGAGCAGCCTGGCCAGCAACGCACCCTCGGGCCCGCCCAACGGGGCGACGGCCACCGTGCGGTGCCCCGCGGCGGCGACCGCCCGGGAGACGTTGACGCCCTTGCCCCCGGGATCCACGCGGTCCGCGGTGGCCCGCAGGACGGCGCCACGGGTGAGCCCCGGAAGTTCGTACGTGCGGTCCAGGCTCGGGTTGGGGGTGATGGTCAGGATCATGCGCGTACCACTTCCGTGCCCTGGCTCTCGATGGCCCGGGCGTCCTCGGGGCTCAGCCCCGTATCGGTGATCAGCAGGTCGACATGGGAGAGATCACCGAAGCGCGCGAAGTGCTCCTGACCGGACTTTCCCGAATCGGCGAGGAGCACCACCCTGCGGGCCGCCGCGATCACGGCACGCTTCACGGCGGCCTCGGCGAGATCCGGGGTGGTCAGGCCGCCAGCGGGGGAGAAGCCGTTCGTGGCGAGGAAGACGACATCCGCGTTGATCTCGGCGTATGCGCTCAGGGCCCAGGCATCGACCGCCGCGCGGGTGCGGTGCCGAACCCTGCCGCCGACCAGATGCAACGCGATCCCCGGATGGTCGGAGAGGCGGGCGGCCACCGGTAGAGCATGGGTGACCACGGTGAGGCGCGAATCGATCGGGACGACGGCCGCCAGCCTGACGGTCGTCGTCCCGGCATCGATGATGATGTTGCCCTCGGCCGGAAGTTCACCTAGGGCGGCGGCGGCGATGCGGTCCTTCTCGTCGGCCGCCACGGTGTCGCGTTCGGCGAGGTCCGGCTCGAAACCGAGCCGTCCGGCCGGAATCGCACCGCCGTGCACCCGGCGGAGGAGACCCGCCCGGTCGAGGGCCTTGAGGTCACGCCGGACCGTCTCCGCGGTCACCTGGAACTGCTCCGCCAGAGACAGCACGTCGACGCGTCCGCTTTCGCCGGCGATGCGGAGAATTTCTTGCTGCCGCTCCGGTGCGTACATGTGGTTACGTATCCGTTTCGTGCCCGAGTCTGTGGTTTCACCGGCAGACTACGGTTGCACCTCGGAAAAGTAAACACATTCGGGCGAGGGGCGGACGTGAGTGGACTTCGGATGCGGTGACTGGGTGGTACCAGAGCCCCTCAGCCGGTGCCGTGAGTGGCCGTGCTCGGGCCGAGCGGTCGGGCCAGCAGCGGTGCCCCCAGGACTTGATGACCGCCGCTCGCCAGCATCCGCACCTCGCTGCGCTCGCTGATCTCGGCGCGCACGATTCCGGTTTCGTCCTCGTAGACCGGGTAACCACCCGCGCCGGAGCGTGCCGTCAGACGGACGACGACGACGTCGTCCTCGGCGCCGCCTGCCCGGAATATCAGTTCGTAACTCTCCGGATAGTCCATGATCCACCTCCCGACCGGGCCGACGGAAGCCGCTAGCCCGTCTCCTCCATTGTTTCCCACTGAAGCGCATGGCGCTTCGGGAGCGCGACCGGATGACCGTCCGTGATCGCGGATGAGGATCGGGTGAGTCGGGGCGACCATCATCTGCAAGGGAGCGGAATCGGACGCGTGCTGTCAGCTTCGCACGGCCGCCCGTGACGCCCAGGCGGTTACCGCCGCCGCAATCGGATTTCGTCGGCGCGGGGCCCAGAGTTCCGGGCCGCCCTGTGGCACTCATGCACGGCTGGGGGCTTCCGAGAGCAGCCGCCGGCTCGACGACGTCTCCTGCACCCGCTGCGTCACGACCGGAACCAGGACCGTGCCTGACGCCCTGGCCGCCGAGGCGGCGCGGTTGCGCGCCGTCACGTCCGTGGGATCGCTCGGCCCGGCATCCGGGTCCGCCGACGGTGCAGCTGGCTGCCTGACGCCGCACAACGCCCAAGGGGTGGCGCCGGTTCTTTTGGGCCGGCGCCATTCCCCCGTGCGGACGGCCTTGGGCCCCCGGCGGCACGACACGCCGAATGGGCGGACGGCGCCGTCGAACGGGTGACACCCGCCGGTCGAACAACATGACTGTTCGCGAGGGCGGCTAGGCATGCAAGCATGAGATTTGAGCCCCGCCGAACTAAACACCCTTCCCCGCGTACCAGCCGGCTCCGCCTTGCCGGAGGCGCCCTGTGCGCCGCCGCTCTCGCCGCCACTCTTGTGACCGGTTGCGGTCAGGACAGTGGTGACGAGACAGCCGCGGAGACCTCGGAGGCTGCGAAGATCCTTCCGAACCAGACGACCAGCCCTTCCGGGAGCGTTTCAAGCAGCCCCTCCGAGACGGCGCAGCTGACCGAGGCCCAGAGGAAGCGCAAGGAACTGCTGTCGACCGTCAAGGTCACCTTCGACAAGGCCGCTACGACGGCCGTAGGGGAGGTGTCCGGAGGCAAGCTGACCGATCTGGACCTCGAGGGCCTCGACGACGACGCCACCGGCAGTCCCAGCCCGACAGGCAGCCCCAGTCCGGAGGGCAGCGCCAGCCTGAGTCCCGAGGCCAGCGGGAGCCCGAGCGGGACCGGCAGTCCGAGCCCGAGCGGCAGCTCCGGCAGCCCCAAGTGGGTCGCGGAGGTCGTCGAGGCGGACGGCACCGCACACAACGTGACCATTGACGCGGTGTCCGGCGACGTCATCGATTCCGCGCCGGACGCCGACCAGAGCGACGCCGACAAGCAGGAGCTCGCGGACCAGATCTCCAAGGCGACGCAGACCCCCGAGCAGGCCGCCAAGGTCGCAACGGAAAAGACCATGGGCTGGGTCACCTCGATCGGCCTCGACGAGAACGACAGCCGGACCCTGGTCTGGCAGGTCGATGTGGTCTCCAAGGACTGGACGAAGACCACCTTCGACGTGGACGCGGCCAAGGGCACGATCACGGACGAGCAGGTCGACGACGACTGATCACAGTACGAACGGGTGCACCGGTGGCGGCCGCATCGCGGTGCGCCACCGATGTGCGTTCCCTGCGCACACCGGCCGGCACGGCCCCGGGCTCAGCAGCCGGCATCCGCCAGGTCGAGGGTGAAGCGCAGCCCGGGCTTCCTCATCAGCGTGATCGCGCCTGCTGTCACGAATCCCGCACGGGTCAGCACCGACCTCGAAGCCGCGTTGTCCACCGTCGTCTCGGCCCGGAGGGTGGTCAGGCCGTATTCCGCGAAGGCCAGCGCGCATACCCTGCGGACTCCCGACGTGGCCAGTCCCTGCCCGGCGGCCCGCTCGGCGATGCGGTACCCGAGTTCGGCCGAGCGGTCCGCGACACCGACCAGGTTGACCCGTCCCAGGACCGCCCCCTCGCCGTCCGCCAGAACGTGGAAGTGGTGCATTCCGGCCGCCTGTTCGGCGAGCAGTTCGGCGTGCCGCGCCTCGAATTCGTCGAAGAAGCCGTCGCCCCGGTCCGGGACCGACGCAGCGAAGTAGGCGCGATTCTCCTGCTCGAAAGCGAGCAGAGCATGAGAGTGATCAGAGCGAAGGCGCTCAAGGACGGTCATGTGGCGACGGTATCCTCGGCGGCCGTCGAAGCCGTCGGGGATTGTCACCTTCCAGCCGCAGGGGTCTGGTTCCGGTCACCGTGACCCCTGCCCGCACGCACGGCTCAGGGCGCGATTCCCACGTTCTCGAGGCGGCTCCACTTCCTTTCCTGGGTGCGGGTCATAGCGGGCCACTGCGTGGCTCCCGCACGGGGGTTCACCCGCGAGGCATAGGAGGAGGGATGATGGTCCGGCCGGAAGAAGCAGCCGGTCCCGTACCCGGCGTCGAAGCCCGGGCAGGAGGAGGCCACGGCAGCCGGTGTGGGTTTGCGCCCCGTCCGCACCCAGCCGGACAGAGCCGAGACCGCAGTGGCGTACTCCGCGGTGCTGAGACCGCTGTGTTCGCGTTCCTGGGTGAAGGTCTGTACGAGGTGACGGTCGCGGTGAGCGCCTTTCAGGCTGTCGAGGTACGCCGCTTCGTGTTCGACGAAGGCGGTGGGGTCGTCGATGGCATGCATAGTCAGCACGGGAACGGTCACCGCGCCGGTCACGTCGCTGTCGTAGGACAGGTCACGCCGCGCGGTGAGGTCGGCGGAGAAACGTTCGACTCCGGCGTTGAGAGCGGCGTCGTCGTGCGACCCGTGGTAGTGCACGTGCCGGTTGCTGAAAGGGTTGCGCGCACCGAGCCGTTGCACGATGTCGCGGAATGTGAAGGTCGCGAAGGTGAGGTGCGACTCGAGTGTCCGCTCGGGGATCTTGGTGACCGCGAGGATGTCGTCCAGGTTCCGCTGCTGGAGGGGAGTCCGGTCCGCAGGCTGCGAGGCGTAGCCCGTGCACTCCTGGAGCCTGGCGCGCAGCCCCGCGCCGGTCATCGCCGAATCCTGACGGATCCCCATCCACAGGGGGTACGACGGCTCGGACGGGCGTGGGTGGTTGCGGCAGTAGTACTGATAGACGACACGGAGGTCCACCCGGTAGTCGTAACCACGGGAGCCCCCCGCCAGGACACCGTTGGTGAGCAGGGCGCCGTCGTAGGGTGAGTTGGCGCCGGCCCCGTACATCTCGATGGTTTTCGCGGCCACGTTCCCGCCCCAGGACTGCCCGTGAATCAGTGTGGTCTCCGGGCGCCCGAATTTTTCCGTGAACAGCCGGCGCAGATTCTCCGTGTCCGAGGCTGCCATCCTCGTGCCGTAACCACCGCGGCGGTAGGCCGAGCCCGCCCAGGCGTAGCCCTCTTCGACCATGACCGACCAGCGCTCCAAGTCGTCGGTGCTGCGCTGCGGGTCCGACTCCGCGCCCAGGCCGGGGCCGCCGTGGGCGTGCATGACCAGCGTTCCGTTCCATGCGAGGGGGATGGCGACGGAGTAGTGGGCGCCGTGGGAATCCTGGCCCGTGTAGCACGTCGCCTTCGTCGCCAGGTCTTCCGGGCAGGGCGCCGTAGCCGGTGCAACGGCCGCCGCCGAGGGCTGGGCAGGGCCGACGAGACCGACGGCGAGGACCCCTGCGACGCAGCCCGCCGTCACGGTGGAGAGCCTCCCGCGTGAACGCTGCCTCTTGAGAAAAGCGGTCACGGTATTGCCTCCTGGCTTTTCACTCCGGTGCATGCCGACCGATGCTAGCCACGTCCGGGGCATTGACCAGGGGCCTCGTCATTGCGTTCATATCGTTCGCCGATGAACACCCGGCTTCGTATGTCAGCACGAGCGGTGACCTCGGTCCCTCGCGCGCGTTGTAAAGGGCGTGCCTCCTTCCTTTTCCACCTCGCCCCTCGCTCCGGCCGCACCAGCGGTGGAGCCGAAGCCCTTTCTGCTGACGCCCCGCCAGGGAGAAGCCGCTCGAACGCTCCTGGCCTACGTGGGATCGCTGCCCCTGAAGGGGCCCGATGCGCTGCTCCTAGCGGTGGTCGTCGCCATCCGCGCCGCCCGGAGCGGGATCGGTAATCTCACCGGCCAGGACGTGCGTTCCCTCCGCCTGGCCGACCCGGAAGGAGCCGTCACCGCATTCGGCGCGCTGGGCTGGCAGGGGCAGGAGGCGCTGCTCGGTGAAGACCTCGTCACCCCTGTGGGGGTCACAGTGCCGGACCTTGCCGACCGGCCGGACGCCCGGCTGCCGTTCGGCAAGGTGATGCGTTCCAGGGTGTCGGGTTGGACGGTCCGGACCCTCTCCGCCAAGCCGGTCAAGAAGACCTCGACCGCCGCACGGTTGGCCGCGCTGTTTCTGGCCGCCCATGGACCGGCCGACGAGTACGGCACGCTGCCCGCTCACCTGCCCGAGGGCTGCGGGGCCGCCCTGCCCGAACTGCTCGCCAAGGGATTTCTGCGGGAGTTGGACGGTGACCGTTATCTGCTGGCCGAAGCCGTGCGGCATCTGTCGGGAACGCGTCCCTTGGCCGACACCTCACCCGTCACGCGTGAGGAGCCGGAGGAGGAGCGGTTGAGCTGGGACGAGTGGAAGGACCGGGCGAGCGTGGCACTGCGGCGGCACGTCGAGGCGGTTGAGCGCTGTCCCGCGTGTGCCCTGTCCACGGCCAGGGTGTCGGAGGCCTTCATGCGCAAGGCGGTTCCCACCCAGTTCAAGGAGAAGGTGCGTACGGCCTTCAGTTCCTGGGAGGCCAGGTACCCCGACCAGGGGCCTGTCGCCGCCGAGTTCGCCGCGATGTTCCGCGCGGCGCACGGTCATGGGCCCTCTGTCAAGCAGCTCTGCGAGGCGCTGGGCTGGGGGAAGATGTCACGGGAGCTGCGGATCTTCGTCATCCGCCGGCTGATCGCCGACGGTTGGCTGATGAACACCGATCCGGTGCCGTGGACCCTGCGCCCGGGCAAGGCTGTCCAGGCCGGCGCGTCCGGCGTTGCGGCCCCCGGAGCCGTCCGCCCGCGCTGAGGTGTGGCGGGGTGCTCTCGTGCGCAGGGCTTCTGACGCCACGTATACCGATCCGACAGAAAGTGTTGGTCCGACGGGAAGTGTCCGTTCAGCAGGGGTGCACCGGCCTCGTCGATGTCGGCTTGCCGTGCTGAACACGGCGCGCTGGCAGGGTTCAAGACGATCGCGGTGGGCATGTCAGGCGTAGCGCGCGTGCCCCCACAGCCACGCGCCCGACCCGGAGGACGCAGTGAAAAGCAGCGCACCGATCCGCAAGGCCGCCCTCGTCGTGACCAGTGCCGTCGCACTGGTCATCGCCTCCGCAAGCAGCGCGCTCGCCGCCCCGCCGGCCGCGCTGCCCGCGAACGCGGACGCAATGGAGCAGGCCTTCCAGCCGGCATACGACTACGACACGGACGGCTGCTATCCCACGCCGGCGATCGGTACGGACGGAACCATCGCCCCCGGCCTCAACACCACCGGTGCGGTCAACGGCAGTTGCCGTGATGCCGTGGATCTGGACAACACCAACGGCTATGCCCGTTCCACGTGCAACAACGGGTGGTGCGCGGTCATGTACGGGCTCTACTTCGAGAAGGACCAGGCAGTGGCCGGCAGTGGGCTAGGCGGGCACCGGCACGACTGGGAGCACGTAGTGGTGTGGGTCCAGAACAACGAGGCCCGCTATGTGTCCACCTCTGCCCACGGAAACTTCGACATCTACGCCAGCGACCAGATCCGATGGGACGGAACCCATCCCAAGATCGTTTATCACAAGGACGGGGCCAGCACGCACTGCTTCCGTCCCGCGAATTCCAACGACGAGCCGCCGGAGAACCACTACCACGAGTGGCGGTTCCCCAGCCTTGTCGGCTGGAACGGATACCCGGCCGGCCTGAGGGACAAGCTGGTCCAGGCGAACTTCGGCAGCGCGACCTTCGGCCTCAAGGACGGCAATTTCGCCGCCCATCTGAAGAAGGCACTCCCGGCCGGAATCCCCTTCGATCCCAACGCCTGACGTTCGGGGACGGGGCGGGCGGGTGGAAGTCCTCGCCCGTCCCGTCGACATCAGCGGGCGGACAGCTCCGAAGGCGCCTCCTGGACCATCCATCCGTTGCCGTCGGGATCGGTGAAGGACATGAACGAATTCCAGGTGTCGCCCTTGCCCTCCTCCCAGCCCGTCGCTCCCACATGGCGGATCGGGGAAACACCGGCGCCCCGGCCCACCAACTCCTCGCGTGCCGCCTCGATGTCCGTCACACAGATCTGGAGGCCCTGCAGTGTGCCGGGCGCCATCGGCTTCTCTCCGGGAAAGGCCGGCATACCCTGGAGCAGGGCGATCGAACACCGCGAGCCCGGCGGCGTCATTTGGATGATGCGTACACCGGGTGCGACCTCATCGTCCAGATCCAGCTTGAAGCCCGCCTTCTCGGTGTAGAACGCCTTGGCCCGGTCCACGTCGGTGACGGGGACCGGGATGACCTCGAGTGTCCAGTTCATGGAGCCTCCTCAGCAGAGCCAGTGCGCCTGGCCGAGCGGATCGTTTTCGGCGGAGCCGGGACAGGGGGGCGCCGCGGCGGACGGAGAGCGCACCCGCAGGGGCCTTCGGACGACCCGTCTCCTACGTCGCTGCCTGGGAGCTGTCCCGGAAGCCACCCCAGCCGTGCCAGCGGTCGATCTCCATCCAGGCGTTGACCCGGGCGCGGTCACGGTCCGCGTACGGCTGGCCGAGGTACTGCTGGGACAGCCGGTCGATACCGACCAGACCCTCGTCGTCGCTCACCTCGACGACACGTCCGATCAAGGTCACATGGGTGTACCAGTCGGAGTCGTCGATCACGGTCAGGGTGACACGGGGGTCCCGGCGGACGTGGTCGAGGCGTTTGCGGCCCTCGTCCATGTTGACCAGTACCCGTCCGTCGTCCCAGAGGTACCAGGTGGCCGTCGATACCGGCTGGCCGTCCGAACGAAGGGTCGCGATCACAGCCGGGTTGGGCTTGCCCAGCATGGCTACCGCGGCGTCGGGAAGCGGCGGCTTCGACATGTTTTCTCCTCTGTCTCGTGCTGCACCCTCCCTGTGACGGTGAACCACACCGGATGATTCAGCGGGCGCGTCTCCACGCTGCCATACGCCGGGTGCGGTTTCCGGTACCGCCCCACGGCTGCGCGTCCGCGGCGATAAGCCGTGCAGGTGCGGGGGATTGTCGGTGGTGACTGTGATGCTGGGGGCATGGATGAACTGATGAGGCGCCGCGTTTATGGCGCCGACCACGACGACCCCGATCCGGGGCCCCGGCCCGGGCATGTCTACGTGGAGCTGGTGGGCGGCCCGCTGGACGGGCTGCTGCTGGACGTGACCGGCTGGCCCGAGGATCGCCTCGCCGTAGGCGCCGCACTAGGCACGGAGCTCGGGAAATTCGGTGCGGGAGGACGCGCCGTGTACGGGCCCGTAGCAGCCGACCCGAAGCGCTGGGCCTGGGAGGCGGACAGCCCCTGAGCTGTCCACCTCCCCGCTCGGAGGTGGGTCACCGGGGTGCCGTACCCCGCCGACTCCGTACGCAGCGCGGCGATGACGTGATGATCGGTGCCAACCCAGGTGGCACCGGCCATCCGTTGACCGCGCCCGCGGCTACTTGACCTCGCAGTGCCTCTCGTCGACGCCAACCCGCGTGCGGACTTCTGGGTGGTTCGGTGGCCAGTCGCATTCGGTTCGCCATGGAGGCGGTCTCCGCGACGGTGCAGGCTATCGGAGGGGCAAGGACCGGTATACGCCTGTCCCGGGCGGCGGGTTCCGGGGCGTCGAGGAGACCGATGCCCCTGAGCTCCACGGTGCGCTGCTGACCGAGCCGGCGCGGCTGGAGGCGGCCGACGTACATCTCGAGGCCACGGCCGACGAGGACGTGATGCTGGGTCTGCGGCAAGCGTGGCCCCCCTGATCATGAGTCCGGTGTTCCCCATGGGGCCCGAGCAGACCGGCCGGGCCGATGCGGACCACTGGCTAGGCCCCGGAGTGAACCTGGTCGGATTCGGCCGCGCGTTCACCGCCAACCCCGATCTCGTGAAGCGGCTGCGTTCGCAGCTGCCGATCGCCCGGTCGACGAAGCCACGGATCTACCAGGGAGGTGACGCCGGGTACCAGACCTACCCGGCCTACCAGTACTCGGCCTGATGTCGTTCACCGGACCGGTCCCGAGACGGGCGGGTGATGTGGCGGTACGAATCGACGTGTGGGCGCCACGAGCCGTCGGGCACCTCGGCGGAGTGCGGAAAGGTGGCGGCCTCCCCGGCTCTGTATCGGTACTTTCGCCGGTGTTCCGGCCTGCATGGTGACGCCCCGGAAGACCGGACCTAGCGTGCTCGACCGAGAGTATTCCGAATCCGGGAGGTGCACAGTGATGAGCCACTTGATGCGTCGTGCCGTCGGCGCCGCAACGGGCCTGCTCGCGCTTGCGTTACTCGCTCCGACCACAGCAGCGGGTGCGGATACGAGGACCAGGGCGGCGGGCGGGACAGGGCCTTACCCCGCAGGCTACGAAACCGTCGCCGGACTGCCGGACCACACTGTCTACCGGCCCGACACCCTTCCATCCGACGAGAAGCTGCCCATTGTGGCCTGGGGCAACGGGGCGTGCCGTGCGGACGGCACCTGGTTCGAGAACATTCTGACCGAGTTCGCCTCGCACGGTTTCCTCGTCATCGCCAGCGGCGTTCCCGGGGGGTCCGGCCAGACGTCGTCGGAGATGCTCATCGAAGCGGTCGACTGGGCCACAGAGGAGAACAGCGACCCGAACAGCGCATTCAGGGGCAGGATCGACACGTCCGAGATCGCGGTCATGGGCCAGTCGTGCGGCGGACTGGAAACCATGGAGGTGGCCGACGACCCGCGCATCGACACGACGGTGATGTGGAACAGCGGCCTGCTGAGCAGGCTCGACAAATGGATCAAATTACCCCGTCTCCACGCACCGGTGGCGTACTTCATCGGTGGGCCGGACGACATCGCGTACGAGAACGCCGCGGATGACTGGGACCGGCTCCCCGCCGGGCTGCCGGCCTTCTCCGGCAACCTGGACGTCGGGCACTACGGCACCTACGCCGAGCCGGACGGTGGCGAGTTCGGGCGGGTCGGAGTGAACTGGCTGAAGTGGCAGCTCAAGGGCGACGCCGCTGCCCGGACCGAGTTCGTGGGACAGGACTGCGGGATGTGCTCCAGCGAATGGGACGTTCTGCAGAAGAACCTGTCCTGATCCACTACTCCGGTACGGCGACGGCCGCAGCAGGAGCCCTGGCCCTGCTGCGGCTGACGAGTGTGCGCAACGGCACTGAGCCCTGGCTCTGATGGACCGGGCGTGCGAGGCGGGCCGCTGACGGGTGGATGCGCCCGTTGGAACACGGCTACACCAACCCGCACCGTCGGCGACGGGTCGATCGTGGAGAAGACGCACGAAGGACCCGATGCGGAACTCAGACGCACGCACGAGCCCACCGTTCTGGCTCGGCTGCACTGCTTCTCAACCGGTAAGTGGTCGGGTACACCAAGCGTCCGCAGAGGGTGTCGATCCGAGTCATCTCCCAGTCGGTCCGCTCCGCCCCGGCACGCAGATGTCGCAGGTGACACCATGCTGGAGGCCGCTGACAGGCCCCGCCCTGCTGCGGGTTCGTGGGGGAGTTGTCCGCAGAGCACGACGATGCTGATCCTGAAGGTGCGGGCCGGGCCCGCTGCGGGACCGAGGCCGAGCGGCCGCACAGTGGGCACCGGTCCGGCATGAGCGCGACTCCTACAGTTCGTCGGCGAATGCCCCGGCCAGCGCACGCCATTCGGCCCGCGGCAGGCCGCCACCGCCCTCGTCGGCGGTGAGGATCTGGAGCGCCACGTGGTCGGCGCCGGCGTCGAAGTACTCCCGGGTCCGGGCCTTCACCCGCTCCGCGTCTCCCAGGGCGAAGAGAGCGTCGAGAAGCCGGATGCTGCCGCCGCCGTCGAAGTCGCTCTCCACGAACCCGAGACGCAGCAGATTGGCCGTGTAGTTGGGGAGTTGGAGGTACATCGACAACATGTTCCGTGCGGTGGTGCGGGCCCGGTCGGCGTCGGTGTCGAGGACCACCGACAGTTCTGGGGCGAGCAGCGCGTGGGGGCCGAGCGCCGTACGCGCCTCCGCGGTGTGTTCTGCGGTGACAAGGTAGGGGTGTGCGCCCAGCGCCCGGCAGGTGGCGAGTTTCAGCATCTTCGGGCCGAGCGCGGCGAGGACACGGCTTCCGGAGCCTACCGACGGGGTCGCGGCGTCGAGGGCGTCGAGATAGGTGACCATCGCGCTGTACGGCTTTGCGTACTGCGGCACCATCGGGCCGTGGCTGACGCCCAGGCCGAGCACGAACCGCCCGCGCTCGCCTGCGTCGATCGTTGCGATCCGCGCCGCCACCTCCTCGGCGGTGTGGTCCCAGATGCTCAGGATGCCGGTGGCCACGGTGACCGTGCGGGTGGCGGTGACGACCGCCGCTGCGTCCTCGACCGAGGGATTGCCCCCGATCCAGAGCGTGCCGTACCCCAGCTCTTCGAGCTCTGCGGCCGCTTCCGCGATCGCTTTTCTGCCGGCGTCGTCCGTTCGCGACCCGTGCAGGGCGCTGCTCCAGATGCCGACCCGTCCGAATGTCTTGCGCGTCTCAGAAGTCATGGTGAGATCAACATCGATCCCCCGTACCCGCTATTCCCGGCTGGACGCAGGTTCATTCGAATGGAGCCGGAGGCGTCGTCATCCTGGAACCGGGCCCGAAGCGGGAGAGGTCGTGGCGCCACCGGAAGGCAGCGTCGAGGTTGTGCCCGGCGCGCCACGACAAGCTCTGTTTCGCATACGTTCATGAGGTCCTTACTGTGGGTCTTCGTGCGAGCCGAATCCTCAGGATTGGCTTCGCTGGGTCCAGTCCGACGCGAACAGACGAGGCACTCATGTCCCTGAGGCACGCAGTCGCAGGCCTGGCCCTTCTCCCCGCACTCGCTGTTCCGGCGACTGCGCAGGCGGCTGTGGCCCCCCACGAGCACGAGCTGGTTCACAGGCCGGCGTTCGACCTGCAGGCCCACCGCGGGGGCCTCGGCCTGACCACGGAGGGGTCACTCGAGGGCTTCGGCAAGGCGATACGCCTGGGTGTCAGCACTCTGGAGCTGGATACCCAGGTCACCAAGGACCGGAAAGTAGTCGTGACACACGACCGGCAGGTCAGTGCCCAGAAGTGCGAGGACACCGGTCCGCTGACGTCGGGGGACCCGATGTACCCGTACGTCGGCAAGTACGTCAAGGACCTGACACTCGCCCAGATCAAGAGTATGAACTGCGGACATCAGCAGCTGCCCGGATTCCCTGAACAGGAGCAGATCAAGGGCTTCCGCGTGGTTGAACTGAGGGACGTGCTCGACCTGGTGAAGAGCTACAAAGCCAAGCGCGTTCGGCTGAACATCGAAACGAAGGTGGAGGCCGGAGCGCCCGAGCAGACCGCGCCGCGCAAGCTGTTCGTCCGTCGAGTCTTTGAGGAGATCCGCCGTTCCGGCATTCAGGAGCAGGTGTCCGTCCAGTCCTTCGACTGGGGGGCGCTGAAGGAGATGCACAAGCTCGCACCTGCCTATCCTCTGGTGGCTCTCACGAACTACGACTTCCTCCAGGTGGGGAAGCCCGGAGCCTCTCCCTGGCTCGGCGGGATCGACGCCGATGACTACGACGGAGACTTCGTGCAGGCTGCGACCTCCGTCCCCGGGGTGACCGCGCTTTCCCCGAACTACGGATTCCCGCAGAACGGCACGATCGAGGATCCCGCCTTCCGGTTCTACCCCGACAGGAAGATGATCCACGATGCCCACCGGCGCGGGCTGAAGGTCATTCCCTGGACCTGCGACGACCCGGCCACCATCGAGGCGCTCGTGGACATGGGCGTCGACGGGATCATCACCGATTACCCCGACCGCGTGCGGGACATCATGGCCGCCCGTGGAATGCGGCTGCCCACGGCGTACCCGGCGCCACGTCACTGACGAACGGGGCGCCGTCGCCACGAGGAAGATCCTTCGGCTGAGTCCCCAAGGAGTACTTCGCTGAGAGGCGACCCGTCCGCCGTACCCGCGCCCCTCACAGCCCTGGCCGGCGGCGCGTCGGCAGCACTCCGGCGAGCGGCACCATTAGGAGGCCTTGAGGGGCAGCCGGCACGTAAGACGGTGCACCGGCCCGCCGCAGGACCCGCCGCGCGCCACGAGGCCGTCGCCGTCCGATTCCGGGGTCGGCTCGCTCCCGGGGCCTGACAAGCAGAACCGCATGGCGACGGACGCTGCGAAGTGCGATCGCCGCCGCGGCCATGAATCCCCTGCCGACGGCGCCGATGCATCAGATGGCATGGACGGAACTGATGATGGAGCGTTGGTAGCGACGCGGCACGCGCAGCCCATGCGCGTTCTGCGAGACATCGGCCGCAGCCGACGAGGGCGGCGGTGACCGCCCGCGCGGCCGCGAGTCCGGCAGCCTTGCTGGGCGGCGGCCGCAACGAGACGGAAATCAGCCGGGCTGTGCCCAGGTGGGCCTGCAGTTTTGCAGCTTTCAGCTACTCGGCCGGGGTGTCAACTCCGTCGCCCTTCACGGCCGAGACGGGGCTGTAGTAGACGGAGCGACCCTGCTTGGAACGCTCCAGCAGTCCATGCGCGACCCCTTGCTCAAGGGTGTTACGCACCACGGTGACCTGGGTCGTGCGCTGAGGGTGGGCCTCGGTCAGGGCGGCGGCCACCTCGGCGGCGGACTTCGGTTCCCTCTGGTCCGCGAGATACCCGGTGACCAGCTCACGCCACGTCGGCTCGCCGGCCTCCTTGGGTGCCGCGGTTCCGGCAGTTGTGGTGCGCTGCTCGGCGCGAACCCGAGCCTTCGGCCCGTCGCCTCCCTTCTGGGATGCCGTCTTCCCCTTGGCGCGGCGTGCGGCGGGCACGGACGCCGCCTTACGGCCCTTGCCCTTGCCCGTAGCCGGCTTTCCGTCACCGCCCAGCACCTCTTGCATCTTGACCAGGATCTGCTCACCCTCCTCCAGGCGGATGAGCTCGTCCTGCAGTCGGGTCAGCTCGGTACGCGCCCGGTCCTGCTCGCTTCGATTTGCCGCAAGATCATCTGTGATGCGCTGGGCATAGTCCGCGCTGATGGTGGAAGTGAGAGTGTTTTCGGACATCAGTCCTCGTCTTTCGTTGTGTCTCAAAACGTGTATGGCGGCTGATGCTACCGACATCAACGAAGGTATCGCTCCAGTGGTTACCGATGCGCCATGGGCGCGAGCATCGTCCTGTGCCCGGTTCCTGAGGGCCCGGGGGCGTCGTTTCCGGGTGCGCAAGGTCCAACAGCGCAGTGATCCGGCGCTGTTGGCGCGAAGTAGTGCATACGAGACCATGACCAGAAGGCGGGGGAGCGAGTCGTTCCTCTGCTGAACACGCGGCCGTAAAGGCTTTCCGCCGTCAGTAATCCGGCGCCCGGCATCCGCAGTTCACGCTCAGGACGTGCCGTCGGAGTGAGCCGAGACCATCGGACGCACACATAGCGTCGTTGCTCTCTGGTGGGGGGCGGTTTCGCCATGTAGCGTCACTGCCAGATGTCGTGGTTCGCGTACCAGCCCGCGCTTCGGTGCGGGCGTTTTGCTGTGCCGGTACGGACCATGGCGTCTCCGGGGCCGCGCGGTGCGGATCCGGATATCAACGGGAAGGCACGAGCATGGCCAGCGGAACCGTCAAGTGGTTCAACGCCGAAAAGGGTTTCGGCTTCATCCAGCAGGACGGCGGCGGGCCGGATGTCTTCGCGCATTACTCCGCCATCAACGCCACCGGCTTCCGGGAGCTCCAGGAAGGCCAGGCCGTCACCTTCGACGTGACGCAGGGTCAGAAGGGCCCGCAGGCGGAGAACATCACGACCGCCTGATCCTGTAGGTCGAGATCGCCCAGGCCCTCGGGGAGCACGTGTCCGAGGGCCTGGAGACCGGCATCAACCGGTGCACATCGTGTGCGTGAGCCTGCCAGGCCGACGGCGGCGCGCGCTCGGGCCGATCACAACCGTGTACCACTTCGCCACCTGCCCGAGAGGGTGCTCCGCGCTCAGGCCGGGTATGTGCTCGGTGCGTAGGTCCGGAGCCGGGTCCGTTCGGCCGAACGCCAATGCGGCGACCTGCCGGACTTCCGGACCAGCCCTGCCCATCGAGGAGGCAGCAAGTGGAACCAGACGAGGAAGTGGGTACCGGAGACCACCAGGCGCAGGTGATCGTGGTGGGCGCGGGGCCGGCAGGTTCGGCTGCGGCGCTGCACCTGGCCAGGGCCGGCGTGGACGTACTGCTGCTCGAGAAGGGCACCTTCCCCCGGGACAAAGTGTGCGGGGACGGCCTCACCCCGAGGGGAGTGCAGCAGTTGGTGCGTATGGGTGTCGACATCGACGCTCCGGGCTGGATGCGCACCAAGGGCATGAGGTGGGTGTGCGGAGGCCGGCAGGTACACATCGACTGGCCCAGCTCGGGCAGCCATCCGGACTTCGGCCTCACTCGCTCCCGGCACGACTTCGACGACATCCTGGCTCGGCACGCAGTGGCCGCGGGAGCGCGATTGTGCCTGGAGACGAAGGCGACGGGCCCCCTGACCGACCGCGCCGGTCGCATCATCGGCGTGAGCACCGTCGCGGGAGCCGACAAGCGGCCGAGGAACTATCACGCCCCTGTGGTCATTGCCGCCGACGGTGCCTCCGCCCGAACCGCCCTGGCCATGGGGCTTGAGCGGGATCCGGGCAAGCCGATGGCCACAGCGGCTCGCCGTTACTACCGGAGCGAGACCCGCACCCACGATCCCTACCTGGAGCTCTGGGCCGACCTGCGCTGTTCCCGAACCGGCCGTGATCTGCCTGGGTACGGATGGATCTTTCCGCTCGGTGACGGCCGAGTGAATGTCGGTCTGGGCGCCCTGCCGCACCGCGGTCACGGCACGGTCGATCTGCGCGCCACCATGGACCGGTGGCTGACGCGGATGCCTCCGCACTGGGGTCTGCGGGAGGAGAACGCGGACTCGCCGCTGCGCAGCGCCGCGCTGCCCATGGGTTTCAACCGCACACCGCAGTACCGTCGAGGTCTGCTTCTGGTCGGCGACAGCGCCGGCATGGTCAGTCCATGGAGTGGTGAAGGCATCGTCCAGGCCATGGAGGCGGGTGAGGTCGCCGCCGAGACCGTCGCTCTCGCTCTGCACCGTCCGAGCGGCCCCGGGCGCGAGCAGGCTCTGCATCAGTACGTGAGCGCAGTGAGCCTCCGCTGGGGGCGGTACTACCGGCTAGGCAACACCATCGCCGAGCTGGTGTTCGCCCGTTACGGTTATCGCCCGCTCCTCAACCGCCGTGTCATGGCCTCGCCCACCTTGGTGCGCACCCTCGCCCGGCTGCTGACGCACGGAACCGACGCGCCCTCCGACGACCTGATCGACAGCGTCGTCCGCGGCGTCGTACGGATGGTTCCCGCACCGAGCCGGCGCGCGCGAGCCCTCAATGCGCTGCGTAGGTAATCCTGCAGCACGTAACCCTTACGGCAACCTGATCCGGTCTGTCTCACAGGCGCACAGCCACTCGGCTCCACCCCGGCCGCGGTGCGCCCCGAGCGGAGGAGAGTTCGGTGGCGGGCCTGATGTGGCCGGTCGACGAACCGTGGCCGGTGTGCACGACACCACACCGCCAGGGCAAGGGGCACCTCCTCTCCGATGTGTGGCTGCGCTGGCGGATCGGAGAGGACGCCCGTGCGCAGGGGCACACCGAGGACGAACAGAGCGGGGGCAGCATCGCCGCGAGGACGGAACCCGGCAAACTGCGGGCCTTCTGGGAGAGATGGGGCGACGGGACCAGAGCGACTCGCGCCGGCTACACATCTGCCGCCGAATTAGCGGACGGCCTCGGAGCACGCCCGACCGGATGGTGGCGGACAAGACATCGCACGCGGATAAGCGTCAAGCCGCCGCTGTAGTCAGATGCCGTCCATCCCGGCGCGCCGCGACCAGATCGCCAACCGTGTTGCCGCGGCGAGAAGGGTGGTCGGCCTCCGGTGTTCGATGCGCGGGCCTACTGGAGCCGTTAGGCCTTGCCTGATCGGCTGATGTGCCGCGAGCAGAGCCCCGGCGCGCGGACGAGCAGCCGCACCGGTGTGCCACGGTGGTCACCGAGGTGTTCTCGGCCAGAAGAACCAGAGCCTTGTACAGGCGCAGGCTGGAGGCGCGTATCGGTGGGGGCCGGCAGGTGTATCGGCTGCTGTGGCGACGCCGCAAGCTGGTCCAGCAGCAGGGCCCGCAGGCGCTGACGCTCCGGTCTGTCGCCATCATCGGGTGTGCCGGTGTGGGCGAGGAACGTGCTCGGGTGGATACGGATGAACGTGCGTGCAAGGCGGCGCGTCGTGGCTGAGGCGAGGTGGGTCTTGGGTAACGCTCCAAGCAGCCCTTCACGAGTGGGCTGGCATCGGGAGGTAGAGGCACGTGCTTGTCCTTGGACGCTCACAGGTCGAGGCGCTCCTCGACATCGACGATCTGATCGAAGCCTTGGCGCAGGCGATGGCGGACCTCAGCGCGGGTCTTGCCTCCGCGCCGAATCGTATCGCCGCACTGGTACCCGAGCGGGAGGCCTTCCTCGCGGCCATGCCGGGCTATGCGCCGTCGGCCGGGGCGTTGATGAGTAAACTGGTCTCTCTCTTCCCGCGCAACGCCGGGACATCGCTGCCGACCCACCAGGCCCTCATCGTCGTGTTCGATCCCCACAGTGGCGAGCCGACGGCGTTGCTTGACGGTACGGCCATCACGGCGATGCGTACCGCAGCTTGTTCGGCGCTGTCCGCGCGGTTGCTGGCCCGCGAGGACGCGACAGTGCTGGCGGTCCTGGGCACCGGTGTGCAGGCCCGCTCCCACGCCCACACGATGTGCAGGGTCCGCCCGATCCGGCAGATTCGGGTGGCCGGTCGGGATCCGGCGAAGGCCGCCGTCCTGGCCGGAGAACTGTCGGGCGAGGTGAAGGCCGAGGTCCGGGCAGTGTCCACCTACGCCGAGGCACTGAACGGCGCGGACCTCGTCGCCGCGGCCACCCACGCGCTCGAACCCGTCGTCCGCCGCCCCTGGCTGACACCCGGGGTGCACGTCACCTCGGTCGGGCTCAACCCCGTCGGTCGTGAGATCGACGACGCCACAGTCGCCGAGGCGCTGGTATGCGTCGAATCGCGACAGGCCGCACTGTCGGCCTTCCCTGCGAGCAATGATCTGTTGACGCCTATCCAACACGGCCTCATCACTGCCGACCACATCCACGCCGAACTGGGCGAAATCATCGCGGGCAACAGACCTGGCCGTACCTCGCCGGACCAGATCACCCTCTACAAATCAGTCGGCGTGGCAGTACAGGACGCCATCGCCGCAGCGCTGGTCGTCACCGCCGCCCGCGAACACTCCATCGGCGAAGACATCACGCTGCGATGACTCAGGCGCCCCGGCACGGACAACCTCATATTCAGGGATCCCTGCGCCAATCCTCAGCGCAGCAAGCAGCCGGTTGAGGTCGGGTAGGTTCTCCAGGAGACCTACGGTGCGACGACAAGCTGTCGGTGGCCCACGCTTCTGGCTGCGTGGGCGGGCCCAGTACAGGTCGTCCGCCGACATGCTCGACTGGGCTCAGAAGAACCTTCCCGGGGCACTGGGGGCTGAAAAACTCGGGGCAACCGCTGCACCGGCTCCAGAGCGCCGAGGATCAGGAGGAAATCGTCGGGCAATCTGCGGAACAAGTAAGTTCACCGAAGACCCGGCCATCACCGACGACAGCTGCGACGAATTCCCCTTCACCGGCACCTACGAAAGCGGACGCATAACGGCGTCACTCACGGCAACCAATGCGCACAGGTGACGTCCGTCCGTAAGAGCAACACCGGAGACCCTGCCCCTCGATTGGCAGACCGTCACACCCACCCGCACCGTGACCGGCACCGAGAAATGCGTACGAGGCCTTATCCCCGGGCCGCTCAACTCTGACGTGGGCAGCGGTTACGGAGCCTTCGTCGAGGTGGCGCGGCTGGCCGACAGTGACGGCTTCTGGCTGAGGGTCACGTCCTGACGCGCAGGTAAGGTCCGCTGCCCGCCGTTCAGATCAGCTGCACCGGAACGATCACGGTCGGCAGCGGCCCAGCGACCGGCCCCGGCTCCACCCCGAGGCCGAACTCGTCCTCCACCGCGTCCAGGGCTGCGAGCGCGTCGTCGAAATCCTCCTCCGTCTCGTCCTCCTGAAAGAACCCAGCCCGCTCCAGAGCCCCGTTGAGACGGTCGGGGCCCGAGCCGCTCGCCGGCTCGAACATCCACGTGCTGCAGGTCGCGACAACTTCGCCGTCACGGACCTGGGTCACATGTGTGGTCGAACCGATCAGTGACCACACACTGACCGCTCAGTCCCTGCGGACAGACGCTTGAGCACCGGCCGCTCGTAAGATACGCCGGTCTGCCCGTTCACATCGAACAGATACACCCACTCGGCCGGGCTGGAGTAGAGGCGCACTGCCCAGGCATCCAGCCCCAAATATTCAACCGTGTTGTCCATCCGGTACTCGGGCAGGCTCTCCTCGTGATCGACGCCAAGCCGACTGTGTACATCCTCCCCCGTCAGCCCGTGGACCGCTGTCACATAGAATTCCTCACTGTTCAACACCTTCGACAAGCTGCCCACAGAAGAATTCATTTCCTTGCGCGTCTTCTGACCGAGTCGGCTACGACACTCGCACTAACCATCGCCGACATGAGACCGACTACATAGGTGCGGGTGACAGGATGTACAGGGCGCGAACGTCCGCGCCCTGCTCACACTCCTGGGCCACCGCGATCAGTTTCGACGAGCTCCAGTGCAGCTGCATGTTTCTGTGGGTGAAGTAGCCGTGACGGACCCGGCGGCCGCCGTCGGGGCGATCAGCGGCCTCAGGACCGAGCACGGCGTCCCGCACCGCGTCGCCTGTCACGGCTTGGGTGTGAGCGAGTCCGCACCCACGGCCGGCGGTGGGCACGCCCTTGCCAGGGCCTTCACACCATCGGCCGGTAGGCGGTCAGTGTGACGGAGAGCGTGACCTCGCACGGCGCCGACAGTTGCTGGATCTTCTCGTCGTCCTCCCGCACTGTGCGGTGCCAGGCGTTGGGCCCCATGCTGACCAGCTGGGCCAGCGCCTGATGGTCGAGCGCCATGGTCCGCGTCAGCTGCTCGGTCGCGACGGGCGAGAAGTGCGGGGCGAGTTGCTCGGCGATGCGGCACTCCTTGCGCTCGTCCACCTTCAGCAGGCCGAGCGCACCGATCAGCTCCCGCAGGTGGTCGGGCAGGGGCGTGACGACCAGCAGGACACCGCCGGGCTGGAGAATGCGATGCAATTCAGGACCGTTACGGGGAGCGAACGCGTTTATCGCCACGGCGGCCGCACCGTCCAGCAGCGGCAAGGTCTGCCAGGCATCGGCGACAGCGGCACCGATCCGCGGATGCGCCTTTGCGGCACGCCGCGCGGCGAACTTGGAAATGTCCAGCGACACACCATCGGCGTCGGGGAGAGCATCCATGACCTGCGCTTGATAATGGCCGGTACCGCCACCAATTTCCAGCACGCAGCCGGGTACGGAAGGACCGACTGTCCGCCGTGCCAGTTCGGCCAGCGCCTTCATGGTCGGCGTGTAGTGCCCCGCCGACAGGAATGCGTCCCGGGCATCCACCATTTCTTTTGTATCGGCACTGAGCTTCGTCGCCCCCGGAAGCAGGTTTACGTAACCTTGCTTCGCGATATCGAAGCTGTGCCCGACAGAACAGAGCAGTACGCGGTCGCCATGGGTCAGCGGCCCACCGCAGTGGGGGCAACCGAGGTATCGCACGACTCTGTTCAGCATGGGGCACCGTTCTCTCGGAGGGCGTCGGTGGGCCGGCCAACCCTATCGCGGGGGATCCGGCGGCCACGTATGCGCCGGTGCGCCGCCATAGGTAAATATAAATCGCGGTAACGGAAATGCATTCTGCGGAGTTCCTCCCGTCAGGCCGCCGCCCGGCGGCCATGGCCTACCGCGACACCGTCATGGCGGAGAACACTCTGTGGTGGCACCGCCGCATCGGCCACCGGCTGGTGATCGGCGGGCACAACAGCCACCTGTACACCAGCAGTTCCACCCCCGACCTCCCCCTTACTCAGGGCGGGGTGCTGCGGGAACGACTGGGCGAGGGCACTCTCTGGACCGGGTGAGTCACCGCAACTGGTACCTCGACCCGCGCAGCACACCACCCGCCGCACGCACGTGGCTGGACACCCCCCGGCCCAAACGGGAGATCGGCACGGACTTCCCTCCGCCCGGCGACCAGGTCAACCTGCTGAGATCGGCGGACCTGGTGGTGCACCTGCATCAGATCCGGCCGAGCCGAAGGCTCGACCGGGACGCAGCCGGACAGAGGCCCCACTCGCCCGGCATGTCCGCCGACCCACTGCCCACCCTGGAAAAGGCCGCCCGCCCCCTGCGCACCGTGGAGCCCACCAGCCCGTTCGACGACCTGCGCCCCTGGGAAGGACGGTGGGCGACGCCCAACTGGTCGGCATCGGACAGGCCGCCCACGGCGGCCACGACTTCCTCGCCCTCCGGCATCGGGCGTTCCAGTACCTGACAGCGGAGGAGGGTTTCCGCTCCTTCGTCCTCGCAGCACCCTGGAGTGCCGGCTCCGCCTGGACGACTACTTGTTCACCGGTCGCGGGGTCGCCGCCCGCCTGGGGTGGCGGACAGTTGCCGACACTGGACGGGGCCGGCCGAGAGCTGGCCACTGGCGGCTACGGAGGAACCTCGCCGGGTCATGATCACCGAGCCGACCTGCACGGCCGGCTGCTGCGGTGCCCTGTACGTCGCCATGCGCCGGGAGGGCGATTGGGTGATCTGGGACGACTGGGAAAACACCAGCAACATTACTGCCGTGCCGCCGGGCTTCCGCTTCGATGTCGCCCAGTACGAGGCTGAACTCGCACGGGCCGCAGCGGACCGCAGCTGGGAAGAGCCGGTGGACACCATTGCCCGGCTTCTCATACAAACCCTTTCGGACAGCGGCTGGTTCGAACGCTGGGGCTGCGTCCTCAGGAACGTCTCGCCGCGACGCGAGGAGCCTGATCTTCCCAAGGAGATCACAAGCCCCCGAGGGCGTTGATGTCGAGTTCTACCAGGTCTGGGGCCCGGGCGAGCGTACAGTTTTTTGCGGGAATGAGTTGTTCGTCGAGCGTGGCCCATCCGTAGAAGTACAGGTACGGCGACTCGCGACCCACATCCTGGCGGGCGATCCGCGGAAGACTGCTGAGGGCCGTGTGCAGGAGCGCGCGTCATGAGCATTGTGATCCTTGAGTGGGTTTTTGTTGCCTGATGGGTGGGCTGCCTGCGGAATTTACTGGTGCGCGGCCTCTGGTCTGCCGCTCTGGTGAAGTGTGTGCACGTAACCCGTACCCGAGCGACTTATCGGACGAGCAGTGATCGTTGACCACGCGGTGATCACCGCGTGGAAGGGCCTGCGCCGCTCTGTCAGCGGCCATCAGAGCGCCTACGAGATGCGGGAGATCGTAAACTCGATCCTCTATCAGGGGCGGACCGGCTGTCAGTGGGCCCATCTCCCGCATGACTTCGGCAGAAGTGCGCGACGTACCACTACTTCGTGGCCTGGCGGACGACGGGACCGACCAGGTCATCCACGAATCACTGCGCTGCCAGGTGAGGGAGGGGGCCCGCCGGTTAGAGAACCCGACCCTGGTGGTGCGGGACTCTGGCGATGTGCCTGTTCTCGAGGCAGAGCTACGAGGAGGTCGCCCGGGCGCCGGCCGTGGCCGGCCGAGCCGATGCCGTCCTGACCGGGAGAGCCTGAGAGCGGCTGGGGCCAGGCGGTCAGCGGCTTCGTGCCGCGATCCGGGTGGCCACCATGGAAAGAGGCACGGCGCCGGCCCAGCTGTACATCGCCGCGGTGGGCGAGACGCGCGCGATCCCCACAGAGAGCAGGAACACGACAGCCTGAGCAGGCAGCGGGACGCGGCGCCAGGGCGCGCCGGCGGAGCGGCCGGTGCGCAGCTCCATCGCGTACAGCACCAGGGCGGTCGTGCCGATGACGGCCCCATACAGAGCGGGACCGATGAACTGGTCGCCGTAGTCCACCAGAACCTTGGTGGGAAACGGAATCGACGACATAAGCAACAGGAACGTCACGTTGAGCCAGAACAGGTACGTGTCGATCGGCCCCGCGTGCCGCAGCGCCGCGTGGTGGGCTCGCCAGAACAACGCGATGACCACCGCACTCAGGAGGAAGGCGCCCGCCCGGGACTGAACTCCATCCAGTGCCCGATACAGCTCCGCCCCGCGCAGCCCCTCGGGCAGCTTGATGTCCAGCACGAGCAACGTCATGGCGATGGCCACCACGCCGTCAGTCAGAGCGAGCATCCTGTCTTTCGATACAAGATCCAGCTCAGGTTGGACGAAAGGCCGCCCCTCAAGCTTGCTCATGGGAACCTTTCGTAGCACCCGCCCTCCGCAGGCGGAGCCAATCAGGCACGTGTCGTCCACTCTTCGTCCGATGGCTGAGGCATCCTCCTCCGGTGGCAGCAAACGCGCAGCGCCTAGGATCGACCAGTCCAAGAGCGTGCAAGGGCGTGGGGCCTTGACTCGCTGTCCAGGCAGGCGTCGCGACCAGGGGGCAGGGAGCGGGGCGCGGGCATGGTCGAGGAGCAGTCCAGCTCCTTTTCGGATGAGGGCGCAGTTCCGTTCTTGACTCCGCCCGATGGGTGGAGTGGTCCAGATCAAAAAAGTCCTGGACCCAGAGCCACGTGCCTCTCCAGTAGCCGCAGCGACCACCGGGCATGGCCCTGGGGCGGCTGTGAGCACGCCATCGCGATCAGCCGGGCTTCGACCTCACCGGTCACCGGTGAGGGCACCGGCGGCAGGTCGCGCTTCTTCCGCGCAATCGTGGCGTGAACATCGCCACCGCTCCCGGCGAAACGCTTGGGAACCAGCCGAAATGTCTCCCCGTGCACGCTGAGCCGAGCCGCGATCACCTCCTGGGATCCACCTCACCCGCCGAGGTGTCCAGCGCAAGCAGCACCCGCGCACACATGATCACCGAGACCCCGCGAACACCCGTCGCGGTCACCCGGACCAGCTCCTCGCGATCCTGCGCGGTCAACGTGACCGACCGCTTCAGTCGGGTCTGGAAGACCCGTCACGCGCCCACATCCGGAACTGGTCGTAGATCGTCGACCAGAAGCCGCAGCTTGCCGGCACGTCTCGTCGGGGGCAGCCTGTCCTGAACCTTCCACATCACGGCTGCGTTGGAGTGATTGCGCAGGTCAGGGATCGGCCCGGACACCCCCAGCGGAAGGTGCGGCTCGATCAACTCCCATGCACCATCGGTCAGGTCACCACGCGTCGTACGACCGTGCGACCAGCCGAAGCACCCGAGCAAAGGATGAACGCCCTGATCATGAAGTTGACTTAGAACAGGCCGGGACGACTGGCCGTGGCCGGCCATGCCCCGCGGCCCAACAGATCGAGAACGAGTGCGGCGATATTCCACGCGTCGTCCATGCCGCTGTGATGGCGTCCCTCGAGCGGCAGTCCGGCGATCTGCAGGGCATGGTCCATGCCGGGTTTCTTGCGCAACCCGTAGGCCGCGGTGAATACGGCCTTGGCGTTGGAGTGGGTGCGCTCCGTGGGATGACCGAAGGGGTAGGCCACCCCGTCGGCCTGACTCTGCCGAACGAATTGCCGACGGTCGTACTCGCCCCAGCTCGCCCAGGGGCGCTTCCCGGCCTCGTACTCGGCAACGAGGATCCGGCATGCCTCGGCAAAGGTGACGCCCCGTTGCACCTCAACCTGCGTCAGTCCGGTCAGTTCGGTGCAGAAGTCGCTCACCTCCGACCGGGCAGGACGGACCACGACACGATGCCGGGATACGCGGCGCCGTGCCGACACGTCCACCACAGTGAGACCAATCTCGATGATCTCGTTCACAGAGCCGGGCGGCGGCTGTCCATCCCAGCAGGTCGCTTCCACATCGATGACGTTCAGCAGGGCGGATTCGTGGCGCATGGGCCCAGGGTAGGAATGCGCGCCCGGTTCCGGCACCCCAATGTCTGTATGTCCACGCCGTCGACAGCCGTCACCGCCAACAGCAAAGTTACGGCAGACGAGAGCTGTGCCGGGATCCGGTGGGAGCGAAACGGGGATGACTGCTCAGCTGTCCGGGGCTCCGCCCGTGGACCACTCGTGGGCGAAATGTTCCATCTGCTTGAGGACCAGGTCGATGGCCTCCGGGGCCTGGTCCGGCGGATAGTTGCGGCGGGCAAGGAGGCGCTTGATGGCGCTGCGCAGGCGGGCGCGTACCGGCTCGCGGGCAATCCAGTCAGGCTTGAGCTTGCTGCGGACCTCCGCGACCAGCTCACGGGCAACTCCGGCCAGCACGTCGTCGCCCATCACCGACTGCGCCGTGCCGTGGTCGGCCAAAGCGTCGTAGAAGGCGAGCTCCCGCCAGTCCAGCGGCGGCTCGAATTTCTCGCCGCGGCGGGCGTCGTCCATGACCTCCTTCGCCATCTCGACGAGCTTGGCGATGAGCTCGGCACTCGTGTACTGCTGCCGCATATACCGGACCATCAGGTCCTGCAGCCGCTCGGAGAACGTGGTGCGCCGGACGATGTTGTGCCGGGTCACCTCCCGCATCTTCCGCTCGATGAGCCGCCGCAGCGCCTCCGCCGCCAGATGCGGCGTCTCGCTGTTCTGCAGCTGCGCGACGAGAGCGTCGTTCAAGTGCGTCAGGTCTGCGGTCTCGAGGCCGGCCTCGGCGAACAGGTCCGTCACGCCGCCGGTCTCGACGACCGAGGACGTCAGCTGCGAGAGGTACAGCTCGATGTCGCGGGCGACGGGCAGGCCGCGGGCCTCGCGGTCCATCGCGTCGTACTTCGCCATGTAGGCCCGGACCTCGACGAAGAGCTGGACGTCCCGCCGCCAGGCCGGGTGATCCGGGAATCGCTCACCGATGTTCTTGGCGCTGGCGGACAACGCGTAAAAGCGTTCCAGGCGGTGGGCGTGCTCGCGGAAGCGACGGCCGAGCGTCTGGCGGGGGTCGTCGAGCTTGTCCGGGTCGTTGCCTGCCGTGCGAGGGTCCCGCAGATAGTTCGCGGCCTTGATCGCGGTGTCGATGAACGCCGTCCTCGACGGCATCTCCAGCCGCTTGCGCCAGTCGAAGCCGCGCAGGATGTCCGTGAGGATGTCGTACTCGTTGCGCAGCTCGTCCAGCGCCCGGTCGAGGTCCTGGCCGAGAGTGCGGTCCTGCTGATCGGCCTCGGTGTACTCGGCGATGGCCCGCTGGAGGTTCTCGGTCAGCGGCGCGTACCCGACGAGGAGACCGTCCTCCTTGGCGCGGAAACGGCGGTTGACGCGGGCCAGGGCCTGCATCAGGTTGGCGCCCTTGAGCGGACGGTCCAGGTACATGGTGTGGACCGGCGGGGCGTCGAAGCCGGTCAGCAGCATGTTGTTGACGATGAGCAGCTCGAGCTCGTCGTCGGGGTCCTTGGCCCGGTTGATGACCGTCTTGCGCCGGCTGTCGCTCAGGGCATGGGCCAGGAGGTGGTCCGGGTCCTTGCGTGTGTTCGAGGAGAAGACGATCTTCATGGCGCCCTTGTCGACCTCGTCGTTGTGCCACTCGGGCCGAAGCTCGCGCAGGGCGTCATAGACACGTACACAGATCTCCCGGGTCGCACACACGACCATCGCCTTGCCGGCCGCGCCGTCCGTCCTGGAGACGCCGACGAACGGCTGCATCCGCGCGCGCCGCCCCTCCCAGTGCTCGACGAGGTCGTCGGCCAGGTCCCTTACGCGGGCGGGCGCGCCGTACATCGCGTTCATCGTCGCGACCGCCTGCTCGACCCGCTGGCGCTCGGTGTCGTCGAGGCCCTCGGTGATGCGGTCGGCCGCCTCGTCGATCGTCGTCGGGTCGACGTCCTCGTCCAGCACGAGCTGGATGACGCGGCTCTCGTGGAAGACCTTGACGGTCGCGCCGTCGTCGGCGGCCCGCTTGAGGTCGTAGACGTCGATGTAGTCGCCGAACACCTCGCGGGTGTTGCGGTCGGCCTCGGAGATCGGGGTGCCGGTGAAGGCGAGCAGCGTGGCGTGCGGGAGCGCGTCGCGCAGGTGGCGGGCGTAGCCGTCGAGAGAGTCGTAGTGGCTGCGGTGCGCCTCGTCGACGACGACCACGATGTTGCGGCGGTCGGAGAGCAGCGGGTGGTCCGCGCCGGCGTCCTTCTCCTCCTTGGTACGGCCGAACTTCTGCAGCGTGGTGAAGAGGATGCCGCCGACGCGCTTGGCAGCGAGCTTCTCGCGCAGCTCCGCCCGAGTGTGCACCTGCTTGGGCGCTTCCGGGAGGATCTCGCTCTCGAGGAACGTCGAGTACAACTGGTCGTCGAGGTCCGTGCGGTCGGTGATGACGACGACGGTCGGGTTCAGCAGCGCCGGGTCTTTCATCACCATGGTGGTGGTCAGGACCATCTCCTCGGACTTGCCCGAGCCCTGGGTGTGCCAGACGACGCCGGCCTTGCCGTCGCTCGTCGAGGCCTCACGGACGGCTTGCCCGGCGCGAGTCACCGCGTGGAACTGGTGGGGCTTGGCGATGCGCTTCATCCGCTTCAAGGGGACGAAGTTGACGAAGGACCGGATGAGAGAGAGGAAGCGCGGCTGGGTGAAGAGGCCGTGTACAGCCAGGTTCTGGCCCGAGTCCCCTATCCCTTCGGCGTCGAGCGGGTCGACGCGGGCGCCGAACTCGTCCGTGTTCCACGGCGCGAAGTGCTCGTACGGGGTGAAGGGCGTGCCGTACTTCGCCGTGATCCCGTCCGAGAGCAGGACGACCGAGTTGTAACGGAAGGCTGTGGGAAACTCCTCGACGTACCGGGTGATCTGCGAGTGTGCGGTCTGGAGGGTGGCGTCCTCGTCGCCGGCGCGCTTCAGCTCCAGGACGGCGAGGGGCAGGCCGTTGACGTAGAGAATGACGTCGAAGCGGCGGTTCTTCTCGCCGTCGATGACGGTGACCTGGTTGGCGGCGCGGTAGACGTTCGCGTCGGGGTCTTCCAGGTCGACGAGGCGGATGGTCGGGTTGTGCTCTGCACCGAAGGCGTCTGTGTAGGTGACGGAGCGGATGCCGGTGGTGAGGTGGCCGTGGGCGGTGCGGTTCTCCTCGTAGGTGTCCTGCGACGCCGGGGTCGCGGCGGCGGCCACGGCATGGCGGACGGCGTCCGGGGGCAGGGCGGGGTTGAGCCGCTCCACCGCTTCGGTGAGGTCCGGGTACAGGATGAGATCGTCCCACGACTTGCGGTGGCCGGAGCCGGGGGCGAACTCGTTGCCAGGGGTGTGCTGCCAGGCGAGCTCGCCGAGCTCGTCGAGGGCGAGGACCTCCCAGTCGGACTCGTGGGGGCGGTGGTTCTGTCTGTCGTCGTCGGGGTGCGTCATGTGTTGTCCTCGACGATCTTCTCGGCGTCCTTGACGCGGAGGCGTCCGGACATGAGCTGGGGGAGGAGGGTGTCGCGGAGGACGGTGAGGGCCTCGGATTCCCGCAAGGAGGCGGTGAGCCGCCGGCGCAGGGGCATGACCGTGCCGAGGTACTTTTTCATCAGCTCGGTCGGCGGGATGAGGAGCTCGGCGCCGACGATCACCTTGGCGTTCATGTTCGCCTGCACCGAGCCGCTGCGTACGCTTTCTGCGTACTTCCCATAGGCGTCGGACTTGAGGAAACCCCAGATGAAATAGGAGTGGGCGAGCGAAGCCGTCTTCAGGCGGACAAGATAGGAAGCGAACACGGCATCCATTGACTCTTCCACGATCGCCGATTTCCCGGGATCCGCCATGCGCGCGACAAGGAGGTCGCCGACCGACAGTCGGTATCTGTCCAGGCTGCGGTCATCGATTTCACAGTAGGGAACGTCGGGCCACGTGATCCAGTTGTTCTTGTTGATGTCCTTGACGCGCAGAAACCTCGGGCCCACCGGGGTTGCCGTGCTGGTCGCCGTATAGCCGTATTGGGTCGAGCAGATGTCCGACAGTAGACCGGGGGTCCAGCCGGAGCGGTCCGGCCCGGCCGGTGTACCGAACTGCTGGGAATACAAGGAGTGTGACAGCGCGTCGGCAGTCGCCGCGATGCGCGCGTTCACCGCGACTTTGTCGTCCAGCGCCCCGAGCAGGGCCGCGATCGCGTCCTGCCCCGACCGATCCGGCACTCTGATTGGAAAAGCCTTGATGTAGTTCCTGTTCAGCATGGGCTGAACGCTTCCCGAATTGAAGCCGGCGAGATCGAGAACCTGGAACAAGTGATAGGTGAAACGTACGTTGTTGCCCCGGAAGTCGGTTACGTACAGCGTCGTATTGAGTGGCCAGAAATCACGCTCCGTCAGGGTCGGTACGCCGAGATTCGCTGCCCGGCCGATGGTGATACCCGGTCCGGACACCTTGGACTCGTTGTGCCAGCCCGCGATGCCACCGCTTCCCACAACGGGGACGGAGCCCGAAATGCGCTGACCGGCAGGGAGATCGTGTCCTCGCTGCAGGCCGACGAATTCCCCGAGGGTGGTGTTGATCCACTCAGCCATCGATCTTCCCCAACTGCTCATACACCGCTTCGTTCAGCTCCGCGGACTGCTGGAACAGCCCGTACAGCTCCTCCATCTGCGCCGCGATCCTCGCCGCCATCGCGTCCGCGTCCTCCTCCTCCGCATCCACGGCTCCCACGTACCGACCCGGCGCCAGCGCGTAACCGTTCTGCCGCACCTTCTCCAGGTCTGCCGAAAAGGAGAATCCCGCTTCGTCGTTGTACGTCAGCCCCTCGCCCCGTGCCGATGCCGTGCCCCGCCACGCGTGGTACGTTCCGGCGATCTTGGCGAGATCGGCCTCCGTCAGGATGCGCTCGGTGCGGTCGGCCATCTCACCCATGTTGCGGGCATCGATGAAGAGGATCTCGCCGCGCCGGTCCTCCAGCCCCTTCGCTCCCTGCGGGGACTTGTCCTTTGCCAGGAACCACAGGCACGCCGGGATCTGCGTCGTACGGAACAGCTGGGACGGCAGCGCAACCATGCACGCCACCAGGTCCGCCTCCACCATCGCCTGGCGGATGTCACCTTCACCGCTCGACTGGGAGCTCATCGAACCGTTCGCCAGGACGATGCCGGCCGTGCCCCGCTCACCCAGTTTGGAGACCATGTGCTGTAGCCAGGCGTAGTTGGCGTTGTTCTTCGGTGGGACACCGAACTTCCAACGTGCGTCACTTTCGTCCCGCGCCCAGTCCTTGATGTTGAACGGCGGGTTGGCCACCACGAAGTCGGCCTTGAGGTCCGGGTGCTTGTCCTCGGCGAAGGTGTCGCCCCAGCGGGTGGCTAGGTTGGCGTCGATGCCGTGGATGGCAAGGTTCATCTTGGCCAGGCGCCAGGTGCGCTCGTTGAGTTCCTGACCGTAGACCGAGAGGTCGGCCTTATGGCCGCGCCCCCGATGGGCCTCGATGAACTTTGCCGCCTGGACGAACATGCCGCCCGAGCCGCATGCCGGGTCGTACACCCGCCCCTCGTACGGCTCCAGGATCTCCACGATCAGCTGGACGACGGACCGGGGCGTGTAGAACTCGCCGCCCCGCTTGCCCTCTGCACGCGCGAAGTTGCCGAGGAAGTACTCGTACACCTCGCCCAGCACGTCCTGCGCCGGCTTGCCCTCGCTACCGCCGAAACGCGCGTCGCTGATGAGGTCGACCAGCTCGGCCAGGCGCTTCTGGTCGATGCGGTCCTGGTTGAAGATTTTTGGGAGGACGCCCTTCAGTGAGACGTTCTCCGCCATCACCGCGTCCATCGCCTCGTCGAGAAGCCTGCCGACGCCCTGGCTCTTGGCGTTCGCCGCGATCCACGACCAGCGGGCGGTCTCCGGGACCCAGAAGACGTGCGCGCCGGTGTATTCGTCGCGGTCCTCCAGGAAGTCATCCATCCTTTGCTCGGTGATGCCGTCGTCGGCCAGCTCCGTGGCCAGTTCACTCCGGCGCTCGTCGAAGGCGTCGGAGACGTACTTCAGGAAGATCAGGCCGAGAACGAACTCCTTGTACTGCGCGGCGTCGATGGAGCCGCGCAGCTTGTCCGCGGCCTTCCACAGGATCGCCTGGATCTCCTTGGCGGTGGAGGCGCTGAACAGCTCCGCCTGGGCGGTGGGCTTTTTCGCAGCGGTAGCCATCGGGCAGACCGTCTCCTTCAGTCGTCGGTTCCCGGAAGACCGGGCAGGTTCTGGATGGTCAGAGTGCCGTCGGCGAGCCCGGCAGCCGTGATGCGGGTCAGGTCGTCGAGGGCGGCGGACTGCTCCCGCAGCAGCGCCGTCCGGCTCTCGATTTCGGTGAGCGCGGCGTCGTACCGCTCAGCCTCCTCGCGCGCGAGGTCCGGGATACTCAGGTCCTCGATGCTGCGGGAGGCCCGTACGGCGCCGCTGGTACGCGCGTACTCGGCGGCCGCCGCCTGTAGCAGCGCCGCCAGCACCCGCGGCCGAACCGGCGGGTCGGCGTCCGGGCGGACGCGCAGTATGCGGGCCGGGGCCGCGACCACCGACAGGCCGCCGGTGTCGACGTGGACGCCGAAGCGCGGGCTGGTGGTGACGACGACGTCGCCGGGCTCGGTGAACTGGGCGTGCTCGTACGCCGTGAGGAGTAAACCGCGGTCGATCCGACGGCTGCCGAGCCGGGCGGTGCCGAGGACCTCGTCCGGGCCGAGCACCGCGTAGTGCCCGTCGGCCGTGAGGTGCTCGGGTGCGATGCGGTGGCCGGGACGGCGGCGCAGGCGGCGCTCCTCGAGGAGGTGGCGGACCGTGGTGCGCCGCATCGGCTGGTCCTCGGGGCGCAGCACGGCCTGGATACGCATCGCGGCGCGCAGGTCGGCGTGGAGGCGGGACTGCTCCTGGAGGTCCGCCAGGCGCTGCTCGAGGTCGCCGATGAGGGCAGGGCGTTCGAGGACGGCGCGGGCGTAGCGGGCCTCGGCGGGGCGCCGGCTCGCGGTGAAGGCGGTGCCCGGCCGGTCGTCGAGTTCCTTCGCGGGGACGATCACGCCGTGGCGGGGCTCGTGCCGCCGGTCGCCGCGCCAGCCGGACGCGCGCCAGATGGCGATGTCTCCGGCGAGCGTGTCGAGCACCGTCTCGGTGAGCGGCCGCGCGGACAGGTCGGCGAGCAGGACTCGGCCGGCGCGCTTCTCCTGCGGGGTGCGGGACAGGACCCACACCGCGGTGCGGTAGCCGGGGCGGTACGGCATGGCGCCGTCGGGCAGACTGATCACGGCCTTCAGCAGGCCCGTGTCGAGAAAGGAGCGACGCAGCCGGTCGGCTTCGCCGTGCCGGGGCAGCGGACGTACGAGGACGTCGGCCGGTCCGAGGACGACGGCGGTGGAGCCGGATTCGAGGTAGTCGGTGAGCGCCTGTACCTGCTCGAGGACGGCCTCCGGCCGGCGGGTTTCCGCAGCCTCGTACGGGATGGCGCAGAGCAGTAGGTCCGGGTACCCCCACTCGTCGACGGAGGCCGACAGGTCCGCGCCCTCAATGACGTCGAGGTGGAACTCGTACACCCCGCGTACGAGCATGCGGCGGCGCACGAGCCGGACGCGGGCCGGGTCGGGGTCGGCGGCGAGGTAGGTGTGGCCGGATTCTTCGGAGGCCCGGTCGTGCAGGGCGGCGAGGAGGTCGCCGGCACGGGCGTGCGGGGTGGCGACGACGGACTCCTCGCGGAGGGAGTCGATGCCGGACACAGCGGCGAGGGCCCGGACGACCGAAGGGGCGGGTTCGTCGACAGCCAGATCGTGGGAGCCGAGGCGCCGCCGTGCTTCCAGGACCCAGTCGAAGGCCTCGGCCGGTGTGTAGGCGGCCTCGGTCAGTTCGTCTGCGAGCGCGGCGAGGGCCGGACCGGTGGGGTTCGGGGCGGGTACGGCGCGCAGCTCGGTAAGGAGGAACTGGTCCTCGGGGTCCAGTTCGGCTGCCTTGGCTACCAGAGATTCCCAACCCTGGCCGGCGACCGGAGCGTCGTACTGCTGACGCAGGCAGATCAGGGCTGTCAGTGCGCCCACGAGGACGAACGCAGGAAGGGCGGGAGTCCGCCAGGCGGCGAGGGTGTGCAGGGCGAGCTCGGCGCGCAGGTGGCGGGGGTCCGCGTTGCCGCGGCCCGTCTCCGCCAGCCAGTCGACGACGGAGCGGGCGTCGAACAGGGGGCGGCCGTCCTCGTGGGCGATCGGCGCCGGGAAGTCCGGGTGCCGACGGCTCCAGGTGGTGGGAACGGGCCGCTTTACCTGTGCGAGGGAGGCAATCTCGGCGTATGTGATCCGCCAGGCCGGCTCCTCGGGCACGATGAGCGATGTCGCTTCACGCGCATTGGTCATGAGCCCCGCCCCCTTTTTTATGCAGACCTTCTTCTCGTCTCGTGCGTGCGGGCCGGTCGGGTCCCTTGGGCTTCGGTCGGCGGGCAGGTGTCAGAACTTTACAGCGGTGGCTTGAGCCGCCTTCGAGTTGGTCTGATAACCGGGGTTATCACTGTTCTCGAGCTCCCCAGGAATCACGAGAGCTCAGCCTGGTTCAGCACGGCCGGGCAAGGGCTCAGCGCACCAGCTCCGGAGGACGGACTCGACCAGCGCCCGCTCGCGCCGCCCTCGGCCGGCGCCTGGAGCGGCCGAAAGCTGGGTTGATCCGGCGCCCAGGATCAGTGCCGCACCCGTATCCCCTGGGCCTGTAGCAGCGCTACCACTCGTCGCTCTTCCGTCCGTCGACTCCCCGAACCGGGAGAACCCGTCGTGGGCCGCCGCTCCCCGCTCGCACATGCGCCCCCGCCCCTGCGGCACCCACACGCACCGCGGCGTGCAGGTCAGTGACAAGGTCAAGGCCGCGGCCGGACCGATCGTCCTCGCCACCGACGCGTCCGTCGGCCGGGATCGCGGCGCCACCGGCTTCGTCGCCACCACCGGGCACACCGGGCTGCGCGCCACCTGTACCCCGTACGCATTTCACGCCCGCTCATCCGCACCGTCGTCACCGAACTGCGCGCCGCCTGCTGGGGCTGAAGCCGATCCGCGTCGCCTCCCGGGGGATGCCCGTCGAGGTGCGCATCGAGAGCCTCGACGCGCACGGCCACCTGCACGACCGGCAGCGCGGCAGCGTGCGGATGCCGGAGGGCTACGAGGCCATCCGGACTGACGGCTGCGGGCGGCGTGGCCCCAGCAGGCCGCAATCACCGCGGGCGTCATGGGTAACTGGCCAACTGAGGCGGCAGGGGCGAAGCCGAGTTTCCCGAGTGGGGCGTTCGCCGGGTGGGCGGCGTCGACCGGCTGTCGAACGCGTCTACTGTCCGCGCCGGTGTATAGGCGGGCCTGAAGGGCACTGGAAGGAACCTCCGGTCTTGCCTGAGCCGGCCCTGCGGTCAGCATCCGTCGGCGCATGTTGACTTTCGCATCTAGTGCAGATTCACTAGATAAGCACTGATGCGTTCGCACTATGAGGTAGTGATGCGGCAGCTGACAACAGGGAGGCTCTTCGCTGGAAGGGCCCGCGGGACGGCGCTGCGCGGATACGCGCCGCACGTGAGCACGGAGAGGTGCGGGACGCTGTGACCGTTTACCCGTTCACATCGCATGCCGTGGTTGATGAGGGTGTCGCGCGGGTGACGCTCGCCGGCGAACTCGACCTGGACACCGGCCCGAACGTCCTGGAGGCGGTTACGGCTTGCCTGGCGAAGCAGCCGACGAGTCTCTGCCTCGACCTGACGGGTATCTCCTTCTGTGACTGCGCCGGACTCGGCGCCCTGCTCAGGGCACGGACGTCCGTCCTTCGGGCAGGCGTGGATCTCGTCGTGGAAGGGGTCGGAACGCAGTTGGCGCGACTGCTCGCCCTGATCGGGGCGGACGACATGTTCACCGAGAGGGACACGCACACGAACGCGCAGCCGGCTCGCTGTGCTTCGGACACGGTGACACCTCGCCGTGGCAAAGAGGCAGCGGCAACTGCTGAGTCACCGCTCCCGGGCCTTCTGGCATGATCGTGCGGTCCGCCACCTGCAAGGATGCGCCAATGCCTTCCTCTTCCCCACCCAGTCGACCGGTCAGAATTCTGTTGGTCGAGGACCACGACATGGTGGCCGAGGCGATTTGCCTCGCACTGGAGCGCTCGCCCGATCTGCAGATCGTGGGGCGCGCGGCGTCGGTGGCCTCGGCCCTGGCCGCCACTCGGCGTCATGCGCCGGATGTCGTACTGATGGACCGCCGTCTGCCGGACGGTGACGCAGTCAGCGCCATTGCCGATCTGCTGGTACTCGTGCCGGACGTGCGCGTACTCATCCTGGCGGGCGAGGGCAGCGGGTCGGTGGCTGCGCGCGTCGCGGATACGGGCGGAGCCGGGCTGATCCTCAAGGCCCGCGGGCTGCGCGAACTGGAGGACGCCGTCCGTCGGGTGGCAGCGGGCGAGGTGGTGTTCAGCGAGGATTTCCTGGGCGACGTGCTGGCGCGGCTGACCAGCAGGGCACCGGGGCTGGGGGCGAACCTGACTCCGCGCGAACGGGAAGCTCTTCATCTACTGGGGGAAGGTCGCACCACCGCGGAGATCAGCGATCAGTTGGGGGTCGCTCTCAACACCGGGCGCAATCATGTCCAGCGGGTGCTGGAAAAACTGGGAGCGCGTTCCCAGCTGGAAGCCGTGACGATCGCGCGACGTGAAGGGCTCCTCACGTGACGCGGGAGCCGCAACAGAATATGGGCGTACGGAAGCAGGCGGCTCCGTTGTCGGAAGCAGCCTTCACCCTGCTGGTCCAGGGGGTGCTGGACTACGGCATCTTCATGCTCGACCCGCAGGGCTACATCATCAGTTGGAACGCGGGGGCGGAGCGGATCAAGGGGTACAGCGCCGAAGACATCCTTGGACAGCACTTCTCGGTTTTCTACCCGCCTGAGGACCAGTCGTCGGGCAAGCCGCAGTGGGAGCTGGAGACCGCCGTGGCCGATGGCAGACTGGAGGACGAGGGCTGGCGCGTCCGCAAGGACGGCTCCCGGTTCTGGGCGAACGTGGTCATCACCGCCTTGTGGGACGCCAAAGGCGTACTGCAGGGATTCGGCAAGGTCACCCGCGACATGTCCGAACGACGGGCCGCCCAGCACGCCCTCAGCGAGCGGCGGCGGTTGTTCGATCACCTGGTCCAGGCGCAGGAGACGGAACGACGCCGCATCGCGTGGGACGTCCACGACGACTCCATCCAGGCGATGGTCGCTGTCGGAATGCGGCTGGAACTGCTGGCGGACCGGGTGCCGGAGCCGCACGCCGCTGAACTTCAGCGTCTCGACGCATCGGTGCGCGAAGCGATCGGTCGCCTCCGCAGCCTGACCTTCCGGCTGCATCCGCCCGGTATCGACAGGCATGGCCTGGCCGACGGGCTTTCCAGCCACTTGGACGACGTCGTGGGCTCCTCCTGGGGGATGGCCTACTCGTTCGAACATGAGTTGGATTATGAGCCCACGCGTGAGACGGCCATCACCATCTTCCGTATCGTCCAAGAAGCATTGCTGAACGTGCACAAGCACGCACGTGGGAGCAGAGTCGACGTCAGTGTCAGGTCGGCTGACGTGGGCATTGTGACGCGAGTGGTGGACGACGGGACCGGTGCACCGATGCCTCGGAACGGCACCCGCGATCACTTCGGGGTCATCGAGATGCGGGAGAGAGCCGAGACGGCAGGAGGATGGTGGTCCATGCACAGCCGCCCCGGAACGGGGACGACAGTTGAGTTCTGGGTGCCGAACCCACTCCCGCTTCCGGCCTCCGCACCGACGGAGGATGCGCCATGACCGCGGCAACACCGGACGGCTCCCACGGCTCACCGTTCAGCGTGGTCCTGTGTGACGACAACGTAATGCTCCTGGAGTCTCTGTGCGAGGTCGTTCAAGCACAGCCCGATCTGGAGGTTGTGGGCACCGCGTGCAACGGCGAGCAGGCGCTTCAACTCGTATCCCGGCATCGGCCGGACCTGGTGGTCCTGGATGTCCGTTTCCCCGGCAGCGGCCACTCCGTTGCCAGAGATATCGCATCGTGTTCACCGGCCAGCCGCGTCGTGGCATTCTCCGCTTATGATGACAAAGCCTCCGTCGAGCAGATGATGAGCGCCGGTGTTTCCGAGTACGTACTCAAAGGAGTGAGCAATCGGGAACTACTTGCGGCTCTGCGACGGGCGGCAAGACCTCGCTGAAGGTCGGCCGGCGTACGTGCGGTCCGCCACGGGACGACTCTCCCGGCTCGTACCAGTCGCATTGAGGGCGCAGGATACGACCCTGCGCCGCCACCCAGATGTCGACCAGATCGCACGACTGATGGTTGATCCACCCGCCCCGGTCGCCCGGTGCCACCCCGCACGACATCCCGCTGCCCCCCGAGATCTGGAGGTCCTC
This sequence comes from Streptomyces sp. NPDC002911, assembly GCF_053591835.1. Lineage (NCBI taxonomy): Bacteria > Bacillati > Actinomycetota > Actinomycetes > Kitasatosporales > Streptomycetaceae > Streptomyces > Streptomyces sp. NPDC002911. The sequence continues at coordinate 86,957 of NZ_JBSFUO010000003.1, read as the reverse complement.
CGCCTCATCACGAACGGCTTTTCCGCGAGGTCGCCGCAGCCCCTCGTGATCAGCCCGGAGACCGTCAAGACCTTCGTGTCACGCATCCTCGCCGAACTCGGCCTCCGCGACCGCGTCCAAGCAGTCGCCTACGCCTACCGCCAGGGCCTGGTGACCTGAGTGGGCGTGTGAAGTAGCGTCATTCCCTTCAAGTCCTAGTGGATTTCCCCGGGTTGATGTGGTCCCGCCCGTAATCCGCTGGGCGAGGTTGTCGGTGCCGTGGTTCGGGAAGTCATGCGGAAGTTATTCCCAGGGGGTTTTTGTGCGGTTGACGTAGGGATTTGCACTGAACACGTCGCGCAGTTCGACTTTGGCCGGCTACCCGGTCGGCCTGCGGTCGAGCCGGGGCCTTCCGCCAGGCCGTCGGCGTCGGACAGGCAGACGAACTTCGACATACGGAAGCGGATGAGACGGACACCCGGGCCTCCGGTCGGTTCATCTGCTACCGGATCAAGGCTCTCGAAGTGTGACATAGGAATGAGCCGCGTACCGGAAAAAGTATGGGCAAACGCTCACCAAGCGGCCGCGGTGGGAACAGTCGGTCCGGCCGGCACGGTTACATCGGGCGGGGAACACGGAGACCACAAGGTCCTCCGCCCCACCAGGATCCGGGCCCCGCATCGCGGTACGCCCGCCGCGCACTCGGACCAAGACGTATTTCTGCAGGAGGACTGCTTCATGAATGACCGGCCCTTGACGCTCATGGCGGTACACGCCCACCCCGACGACGAGGCCACCGGAACCGGAGGGGTCCTCGCGCGGTACGCGGCGGAAGGCATTCGCACGGTTCTCGTGACGTGTACCGACGGCGGTTGCGGTGACGGGACGGGGGGTGTCAAGCCGGGCGATCCCGGGCACGATCCGGCGGCCGTCGCTTTCATGCGTCGTCAAGAACTCAAGGCGAGTTGTGACGTCTTGAAGGTCAGCGATCTGGAGATGCTGGACTATGCCGACTCCGGGATGATGGGCTGGCCGAGCAACGACGCCCCTGGATCCTTCTGGCATACCCCCGTGGAGGAAGGCGCCGCCCGACTTGCGCAGCTCATGCGGCACTACCGACCCGATGTGGTCGTCACCTACGACGAGAACGGCTTCTACGGCCACCCCGACCACATCCAGGCCCACCGCATCACGATGGCGGCGCTGGAGATGACCGCGCTGACACCGAAGGTGTACTGGACGACGATGCCCCGCTCGATGATGCGGCGGTTCGGGGAGACCCTGCGCGAGTTTCAGGAGGACATGCCGGAACCGAATCCTGCTGAGGCCGCCGCGATGGCGGAGATCGGCCTCCCCGACGATGAGGTCACCACATGGGTGGACACCACCGCATTCAGCGGTCAGAAGTTCGATGCGCTGGCCGCGCACGCCAGTCAGGGCGAGAACATCTTCTTCCTCAAGATGGGCGAAGAGAGGTTCGGCGAGTTGATGGGCATGGAGACCTTCGTACGTGTCAAGGACGCCACCGGCGCGGCCGTACCTGAGAACGATCTCTTCGCCGGACTGCGCTGACCCGCCCGCCTGACCGGGGGCCGGTGCAGCTCATCGGCAGCACAGCGCGATCGAGCGGGTCACACACCCGAAGGCTTGTCCACGCGAGTTCCGCTCCGGCAGCCCGCATCCAGACCCTCGCCGACGGCGTAGACGCGCGCCGGCACTGCCGACCCGACATCGTGCTCGTCCCCTGACCATCTGGCAACCGCACAGGTGGAAGATTTGCGGACTGCTGACTCGGAAGGTGAGCGGAAGCCCAGATCACAAGCCCGGCGGTCTGCTCCGATCAGGACAGACCGCCGAGGAAGTGACACGAGGATCCGATGTCCGACACGCCCTGAGGCAGCGCAAGAAGCGGCAGATCACGGCGGCGGTTCCCGACACCGACCGCGGGATCCTGCAGCCTCCTGCGGGATCTCAGATCCTGTGGCCAAATCTCGCGACCGAGATTCCTCAACGGCCGACTGGCCACGAATCCGAGACCGGCTGATGTCCTGTCGCCTTGAACCCGTCGGATTCTCACTCTTTACTCGTTCCCTGCCTGCAGATTCTCATTGCAGTGCGTTCTGAGCGGCGGCGTTTTGCTTCGTCAAGGCTTACTGCCACGCGTACGGGCAGGAGTTGGGCGCCAGGCTGGACGACCGCACCCGGGTCGGCTCGCAAGCTGCTCTTCGTCAGCACCTCCTTCACCACACGTATCGTGGGCATGGAACGCGAGGACAGCGACCGACTGCCCCTTGACGGTGATGCCCGGCGCGGCCGCCCGCCCCGGCTCACCGTCTCCGAGCAGGTCCTGGCCACCGTGCTTCATCTGCGGGTTGCCCTAGCCGCGGAGCCCTTGGCCGTACTGTTCGGCAGCAGCCGCACCGCGATGCACCGCACGCTCCTGAAGAACAGGAAACTATTCGAGGCGCACGGCATCGGCATCCCACCCGCAACGACGCCACCCGTCGCCCTCGCAGACCTCCAAGCCCGGGTCCTCACCCAAACCGGCGAGCCCCACAACAAGATCAAGACGACGTGTTAATGATCTGCAAGCCCTTATGGAGTGCCCGACAGGTCCGCTCACTGTGACCGCGGGGCGGATTCCCCCCGTACGCGGTGACGGCGATCAGCTTATTGGTTCGCTCCACAGGACGCGACGGTGCCTCCATCGCCGCCTCCGCGAGCGGGACGACTCCGCAACGGTCATCTCGGCGGGACCTCCGCGAAAGCCGAGCTGTGTGAGGACGCCGACCGCCAGGACTCTCAAATCACCTCTGCTGGGGTGCATCGTGCTGGAGTGGGTTGTCGCCTCCTCCTCATACCGATGTGATGCGGAGGAGCCCAGCGGTTTTTGGATCAGGTGAGCGACTACATCGTTTCGCTCGATGTGGTCCTGGTTTCGTCGAACGTGGCCGTCTCCTGACGGCGGGCCCTGGTTGCCCCGGCGGCAGCTCCCGGGTGACCGGCTTGGCCGTGTCCGCGAAGTGCCGCCACGCCCTCCGGTGTACGGGGGCCTTCTGGGCACGGCCCCGGCGTTTTTCCCCCGCTCGGTCCGGCGGCTCGGCGGTGCCGCGGCCGTAGGAGTCGGCAGGCTCGCGACTGCCTGTGTCGGTGGCAGGCGCTCCCGCACCTCCGGTCCCTGCGGTTCGCGGTGCAAGTGGAAGCAGGTGGATCGTATGGGGGCCGTCACACGGCATACCGGGACATTCCGGAGTTTCTCTCCAAAGCTTTGGAAGGCTTTCAGGAGAAGCTCCCGCCGACGCGAGGGGGCGTTTCCCCCGGGAAACTTCCTGCAAATGCGGTCGGCCGGACGATGGCTGGTGGCGGAAATTTTGTCTTCGGTGTCCGAAATCTTTTGGTGTGAATGCCGCTTCGCCCGGGGTTTCTCCGGCCCGGCGGGACGCGAGCCATGATCCTTCCTTTGTAGACAGCGCCGATTGGCTGACCCTAGTATCTGGCCTGGTCTGGCCGGAGATGGTCGCGAAATAAATCGATTAACTTTTGACTTTCGGGGGATCCTTAATGCCCAGTCCCGCCGTATGGAATATCGTTTCGGACGCAGGATCGGACACCGGTACGGATATCGTGCTCGCCGCAGATTTCCCGGTCACGGGGCGGAACGAGGGCGGATTCGCCGATCTGGCTCCGGCGCTGAATCTGGACTGCGCCCTGTGGCAGACGGTCGCCCCGGTCCGCGACCCGCAGACCGACGCCCTGGACGACACCTATCTGGAGCCCTGGCTCCTGGAGGTGGCGGCCTCCGGGCGCAACGTCCGTGCCGTGCTCGGCTACTGCGCCGGCTCCGTCTTCGCCGGCGCGCTCGCCGAGAGGGTCGGCGCCCGGCAGGACGCCGTCCCCCGAGTAGTGCTGTTCGATCCCGAGCTGGTCGACGTGCCCACCGTGCACCTTCAGTTCGGCCGGGTCATCGGCAACATGACCACCGTCCTGACGACCGAGGAGATAGCCGAGCTGTCCGGCGCCGCGGAGAAGCTCGCCGCGCGGTCCGACATCGTTCCGGGCGACTTCGCCGCAGGGCTGTACGCGGCCTTCCGCCCGATCGGCGCGGAGGCCCTGCGGAGGGCAGGGCTCGACGAGGACTACGCCGGCGAACTCGTCCAGCTTGTCGGCTCGTTCATGTCCTACCTCGCCACGGCCGCCGGTCTCGATCCGCGACCCGGCTGGCAGGGCGCCCTGGTCGTCACCTCCGCCAGCGAGAGCAGCGGACTGAACAGGATGCGCACCACACCCGGCGTCGCCCCCATCGAGGTCGCCGATGAGCGGCGCTTCGAGGTCGAGCACAGAGACCTGCTGCGTACCCCCGCCATCGCCGAGATGGTGGCCGGCGTCCTGGCCGCCCGGCCCGGGGAGAGCGCGTGAGCCCGGAACTCCCCGCCACCACGGCCCAGGACGGACCGGCTCTGCCCACAGGGCACGTACGGCCCAGCCGCAAGGAGACCACCTTGTGGCTCCTCGACGAGCTGGTCCCCGGCAGCGGTGCCAACAACCTGTCGCTGGCGGTGCGCGTGCGGGGCCGCCTCGACACCGCCGCCGCCGCGCACGCCGTGAGACTCCTGACAGAACGCTTCGAGGTGCTGCGCACGGTCTACCACCGCGAGGGCGCCGAGCTGACCAGGACCGTCGCACCGTCCGTGGCCGTCGATCTGGAGGAGGCGGAACACCACGGCGGCGAGCAGGACGAACAGGCCCTGCTGACGGCCTTCGTGGCCAGGCCGTTCACCCCCGACGGCAGTCCCCTGGTACGGGCCCTGCTGCTGCACGGCCGGGACACCGACGTCCTGTGCCTGGCGCTCCACCACGCCGTGTCGGACGTGCAGTCGACAGTGATCCTGCGCGTCGAGTTCGTCACGCTCTACGAGGCGGTGCTTCAGGGCGGGCGGCCCCGACCCGTCGAGGTGCCCGCCCTGCGCGAGCCCGCACCGTCCACCGAGAGCCGCGGCTACTGGCAAGAGCGCATGGCCGGCTTCCGCTCCTCAGGACTGGAACTCCTCTGCGAACAGCGCGAGCAGCCCGTCACCACCCTGCGGGGCGACGACGTCACCCACGTCCTGTCGCCCGAGGCCCACGCGGTCGTCCGGCGCCTCCAGCGCGAGCTCCGGGCACCTGAGTCCGTCGTCCTCCTCACCGCCTACGCGGTCCTGCTCGCCGCACACGGCGCCGGACCCGACCTCACCATCGGCTCGCCGGTCAACACCCGCCCCCGCGAGGCGGTGGACGCGGTCGGCTACCACAGCAACCTGGTCGTCCTGCGCCTGCTCCTGGACCGTGACGCGACCTTCCGCGACCTCACAGCCCTGACCCGGCGGACGTTCATGGAGGCGATGGCGCACAAGGACGTACCGACGGACGACGTCCTCGACATGGTCGAACGCGGTGGCTCCGGCTGGCGCAGCGCGCTGTTCAAGCATGTGTTCAACTACGTTCCCTTCACCGAGGACCAGCGGACCTTCGACCTGGCTGGCGCCGAGGCGGAGCTCCTCGTCGTCGAAAACGGCTTCAGCCAGTTCGACCTCGAGTTCTTCGTCTCGGCAAGCCGGGACACCGCCACCGTCCGCGCCGCGTTCTACACCGGGGTGCTGGACCGCCCGGACGTCGAGCTGATGGTCCGGCGCTACGACGCCCTCCTGGTGGCCCTGGGCGCCGGGGTGGACACTCCGATCGCCTCCCTGCCGTCCTGGTCGGCCCGGGACCACGAGGTCATCGACGCGGCGAACGCCACGGCCCGTGCGATCGAACTGCCGTCGGTGCTCACCGGTTTCGCCCGCCGCGCCGCTGCGGACCCTGCGGCTGTGGCCGTACGCGAGGGGGACCGCACGGCCACGTACGGCGCCCTGTGGTCCGCCGCCGTCGACACCGCCGCCCGGCTGACCGACGCCGGCGTGCGACCCGGAGACGTCGTCGCACTCCTCCTGCCGCGCGGCGCCGCGCTGGCCGCCTCGGTGTTCGGCACCTGGCTCGCGGGCGCGGCCTACCTGCCGCTGGACCCCAACCACCCCGAGGAGCGGCTTACCTACCAGCTCGACGACACCCGAGCCCGGGTCGTCGTCGTGGGCGCGGGGATCACCGCACCGGACGGCCACGTCGCCCTGCCCGCCACCGCCTGGGACGACGTGCCCCAGGTCCCGGTGGACGAGGACGAGGCGGTGAAAACTGACCCGGACGCGCTCGCGTACGTGATTCACACCTCCGGCTCGACCGGCAGGCCCAAAGGCATCCCGATCCGGCACGGCAGCCTCGTCAATCACATCGTCGACTACGCCGAACGGTTCGGCGTGGCCGAATCCACGCGCCCCACGGGCTGGCTCAGCACCTACAGCTTCGACACCTCCGCACTCGAACTGATGATGCCGCTGCTGCACGGCGGCCACACGGTGGTGCTCCCGGACGAGGCACGTACGGACGGTGCCCTGCTGGCGGCCGCCGTCACCGCCCACGACATCGGCCTGCTCCAGGCGACTCCCACCACGTGGCGGCTCGTTGCCCGAGAGGCGGCCGACGCCACTGCCGGACGCGTCATCCTCACCGGAGGTGAACCCCTGCCCGCCGAACTGGCCACCCGGCTGCTCGACGCGGGCGCCGAACTGTGGAACGTCTACGGCCCCACCGAGAGCACGATCTGGGCGACCGCCGGAGCCGTGCCGTTCGGCCACGGCGGGCGGGTGGACATCGGCGCACCCGTCGCCAACACCCGGATCTTCATCGCCGACCGGCACGGCAGGCCGCTGCCGGTCGGCCTCCGCGGAGAACTGTGCGTCGCGGGCGTCGGCGTCGCCTCCGGCTACCATGAGCGGCCCGAACTGACCGCGGAGCGGTTCGGGGAGAACGCGGAGTACGGGCGCTTCCACCGTTCCGGAGATGTGGCCCGCTGGCGGCCGGACGGCAGGATCGACCTGTTCGGCCGGATGGACCGGCAGGTCAAGCTGCGCGGCAACCGGATCGAACCGGCCGAGATCGAAGCGGTGCTGCTCGGCCATCCCGACGTCGAGGCGGCGGCCGTCGTGGTCGTCGGGGACCCCGGAGCGGACGGCTACCTGGCCGCCTTCGTCCGGGTCCCCGGCCGCCCCGAGGCCGTGGACGAACTGTGGGACCACGCTCACGGGCAGCTCCCGCGCTCCGTCGTCCCGCACCGCTTCATCGCCGTGGACGCGTTCCCCCGTACCGGCAGCGACAAGGTCGACCACCTGGCTCTCGCAGAACAGGCCGCCGGATTCTCCGGCCCCGCCGTCGGCCGCCGGGAAGCCGGTGACACGGCGGGTGACGATCTGACGGCCACCGTCATCGGCCTGTTCGCCGAACTGCTGGACCGCTCCGACCTCGACGCCGGCGCGCACTTCTTCGCCAACGGCGGGCACTCGCTGCTGGCCGTCTCCCTCGCCCAGCGGATCAAGGACATCACCGGAGTCCGGCTCGCGCTGACCGACGTGTTCGAGACCCCCACCCCTGCCGCCCTTGCCGACCGGCTGCGCCGGCTCGTCTGACGGAACCGAAAGAGGCCTCCCATGGAAATCCTCAAGCTCGCAGTCAGCGGATGGTTCGCCCGGGCCCTCGCGGTCGCCACCCGCCTGGAGATAGCCGACATCCTCGACGGCGGCTCGATGTCCTCGGCGGAACTCGCCGAACGTACCGGGACCGACCCCGAGATCCTCCACCGCCTGCTCCAGATGCTCACAGTGCCGGGAGTCCTGGAGCGGGACGGGGAGAAGTTCCGGCTGGCCGAGGCCTACGCGCCGCTGCGCGCGGATCATCCCTTCACCCAGCGCCACTTCGCCATCCTGGCCGCCGAGCTGTACGACGACGCCTTCGCCGGCCTGATGCACACCGTCAAGACCGGCAAGTCGGGCTTCAAGGAGGTGTTCGGGGAATCCCTGTACGATTACCTCGGAAACCACCCCGACGCGGCGGACCTGTTCGACAAGGGCATGGTCGACCTGGCCACGCCGGTGGCCCAGTGCCTGCTGGGCGTGCACGACTTCGGCGAAGTAAAGTCCGTCGTCGACGTCGGCGGCGGCAGCGGGGGCCTGCTGCCCGGGCTGCTGGCCGCCCACCCGGGCCTGCGAGGCACCGTGGCCGACCGGGCCGACGTGTGTGCCAGAGGGCGCACGGCCATGGAGCGGATCGCGCAGAAGAGCGTCCTGGACCGCATCGACTTCACCCCGAGCGACTTCTTCGTCGAGGTACCCGCCGGCGCCGACCGCTACCTGCTGAAGAACGTGCTGCACGACTGGACGTACGAGAACTGTGTGCGGATCCTGCGCACCGTCGCCACCGCCATGGCCGACAGCTCCGCGGACGCTCGGCTGCTCGTCGTGGAGCCGCTGGTCGAGAACGACATCGACGGCTGGCGGGCCATGTTCCAGGCTCTGGCCTGCGACGAGGGCACCACCGGCCTGGACGAGCCCGCCATGCGGCGCGCCATCGAGGAGGCGGGCTTCACGGTGGAGTCCGTGAGCCAGCTTCCCACGCAGCACAAGGTGTTCGTGACCTGGCTGCGTGCCTCCTGATGCTCACGCCCGTCTTCCTGTTCGCGGGGCAGGGCTCGCAGTACCACGGCATGGGCAAGTGGCTCTACGGCGCCGACGCCGCCTTCCGGGAGGCCCTCGACTCCCTGGACGCGACCGTCCGCGAGGTGCGCGGCGACTCGGTGATCGACGCGATCCACGGAGCCGGCCGCGGCCCCGAGCACCCGATGACACGGTTCGCCCTGACCCAGCCGGCCATCTTCATGGTCGAGTACGCGTTGGCGCGGATGCTCCGGGCCCATGGGTTCGAACCCGGCGCGGTGCTTGGAGCCAGCCTGGGCGAGGTCGCGGCGGCGGCGGTCGCGGGGGCGGTCGACCCCGACGCGTGCCTGCGCTCCCTGCTGCGCCAGGTGGAGGTGTTCGAGGCCGAGTGCCCCCGCGGGGGGATGCTCGCGGTCCTGGCCGACGCGGGACTCGCCGACCGCGACCCCGTCCTCACCGAGGCGCACGTCGCCGCCGTCAACTCGCCGGAGAACTTCGTCCTGGCCGGCACCGCCGGGGTCCTGGACCGGATCGAGCGCCACCTCGAGGCCACCGGGACGCTCTGTCAGCGGCTGCCGGTCGAGTTTCCCTTCCACTCGCCCCTGATCGACCCGGTCGAGGGCGTGTTCAAGGAACTGATCGGCAACCTGACCATGAGACCGGCGACGATGCCGCTGATCTCCGGCACCACCGGCGCGGCCGTGCGGATTCCGGACCCGGCGCACCTGTGGCAGGTGCTCCGCGAACCCTTCGACCTGACCCGGGCCACGGGGCCGCTGCTGGAGCGGGACGACCTGCTCTTCCTCGACCTCGGCCCCTCCGGGTCCATGGCCAACCTGGTGCGGGCCGCACTGCCGGAGGGCAGCCGGTCCCGAGTGCTGCCCCTGCTGTCCCCGTACGCCCGGGACGAGGTGCTGTACCGGGCCGTCCTCGACGCGCGCCCCCGCCTCGCCGCCACCCCCGCAAGAATCGAGGTGAACCCCGTGAGCGCTCCCGCAGTGGCGCCGACCCGCCCGCCCGCCGCCCTACCCACGCTCGACGTCCACGTCTTCCCCGGGCAGGGTGCGCAGGCCAAGGGCATGGGCCGGGAGGTCTTCGACCGCTTCCCCGGCCTTGTCGACCGCGCCGACTCCGTCCTCGGCTACTCGGTCCGTGAACTGTGCCTCCTGGACCCCGGCCGCAACCTGCGGGACACCCGCTACACCCAGCCGGCCCTCTACGTGGTCAACTCCCTCAACTGGCTGGCGGCCATGGGCGAGGGCGGGCGGCTGCCGGACTTCGTCCTCGGGCACAGCCTCGGCGAGTTCTCCGCGCTGTTCGCCGCCGGGGTGTTCGACTTCGAGACAGGACTGCGCCTGGTCGCCGAGCGCGGCCGGCTCATGGGGCAGGTCACGGGCGGCACGATGGCCGCTGTCTCCTCCGTCGACGCGGAGCTCGTGGAGCAGGTCCTGCGGGACAACGGCCTCAGCGACCTCGACATCGCCAACTACAACGCGCCGACCCAGACCGTGATCGCCGGTCCCGCGAAATCGGTCGAACGGGCACTGCCCGAGCTGAAGAAGGCCGGCGCGCGGTGCGCGCCGCTCAACGTCAGCGCGCCCTTCCACAGCCGGTACATGGCCTCGGCGGCGGAGGAGTTCGGCCGGCTGCTGGATGCCACCCCCTTTGCCGCGCCGAAGATCCCGGTGATCTCCAATGTGGACGCCCGGCCCTACGAGGCGGGGGAAGTGGCCACCACCCTGCGCCGCCAGATCGCCTCCCCGGTGCGGTGGACCGACAGCGTCCGGCTCCTGATGGGGCACGGCGACCTCCGGGTGCGCGAGCTCGGCCCGGGGCAGGTACTCACCAAGCTCGTCGACCGGATCCGCCGGGAGACGACCCCCCTGCCCGCCCCCGGCACCGCCCGGACCACGGCCGTACACCCCGCACCCGCCCGTGCGGGGGCCGGGCCGGCCGCGCCCGTACGCCCCGCCAGCGCCTCCGCCGGGTCACTCGGGTCGAAGGCCTTCCGACAGGACTACGGCGTCCGCCTCGCCTACGCCGCCGGCGGGATGCGACAGGGGGTCGCCTCCGTCGACCTGGTGACCCGGATGGCCGGAGCCGGGCTCCTGTCCTACTTCGGCGCCTCGGGACTCGCCGCCCGGGACGTGGCCCCGGCACTCGCCGCGATCCGCGCACGCGTCCCGGCCGGGGCGCCCTTCGGAGTCAATGTCACACACGACCCCTTCGATCCGCGTGCCGAATCAGAACTGGTCGACGTACTGATCCGCGAGGACGTCCGGTTCGTCGAGGCATCCACCCATGTCGAGGCGACACCCGCCCTCGTACGCCATCGGCTGACGGGTGCCCGGGTGCTGCCGGGCGGCACCGTGCACGTGCCCCGCAGGATCCTGGCCAAGGTGACCCGGCCGGACGTCGCCCGGGTGTTCCTGGAGCCGCCGCCCGCCGCGCTGGTGAGCGGGTTGGTGGCGCAGGGGCTTCTCACCACCGAGGAGGCCGAGGCCGGCGCCCGCGTCGCGCTGGCCGACGACGTCTGCGCGGTGGGCGACGCGGGGGACCACACCGACATGGCGGCCCTGTGGGCGCTGCTGCCCGCGCTGCGCGGGCTGCGCGCGGAGCTCGGAGGTGTCGCCCAGGCGGTGCGCATCGGGGCCGGGGGCGGTATCGGCGCCCCCGAGTCGGCCGCGGCCTCCTTCGTGCTGGGGGCGGACTTCGTGGTCACCGGGTCCATCAACGTATGCACCGCAGAGAGCGGGACCAGTGCCGCAGCCAAGGACCTGCTCCAGGCGGCGGACATCCACGACACCGCCATCGCGCCCTACGGCGGCCTGTTCGAACTGGGCGGAAGGGCAAGGGTGCTGCGCAAGGGCGTGCTCTTCCACGCCCGCGCGGGCAAGCTCCACGACCTGTGGCGCAACCACGACTCCTGGGAGGCGGTCCCTGCCGCGGTGCGCGGCAAGGTGGAGCGCGACTACCTGGGAGCCCCCTTCGAGGAGATCCTCGCCCGTCCCGGCGTCTCCTGCGAGGGGGGCCTCGACCCCAAACGGCGCATGGCGCTCGTCTTCCGCTGGTACTGCGCCCAGGCCGCGACCTGGGCAATCGAAGGCACGCCGGGCCGTGTCGCCGACTACCAGATCCCCTGTGGACCCGCCCTCGGCGCCTGCAACCGTTGGCTGGCCGGCACCCCGCTGCACGCCTGGGAGAACCGGCACGCCGACGAACTGGCCGGGCGTCTGATGGCCGGGGCCGCCGAGGTCGTGAGCGGTGGACTCCCGGGCCGCAGCTCCTGACGCGCACGATCGAGATTCTCAGCAAGAAACGAGGCAGACCGAATGCCCGAGATTCCCGCACCGCATCTCAACACCGAATCCGACGACTTGGCGAGTGAGTTCGATCTGTCCGACCCGGCGTTCATCACCGACCCGAAGGCGGGGGAGCGCTGGCTCGGCGGCCCCCGGCCCGTCTGCCGCGGGAAGTTCGCCGACGGCAGCGACATCTGGGTGGTCACCGGACACGACGACGTCAGGGCGGTGCTCGGCGAACCGACCCTGCGCAGCCGCCCGCCGGGCGACTCCCACCGGGAGAGCATGCTCGGACGGGGCATCCCCGAGGACATCGTCGACATGTTCGACTCCACCCTGCTGACCATGGACGGCGGGGACCACATGCGGGTCCGCCGCCTCGTCACCCGGGCGCTGTCCGCCCGCCGGATGCTCGCCCTGACACCCGCCGTCGAACGCGTCGCCGCACACCTGCTGGACGGCCTCGCGGACACGGCCGAACCCGACCTGATCGCGGACTACGCGCACCCCCTCGCCATCATCGTCATCTGCGAACTCCTCGGCGTCGACGAGGAGTACCGCGAGCAGTGGCGTGAGTGGAGCGAGACCCTCGCCCAGGCCCTGCGCCCGAACGCCGAGCAGTTCGCCCCGGCCGTACGGGGCATGGCCCGGGTGACGAAAGATCTGATCGCCGCCCGCCGGGCCGAGCCGCGAGACGACCTGATCTCCGAACTCGTGCAGATCCACGAGGAGGACAGCGACCGGCTGACCGACGACGAGCTGACGGCCCTGGCGATGGTCCTCGTCCAGGCCGGTCATGAAACCGTCCGCAACCTCGTCGCGCTCGGCGCGTTCACCCTGCTCCAGCACCCCGACCAGCTGGAACTGCTGAAGAACGACCGCTTACTCGGCAGTCGCGCCGCCGCCGAACTCGTACGCCACACGGCGCCCGTGAAGCACACCTTCCGCCGCTTCGCCACCGAAACCTGCGAGATCGGCGGTGTGAAGGTGCAACCCGGGGAAGCCATCCAGGTGGTGCTTGCCGCCGCCAACCGCGACCCCGAGGTCTTCGACGAGCCGGAACGCCTCGACATCACCCGTGAGCACAACCCGCACCTGGGCTTCGGCCGCGGCGCGCACTACTGCCTGGGCGCGAGCCTCGCCCTGATCGAGGGAGAGGTCGCCCTGACCGCCCTGTTCGAGAGGTTCCCCGGTCTGGCCCTGGCAGTGGACCCGCGAGAGATCGAACCCCGCTACCTGCTCTCGATGCAGCGCCTTCCCGTCCGCCTGTCTCCGCAGAACGAGGAGCTATGACCGACAGCCTTCCCATGGTCAAGGGTCTGCCGATGACCCGTGGCCGGTGTCCTTTCGACCCGGCACCCGAACTGGGCGCGCTCCGCGCCGGTCACCCTGTCGCCCGTATGGAGTTCCCGGACGGCCACGTGGGCTGGCTGGTGACCGGATACTCCCAGGCCCGCCGGCTGCTGGCCGACCCCCGGATGAGTTCCCGGGGGGAGGCGCTGCGCTCGCCCATCGCGCTGCCCATGGCAGCGGACCGCACCGCCGTGCCCCCGGGCATGTTCACGGCGATGGATCCGCCGGAACACACCCGCTACCGGCGGGCGGTGGGCGCCTGGTTCTCAGCCCGTCGCACCCGCACCCTCGAACCCCGGCTGACGGAGCTCGCCGCGCTGCATCTGGACGCCATGGCGGAGGGCAGAGGAGAGGGCCCGGCCGATCTGGTGACGGAGTTCGCGGAGCCCATGGCGGCCTCGGCCATCTGCGAACTGCTGGGCGTGCCCGTGGCGGAACGCCCGGAGTTCGCCCGGGCCATAAAAGCGCTCTTCGCCGTGCACTCCAGCGCCGAGGAGGCCATCGCCGGCTGGCACGCCATCGGCGGGCTGCTGCGCGGACTGGTCGAGTCGAAGCGGGCCGAACCGGCGGACGACCTGCTCGGCACCCTCGTCACCGACGGCCGGCTCAGCGACGAGGAACTCACCACGGTCGGCAGCGTCCTGCTGACCGCCGGGTACGACACCAGCGCCAACATGATCGCCCTAGGCACCTTCGCCCTGCTGGAGCACCCCGAGCAGTTGGCCGCACTGGCCGCCGACCTCACCCTGACCGAGGGCGCGGTGGAGGAACTGCTGCGCCACCTGACGGTCGTCCACGCGGGCGGTATCCGTGCGGTGGGCGAGGACCTGGAGTTCGAGGGACACCGGATGGCGGCCGGGGACGCGGTCTCGTTCTCCTTCGCCGCCGCCAACCGGGACCCCTCGCTCTGCACCCTGCCGGACGAGCTCGACGTGACCCGCGAGCCCGTACCCCACCTCGCGTTCGGTCACGGCATCCACCAGTGCGTGGGCCAGCAACTCGCCCGGCTGGAACTGCGGGTCGCCTTCGCCGCCCTGCTCGGCCGTTTCCCGGGGCTGCGCCTCGCCGTGCCCGCCGCGGAGGTGCGCACCCGCCCGGACTCGATCATCTACGGCGTTCACGAGCTACCGGTGACCTGGTGAAGGGAGTCCACGTGCTGTTCCGCGAGATGTTCAAGTCCAAGATCCACCGCGCCACCGTGACCCAGGCGGATCTGCACTACGTCGGCTCCGTCACGATCGACTCCACCCTGATGGCCGCCGCGAACCTGTGGCCGGGGGAGAAGGTCGACATCGTCGACGTCGACAACGGCGCCCGGCTCAGCACCTACGTCATCGAGGGCGAGGCCGACAGCGGGACCATCGGCATCAACGGCGCCGCGGCCCACCTCATCAACCCCGGCGACCTCGTCATCATCATCTCCTACGCATCCATGAGCGAGGAGCACGCCCGCTCGTACGAACCCGCCGTGGTGTTCGTCGACGCGGACAACCGCCCCGTCACGACCGGCACCGACCCCGCCGCCGTACCCGAAGGATTCGGCCTGGTACGCGGCGACGGCGTCAGCGCCTGACCGCCCACCCCCGCTCATCGGAGACCCCCATGACAGACACCCCTGACGTCATGACCGCGTTCACCAGCGGCCTCGCGGACATCAACCTCGACGAGTCCGGTGCCGCGCGCCGCGGCGAGAACGCCGCCGGCATGAAATCGGCCAGTGCCACCATCTACGACATGGCCGCCACGCTCTCCGGCCACGGCGCCCTGTGGAACTGGGGCATGTACGACCCCGCCCTCGCCGAGGAGATCCGTGCCCGCGTCCCCGGCTTCGGCGAGCCGTGGACGGACGGCTTCAGCGAGCAGCTCTACTTCCTCGCCCTGCGTGACCTCCCTCTCGATCTCGACGACTACGCCGGACGCCATGTCCTGGAGGTCGGCTGCGGGACGGGGGAGGGCCTCAACCTCCTCTCCAGGATCGCCCCCGGCGCCCGTATGACCGGTCTGGACCTCTCGCCCAAGGCGGTCGCCCGCGCCACCGCCACGCTCTCCCGGGGCGACGCGCTCACCTATGTCCACGGCGATGCGGAGGACCTGCCCTTCGAGGACGGCTCCGTGGACGTGCTCGTCAACATCGAGAGCTCGCACACCTACCCCGACCTCGGCACGTTCCTCCGGGAGGCCGCACGGGTGCTGCGCCCCGGCGGCTTCCTCAGCCACATCGACGTCTACACCCGCCAGCGCACGGAGACCATGCGGCGCACGGCCGAGGAGACCGAGGGCCTGGACTGGACGGCCGACCACGACATCTCGGACCAGGTCCGCGCGGCCGTCCGCCTGCGCATGGCACCCGGCAGTCACTTCCGCACCACGCTGGCCAAGCAGCGCATGAACCCGTTGGTGCGCCAGATCGCCGCGCACAGCCAGATCCTCATGTTCGGCGGTATGTTCGCCGGCTACCAGCCGTCCCCCGCGATCAAGGCGCTCAGCAAGGTGGGCATCGTGCCCTGGATGAGTGGACTGCCGATGGAGAGCTACCGTCACCGAATCGCCGTCCGCCGGTGACCCGCCGCCCGGGTCGAAACCGAAGGGGGGAACCATGACCGTACGGCTGTTCGCCATAGCCGCCGCCACCGAGGACCTGCTCCAGGCCCTGCTGTACGCGCACCTCGACAGGATCCGCGCCGCACGTGCCCTGCCGCCACTCGCCCGCTACTGCCACGAAGCCGCGACGGGCACGAGCGGCGACCACCGGTTGTCCTTCGCCGTCGAGTCGTACGACGAACTGCGCGCCCAGCTCGAAGAGGCCTGCGCCGGCGAGGTGGAGAGGGTCCCGGATGACGTCACCGCCCGGCGCCCCGGCCTGGTGTTCGTCTTCGCCGGACAGGGGGCCCAGTGGTACGGAATGGGCCGTGAACTCCTCGCACAGCAAACGGTGTTCCGTGACGCCGTGCACCAGTGCGACCGCCTGGTACGGGAGTTCGCAGGCATCTCCGTCCTCGAACAGCTGAACCTGCCGGCCGAGGCCACCCGGCTGGACGAACTGGACGTCCTCCAGCCGACGATGGTGTCCCTGCAGATCGGCCTGACCGCGCTGTGGCACAGCTGGGGAATCACGCCCGACGCGGTCGTCGGCCACAGCATGGGGGAGATCGCGGCCGCCCACGCGGCCGGCGGGCTGACCCTGCGTGACGCCATGATGGTCGCGTGCCGCCGCAGCGCGCTTCTGCGCCGGATCTCCGGCAAGGGAGCGCTGGCCACGACGGAACTCTCACCCACCGAGGCGCACGAGCTGGCCGCGGCCGGCGGCGGCGCGATCAGCGTGGCGGGGGAGAACAGCCCCCGTTCCACCGTCCTGGCGGGCGACTCGGACTCCCTGGACGCGCTGCTCGGGGAACTGGAGGCGCGGGACGTCTACTGCCGGGTGATCAAGGGGACGGTCGCCTCGCACAGCCATTACGTGGAGGAGCTGCGCGAGGACCTCCATACCGCCCTGCGCACCCTGGAACCGGCTCCCACTCGCGTGCCGATGTACTCGACGGTGACGGCCGAGCCGGTCGTGGGCGCCGGGCTCGGGTCCGCCTACTGGATGCGCAACCTGCGGGAGCCGGTACGGTTCGCGGCCGCGGTGGAGAATCTCGCAGCCGCGGGTCATGAGGTGTTCGTCGAGGTCAGTGCCCACCCGGTACTGCTGAGCCCCGTGCGCCAGACCCTCGAACACGGCGAGCGGCAGGGCTGGCTGCTGTCCTCCGGCAGGCGGCAGGCCGAGATCCGCTCGATGCTCACCTCGCTCGGGACCCTCTACGCCTGCGGGCGGGAACCGAACTGGGCGAAGCTGTTCCCGCAGGAGCGGGCAGGTTCCCTGACCCCGTACCAGGCCGCCGTGCTGGAGGCCGTACGCCGCCCCCGGCCGGTACCCGTGGGCGCGGTCCGGGGCCTGTCCGAGGCCGACGGGGCCCCGCGTCCGGCCGGACGCGGGGCCCCTGGGGTCAGTCAGCGGTGACCGGGTCGGCGGTCAGGCCGTACAGCCCCGACTGCCGCCGCAGCACCCCGAGATCGACGAGGGCCCGGCGCAGCGAGACCGCGTCCAGGACTCCGCTCTCGCACCACGGCTCGAGCCGCCCTGTCACGGTGCGCTCGTCGTACTCCTCGCCCGGGGTGAAGGTGGCCTCAGCCACGTGCCGCAGGACCGCCTGCCGCGCCTCGTGGTGGTCCTCCTCGGGCAGGCCCACCAGCGTCCGGTCGCGTACGAAGCCGCGCAGCCGTGCGTCGGGCTGCTCGGCAGCGGCGGCCTCCTCCTCGCGACGTGCGGCCGTCTGCGCCACCGCCGCCAGGGCACTTTCGTCGATGACGAGCCGGCCGCGCCCCTCGGGCACGAGCAGTCCGTTGCGCGTCAGCTGCCCGATCGCCTTGGCCGCCACCGGTGTGTCCAGCCCCGCCGCTGCGAGGATCTCGGACGAGGTGGACGAGCCGAGAGCGACCGCGGAGAACACGCGGCGCAGGGTCGGGTCGGACATCACGAGGGTGAATTCGTCAGGTGTCATCAGATTGTTCCGCATCCCTGCCGGTACGGGCCGACGCGGTGCGCGGGCACCGCGCCGGCCGGGACCTTCGGGTCAGCGCCCCTTCCGCTTGATCTTGATGCTGGCCAGGTCCGTGGACACCGACTTGAGTTCCGCGCACTCGGCGCCGAGCTTGCGGACGGCCACCTCGGCGAGCTCCTCGGCCTGCGAGAGCACGAGTTCTTCGGTGTCGTCGTCGGTCGCGGGGATCAGTACACGGAAGGTGAAGCCGTGCAGTCCGCGCTCGTAGGACACGGTGCCCTCCGCGGTGAACCGGGCGCTCAGCACACCGTGGTCGTCCGCCTGGGCCAGCAGCGACGCGCGCTGCTCCTCGTCGAGGGGCGCGAACTTGCCCCGGGTGAGAATCTGATAGGTCGTACCGCTGCTCATGATCGGGGGTCTCCAGATGTGGTTCTCGGGATGGGATGGACTGGTCGCCGGCGCGGCGGCGTCCTAGGCCATTTCCTCCCGCCGGACCCGGTGGTGCGGCAGGAGCAGCACGAGGGCGGTGACCGGGATCAGGCCACCGGCCGCCCAGTACAGCGTCTCGCTGTAGGTGGACACGAACGTCTTCGCTCGGATCTCACCGAGCGCGCCATCGATCGTATCCCGGGTGCGGGCGTCGGCGCCCTGGACGAGCGTGGAACAGCTGTCCGGAACCTTGGCCAGATCGTCCTGGCCGAGTGCGTCGGTCGCGCAGACCTGGAGGCCCGCGGCCTGCTGGGGTGACGCCGACTGGACGGTGGGCGCGACCCGTTCGGCATGCGGACCCGCGTTGCTCGCGAGCGCCGAGAAGAAGAGGCTTCCGATGACCGCCACGCCGAGCGCGGCGCCGAGCTGACCGGTCGCGTTGATGATGCCGGAGGCGGCACCGGCCTCGTGGGGCTTGACTTCCCGGAGGACCAGAGCCGTCAGCGGAGGCATGAGCAGACCCATGCCGGAGCCGATCAGGAGCATGGAGGGGATCGTGTGCCAGGACGTGATGTCCGTACCGAAGTGTTCGGCGGCCCAGGCGAAGGAGACGATGCCCGCGAGCATCAGGAACGAGCCCGCGAGCAGGCAGTAACGCCCGTAGAGCGGGGAGAGCTTGCGCACCGCGAGGCCACCGACGACGGGTACGCACAGGGAGAACGGGATCGCGGTCAGGCCCGTGTGCAGGGCCGACCAACCGAGACCGGCCTGGAGGTAAAGCGTCCAGCTGAGGAAGAACCCGGCGGGGATGGCGCTGAAGAGGAGCTGAACACCGGTGCCGGCACCGAACGCGCGGGCCTTGAACAGGGACAGGGTCACCAGGGGCGAGCCGTCCTTGCGGGTCTTGTGGCGTTCGTAGACCACGAACAGCACGAGCACGGGCGCCGCGGCGACGAGTGAGACGATGCTCCACGCCGGCCAGTCGAGTTCGCGGCCGAGGGTCAGCGGCAGCATGAGCAGCAGCAGTCCGAGGATCACCAGCAGCATGCCGATCATGTCCAGGCGCTTGGCGTGTGGGGAGCTCGACTCCCGCATCCACTTCGCCGCACCGATCAGGGCCACCAGACCGACCGGCAGGTTCACCACGAAGATGCTGCGCCAGCCGAGGTCCAGGGGGCTCCAGCTGATGAGGGCGCCGCCGATGAGGGGGCCGGAGACGATGGCCAGGCCGACCATGCTCGCGTAGAGGCTGACGACTCGGCCGATCTCCTGGGGTGCGAAGGAGACGTGGATCAGTGCGAGTACCTGGGGCACCATGATGGCTGCGGTGAGCCCCTGGAGAACGCGGGCGATGACGAGTAATTCGGTGCTGGGCGCGGCGGCGCACAGCGCGGACGCGAGGACGAAGCCGCTGACGCCGATCAGGAACATCCGCTTGCGGCCGAAGATGTCACCGAGCCGGCCGCCGGTGATCAGCAGCACCGCGAAGCTCAGGGTGTAGCCGGCCGTCATCGCCTGGATGGCGACGGACGAGGCGCCGAGGTCGCGTTGGATGCTCGGGATCGCCACGGTGATGATGTTGGCGTCGAGCAGGTCCATGAAGGTGGCGACCAGCAGGACGGTCAGCGCGAGCCACCGCTTGGGGTCGGGCTCGGGCACGTCGGGTGTGGCAGGTGGGCCGGCGGTCGCCGGCTTAACTGCCTGCCCTGCCTCGTTCATGTTTTCTTCTCCAGGTTGTCGATCGGGGGCTCGGCCCCGGGGGTGGCGGCCGGTTCGGTGGTGGTGCTGCGGGCGAGGGCGGTCCAGGACTTCATCAGGAGTTCCACCACGTCCACGACGGAGTCGGTACCGCTCTCGGCGGGGGAGAGCACGCGCTGGATGGACAGGCCGTCGTCCAGGGCGTGCACGATCAGCGCCAGCAGCTCGACGGGAGCCGGAGTGCTCACACCGCGCGCGGTGAAGCCCTGCTCCAGTGCCTGGGCGATCGCCTCCCGGGAGCGGCGCTCGCGGTCCGCCAGCACCGGCAGGAGTTCCGGGTCGCGCAGGCCGTAGAGCCAGAGTTCGGTGCGCAGGGCGAGCCAGCTGGCGAGGTTCCGGTCGCGTCGGCGGTGCCAGGAGCGGAGATGGTCGAGCATCTCCTCGAAGGTGGCCGCGTCGCGGCTCATCGCCTGGATCTCCTCCAGCTCGCGCTGGGTCCGTTGTTCGAGGAGGGCGAGGACGAGCTCGTGCTTGCCCTCGAAGTTGCCGTAGAAGGCGCCCCGGGTGTAGCCGGCGGCCTCGACGATGTGTTCCACCGAGGTTCCGCTGACGCCCTGGTCGGCGAACAGTGATGCTGCCGACTGGAGGAGCTGCTCGCGTGTGACCTGTCGGCTCTGCGCTCGGGTGAGTCGCTTGGTGATGGTGATCGCCTCCTTGGCGCGCGCCCAGGTACAAGACTGTATCCCAATGCAGTTCTG
The DNA here is from genome assembly GCF_053591835.1 of Streptomyces sp. NPDC002911. Lineage (NCBI taxonomy): Bacteria > Bacillati > Actinomycetota > Actinomycetes > Kitasatosporales > Streptomycetaceae > Streptomyces > Streptomyces sp. NPDC002911. Next base: position 66,339 of record NZ_JBSFUO010000003.1, on the reverse strand, counting down.
TATCTGAAATTGTTTCGGGCGGCGCCCGGGCCCGGTGGCCGCGCACGGCGAACGGGCTGCCGCCGACGCCATGAGACGTGGTGGCAGCCCGTTGGCCGAGCCGGATCGTCAGGCGTGCGTGAGCGTCGGCGTCCGGAACCGGTTGATGGCGTCCAGGTGTCGGGCCCGCAGCTCGTGGTCGCGCACGCCCAGGCCCTCCCCGGGGGCCAGTGCGAGGATGCCCACCTTGCCGTGGTGCCGGTTGCGGTGTACCTCGTACAGAGCCTGCCCGGTCTCCTCCAGCGCGTAGACCTTGGAGAGTGTGGGGTGGATCTTCGCCTTGGAGATCAGCCGGTTGGCCTCCCAGGCCTCGCGGTAGTTGGCGAAGTGGGAGCCGACGATCTTCTTGAGCGACATCCACAGGTAGCGGTTGTCGTACTCGTGGTTGTAGCCCGAGGTAGAGGCACAGGTGACGATCGTGCCGCCCTTGCGGGTCACGTAGACACTCGCGCCGAAGGTCTCGCGGCCCGGGTGTTCGAAGACGATGTCCACGTCCTCGCCGCCGGTCAGCTCGCGGATGCGCTTGCCGAAGCGCTTCCACTCGCGCGGGTCCTGGTGGTGTTCGTCCTTCCAGAACCTGTAGTCCTCGGCGTTGCGGTCGATGACGGCCTCGGCGCCCATCCTCCGGCAGATGTCCGCCTTCTGGTCGCTGGAGACGACACAGATCGGGTTGGCGCCCCCGGCCAGCGCGAACTGCGTCGCGTAGGACCCGAGACCGCCGCCGGCGCCCCAGATCAGCACGTTGTCGCCCTGCTTCATGCCCGCGCCGTTGCGCGAGACGAGCTGGCGGTACGCGGTGGAGGCGACCAGGCCCGGGGAGGCGGCCTCCTCCCACGTCAGGTGCCGGGGTTTGGGCATCAGCTGGTTGGACTTCACCAGCGCGATCTCCGCCAGGCCGCCGAAGTTGGTCTCGTAGCCCCATATGCGCTGCTCGGGGTCGAGCATCGTGTCGTTGTGGCCGTCGGAGGACTCCAGTTCGACCGAGAGACAGTGCGCGACGACCTCGTCGCCCGGATGCCAGGCGTTGACACCCGGGCCGGTGCGCAGGACGACGCCCGCGAGGTCGGATCCGATGACGTGATACGGGCGGTCGTGCCGCCGGGCGAGCGGCGACCGGGTCGCGTACCGCTCGAGGAATCCGAAGGTCGGCAGTGGCTCGAAGAGGGCGGACCAGACGGTGTTGTAGTTGACCGACGAGGCCATGACGGCGACCAGCGCCTCGCCGGAACCCAGTTCTGGGACCGGGACCTCGTCCAGGTGCACCGATTCGCGGGGGTCCTTGTCCCGGGTGGCGAGCCCGGAGAACAGGCCGGTCTCGTTCTTGTGCAGGGTGATGGCCCGATAGGTCTCGGGGACGGCGAGCGCGGCGAAGTCCTCCCGCCCCGCTTCCCCGCTCACGACGGCATTGACGATGTCTCGCATGTGGTGTCCTCGGGAAGGGGGCGGGCGGTATGCGGGAGGAGGCGGGGTCAGCGCACCAGTCGGTTCATCAGCCGGTCCAGTTCGGCAGCCGGGTCGGCCGTCAGGCCGCCGTGCACCGCTCCGGTCTGGACGACCGCGCTACGCGGGGCCGTGAGCCAGCCGAACCGCGAGCGCAGTGTGCCCGCGCCGGCCTGACCGGCCTTCGTGTCGCCCGCGCAGATGGCGCGGATCGCCTCCAGGGCGTCGGTGACACCGACCAGGTCGACCTCGGAGTCCAGGGCGCGCAGGCGGGCGGCGTCGATGTGCACGTCGGCCGCGAGGAAGTCGGCCTCCTTGCAGTAGAGCACCGCGCCGACGTTGATCCGTTCGCCGCGGTCGACGCGGGGAACAGCTTGCAGAAGGGCGTAGTCGAAGCCGAGGGGCGGTGAGGAAGGATTGCTCATGCCGCCGCCTCCGGCCACCAGGCGCGCTCGCCGGCGAGACGGGCCAGCAGATATTCGCGGTAGCGTCCGCGAAGGGTCCGCGGGTCCGCGCCGTTGGCCGAGTTCATGGTCACCAGGAAGTCGTCAGGCACCAGCCCGAGGATCCGGTCCAGCGCCTCGGACGTCACGAGGGCGGCCAGTTCGGCATCGAGGGCGTCCAGGACCGGGGCCGCGAGCGTGGAAACGCGCTCGGACAGGACGTGCGAGCCCATCCCGTAGTCCCGGTTGGCCCAGCCCTCCACCGAGGGCCACGAGTGCTGGAAGATCAACGCCGCGCCATGGTCGATCGCCCACAGCCGGCGTTGCCAGATGAGGAGGTTGGGGTTGGACCAGGTGCGGTCCACATTGGCCGTCAGGGCGTCGAGCCAGTAGACGCGGGCGGCCTCCTCGGCCGGCGCCCGCCAGGCGATGCCGTCATATCCCACCGATCCGGGGAGGAAGTCCATGGCCAGGTTGGAGCCGGTACTGGCCTGGAGGAGCTGTTGCACCTCCTGGTCCGGTTCGCGGCGTGCCAGCTCGATGTCCACGTCGAGGAGTACCAGGTCGGGTACCCGGATACCGAGGTGGCGGCCGAGTTCGCCGACCACGATCTCGGCGACGAGGGCCGCGCTGCCCTGTCCGGCTCCCCGGAACTTGACGACATAGGTGCTGTCGTTGTCCGCCTCGACAATACCGGGAAGGGAACCGCCTTCCCGTAGAGCCGTCAAATATTGCGTTCCTTTTACTTTTTGCAGCATGTAGATCACCCTACTGGCGTCCGATGGGCCCTCCAAGGGCGTTATCGAGTTCCGGCCATCCGTCCGGGAAGGTGTGCATCGGGGGTTTTCGCGGGGTGGCATCAGATTCTTTGGCTTGTTTCAAACGGAGAGCCCCGGGGGAAATGCCTCACCTTATGAATTTCGGCCGATACATCATGTGTGGCTGAAATCGAGTCACAGGTTGCCGGTCGGCGGATGTGGCGGGTGCGGGCCGGCCGGTAGGACGATCCCCGTCGCCACGTACTCGATGTCCTGGTGGACGGCGGTTCGCCAGTGCCCGGTGAAGGTGTTGACGCGGCGTCCGCCGACCACCGGTCCGGGTACGTGGAGCGAACTGCTGAAGGTGCCGCGCTCCGGATCGGGGGTGATGGTGCAGTCGCTGAAATCCAGCCATCGGCCCATGAGCGGAAACCACGTCTTGTAGGTGCTTTCCTTCGCGCTGAACAGCAGCCGGTCCCAGGCGACGGCCGGGTGGGACAGGGTGAGCCGGTCCAGCGTCCGGCGCTCCCCGGCCGAGGTCACCATTTTCTCTATGCCTCTGGGCAGTGCGGAGTTGGGTTCGGCGTCGATTCCGACCGAGGCCACCGCGGCGGTCCTGGCGACCGCCGCCGCCCGGTAGCCGGGGCAGTGCGTCATGCTGCCCGCGACGCCTTCGGGCCAGGTGGGGGATCCCGAGCGGCCGTGCGGGATCGGCCCGGGCGGGCATCCGATAGAGGCGAGTGCCGTGCGGGCGCAGAGCCGGACGGTGGCGAACTCGCGCCGGCGCCGGTCGACCGCGTGCTCCACGATGTCCGCCTCCTCCGGGTAGAGATGGATGTCCGGCGGGTCGGCGAACAGCTCCGCGACCATGACGCCGGGCAGCGTGCCGACGAGCAGGCCGGACGCGGGGAAAGCGGTTTCCGGCCGGGGTTCCCATGCCGGACGGTGGGCGCGCGGATCCTGCTCATGGGTAACCGGCACGACTGCCCACTCCCTTGCGTAAAGCGGCGTTGATCGTCCACGATGCTTTCTTGTCGGCCCAATTCCGGTCAAGCGGAAAGAGGTCGAGCGCGCATTGGTTTCAATGGTCAACTTTTCGGCGGCCGCTGTGCTGGACAGGGGCTTCAGTGAATGCGTCGGGGGATGTGCATGATTCAGCACTGTCATCAGCCATGGCCGCATCCAGGCCGGGAGGCACGCGGATTTGCAGTGTTCGGCGGGGCCGGACGGATACCCGTATGCTGACCCGCGCGATCGTCCTCGGCCTGCCCGCGCTCTCCGTGGGCGGCCTCTCCGAGAACTGGCTGTTGCGCGAGGCCGGCGACCTGCACTGGTCGCTGATCGGAGGGCACTTCGGCCTCCCGGTCGCGGAGCTCGCGGACGGCGACGGTGCACGGCTGCTGCCCGCCTTTACCCGCGCCCGGCTCGCCGCCGCCGACTCCCTCCGCTTCTTCACGGAGCACGACGAGGGCGAACTCACCGGAACCCTGGCCAAGCTCGACGAGCACACCTTCGTCAGCGACATCCGCTTCGCGACACCCGCGACCTCCGTGGAGGTCCGCCTCCTCACCTCCTTCGTCCGCAAGGGCTCCGGCAACTGGCTCGTCCCCGGCACCCCGCGCCACGAGGGCCGCACCCCGGTGGCGGACGCCGACGAGGAACACCAGGCCTTCCGGAACGAGTTCCGCGCCCTGGCCCAGCCGGAACCGGACAGCGCCACCGGCCTGTACACCGACACTTATGAGGTGAACCCCTTCGCAGACGCGAACGCGGCGGGTCTCCTCTACTTCGCCTCGTACCCGCACATCAATGACCGCGGTGAGCGCAAGTACGTACAGTCGCTGGACCCCGAGGGCGAGTGGTCCGTCGACGCCGTCACCATCAGCCGGGACATCGTCTACCTCGGCAACTGCGACCTCGCCGACGCCGTGCGTTACCGCCTGGACGCCTGCCGGCGCGAGCCGGAGGACCGGGTGGTCCTCACCTCCTCCCTGCTGCGGGAACGCGACGGCCGGCCGCTCGCGCGCCTGGAGACCGTCAAGCGGCTCGTCCGGCCCGAGGCCTTCACGGCCCTGCGCGCCGACGGCGCGGCACCGGTCGTGGCCGACACCGCCTCCCCTGCCACGGCTTCCTCCTCCTCCGCGTCGCCGAAGGCTCCCCTGCCCGACGACCTCGAAGTCCGGGTCCTGTCCCTGCTGGAGAACGTGCTCGGCGAGCCCGCGGGCTCGCTCACCGCCGACGACGACCTGCGCCTGCGCGGACTGGACAGCCTGGCGCTGTCGGAGGCCGCCGTACGGGCCGAGGAAGAGATCGGCTGCGAGTTCGACCCCAGCACGCTGTTCCAGACCTTCACGGCCACCGCCATCGCGCGGGTGCTGCGCGGTGAACGCCCGGGACCGGCCGCCGCCGTACCGGTCCAGGCACCCGCGTCCGCCGCGGCCGGCCCCGCGCCTGTCGCCGTGATCGGCATGGCGGGCCGCTTCCCCGGCGCGCGGGACGTGCCAGGGCTGTGGGACCTGCTGGGCCGCGACGAGGACGCCGTCCGCGACATCCCCCCGGACCGCTGGGCCGCGGCGGACCATCCCGGTCTGATCGGCAGGGCGGCCCTGCTCGACGACATACGCGGCTTCGACCACGAGTTCTTCTCCATCAGCCCCCGTGAGGCCGCGCTGATGGACCCTCAGCAGCGACTGATGCTGGAGACCGTGTGGGCCACGGCCGAGGACGCCGGATGCGATCCGGCCTCGCTGGCCGGAAGCCGCACCGGTGTCTACGCGGGCGTGTGCCACTCCGACTACGCCGCGCTGATCGCCCGGTACGCCGGACGGGACGAACCGCACCTGAGCGTCGCGGTCTCGCCCTCTCTGGTGGCCAACCGGGTCTCCTACGCCCTGGGCCTGCGCGGGCCCAGTGTCGCCGTGGACACCCTCTGCTCCTCGTCCCTGGTCGCCGTCGCGCAGGCCGTCGCAGCGCTGCGGGCCGGCGAGTGCGAGCAGGCATTCGCGGGCGGCGTCAACGTCCTGTGCGACCCGGACCGGCACCACGCCTACCAACGCACCGGAGTGCTGAGTCCGCGCGGCCGGTGTCACACCTTCGACGAGGAGGCGGACGGATACGTCCGGGGCGAGGGTGTCGCCGCCCTGCTGCTCAAGCCGCTGGACAGGGCGCTGGCCGACGGCGACCGCGTGCACGCGGTGATCCGCGGTGCGGCCGTCAACCACGGCGGGCGGGCCCAGTCCTTCACCGCCCCAAACCCGGACGCCCACGCCGACCTGCTCGTCACCGCGTACAACGAGGCGGGGGTGGACCCGCGCACCGTCGGCTACATCGAGGCGCACGGCACCGGAACACGCCTGGGCGACCCGATCGAGGTCTCCGGCATCGTCGAGGCGTTCGAGCGGCTCTACCGGCAGTGGGGCCACGCGCGTCCCGCCGAGCCGCACTGTGCGGTCGGTTCGGTCAAGAGCAGCATCGGCCACCTGGAGGCGGCAGCCGGAATCGCCGGAATGGTCAAGGTGATCCTGGCTATGCGGTACCGGACCCTGCCGGCCGTGCGCAACCTCAGCCGGCCGAACCGGATGATCAAGATCGAGGGTACGCCGCTGCGGCTCCAACTCCGGCGCGCCGCATGGGAACCGCCCGTCGTCGGCGGGCCGCGCCGGGCCGGCGTCAGCTCCTTCGGAATGGGCGGCACCAACGCGCACGTGGTCCTGGAAGAAGCTCCCCGGACGACGGCCGCCCCCGAAACGGCCGCCGCCCCCCTCGTCGTGCCGGTGTCGGCGCGGACCCCGCAGGCCCTGCGGGAGGCCGTGGCCGGTCTGCTGGAGGCCGTACGTTCGCCGGACGCCCCGCCGCTCGCGTCGATCGCGCGGACGCTGCGGACCGGGCGCGCGGCACTGCCGTACCGGGTGGCCGTCGAGGCGGCCGACCTCGCCGAACTCGGCGCGCGGCTCGCCTCGGTGCTCGCCACCCCGACGGACGTGCCCGGGGACGGACCGTTTGGCGGACCGTCCGGCGGGCCGGAAGCGGCCTGGCCGCCGCCCCCCGACGCCCCGCCCGTGTCGCTGCCCACCTACCCCTTCAGCCGCGATCCGCACTGGGTGGCACCCCTCGCCGGCGCCGGACTCCTCACCACCGCGTGGGCGGACGCATCCGCGCCGGAGACCGGCGACGCCGGACGCGGCGGCCGGCTGCTGGTGGTCACCACCGACCCCGAACTGGGCCGTACGGTGCTCGGGGAGAGGACCGTGGCACACGTCCCCGGAGACCCCGTGCCCGATCTGGGCGGCCTGGCCGGGATCGTCGACCTGGTCGACTGGACCGCCCCCGGCACTTTGGTCGCCGAACGCGTCGCCCTGCTCCAGCGGACACTGACCTCGAACCCCCGAACCGGGCTGCGCTGCGTGCATGTCAGCGGTGTCGAACGCTCGGCCGTCGCGGGTTTCTACCGCTCCCTGTCGGGGGAGTTCCCGATGCTTCACGGGAGGACCGTCCGCGTCGACGGCGGACCCGCCGGACTCGCGGCCGCAGTCCGGGCCGAGACCTCGGCCACGGACCGGGAGACGGAGATCCGCTACGAGGGGACGCGCCGCCGCCGGCCCGTGGCCGCCTTCGCCCCGGCGCGGGCCACCGAGGACCTCCTCGCGGGCATCGACCGCGGCGCGGTACTCATCACCGGCGGCCTCGGCGGTATCGGCCTGCGTCTCGCGGTCCATCTGGCCGACCGGGGAGCCCGGCACATCGCGCTCGTCGGCCGCTCACGGGTACCGGTGCGCAATCAGTGGGCCGCCCTTGTCGCCGCACCCGACACGGACCCGGCACTGCGTGCCCGTCTCACGGCGCTGCTCGCCCTCGCCGAGCGCGGGGTCACGCTGACCGTACGGACCGACGCGCTGGACGACGTCGCCTCCCTGCGCCGGCTGATCGGCCGGGTCCGGAAGCAGGCCGGCGGCATCGCGGCGGCCTTCCACTGCGCGGGGGTGATGGACCCGCCCACATCCTTCCTGTCCCGCACGCCCGAGGCCATCTCCCGGGTGCTGCGGCCCAAGACCGAGGGACTGCGGGTGCTGTGGTCGGCCTTCGGGGCCACCCCGCCCGGCCTCCTGGTGCTGTTCTCCTCCGTGGCCGGAGCGCTGCCGCGCCTCGCCGCGGGCCACCTGGACTACGCGGCGGCGAACGGTGCCCTCGACGACTTCGCAGCCGCCCACGACGTCGCGGCCTCCGGCTGTGTGGTGCGGGCTCTGCGCTGGCCGCTGTGGCGGGGCGTGGGCATGGGCATGGAGCGAACGAGCGCGAGCGGTGCGCTCGGCATCGGCGACCTCGAGGCCGGCGACGCCCTGGAACTCCTCGACCTCGCCCTGCGGGTGCCCGGCGATGCCGTGGCCCTGCCCTGCCGCGCGGAGCGCGCCGGAGTACCCGCCGACGAGCTGTTCCTGGCGCCGGAGCACACCGCCGCACTCCGCCCCGGGCCGTCTGCCGCCGGGCCCGGCGAAATCCCGGGCCCCGCCGTACCGCGGGACGAGCCCGCCGCGACCGCTCCGGACTGGCTGTACGCCCTCGTCGCCCGCACCACCAAGGTCGACGGCGGTCTGCTGGGTCCCGACACCCTGCTCGGCGACATCGGCGTGGACTCCCTGCTGATGGCCGAGCTGGTGCGCGAACTCGAAGGAGAGCTCGGCCACTGGGTGGATCCGAGCCTCTTCCAGGAGCACCCGACGCTCGGCGGGCTCGCCGCCGCGCTCGGAGAGCCCGCCGCAGGCCCGGGCCCCGCCGACCAGCCCGCACGCGCGGCGGTGACGGAACCGGTCCCGGCGTACGAACGGTCCCCGCTCCCGGACGGGCGGCCGACCCCCATCGCCGTGATCGGGATGGGCTGCCGGCTGCCCGGCGCCGCCGACCCCGGGCAGTTCTGGGAGGCCCTGCTGGCCGGACGTGACCTCGTCACCGAGGTGGCCTCCGACCGATGGGACGTCTCCGCCCTGTACAGCCCGTCCGGCGGGACCGGACGGAGCCAGAGCAAATGGGGCGGATTCCTGGACGACGCCGCCCTGTTCGACCCGGAGTTCTTCGGATTCGACGCCGAGGCGGCACGCCACCTGGACCCGTTGGCACGCAAGGCGCTGGAAGTGTCCGTGGAGTGTCTGCGGGACGCCGGGTACCGCGAGGAGGAGGTGCGGGGAGCGCCGGTCGGCGTCTTCGTCGGCACCCGTACGGGAAACCACCGCGCGCACTTGCAACCTCCGCAGCGGCCGTACATAGCCGGTGTCAACCAGAACTTCGTCGCGGCCCACATCTCGCACTTCCTGGACCTGACGGGGCCCAACCTCGTGATCGACAGCGCGTGTTCCTCATCCCTGGTGAGCATTCACCTGGCCGCCCGGAGCCTGGCCTCGGGGGAGACCTCGATGGCTCTGGCCGGTGGTGTGGACCTGCTCTTCGACGAGGAGCCGTACCTCATGCTCAGCGCCGGCAAGGCGCTGTCGCCGAGCGGCCGCTGCCGCACCTTCGACGAGTCCGCGGACGGTCTCGTCCCGGGGGAGGGCGCCGGGATGGTGCTGCTCAAGCGCCTCGACGACGCCCGGCGTGACGGGGACCGGGTGCTCGCGGTGATCGAGGCCTCGGGGGTCAACAACGACGGCCGGACGATGGGGCACACCACGCCCAGCGGTCCCGCCCAGCGCTCCCTGATCGCGGACGTGCTGAGCCGCGCGGGGGCAGACGCCCGCAGCGTGGGCTATGTGGAGGCGCACGGCACCGGCACGATGATCGGTGATCCGATCGAGCTCCAGGCCCTGACCACCGTCCACCGGAAGTACACCGAGGACCGCGGCTACTGCGGCATCGGCAGCGTCAAGAGCACGATGGGCCACCTCCTCAGCGCCGCCGGGGTCGCCGGATTCATCAAGGCGGTACAGATCCTGCGCCACGGCCTGCTCGTACCCACGCTGCACTGCGACAGGCCGAACCCGCGCTTCGCCTTCGCCGAATCGCCTTTCTTCCCCGTCACCCGGGTTTCGGACCTGCCGCCCGGCAGCCGGGTCGGTGTCAGCGCCTTCGGGTTCGGGGGCACCAACGCCCACGTCCTGCTGGGCCCCGGTGCCCCGGGCGAGCCGGGGCGGCCTCCGCTGGCACCGCCCGCCTACCGGCGCAGCAGGTTCTGGCGCCTGCCCGCCGAGCCCGGACCGGCCGCACGGCCGCTCCGCTCGGCCCGGCTCGACCTGACCTTCCCGTAGCCCGGCGCGGCCGGCCCCGAGCACGCTCCCGCATCGCCGACCACCAGGAGAGAACACGTGGACCGAAGGTCCGTTCGCTGTGCCCTGCACCTGAAGCGGGACAACCCGCTCGTCGACGACCACCGGGTGCACGGGGTGCGCACCCTGCCGGGTGTCACCTTTCTCGACATCGTCTACCGGATGCTCGCCGCACGCGATGTCCCGCTGGACCGAACCGGGTTGAGCGACGTGCTGTTCGTCGAACCAGTGGTGACCACGGACTCCTTCGACCGTGAGCTCACCGTCGACATCGCACCCGACGGCGCCGTCTTCCGGGTGACGGCGACCAGCCGCAGGATCCGCGACGGCGCCCCTGCGGACGACACCGTGACCACCCACTTCCGGGCCACCCTGCACACCGACCTGCCCCCGCTCGCCGAGGTACCCGCTCTCCCGGAGTCGGGCACCGCGAGCGATGTCGGCGAGGTCTACGCCACCGGACGGTCGGCCGGTGTCGAGCACCGGGCGTTCATGCGCTGCGAGGGCACCCTGCGGGCGACGGCGGGCCGGGTCCGCGCGCAGCTGGCACTTGGCGCCGAGGCACGCACCACGGCCGGTGACTTCCTGCTGCACCCCGCGCTGCTCGACGGCTCGACCATGCAGTCGTACGCGCTCGCCTTCGACGGATCGGACGCGGACGGACGCCCCCTCATCCCCCTGCACATCGGATCCTTCCGTGCCGCCCGCACCCTGGGGGAGGCCTGCACCGTCGACCTGCGCCTGCACCCGGCCGGGCCCGGGGCCGGGGACGACGTGGTGAAGGCCGACATGGAACTCCGCGACACCACCGGCGTGCCGGCCGCGACCTTCACGGACCTGACCTTCAAGCGGGTCCGCTCCGCCGCCGCGATCACCCGGCTCGCCGGCGAGCGGACCGACGCGGCCGCGAGCGCCTTCACCCCGGCCGCTCCCGTGCATCCGCCGAGCCCCGCCGGTCCGCCGGCCCGCGCGACCGGCGCGGGGGCGGACATCAGGGCTGAGGTGGCCGAGCTCGTGCGCCGCGCGGCAGCCGACCCCGCACTGGTGGTGGAGGACGACCGGGGCTTCTACGACCTCGGGCTCGACTCCTCCCAACTCATCACTCTTGTCAGGATGTTCGAGGAGAACTGGGGCATCACTCTCTATCCGACCCTGCTGTTCGAGTACCCGACCGTCGAAGCGGTCGCGGCCCATCTCGCAGGGCTGCTCCCCGCCGAACGCTCCGGCCGGCCGGCCGGCGTCGCCGCGCCGGCGGACGCTGCCGAGGCCCCCGCCCGTATCCGCTGCCTGACCGGGCTGTGGCAGCCGGCCCCCGGCCCGCCCGCGGCGACCGGCCCCGCACGCCTCCTGGTCATCGGTGACCTGCGTGTGCGACCCGACCAGATCACCGTCCGGCGCGGCCCCGCCTTCCGCCGGGTCGCCCACCACACCTATGAGCTCCGCCCGTACGACACCGGGGACCTGGGACTCCTCCTCGCCGACCTGGCCGACCGCGGCACAGCCCCGCAGGCGGTCCTGCACGCCGCGGAGCAGGGCGGCGGCCTCCCCGAGACCGTACGGTCGGCCTGCGGCGAAATCCTCGCCCTGGCCCAGGCCCTGAGCCGCGGGCCGATCCCCGTGATGCACGTGGGACCCGCCCCGGTCGCCGCCGCCGTGGCCGGACTGGCCCGCACCGTGAGCCTGGAGCAGCCCAGCCTCGCGATCACCGCTGTCGAGTGCGACGGCACCGCCGATCCGGACGCCCTGCTCGCCGAGTTCGCCGGCGACCCCGAGCCCTGGGTGCGGCACACCCCCGGCGGCCGCCACGTACGCCGCTACCGCGAGGCGGACCTCGGCGCCACCACCCCGATCCGGCCCGGCGGCGTCTACCTCATCACCGGCGGCGCGGGCGGCATCGGCCGGGAACTCGCCGCCCGGCTGACCGGACACGGGGCCACGGTCGTCGTCGCCGGGCGCACCCAGCGCCCGGAACACACGGAGAGCGCGTACGTCCGCGCCGATGTGACGGTCCCCTCCGAGGTGGACGCGCTCGTCGCCGGCGTCCTGGAACGGCACGGCCGGCTGGACGGCGTGGTCCACGCGGCCGGCGTGCTGCGGGACGGCCTGTTCACCACCAAGCCCGCCGCGGACCTCGCGGCGGTCCTCGCGCCCAAAGTGCGCGGAGCCGTGCTGCTGGACGAGGCGACCCGCCACCTGGACCTCGACTTCTTCGCCGTGTTCTCCTCGGTGACCGGCGTCGGCGGCAACGCCGGACAGAGCGACTACGCGGCCGCCAACGCCTTCCTCGACGCCTACGCCCGCGAACGCGGACTCACCTCCTTCGCCTGGCCGATGTGGGCCGGGGGCGGCATGCGCACGGACGCGGCCACCGAGGCCCTGTTCCGAAGGCAGGGCCAGGTCCCCCTGCCGACCGAGGCCGGCCTGGACCTGTTCGAGCAGGCCCTCGGGCTGACCGGCACCGAACTCGTCGTGCTCCACGGCGACCCGGACCGGGCCCGCGAAGCCCTGGGCCTCGCCGCCGCCGACATCCCCACCGGTGAGCCCGCTGCCCCCGCCGCCGGGCCCCTGCCCGTCCGGATCCCGGACACGGGGGAGACGGCCGACCGGGACATCGCGGTGATCGGCGTCGCCGGCCGCTACCCCATGGCCGAGGATCTCGACCGGTTCTGGACCAACCTCCGGGACGGCAGGGACTGCGTCACCGAGGTGCCGGCGGACCGGTGGGCCTCGGACGGGTTCTACCGGCCCGACCGCGCGCCCGGCCACTCGTACAGCAAGTGGGGCGGATTCCTGGAGGGCATCGACGAGTTCGACCCCGGCTTCTTCCGGATCACCCCGCGCGAGGCGGCGGGGATGGACCCGCAGGAGCGGCTGTTCCTCCAGACCTCCTGGCACGCCCTCGAAGCGGCGGGCCTGACCCGCGCCGATGTGGCCGGCCGCATGGTGGGCGTCTTCGCCGGAGTGATGTTCAACCAGTACCAGATGCTCGGTCTGGGCGCCGAGGAGCGGCTGCCCGTACTGCCCACGTCCTTCTCCTCCGCGGTGGCCAACCGCGTCTCCGCCTTCCTGGATATGCGCGGCCCCAGCCTGGCCCTCGACACGATGTGTTCCTCGTCCCTGACCGCGCTGCACCTCGCCTGCGAGAGCCTGCGGTCCGGGGACAGCGAGATGGCACTCGCCGGCGGAGTGAACCTGATCGTCCACCCGTACAAGTACCTGCACCTGAGCCAGGTCGGCTTCGTCTCCTCCGACGGCCGCTGCCGCGCCTTCGGCGACGGCGGGGACGGTTACGTGCCGGGCGAGGGCGTCGGTGTCGTCGTGCTCAAGCCGCTCGCCCGCGCGCTGGAGGACGGCGACCGGGTCCTCGCCGTGATCAAGGGCAGCGCCGTCAACCACGGCGGGCGCGCCGGGGGCTTCTTCGTCCCGAACCCCGCGGCACAGGCCGATGTGGTGCGCCGCGCCCTGCACCGGGCGGACGTGGACCCGGCCTCCATCGGCTACATCGAGGCACACGGCACGGGCACCTCCCTGGGCGACCCCATCGAGATCACGGCCCTCTCCCAGGCCTACGGTGCCGCGCCTGCCCGGCTCGGATCGGTGAAGTCGGGCATCGGTCACCTGGAGTCGGCCGCCGGTATCGCCGGACTGACCAAGGTCCTTCTCCAGTTGCGCCACCGCACCCTGGTCCCCTCCCTGCACGCAGACCCGGTCAGCACGAGCATCGACTGGGACTCGGTGGGCCTGCGCGTGCAGCGCGAGAGCGCGCCGTGGCCCGCCGCAGCCGGTGTTGCACGCCGCGCCGGGATCAGCGCCTTCGGCGCGGGCGGGTCCAACGCCCACGTCATCGTGGAGGAGTTCCCGCAGCAGCCCCCGGCCGCCGGGACCGCGTCCGCCGGACCGCAGGTGGTGCTGCTCTCCGCCCGCACCCCGCAGGCGCTGCGCGAACTGGCGGGGAGGTACGCGGAGCCGGCGACGGCCGACCGCCCCGCCGACGTGGCCGGCATGGCCGAGGCGTTCGGTCTCGCCGACGCCGATCCGGAGGCCGAACTCGACGAACTCGGCCTGGACGTGGCAGACCTGCGCCGGCTCTCCAGGATCCTTGCCGACCGTTTCCCGGGCCGCGCCCCGCACGTCGACGCCCGCTCGACCCTCGCGGGCCTCGCCGAGGCGGCGTCGGCCTGTGCCGGACCGGAAGCCGCGCTCGCCGACATCGCGTACACGACGCAGATCGGCCGGGAACCGCTGGAGGAGCGGCTCGCCGTGGTCGCCTCCGACGTCGCCGGACTCCGTACCGCCCTGCGCGCCTTCCTGGCCGGTTCGGAGACGGCCGCCGGCCATCGGGGCACCGTCACCGGGCAGCACCCCGCCGCCGTCCCGCTCCCCGCCGATCCCCACGCCTGGGCCCGCAGCTGGGCGGCGGGCGGCGCCCCCGACTGGCGCGAGCTGCACCGGGACCGGAAGCCGCGCAAGGTGCCGCTTCCGCAGTACCCGTTCGCCCGCGTGCGGTGCTGGGTCGACGCCGAGCCTTCCGCACAGTCCCCCCAGGCCACCCTCGCGCCGCCCCGGGAGCCCGCGGCCGAGGTGCCCGCGGCCGCGGCCGACGTCCCGGCCGAGGTCCTCGGGCTGGACGTGCCCACATGGGAGGCCGTCCCGGAGGCCACCCTGCCGCGGCTTCCGGACGGCCCCGTAGTGGTGCTGCACGCCCCCGCCCGCGCCGCCCTGGCCCGCGAACTGGCCGCCCGGCACGAGGGAGCCCATCTCGCCGAACTGGGCACGCCCGTCCAGGCGACGCCGCGTCTGGTCTATGTCCTCACCGGCCCCACCGCCCCCACAGGGAACGAGGCTGAGCGGGTCGTGCGCGGCGAGGAGGCGGGCGTCAAGGCCCTCGCCCCGTACGCCCGCGCCTGGTCCCGCGTCCACACCCTCGACTGGGTGATCGCCACCACCGGGGCCGCGGCCCCGCCCGGCCGCCCCGTCAGCGACCCCTACACCGCCGGGGTCACGGGCTTCGCCCGGGTCATGGAGAACGAGCACAAGGGCTGGTCGGTCGCCTGCACCGACCTCGACCCCACCCATGTGTCCGCCGGCCTCCTGAGACCCGCGCCCCGGGGTACGCGCCTCGCGTACACCGCAGCCGTCCGCCACATCCAGGTCCTGCGGCCGGCCGCAGCCGCGGCCGGCCCCGTCCCGCTGCGCCGGGGCGGCACCTATGTGATCGTCGGAGGCGCCCGGGGCATCGGCCTGGCCATCGCCCAGCGGCTCGTCGAGGAGTGGGATGCCCGGGTGGTGCTCGTCGGCCGCCGCGAGCTGTCCGACCCGGGCCTCGGGGACCGGATCCGCTACGTCCGGGCCGATGCCACCGATCCCCGCCGGCTGGCAGCCGTCCTCGACGAGGCGGGCCCGGTGCACGGCGTCGTCCACGCGGCGCTGGTGCGCCGGGACCGGCTCGTCCGCGACCTCACCGACACGGACCTCGCGCAGAGCCTGGCCGCCAAGTCCGGCGTCGCCGCCGCACTGGCCGACGCACTGCGAGGACGGAACCCGGACTTCCTGCTGTTCTTCTCCTCCGCCCAGTCCTTCCTCGGCGATCCCGGCCTGGCCAACTACGCCGCCGGCTCCACCTTCCTCGACGCATACGCCCACGCCCTCGACGCCCGCGTGCCCCACCCCGTGCGCACCGTCGACTGGGGCTTCTGGGGCACCGTGGGGGCTGTGGCCGACGACACCCACCGGGACCGCCTCACCGCGGCCGGCTTCCGGTCCATCACACCCCGGGCGGGCTTCGCCGCACTCGTCGAGGCGCTGCGGGGAGCGGCGCCCCAGAGCGCCGTCGTCCCCGGTACCAAGGCTCTGCGCGCGCGCATGGGAGCCCACAGGGAAACGGAGAGCACCGACGTGACGCCCACCGACGCGCGGCCGAACGCCGCCGACCTGCGCGTGGTGGAGGACTTCTCCGCGCTCGACCGGCAGATGACCCGCATCGCGGGCGGAGCGCTGCTCGCCCTGCTCGACGGCCTGGGCACCTGGCACGGCCCCGACCCCGACCCCGGCGAGGTGGTGCGCCGGGTGGGCGTCGCCCCCCGGTACGAGCGGCTGCTGCGCACCCTGCTCGACGCGCTCGTGGAACACGGCCTGCTCACGGCCCGCCACGGACGCCTGCGTCCCGCTACGGACGCCCTGGCCGAGGCCCGTGCGGGCGGACACCTCGGGCAGCTCGCCGCCCTTGCCGACGCGCACCCCGAATCCGCCGTGTTCGTACGGCTCCTGGCGCTGTGCCTGGAGCGCTACCCGGAGCTTCTCCGGGGCGAACTCCTCGCCACCGACCTGCTTTTCCCCTCCTCCGGCACCTCACTCATGGAACGCGTGTACCGCGGCAACCCCATCAGCGACCTCTACAACGACCTCCTCGTCCGGCGCCTCGCCGGCCACGTCGAGCACCGGCTCACGGAGCTGCCGGACACCGCCGCCGTCCGGATCCTGGAGGTCGGATCGGGTACCGGAGGCACATCCGCCGGACTCCTGCGCGCCCTTGCCCCGTACGGGGAGCGAATCGAGTACTGGTACACCGATCTGTCGGTCACCTTCCTCGCCCACGGCCGCAGGGAATTCGGCGAGCGGTATCCGTTCCTGCGCTTCAAGCGCCTCGACCTGGACACCGACCCCGTCGGCCAGGGCTTCGACGAGGCAGGCTTCGACCTCGTGGTCGGCGCCAACGTCCTGCACGCCACCTCGGACGTCGGCCGTGCCCTGCGCCATCTGCGGCGGACACTGCGTCCAGGGGGCGAGCTGCTCCTGAACGAACTGACGACGGTCACCCTGTCCGCCACGCTCACCTACGGGCTCTTCGACGGCTGGTGGGCCCACGGCGACACCGCGCTACGGCTGCCCGGCTCGCCGCTGCTGGACGTACCCGGCTGGACCGCGGTGCTCGGCTCCGCCGGATACGACGCCGTGTCCGCGGTGCCCGACTCCGCCCTGACCACCCAAAACCGCCAGCACGTCCTGGTGGCCAGGGCGGCTGCGGACGGCACGACGGGCGCACCGGCCTCCGGGACCGGCTTCACCGACATGCTGCTGGCCCTGACGTCGGACGCCTCCGGCATCCCCCTCGGCGAGCTCGATCTCGACCGGCGGATCGGGGACTACGGCTTCGACTCGGTCAGCTACAACCTCCTCGCGAGCCGGCTGAACGAGGCCTTCGACCTGGACGTGACGCCCGCGCTGTTCTACGAGACCCCCACCCTGCGGGCCCTCGCCGACCGGCTCGGCCACGACTTCCGCGAGCCGCTCCCCACTCCGGGCCCCGCTCCCGCCGTCGCTCCCGCGACGCCCACCGGGACTCCCGGCACGCGTCCCGCCGACCCCGGGGCGATCGCCGTCATCGGCATGGGCGGCCGGATGCCGGGCAGCGCCGACCTGTACGAGTTCTGGGACCATCTGGTGGCGGGTGACGACCTCGTCACCGATGTGCCGGCCGACCGGTGGGACCCGGACGCGCTCCCGGAGGGTGTGCACGCCCGCCGCGGCGGCTTCATCCACGACGTCGACCGTTTCGACCCCCTCTTCTTCGGTATCTCCCCGCACGAGGCCGAGGGCATGGACCCCCAGCAGCGACTGGTGCTCGAAGGGGTCTGGACGGCGCTGGAGGACGCCGGGATCGCGCCGGGCAGCCTCGCCGGATCCGACGTCGGCCTGTTCATCGGGGCGGGATCGAGCGACTACGAGAAGGTCCGGGAGGCTGCCGGCCTGCCGGTCGACGCGCACGCCGCCACCGCCACCACGCACTCCATCCTCGTCAACCGGGTCTCCTACCAGCTCGACCTGCACGGACCGAGCGAACCCGTCAACACCGGATGCTCCAGTTCCCTCGTGGCGATCCACCGGGCCGCCGAGTCCATCCGCGCGGGCGAGTGCGACATCGCCGTGGCCGGCGGAGTCAACCTGATCCTGTCACCGCACAACCACGTACTCCTCGGCACCACGGGCATGCTGAGCCCGTCCGGACGCTGCCACACCTTCGACTCCCGGGCGGACGGCTTCGTACGCGGCGAAGGCTACGGCCTGGTGGTGCTGACCAGCGCCGAGCGGGCCCGGGGACACCGGGTCCGGGCCTGGCTGCGCGGCACCGCAGTCAACCACGGCGGCCGGGCCCGGTCCCTGACCGCGCCCAACCCGGCCGCCCAGGCGGCGATGATCGTACGGGCCCACGAGCGCGCCGGAACCGACCCCGCCACCCTCGGCTATCTGGAGACGCACGGCACCGGGACCGAGCTCGGCGACCCGGTGGAGATCAACGGCCTGCGGCTGGCCTACGACGAACTGCTGAACCGCCGTGGAGCGCCCCGGCAGGCCGAGCCGCACTGCGCCCTCGGAGCGGTCAAGGCCGGCATCGGCCATCTGGAATCCGCCGCCGGCGCCGCCGGGGTCATCAAGGTGCTCCTCGCGATGGAGCACGGGGTGCAACCGCCGCTGACCGGTCTCCGGGAGCCGAACCCGCAGCTGCGCCTGGACGGCGGCCCCTTCCACCTGCTCCGTTCCGCACGGGCCTGGCCGCTCCCGGCCACCGGGGGGCCGCGACGCGCGGGCGTCAGTTCCTTCGGCTACGGAGGCGTCAACGCCCATGTGGTGCTGGAGGAGGCCGAAGCCGAGCACGGGGCCCGACGGCCGAGCGGCCCGTGGGTCTTCCCGCTGTCCGCCCGGACCCCGCAGGACCTGCGCCGGTACGCGGCCGCGCTGCTCGCGGCCGTGGAACGGAAGGAGCGGACACCGGAATTGTTCGACGTGGCGCACACCCTCCAGCACGGCCGCGACGCCATGGCGGAGCGGCTCGCGGTCACCGCCGCCGACCGGTCCACGCTCACCGCCGCCCTGAGAGCCGCCGCCGAAGGCGCCGGCCACCCCGCACTGGCCCGGGCCGGGGGTGTCACGGACGCCGACCGCTGGGTGGCCGGTGAAACGGTCGACTGGCCGAGGGGCGGGCTGGCGGTCCCGCTGCCCACCTATCCGTTCGAACGCCGCCGTTGCTGGGTCACCCCCGGGCGCACCCCCCGGCCGGCGCCGTTCGCCGCCGGGAAAGCGACGGCCGCGGCGGGTGTGTACGCCCCACGTCGGCAGCCCGTAGCCGACATGGCGCCGAACGGCCCCGCCGACGGCCCCGTCTGGGTGCTCGGCCCCGTCGAACTGCCGGGTGACGAGGTCCACCGGATCGGCGACGCACCTCTGGACTCCCTGCCGACGCCCATGGCGGTGCACGCCGTGGTCGACGGCGAACGCGGGGTCCTGGATCTGTTCCGGACCGTCCACCACCTCCAGGCACGCCCAGGCGGGGCCGGGGAACTCGCGCTGACCGTCGTCACCCGCGCCGCGACCGACCCGGCGTCGGCGGCCGCGCTGGGCCTGGCCCGGTCGCTGCGGCAGGAGTGCGAGCGCTGGCGGATAGCCACCGTCGACCTCGGCCCCGACGACCCGGCGTCGGTGCGCGTCGCCGTCCCCGGTGACTACGCGCTGCGCGAGGGACGCTGGTACCGGGAGGTGCTCCAGCCCCTCGACGCGGCGGCGTCCGTGCCCGTACTGCGCGAGGGCGGCACGTACGTGATCGTCGGCGGGACCGGAGACGTCGGTCTGGACGTGGCCGAGCAGCTCGTACGGCGCCACCGCGCCCGGGTCGTCCTCGTCGGGCGCTCCGAACCGGATGCCGAGAGGGCGGCCCGGATCAGGGCCGTCGACCCCTCGGGCACCAGGGTGGAGGTGCACCGGGCGGACGCCGCGGACCCGGAGCGGCTACGAGCCGTCCTCGACCGGGTGGGCGTCGTCCACGGGGTCCTGCACTCGGTGACCGTACCGAGCGACCGGTCGCTGGCGGCCATGGACGAGGAGTGGTTCCTGCGGGGCATGGCGGCGAAGAGCCGCACCACAGAGGCGCTCGCGGACGCGCTGGGAGACCGGCCGCTGGACTTCCTGGCGCTGTTCTCCTCGGTCCAGTCCTTCCTGGGCAACCCCGGACAGAGCGCCTACGCGGCCGGGTGCACTGCCCAGGACGCCATCGGGCGCGCGCTCGCGGCACGGCTGCCCTACCCCGTCCGGGTCGTGAACTGGGGTGCCTGGGCGGGATCCGCGCTCACCGAGCGCCACCGCGGCCGACTGGCCGCGGCAGGGGTCCACCCGCTTTCGCCGGAGGCGGGATTCGAAGCGCTGAGCCAGGTGCTCGGCCGACAGGAGGTTCAGGTGGCGGTGGTCTCGGGAACGGACGAGTTCCTCGCCGGGATCGGTGTCCCGGCGACCGGTGCGGACGCGCTCTTGCAGTCCGCAGACGAGGGCGAGGCGGGGCCCGCGGCGGCGTCCGGGGCCGTGGCCTCGTGGCGGGCGGCAGCGGTGGACGAGATGCTGGCCTTCCTGCGCGAGGTGGCCGGCATCCGGCCCGACGAACTCGCCCCGGACGATCTGCTCAGCCGCTTCGGCTTCGACTCCATCACGTACACGAGGCTGAGCCACCGCATGAACGCGCGCTGGGACCTCGATCTGACCCCGGCCACGTTCTTCGGGGTGGCCACCGCCGACGACCTCATCGACAAGATCCTTCGGCACCACTCGGACGCGCTCGCGGGGCACTGGAGCGCGAGCGCCGTGCCCGAGGCCCCGGCATCCGAACGGACCGCCGCACCCGGGCCCGTACCCCCGCAGGCCGCGGCAGCCGTCGCCCCGGGCCTTCAGGCGGTGGTCACCGTCTCCCCGGCCACCGCCCCGCCGGCCGCTCCCGGCGAGCCCGGAGCCATCGCCGTAGCCGTCGTCGGGATGGCCGGTGTGCTGCCCGGCTCCGACGACATCGATGAGTTCTGGGAGCACCTGAGGGCGGGCGACGACCTGGTCGGCGAGATACCCGCCGACCGCTGGGACTGGCGCCGCCTGCACGGGGAGCCGCAGCCCGGTGAATTCCGCACGACGGCGAAGTGGGGAGGATTCATGCGCCGGGCCGACCTGTTCGACCCGCAGTTCTTCGGCATCTCGCCCCACGAGGCCGTGGCGATGGACCCGCAGCACCGCCTCGTGCTGGAGGCGGCCTGGACCGCGATGGAGAACGCCGGCATCCGGCCGTCCGCACTGGCGGGCTCCGACACGGGCGTGTTCATCGGCAGCAGCACCTACGACTACTTCGAGCTCCAGCACGCCCTCGGCGTCCCGCTCGACGGCTACAGCACC
Source organism: Streptomyces sp. NPDC002911 (assembly GCF_053591835.1). NCBI lineage: Bacteria > Bacillati > Actinomycetota > Actinomycetes > Kitasatosporales > Streptomycetaceae > Streptomyces > Streptomyces sp. NPDC002911. The sequence continues at coordinate 45,213 of NZ_JBSFUO010000003.1, read as the reverse complement.
GTGGGCAGGGCCCACGCGATCATGTCGAACCGGGTCTCGTACCTGCTGGACCTGCACGGCCCCAGCGAGACCATCGACACCGCCTGCTCCTCCTCCCTCGTCGCCGTCCACCGGGCGGCCGAGGCGATCCGCAGCGGCGATTGCGAGGTCGCGCTCGCGGGAGGCGTGAACGTCATCGCCTCACCGACGCTGTTCGTGGACATGAGCCAGGCCGACATGCTCAGCCCGGACGGCCGCTGCCGCACCTTCGACGCGCGCGCCAACGGCATCGTGCGCGCCGAGGGCGTGGGTTTGGTGGTGCTCAAGCGCCTCGACGCGGCCGTCGCCGACGGCGACGTCATCCACGGTGTCCTGCGGGGCAGCGCCGTCAACCACGGGGGCCGCACCAACTCGCTGACCGCCCCGAACCCCGACGCGCAGGCCGCCTGCATCGTCAAGGCGCACCGCCGCGCGGGGGTGGACCCGCGGACCGTCACGTACGTCGAGACGCACGGCACGGGTACCGAACTCGGTGACCCCGTCGAGGTCGAGGGCCTGAAGTCGGCGTTCGCGGAGCTGTACGCCGATCACGGCGCCACCCCCGGGCCGGCGCACGTGGTCCTGGGTGCGGTGAAGACCAACACCGGCCATCTGGAGGCGGCCGCGGGCGTCACGGGCCTGATCAAGACGCTGCTCGCGATGCGGCACGGCGTCATCCCCGGCAACGTCCACCTGGAGACGCTCAACCCGTACCTGCGGCTCGACGGCAGCCCGCTGCGTCTGCCGGCCGGGAACGAGCCCTGGCGACGGGTCCGGACGCCGGACGGGGCCGAAGCCCCGCTACGGGCGGGAGTGAGCTCCTTCGGCCTCGGCGGGGTAAACGCGCACCTGGTGGTGGAGGAGTACCGGCAGACGCCGGTCCTCCCGACGCCGGGGGAGCGGCTGTTCGTCCTGTCGGCGAAGACCCCGGAGCGGCTGCGCGCCTACGCCGGGCGCCTGGCCCGCTGGGCCGCGGCCCACGAGGACGTCGACCCCGACGCCCTTGCCCACACGTTGCGCACCGGCCGTGATGTCTTCGCCGAGCGCCTCGCCGTCGTCGCCGACTCGCCGCGCGCACTCGCGGCGGCCCTGGAGGCCTGGCAGACGGACGGCCCCGTCCCGGGGGTGTTCGCCGGGGACGGCAAGGACGCCACCGTCGCCCTGCTGCTGGACGGGCCCGAGGGCCGGCGGTACCTGCAGTCCGTGGTGGACGCCGGCCGGCTGGACAAGGTCGCCCGGCTGTGGGCGGTCGGCGCTCAGGTCGACTGGGCGCAGGTGTGGCCGGGCACGGCGCCCCGGCGGGTGCCCGCGCCCGCCTACCCGTTCGCGCGGGAGAGCTACTGGCTGACGCCCGGAGCGCGCTTCGACACGGTCCAGGCCACCGAGACGGGCCTGGTCGCCGGGGCCGAGCCGGCAGCCGGAGCCGAGGCCGGGCCGGGGACCGGTGCCGCACCCGTATCCGTGGCGGAGACCGCCCCCCCTGCCGGAACAGCCGCCCACCCACGGCCGGTGACGGCCGGGGACCCCGCAGATGACGAGGCCGGGGGCGCGGAGGGCGCGGTCCGTACGCACGTTCGCGCGCTGCTGGCGGCGCACCTGGGCATGCGGCCCGACCGTCTTTCCCTGGACCGGGTGCTCTCGGACGCCGGGGTGGACTCGCTCGGCCTGCGCCGGCTCGCCCGCCGCCTCGGCGCTGACTACCAAGTGGAGGTACCGGCCCGGATGTTCGGGGTGGCCCAGACGGTACGGGCGGTGTCCCGCGCCGTGTTCGAGACGTACGGGCCACTGCCCGCGCCCCGGGAGCCGGATCCGGCTCCCGCCGCCGCTCCGGCGGCCGACAGCGTGGCCGCCCTGCTGGCGGGGCTGCGTGACGGAACCGTCCGCGTGGACGACGCGCTGGCCGTACTCGAAGGAGGGAGGGGCCGATGAGCACCGATCTGCGTGAACTGCTGACGGCGATCGCCGCCGGCAAGGTGTCCGGCGAGGTGGCCGAACTGCTGGTACGGGGCCTCGTCGACCCCGCACCCCCGGCAGCCGCACCCCCGGCAGCCGCACCCCCGGCAGCCGCACCCGCGGCGGCCTGCGGCGCCCCGGCGCCCCGTGGGCCCTACGCGCTCAGCCGCGGGCAGGCCGCCCTGTGGGCCCTGCACGCCGACGATCCGCAGACCCTCTCGTACAACCTGCCCCTGGGTCTCCGGCTCGGCGAGGGCGTCGAGGAGGACCGGCTCGCCGAGGCACTGGCCGCGACCGTGCGCCGCCACCCCGAACTGGGTGTCTCCGTACGCCTGGACGCCGCCGGACCGGTGCAGGAGGTCACCCACCGGACCTGTGAGGTGACCCGGCTGGACCTCGGCCACGTGACGGACGGGGAGTTCGCCGCCCGCGTACGCAACCTGGTGCGGGCCCCGTTCGACCTGGAGCAGGACCCGCTGTACCGGATGTGGCTCGTCGCCGCGCCCGGCGGGACCACCCTGCTGCTCCTGGTGTTCCACCACCTGATCACCGACGGGGTCTCCAGCCACCTCCTGCTGCGCGACATCGTCGCCTGCTACGACGCGCTGGCCGCCGGCCGAGAGCTACCTCCCGTCGAACCGGCCGCGTCCTATGCCGAGTTCGTGGACTGGCAGCGGGCCATGCTCGCCGCCCCGGAGGCCGAGGGGCACCGCCGGTGGTGGCTCGACCGCCTGACCGGTGCCTCCACCGCGCCGGTGCTGGAGGCGCTCGCCGACCGCAGGCGCGGCGGCCCCGCCTCGCACGTCCGGGGGGAGATGGTGCAGCTGCGGCTCCCGCACTCCACCTGGGCCGCCGTTCAGGACACCGCACGCCAGGGGGGACTGACTCCCTTCAGCGTCGTGCTCGGCGCGTTCCTCGCGCTGCTGCACCGCCACTCCGGGCATCGGGACCTCAGCGTGATGGTGCCCACGGACGGCCGTCCCGCCCAGCGCTTCGACCGCACCGTCGGCTACCTGATCAACCCAGTGGTCCTGCGGGTGGACTGCGACCCCGGCCACAGCTTCGCCGGGCTCATGGCCGAAGTCGGCAGCCGCATGGCGGAGGCCGACGAGCACGGTGCGTACCCGTTCGCGTCCGTCGTCGACGACCTGCGCCGCACGACCGACGCCGGGGCCGGCTTCGACATCGGCTTCTACCTGCAGCAGGGCGTCGGCGGCGACCAGGACATGGCGGTCGGGCAGACCCTCTTCCGGGACGCGCTCGAATTGACCCAGGAGGGCGAGAACGACCTCGTCGTCGAGGTCGTCGTGCGAGACACCGGCGCGCTCCTCTACCTGAAGTACGATCCGGAGCTGTTCGACCGCTCCACCGTCGAACGGCTGGCCGAGCACTACCGGCTGCTGCTGGACGCGGTGACGGCGGATCCCTCCGCACGCGTCGGGGACCTCGACCCCGCCACCCCCGCGGAACGGCGTACGGTCGAGCGCGCCAACGCCACCCGCACCGAACGGCCGCGCGACGTCACCGCCGCCGACCTGGTGCTGGCCCACGCACGGAGCACCCCCGGGCGCACCGCCGTGGTCGACACGTCGGGACCGCTGACCTACGCGGAACTCGCCGGACAGGTCCACGCCCTCACCCGGATCCTCACCGAGCAGGGGGTGCGCCGGGGTGACGTCGTCGGGGTTTTCGTCGGCCGCAGGGCCGCGCTCGTCGTGGCCCTGCTCGCGGTCCAGGCCGCGGGGGCCGCGTACGTTCCCCTCGACCCGGGCTTCCCGGCGGCCCGGCTCGCCCATATCGCCGCGGACGCGGCGCCGGCGGCGATGATCGTCGACCCGCACCTGGCCGAACGGCTGCCCGGGGACGCGCCCGGCGTGCGCATCCCCTTGACCGGCCTGCAATCCGAGGAGCGGACCGTGCCCCCGGTCGCCCGCCGGGACGGCGACCTCGCGTATGTGCTCTACACCTCCGGGTCCACGGGGGAACCCAAGGGTGTCGAGGTCTGCCACGGCAATCTGGTCAACCTGCTGGCCGCGACGGCCGAACGGCCCGGCTGCGCCGAGGACGACATCCTGCTGGCCGTCACCACTGCGGGGTTCGACATATCGGGTCTGGAACTGCTGCTGCCGCTGACCCGTGGTGCCACCGTCCACATCGCGCCCGAGGACGTGGTCCGGGACGGGCCGGCACTGGCCGAGCTGATCGGCACGGCGGGCGCGACGGTCGTGCAGGCCACCCCCGCCACCTGGGAGATGCTGCTGCACGCGGGCTGGACCGGCCGGGTGGGCAGGCTGCTCTGCGGCGGCGAGGCGCTCACTCCCGGACTCGCGGACCGGCTGCTGGACCATTGCGACGAGCTGTGGAACATGTACGGGCCGACCGAGACGACCATCTGGTCCTCCGCGCAGCGGGTGCGGCGGGGAGGGCCCGTCACTGTGGGCACCCCGCTCGCCAACACCACCTTCCGCACCGCCGGTCCCGACGGGAGCCCCGTACCCTTCGGCGCGGTCGGCGAACTGCTCATCGGCGGCGACGGCGTCGCCCGCGGCTACCGGGGCAAGCCGCAACTCACCGAAGAACGCTTCGTCCGGGACTCGGCGTCCGGGGAACGGCTGTACCGCACCGGCGACCTGGCCCGATGGTCGGCAGGGGGCGACATGGTGCTCCTGGGGCGCGCCGACCGGCAGGTGAAGCTGCGCGGCCACCGCATCGAGCTCGGCGAGATCGAGGCCGCCCTCCGGCGCGCGGGCGAGGCGGGCGCCGATGGTGGCATCGGCGAAGCGCGGGTGGCGCTGCGCGAGGACCTGCCGGGTCAGCCGCGCCTGGTGGCCTTCGTGACGGCCGCGCCGAAGGCCGCGGAGGCCGCGGCCGACCGAGTCCGGAACTGGCTGCCCGACTACATGGTCCCCTCCCGCACGATCGCGCTCGCCCGTCTCCCGCTGACGCCCAACGCCAAGGTGGACACCGGTCCGCTGGTGGAACTCCCTATCGGGGAACTCGTACGCCGCTTCGGCCACGGGGACCTCACCACCGCGGCGGAGGAGGCCGCGGAAGGCGAACCGGACCGCGGGACCGGGCCCACCGGTCACGGTGGGCTGGCGGCCCGGCTGCGGCAGAGCGCCGCCGACATCGCCGGGCTGCCGGCGGAGGAGATCCCGCTCGACCGGCCGCTCGGCGAGGTGGGGTTCGACTCCATCGGCTTCACCCGCCTCGCGGTGGCGCTGCGCGAACGGTTCGGCATCACCGTGCGCCCGACCGTCTTCTACGCCCGGCCGGACCTCACCTCGCTGGCCGCCCACCTGAGCACCACCCACCCGGAGGTGTTCGCCGCGGCGGGGCGGCGGACCGCCTCCAGGACCGCACCCGGCCCGGCCCGCCCGGCTGACGCCGCTCCGGCCGCCGCGCCGCGCGGATACCCGCCGGTGGCCGTCGTGGGCATCGGCGGACGACTTCCCTCCTCCGCCGATCTGGAACAGTTCTGGCAGCACCTCGCCGCCGGACGTGACCTCACCCGCCCGTACCCGATGGAACGGGGCTTCTCCGCACGGGTGTTCCCTCAGGGACTGCGCGGTTCCTTCGTCGACGACGTGGACGCCTTCGACGCCGGACTCTTCCGCGTCTCGCCCCGGGAGGCGGCGCAGATGGACCCCCAGCAGCGCCTGCTGCTGCACGCCGCGCACGAGGCCGTGCTCGACTCCGGCCAGATCCCGGCGGCGCTCGGCGGCAGCCGGACGGGGGTGTTCGTCGGACTCAGCGGTACGGACTACCTCAGCCTGCTCGGCCCCGGCTCGCCGGAGATGGGGGACCACTTCCTGATCGGCAACGTCCCCTCCATCGCGGCGAACCGCATCTCCTACGTGTTCGACCTGCACGGCCCCTGTTCCGTCTTCGACACCGCCTGCTCCAGCTCGCTCGTCGCCGTCCACCGCGCGGCCCGCGCCCTCCAGCAGGGCGACTGCGAACTGGCCCTGGCCGGCGGGGCCAACCTCCTGCTGTCCCCGCACGGGTTCACCGGCCTGCGCCGCGCCGGGATGCTCAGCCCGGACGGCCGCTGCAAGACCTTCGACGAACGTGCGGACGGCTACGGCAGGGGCGAGGGCGTGGTGCTCCTGGCTCTGAAACTCCTGGACCGGGCCCTGGCGGACGGGGATCCGGTGCACGGCGTGCTGATCGGCTCGGCGGAGAACCACGGCGGGCAGACGCACTCGCTCACGGTCCCCAACCCGCAGGCACAGCGCGACGTCGTGCTCGCGGCGCACCGGGCGGCCGCGGTGGCGCCCGACACGATCGACTACATCGAGGCGCACGGCACCGGGACCCCGCTCGGCGATCCGATCGAGGTCGACGCCCTGAAGGAGGCGTTCGACCGTCTCTACACCGACTGGGGAACCCCGGTCGTTCCCGGGCGCACCGGCCTCGGGTCGGTCAAGACGAACATCGGCCACCTGGAGGCCGCGGCGGGCGTGGCCGGCGTCGTGAAGGTCCTGCTGGCGATGCGTCACCGCACCCTCCCCGGCCTGGTGGACCTGCGGACGCCGAACCCGATGCTCGACCTGGCGGGCAGTCCGTTCCGGATCCAGGCGACAGCACAGACATGGGAAACAGCTGAGGGGAGTCCGGCACGGGTCGGCGTCAGCTCGTTCGGTATGGGAGGCAGCAACGTGCACGTGGTAGTCGAAGAGGCGGGACGGCGTTGATGAGCGGCACCACCGAGGACAGGACCGCCCGACTGGTCGTGCTGTCCGCCGACGGCCCCGAACAGCTCGACGGATACCGGGCCGAACTGTGCGCCTGGCTGGAGGAGCACCCCTCGGCCTCCCTTGACGGCGTCGCGCACACCCTGCGTGTCGGCCGGGAGCCACTGCGGGACCGGCTCGCCGTCGTCGTGGAGAGCATCGCCGAACTCGCCGCGCGCCTGCGCGACGGGAACGGCGTCGCCACCGGCACCGCGGCGGCCAGGCCCTCCGGCGACGACGAGCGGCCCGTCACCACCGAGGACCTGGCCGAGGCCGCCCGTCTGTGGGTCGAGGGCCACGAGATCGTCCTGCCCGAGCCCCCCGGGGACCGGCCCGCACGGCTCTCGCTGCCGAGACCTGCCCGGCCGACCCGCCGCTACTGGATCAAGCCCCCCGCCGCCCTGGCGGACGGGCCGTCGGAGCGGCTACTGACCGGCGACGAGTTCTACCTCCGCGACCACGCCCTGGGCGGAATCCGGATCCTGCCCGCCGTGGCCGCCCTCGAATTCGCCGTGGCGGCCGCCGAACAGCGCGGCCACGGCCGCGCCACCGGCATCGACAACGTGCTGTGGTCCCGTCCCGTGCTCGTCGAGGACAAAGCGGTGCGCGTACGCCTGCATCTGGTCCCGGTGGCGGACGGGGTGTCCTACGAGCTTCGCCGGGCCGACGACGACACGGACGGCACACTCTGCTCCACCGGGACCCTCCGCTTCGGAACCCGCCCGGAGGAACCGCGACTCGACCTGGACGCGATCCGGGCCAGGCTGCCGCGTACGGCCACCGCACAGGAGTGCTACGACGTCTTCTCGGCGCTCGGCGGCGGCTACGGTCCCAGCCTCCAAGGCCTGCGTTCCGTACGGTCCGCGCCGGGCGAGGTCCTCGCACATGTCGCCGTACCCGAGGCCGCGGACCTTCCGTTCTCCGACTTCGCTCTCCACCCGTCCCTGCTCGACGCGATGCTCCAGTCCTGTCTGTGGACCGACGAGGACCCCCTGGCCCCGCGCGCACGGGAACTGCCCTTCTCCCTGGACGCCGTCGAGATCCTCGGCCGGCTCCCGGAGCAGGGCCACGTGCACGCCGTCCGGACCCCGGCCGGCCACGACGTCGCCCTCGCCGACGACCAGGGCCGAGTCCGCGTACGGCTGCGCGCCGTGGTCACCCGGCCGGTCGACGGCGCCGCCCGGCTGGACGGCACCGTAGCCGCGCACCTGCTCGTCCAGCGCTGGCAGGACGCCCCGGCACCGGCTGGGGGCCCGGCCGCACGCACGGTGGTGCTCGGCGGGGCGAGCTTCCCGGGAGCCGAACGCGGCACCGGGGACTCCGTCTTCCCCAGCGACGGGGAACTCCTCGTCGTGCACACCGCGGACGGCGACCCACTGCCCGCCCTCACCGGGCTGTACCGCTCCTGGGCGGCACAGCCGGTACGCCGTCCGGTCCGCGTGCTGCACGTGTTCCGCACGTCCGGCGGTGTGGAGGACGCGCGGGCCCAGGCCCTGGACGGCTTCGCGCGAGCCCTCGCCAACGAGGACCCGCAGTTCCTCGCCTCCGCCGTCGACGCGGGCACGGCAGACCTCGCCGCCGTCGTCGGGTCCGAGGCGCGCGCCGACCACGAGTTCCGCGTCCGGTACACGGCCGGGGGCAGGCAGGTGCCGCGCTGGCAGCCCGTCGCCCCGGCACCCGCCCCGGCACCTCTCGCACCGCACGGCACCGTGCTGGTCACCGGAGGCGCGGGCGCGCTGGGCCGCCGGCTCCTCACGCATCTGGGAGGCGACGCCCGCTACGTCCTGACGGGCCGTTCGGCACGGGCCGACCTCACCGAACTGCGTGCCGCCGGGCTCGACGTCCACTACCTGCCCGCGGACCTGGGCGCCCCTGGCGCCGCCGCGGACCTCGTCGAGCGGATCCACGGCGCCTTCGGCCCGCTCCACGGGGTGCTGCACCTCGCCGGGACCACCGACGACGCGCTGCTCATCGGCGGGAACGACCGGCGGAGCACGGCCGTGCTCGGTCCCAAGGTGCGCGGCACCGTCGAGCTGGACCGGGCCACCGCCGACGACCCCCTCGACTTCTTCATCTCCTTCTCCTCGATGTCCGGCGCCGCGGGGAGCCCCGGCCAGACCGACTACGCCTACGCCAACCGGTTCCTGGACGCGTTCACGGCCTGGCGCCGGGGCAGCGGACGCCCCGGCCGCAGCCTCTCCGTGCTGTGGTCGCTGTGGGCGGACGGAGGCATACGCGTCGAAGCCGACGAGGCCACCGCCGACCGGACCGCCCGCCGGATCGGCCTGGTGGCCATGCCGACGGACGCCGGTCTCAAGGCCTTCGACCAGGCGCTGGGGCACGACGGCGACCACGTCCTGGTGGCGTACGGCACCCTGGCGCGGCTGCGCGAGGTGCTGAACGCGCCGGTGCCCGCGCCGGCCGCCGCTCCCTCTGCCCACGCCCCGCGCGCCACGTCGCCGGACCCGTCCACGGAGCCGGCGTCCGTCGCCGCCGACGCGGCCGAGGACTTCCTGCGCGAGGTGCTGGCGGAGGTCTTCGAGCTGCCGGCGCGGGAGATGGAGACCGACGCGCCGTTCGAGCGCTTCGGTATCGACTCGCTGCTGATCATGGACCTGACCCGCCGGCTGGAGGAGTACTTCGGATCGCTTCCGAAGACGTTGTTCTTCGAATACCAGGACCTGCGCTCGCTCGCGGGCTGGTTCACCGAACACCACGGCCCCCGCCTGGCGGAACTGGCGCCCGCGCCGCGGCCGATGACCGAGCCGGCGTCCCCGGCGGCCGTCGCGGCGGAGCCCGAGGCCCCCGTCCCGGCGGAGTCCGTGACCCACGCACCGGCGGTGCTCCCCACCGCCGCCGTGACTCCCGACCCCTCCGGGCCGATGCCCATCGCCATCGTCGGTGTCGCCGCCCGCTTCGCCGAGTCGGACACCCTCGAACAGTTCTGGGACCACCTCGAGGCGGGCCGCGACCTGATCACCGAGATCCCGGCAGACCGCTGGAACTGGCGGGACTACGACCGCGCGACCCCCGCCGACCGGGCGGCCCCCTACAGCCGCTGGGGCAGCTTCCTGCGCGGCATCGACATGTTCGACCCGCTCTTCTTCGGCGTCTCGCCCCGCGAGGCGGAGATCGTCGACCCCCAGGAACGGCTCTTCCTCCAGATCGCCTGGCACGCCATGGAGAACGCCGGACGCACCCGCGCCGACCTGCGCTCCCACCGCGTCGGTGTGTACGTCGGCGCGATGTACGGGCTCTACCAGCTGCACGAGGCCGAGGACGGCCGGATCGGTGCCTCCTCGCACGCCTCCATCGCCAACCGTGTCTCGTACACCCTCGGCCTCACCGGCCCCAGCCTGGGCGTGGACACGATGTGCTCCTCCTCGCTGACAGCCATCCACCTGGCCGTCCGCGACCTGCGCGCCGGGGACACCGACCTGGCCGTCGCGGGCGGCGTCAACCTGCACGTCCACCCGTACAAGTACCGATTCCTGGGCCAGGGCGGCTTCACCTCCAGCGACGGCCGCTGCCGCAGCTTCGGTGCCGACGGCGACGGCTACGTCCCAGGCGAGGGCGTCGGCGCGGTGCTGCTCAGGCCGCTGGCGGACGCCGTCCGCGACGGCGACCACATCCACGGCGTCATCCGCGGGACCAGCGTCAACCACGGTGGCCGCACCAACGGCTTCACCGTGCCCAACCCCGTCGCTCAGGGCGAACTCGTCGCGCAGGCACTCGCCGAGGCGGGCGTGGACCCGGCCACCCTCGGCTATCTGGAGGCGCACGGCACCGGCACGGCCCTCGGCGACCCCGTCGAGATCCGCGGGCTGGCCCGCGCGCTGGCCGAGGCCGGCCTGCCCGCGCGCAGCCTGCCGATCGGTTCGGTCAAGTCCAACATCGGCCACCTCGAATCGGCCTCCGGCATGGCCGGGCTGTGCAAGGTGCTGCTCCAGATGCGCCACGGCCGGCTCGTTCCGTCGCTGCACGCGGACCCGCCGAACCCGAACATCGACTTCGACTCCACGCCACTGCGCGTGCAGCGCGACCTCGCCCCCTGGCCCCGGCCGAACGGGGCACCCCGGCGCGCGGGCCTCAGCTCCTTCGGCGCGGGCGGGGCCAACGCCCACCTCGTGGTGGAGGAGTACGTCGCCCCGCCGGCCGCCGCACCGGATTCGGGACCCCACCTGTTCCCGCTCTCCACCCGGGTCCCCGAGCAACTCCCGGTGCTCGCAGCCCACTTGGCGGACGCCCTGGAACGAGGCCTGGCGGACGGCTCGGCACCCCGCCCCGCCGATGTGGCGTTCACCCTCCAGCGGGGACGCGAGGAGTGGGCGGACCGCATGGTCGTGCAGGCCTCCACCCTCACCGAACTGGTGGCCCGGCTGCGGGGGGAGGACACGACGGGCGTCTGGACCGGCAGCGCACGAGGCCGCGCCTCCTCCCGGGCCGCCGCGCCCACCAGCACCGACCCGGGGGAGATCGCCGCCGCCTGGGCTGCCGGAGCCCCGGTCGCCTGGCCGACGCCGGACGGCAGTCGCGTACCGCTGCCCGGATACCCCTTCGAGGAACTACGCTGCTGGCTCACCGATGCCATCTGGTCGCCGCCCGCCGGGCGGCCCGCGGCGGGTCCGCCGCACCCGCTCCTGGACGGGATGGACGCGGCCGAGAGCCTGGACGGTCTCACCTTCCGGACCGCCTTCGGCCCCGAACACCCTTACATCGGCGGTCACCGGCTGGGAGGCACCCGACTCCTGCCGGCCGCCGCCGTACTGGAGATGGCCCGGGCCGCCGCCGAGGCCGCCGGGACGGGGGAGCGGCTGCGGCTGACCCACGTCCGCTGGCTGCGGCCTTTCGTCGTGACCGGCGCCGAGCGAACCGCCCGTACGCGGCTGCGCCGGACCGACACCGGCACTCGGTTCGACCTGCGCGAGGACTCCGGCGAACTGCTGGCCGAGGGCCGGGTGGAGTCCCTGTCCGAGCAGGCCGGGCAGACCCTGGACATCGATGCCGTGCGGGGCCGCCTCGGCCGCCGGCACGAGGGCACCGACCTCTACGACGACCTCACACAAGCCGGACTGTTCTACGGGCCCGCTTTGCGGGCCGTCGAGTGGATCGCGGCCGGCGAGGGCGAGGCGCTCGTACGCCTGCGGATCCCCGCCGAGGCCGCCCCGTTCGCCGGCTGCGCCCTCCACCCCTCCGCGGTCGACGGCGCGCTGCACGCCTTCGCCGTGCTCCGGGACAGGGACGACGGCCCGGCGATGGTCCCCTACGCCCTCGCCGCGGCCGAGGTCCACGCCCCCGTGACGGACCGCGGATACGCCCACGTACGCACCATCGGCGCCGACCGCTACGACCTGACCCTGACCGACTCCGAAGGGCACGTCCGCGTACGGCTGCGCGACCTGTCGCTCAGGCCCGCGCCCGGTGTCGCGCCTTCGCGGCCGGCCGTAGCCACCGCCGGAGCCACAGCCGCCGCGACGGCCGCCGCGGACGACCTGATGTTCGTACCGCGGTGGACCGAACTACCCGTTCGGACCCCGCAACCGCTCCCGGCCGGGAGCGCCACCTGGCTCGTGCGCGGACCGGACACCGCACCTCTCGCAGCCGCCCTGCGCGCCCGCCTCGGCGGCGACGTCGTCGAAATGGACCACGACCGTGTCGCCACCGCGACCGGCCGGCCCGGCCACGTGATCCTCCTCGCCCCCGGCGCCGGACCCCGGACAGACGACACCGACGCGCTCGAAGCGGCCCAGGAGCGCGGCGTCCTCGCCCTGTTCAGGCTCGCCAAGGTCCTCCAGGGGACCCGCTCGGCGGTCCGCCTCACCGTGATCACCGAGGACGCCCTCACCACGATGGGCGAGCCCGTCGGCAACCCGTACGCGGCCGGTCTGCACGGCCTCGCGCTGTCGCTCGCCCAGGAGCACCCCCGCTGGCAGGTGGCCGTCGTCGACCGGTCCTCCGCCGACGCCCCGGCCGCGGACGTCCTCGACGCCCCCGCCGGAGGCCCCTACGCCCTGCGCGGCGGCGTGCTCCACCACCGTCGCCTCGTCCCGGTCACCGCGACACCCCCGCGCGAAGGGATCCGCCGGGACGGCACCTACCTGATCCTCGGCGGGGCCGGTGGCATCGGCCTGGAACTCAGCGCGTGGCTGGTACGGGGCCACCGGGCCAAGGTCGTCCTGCTCGGCCGCAGCGAACTGGACGCCGAGCGCCGCGCACGGCTGCGTGCCATCGACCCGGACGGCACCCTCGTCTCCTACCGCAGGGCCGACGCGACCGACCCCGCCGCGCTGCGCGAGGCCGTCGAGTGGACCAGGACCACGCACGGCGCACTGCACGGGGTCTTCCACGCCACCATCGTCCTGCGCGACCAGACCGTCGCCACGATGACGGAGGAGACCTTCCGCTCGGTCCTCGACGCCAAGGCCCACACCTCGGTCGCCCTGCACGCCGCCCTGCGCGACGCGGCGGACCTGGACTTCGTCCTCTTCTTCTCCTCGGCGGTGGCCCTGTCCGGCAGCGCCGGCCAGGGCAACTACGCGGCCGGATCCACCTTCGAGGACGCCTTCGCCCACCACCTCGACGGAGTGCTCGGCGCCCGGGTGGCCGTCATCAACTGGGGTTACTGGGGAACCGTCGGCATCGTCGCCGACGAGCGCCACCGCGACCGGCTCGCCGCCGCCGGAATCCACTCGATCACCCCGGAGGAGGGGATGGCCGCCGTCCACGCCGTGCTCGGACGCGAGGACCGGCAGGTCGTCGTGGTCAAGGCCGACGCGGCGGCACTCGCCGCGGTCGGGGCCCAGCCGCGCCGGAGCGCCGACGCGGACCACGAGGACGACACGGATCCCATGGACCCCGGGACGCCCTCCGACGACATCACCCTGGTGCCGTCGCTGGCGCAACTCCCTCCGGTCGCCCGGCTGCTCACACAGGCCGACGACGCCCGGCTGACCGAGATCATGTGCGACTGGCTGTGGACGCTCTTCCAGGGCGAAGGCGTGTTCCTCGGCGACGCCGAGAGCTGGCGCCCCGCCGCGCTCGCGGAACGGCTGCGCGTGGTCCCCGCACAGCAGCGGCTCTTCACCGAGCTGCTGCGCCAGCTGGCCGAGTGCGGCTTCCTGTACGACCGGGACGGATCGCTCCTCGCCGCCGGGCGCCGGGCCTCCGAGGACCCCGAGGGCGACCTGGTCGGCCTGTGCGAGCGCAAGCCCGCGCTGAACCGCTTCGACCGGCTGCTCCGCCCGTGCATGCGCAACCTCTTCGGCGTGCTGCGCGGCAGCGTCCATGCCACCGACGTGATGTTCCCCGGCGGCTCCAGCGCCCTCGTCGAGGGCGCCTACCGGGGCAGCCCGGTCGTCGACCGGGCCAACGAACTCGTCGTGGGAGCGGTACAAAACCTGCTGCCCCGCCACGAGGGCCCCCTCACCGTCATCGAGATCGGCGCGGGCACCGGCGGCACCACCGCGAGCGTCCTTCCCGTCCTCGCCGCCTCGGACACGGAGGTCACCTACGTCTACACGGACATCTCCCGCGCCTTCCTGCGGCACGGCGAGCAGCGGTTCGCCCAGACGCATCCGTATGTCCGCTTCCAGCGGCTGGACATCTCCGCCGACCCCGAGGCCCAGGGCTTCGCGCCCGGCAGCGCCGACCTGGTCGTGGCGGCCAACGTGCTCCACGCGACCGCCGACCTGCTCGCCACCCTGCGGGCCGTGGCCCGGCTGCTGAGGCCCGGTGGCCGGCTCGTTCTCAACGAGGCCAGCAGCAACGTCCTCACTGCCACGCTCACCTTCGGCCTCCTGGACGGCTGGTGGCTGCACGAGGACGCCGGACTCCGCCTGCCCGGCTCGCCGTTGCTCTCCGCGCCGGGATGGCGAAAGGCCCTGCGTCTCGCTGGTTTCACCCGCAGCCGGGCCCTGCCCGCGGACGAGGGGCTGAGCCAGCACGTGGTGGTCGCGGAAACGGCGCCGGAAGGCGCGGCGCCCGCTCCCGCCGTGGCGGAACCCCCGGCCGAACACCCGGTCACGGCGGAGCTGCCGAAGCCTCCGGCACCGTCGGGCGGGGACACCGACGAACTGCTGGAGGCCGCGCGCGCGTACGTGAGGGACGCCTTCGCGCAGATCCTCCAGATCCCTCGCGAACGGCTCTGGCTGGACGAGACGTACGAGAACTTCGGCGTCGACTCGCTGACCGTCCCCCTCATCGTGGACGTCCTCGCGGAGGGCATGGGCGAGTTGCCCGTGTCGTTGCTGTTCGAGTACCCGACGGTCCGCGAGGTCGCCGACTACCTGGTCGAACGGCATGCGGACCGGGTGCGAGAGCTGGTTCCCGCTCCGGCCGGCCAGCCTGCCGCACCGCCCGCCGCGCCGAGCGTTTCGGTGCCCGGGAGGGCTTCCGAAGCGGTGTCCGGGCCGGCTTCCGCATCGGCGGGCCTGCGGCCGGCGGAGCCCGTGGCGGGCGCCGATCACCGTGTCGCGATCGTCGGGATCGCCGGCCGCTACCCCCAGGCCGGGGACCTCGACGCCTTCTGGGCGAACCTGCGCTCGGGCCGCGACTGCGTCAGCGAGGTTCCGGCCGACCGCTGGGACCACCGGTCCGCCGCCGACGCGGACGGCCGCCCGGCCGGGCGATGGGGCGGATTCCTCGACGGCATCGACGAGTTCGACCCCCGCTTCTTCCAGATGTCCCTGCGCGAGGCCGAACTGACCGATCCCCAGGAGCGCCTGTTTCTCCAGACCTCCTGGCACACGCTGGAGGACGCGGGGTACACCCGGGCACGCCTGCGGGGCAGCCGCGTCGGCGTGTACGTGGGTGTCATGTACGGGCACTACCAGCTGTTCGAGGACGAACGGGGCCTCGCCGGAGGCATGGGGTACGCCTCCATCGCCAACCGGGTCTCGTACTTCTTCGACTTCAACGGGCCGAGCCTGGCGATCGACACGATGTGCTCCTCCTCCCTCACGGCCATCCACCTCGCCTGCGAGGCCCTGGCGGCCGGGCGCACGGACTACGCGCTCGCCGGCGGTGTCAACCTCGCCCCGCACCCGCGCAAGTACCGGCAGCTGGCGGCGGGCGGCTTCACCGGCGACAGCGGCCGGTGCCGCAGCTTCGCGGCGGACGGCGACGGCATGGTGCCCGGCGAGGGCGTCGGCGCCGTCCTGCTCAAGCCGCTGGCGGCGGCCGAACGCGACGGGGACCGCATCCTCGGCGTGATCCTCGGCAGCTCGGTCAACCACGGCGGCAAGACGGGCGGATTCGCCGTGCCCAGCCCCGGCGCCCAGGGCGAGGTCATCACCCAGGCCCTGCGTACGGCCGGCATACCGGCCGACGGGATCTCGTACGTCGAGGCGCACGGAACCGGCACCGCCCTGGGCGACCCGGCCGAAGTGGCCGGACTCGTCAGAGCCTTCGGCGATCTGCCGGCCGGCTCGGTCGCACTCGGCTCGGTGAAGTCCTCGGTCGGCCACCTGGAGTCGGCGGCCGGCATCGCGGCCCTCACCAAGGTCCTGCTCCAGGTGAAAGCCCGTGAACTGGTGCCCTCCCTGCACGCGGACACCCTCAACCCGGCCGTCGACTGGAACGCGGTGCCCTTCCGGGTGCAGCGCGAACTCGCCCCCTGGACGGGGCCCGGGCCCCTGCGCGCGGGCATCAGCGCATTCGGCGCGGGCGGCTCCAACGCCCACCTCGTGATCGAGGAGTACCCGGTCGCGGCCCCACCGCCCGCTGCCGCGGGAGAACCGGCCGTCTTCCCCCTCTCCGCGCGGGACGAGGACGGCCTGCGCCGTGTCGTCTCCGGCCTGCGGACCTGGCTGGGTTCCACCGGTACCGGCACCGGCCCCGAGGACATCGCGGCCGCAACCGGGGTCCCCGTCACCGCGGTGGACGAGCCTTTCGACGAACTGGGCCTGGACCCGGCCACGATGGTGCGGCTGATCGGCCTCGGCGACCTCGCCGGGGCGGGCTCCGTTCACGGCGGCACGACCCTGCGCGAGCTCGCGGGACGCGTCGGAGGCGGAGCCGGCGTCGACCTCGGCCGGCTCGCCCACACCCTTCAGACCGGGCGCGAGGCCATGGCCCACCGGTTCGCCGTCGTGGCGCGATCGGCGCGGGAACTCCTCGACGCGCTCGACGCGTTCCTGGCCGACCGGCCGGGCGGCCACACCGGCGTCGTGACCGCCGAGCCCGGACCGGCAGTCGCGCCCTCCCCGGCCGGCCCGGACGACACGGCCCGCCGCTGGGCCGGGGGAGAGGCCATCGACTGGGGTGCGGGCCGGGCCGTTGCGCCGGCACCGCTGTCCGTGCCCGGATACCCCTTCGCGCGGACCCGCTGCTGGATCGACGCCGTGACCCCGGCCGCTCCCGCCGCAGCGCACGTGGCTGTCGCGAGGGCCACGACGGCCGCCGGGCCCCCGGCCGGACGCGTCGGCGGCACCCCGCTCCTGGACACCGTCCTGGCCCTGCTGGGCACGGCCAGCGGCTACGCACCCGCCGACCTCGACCCGGCGGGCTCCTTCCACGACCACGGCCTGGACTCCCTCGGCCTGATCCGGCTCGCCGACGAGGTCTCCAACGCTTTCGGCGTGCCCGTCGGCCCCGACCAACTGCTCGCCACGCCCACGCCCCTCGCACTCGCCGCGTGGCTGGAGAGCGAGCACCCGGACGCCATCGCGACCCTCCCGGCGGGCGCCACGGGGGACCGGCCGCCCGAGGACGATCCCGTCGTGATCGTCGGCATGGCCGGCATCCTGCCCGGCGCACGCGACCTGGACGCGTTCTGGGCGGCCCTTCAGAAGGGCGGCGATCTCTTCTCCGAAGTGCCCGCCGATCGCTGGGACAGTCAGGCCCACTACGGGGACCCGGCCCTGCACCCCGACCGGACCCGGATCACCCGGGCCGGGTTCATGCCGGACATCGACCGCTTCGACCCGCTGTTCTTCGGCATCTCGCCACGCGAGGCCCGCTGGATGGATCCCCGCCAGAGGCTGCTGCTGAGCACGGTCTGGTCGGCGCTGGAGCACGCGGGCATCGACCCGACCCGGCTCGCCGGCACCGACACCGGACTGTTCGTCGGCGTGGGGGCGTCCGAGTACGCCGAGCTCGTGCAGCGCTCGCGCACCGCCACCGACGCCTACTCCTCGACAGGCCTGACCCCCTCCATGCTGGCCAACCGCATCTCCTACCACCTCGACCTCCGCGGTCCCAGCGAACCCGTCGACACGGCCTGCTCCAGCTCCCTGGTGGCCCTGCACCGCGCCGCTGAGGCCCTGCGGCTCGGACACTGCGACACGGTCATCGCGGGCGGTGTCAGCCTCATGCTGTCCCCGGTCACCTTCGCCTCCCTCGAACGGGCGGGCATGCTCAGCCCCGACGGGGTGGGCCGGGCCTTCGACCGGGACGCCGCCGGGTACGTACGCGGCGAGGGCGTCGGGGCCGTCGTGCTCAAGCGGCTCAGCCGCGCCCGCGCCGACGGAAACCCGGTGCTCGCCGTCCTGCGCGGCACCGCCGTCAACCACGGAGGACGCTCCAACTCGCTGACCGCGCCCAACCCGCGCGGCCAGGCCGAGGTGATCGTGCGCGCCCACCGCGAGGCGGGCGTCGACCCGGCGACCATCGGGTACATCGAGACCCACGGCACGGGCACGGTCATCGGCGACCCCGCCGAGACCAACGGCCTGCGCCAGGCCTTCACCGAGCTCTACCGCGACTGGGGCCACCCGGCCCCGGCCGCCCCGCACTGCGCCCTGGGAGCCCTGAAGAACTCCATCGGCCACCTCGAACCGGCGGCCGGCATCGCGGCCGTACTGCGCGTACTGCTGTCGATGCGCCACGGGCGGATCACCGGTGACCCGCACGGACCGGAGCGCAACGCCCACCTGGCGCTGGAGGGCACGGCCTGCGAGATCGCGGTCGAGGCCCGGGACTGGAAGCCCGTCGCGCCGGGTGTCCCGCGCCGCGCCGGGGTCAGCTCCTTCGGCTACGGCGGGGTCAACGCCCACGTAGTGCTGGAGGAGTACCCGGCCGACGAGCCTCCGGCCGGGCACTCCTCGCCGGCCGTGTTCGTCCTCTCGGCCCGCGACCCGGAGCGGCTGAACGCCATGGCGCTGTCCCTCCTCGACACCCGGGACACCTGGGAGCACGACCTCGCCGGAACCGCCCACACCCTTCAGGCCGGCCGGGCGGAACACGCCGAACGCCTGGCGTTCGTCGTGGACTCGGGGGAACAGGCGGTCGACACCCTCCGCCGCTTCCTCGACGGGGACCGCTCCGGCGTCCACCTGGGGCGCGTCGAACGGCACGCCGACCGGACGCCGTTCGAGGGGCGCGGCGACGAGGAGACCGCCGCCGCGTGGGTGCGCGGCGCGGCGGTCGACTGGTCCGCCCGGTGGGACCGGAAGCCGAGGCTGCGATCACTGCCGTCGTATCCCTTCGCCGCGGACCGCCACTGGTTCACCGACGGGGCGACCGGCTCCGCGGAGCCGACGACGGCGCCGACGCCCGTGAACCCGACCGTGACCGCCTCCGGACCCCCGTGTGCGACCGTGACCGTCCCGGCGCCCGTCAGCCTGTTCACGGCCTCCTGGATTCCCGAGCCCGTGCCGCCCGCCGCACCGCACGCGGGCCGGGTGCTGGTCTTCGGAGACCTGCCGGTCCCCGGCGCCGTCACCGTACGAGCCGGATCCGCGTACGCGGAGGAGGGCTCCACCGTCACCATCCGCCCGGGTGAGGCCGAGGACTACGTACGGCTGTTCGCCGCCGGCGCGGACCGGATCGTGCACCAGTGGCCGCTGCTCCGGCCCGAACGCCCGGACCTGGGCATCGATTCGGTCTTCCTCCTCGTCCGGGCCCTGACGGCCTCCCGTGCCGCCGCCCGGATCCAGGTGCTGGTGCCCGAGGGCGCCGTAGCGGAGGCCCTGGGGGGGTTCGACACCTCGTTGCGCGCAGCACTGCCCGGCACCGCCTTCGGCGTCGTGCGCGTCGTCGGCCGGGCCGAACCGGCCGCCCTGCTCGCCGAGGTGGCTGCCGAGCGGCTCTCCTCGGCCGCGGTCCGCCTCTCGCCGGCCGGGCGCACCGTGCGCGTACTCACGGAAACCGATGTCAGCCCCGTCACGGACTCCCCGCTGCGCCCGAAGGGTGTCCACCTGGTCACCGGCGGCGCCGGGGGCCTCGGGCTGCTGCTCGCCCGCACCCTCCTGTCGCGCGGCGCCCGGGTGGCCCTCACCGGCCGTTCCCCGGCGGCCGACCGGGCCGGGGAGCTCGCCGGGCTGCGCGCCCTCGGTGATGTGGCGTACTTCCAGGCGCACGTGGACGACCCGGCCGCCATGGCCCGGGTCGTGGCCGAGGTCAAGGAGAAATGGGGTGCGCTGCACGGGGTCTTCCACCTGGCCGCGAGCGCCTCGCGCACGCCGCTGCCCGGCAAGGACCTCGCGGAGTTCCGCTCCCACCTGCGGGCCCGGTTCGAGGGCTCCCGCGTCCTCGACGAGGTGACCCGCGACGAGCCGCTCGACGTGTTCGTCCTGTACTCCTCCCTGGCCGGGCAGCTCGGCGACTACGGTCTGGCCGACTACGCGGTCGGCGCCCGTTACCTCGACGGATTCGCCGAAGAACGCGGGGAACTGCTCGCAGCGGGCCGCCGCAGCGGGCACACGGTCTCGATCGACTGGCCCATGTGGCGTGCCGGAGGCATGCACGTGGACGCCGGGGACGAGCGCCGCTACCTCGCCGATACCGGCTTTCGCTATCTGGAGGCCGACGAGGGCGAGAGACTGCTCGACCTCGTCCTGCGACTGGGACGCCCGCAGGTCGCCGTGCTGCCCGGAGCACCCGAACGGATGCGCGAGCAGGTCGAGGCGATGCGGATTCGGGAGCACGGGCACCACGTACGGCGGGCCCTCTCGCCGGCGGCCGTCACCACCCCTGCCCCCACCGTTCCCGCCGACGCCGTCCCAGCCGCCTCTGTCACCGCTCCGGTCGCGGTGAACCCAGGCGAACTGACCGACCGGCTGCGGGACCTCGTCGCCGGGCTGCTGGGCCTGGCACCGAACGCCCTCGACCCGGAAGCGGGCTTCGGCGAGTACGGCCTGGACTCCTTCGGGCTCCAGTCGCTCTCCGCGGCCCTGGAGAAGGAGTACGGCGCCTCAGTGCCGACGACCACCCTCTTCGGCGAGAACACCCTGGAGAAGCTCGCCCGGTACCTCCTCGCGGAGCACCCCTCCCTGGCGGACCGGGCCGGGGTGCCCGTCGCCGTGGATCAGGAGCCGGGCCTCGTACCCGCCACGGTCCGGACCCCGGCTCCGCCCGCCGCGCCCCCGGAGGACGCCGTCGCCATCGTCGGCATGTCCGGCCGCTTCCCCGGCTCGGCGGACCTGGAGGAGTTCTGGCGGCACCTCAGGGAGGGACGGGATCTGATCACCGAGACCCCTGCCGACCGGTGGGACTGGCAGGAGGTGTCCCGGCGCTTCGGCGGCACCGCCCGCTGGGGCGGCTTCCTCGGCGACGTCGACCGTTTCGACGCGCGGTTCTTCAAGATCTCGCCCGCCGAGGCGGAGGTCATGGACCCCCAGCACCGGCTGTTCCTGGAACACACCTGGGCGGCTCTGGAGGACGCGGGCTGCCGGGCCGACCGGCTCGCGGGGCGCCGCGTGTGCGTATTCGCCGGCGTGCAGTTCAACGACTACGAGTCCATGGTGCTGCGCGGCGAGCGGGTCAACCCCCATGCGGGCACCGGGCTCGCGCGGACCATCCTCGCCAACCGCATCTCCTACCTGCTGGACTTCAGGGGTGAGAGCGAGAGCATCGACACCGCCTGCTCCAGCTCCCTGGTCGCGCTGCACCGCGCCGTCCGAGCCCTGCGCGCCGGGCAGAGCGAACTCGCTGTTGCGGGCGGTGTGAGCCTGGTGCTCTCACCCCAGACCGTCGTCGCGGGCAATCAGCTCGGTGTGCTCTCCCCGGACGGCCGCTGCAAGGCCCTGGACGCCCGGGCCGACGGGTATGTGAAGGGGGAAGGAGTCGGCGTGCTGGTGCTCAAACCGCTCTCCCGCGCCCTCGCCGACGGCGACCGGGTGCACGCGGTGATCCGCGGCAGCGCGGTCGGCCACGGCGGGCACGCTTCCTCGCTGACCGCCCCCAACCCACTGGCCCAGGCAGATCTGCTCGTCGAGGCCTACCGGGACGCGGGGGTGCCCGCCGGGACGGTCTCCTACACCGAACTTCACGGCACCGGCACCGCCCTGGGCGACCCGGTGGAGATCGACGGTCTCGTCCGGGCCCACCGGACCCTGGCCGACGGGCCCGCCACCTCCTGCGGCATCGGCACCGTCAAGAGCAACATCGGGCACCTGGAGCCGGCCGCGGGCATCGCCGGAGTCATCAAGACGGTACTGGCGATGCGGCACCGGACCCTGCCGAGGACCCTGCACCTGCAGACCCTCAACCCGCTGATCGACCTCACCGGCACTCCCTTCCGGCCCGTACGGGAGAGTGAGCCATGGGCACCGAAGGACGCCGGAGGCGAGCCCCTGCCGCTGCGCGCGGGCGTCAGCTCCTTCGGGTTCGGCGGCGTCAACGCGCACGTCGTCCTGGAGGAAGCGCCCACCACCGCGCCCCCGGCCCCGTCCGGTGCCGAGGCGGGAGAGGTGTTCGTACTGTCGGGCAGGGACGAAGCCGCCCTGCGCCGGTACACCGCCGCGATGGTGGAATTCCTCGACGCGGCCGATGCCGCGGACGCCGACGAGGCTGCCCCCACTCTGTCCTCGCTCGCGTACACCTCCCGGACCGCACGCGTCCCCATGGCCGCTCGGCTCGCCGTGGTCGCCCGCTCCACCCGTGATCTGCGTGAGCAGCTGGCGGCCCGCCTCGCGGCCGAGCACACCCCCAGCGCTCCGGGCGGCGGCCACGCGTGGCTGTCCGAACCGGAGGGGGCCGAGTACCTGGCCCGCCTGGTCCGGGAAGGACGGCTCGACCGGCTCGCACGGCTCTGGCAGGAAGGCGCCGACATCGACTGGGCCGCGCTGCGTGCCGACAGGCCACCGCTGGCATCCATGCCGACCTACCCGTTCGCCCGCGAGCGGCACTGGCTCGCGACGGAGACCGTCACACGGGCGGCGCCCGCCCCGCAGGACACCTCGCTGCTGCTGGTCAAGGACTGGGAGCCGGCGTCACTTCCCCCCGGCGAGCCGCCCGCCGGGCTCCTGGTGCTCGCCCGCGCAGAGAACGAGTCCCTCGCCGCGCGGGCCTTCGGGCCCGCCACCGTGGTCCGGGTGGACGACGGCGACGCGCGCGACGAGGACGCCGTCGCGCGCATCGTGGAAGCGGGCCGCCGCGCCACGGCCGTCATCGACCTGGCCGACGTGTCGGCCGTACCCGTCACCGCGCCGCGGCCCGACTGGTCACGGATCACCCTGTTGCGCGAACTGGTCGCCGCGAACCGCACCCGCGGATTCGCCTACCTCCACCTGACCCGGGGGCTCATCACCTTCCGCACCGGGCAGCCGACGCTGCGCGGCGCCGCCTACGCGGGCCTCGTACGGATGCTCACCGCCGAATACCGGGGCCTGTCCGCCCGCACCCTCGACCTCGACACCCTGGACCCGGCCGCGATCCGTGAGGCGGCCGCCGCCGAACTCGCCGCGGCCGACCCCGTCACCGAGGCCTGTGTACGGGAGGGCGTGCGCTACCGCCCGGTGCTGCGCCGGGCCGACCGGGCGCCGGTGTCCGTCGACTGGTGCGCGGACCTGGCCGGCCGGACCGTTGTCATCACCGGAGGGACAGGAGCGCTGGGCCGGCTGCTCGCCGCCCGGCTCCTCGAGCGGGGCGCCGACCGCCTCGTGCTCCTCGGACGCACCCCACTGCCCGCCCGGTCCGAGTGGCCCGCGCTCCTCGCGGACCCCGGCACCGATCCTGCCCTGGCGGCCAAGCTGCGCGACATCGAGGCTCTCGGACGTCCTGGGGTCCAGGTGGCCGTCGAGGCCGTCCCGCCGGACGGGATCGCCGAAGTGCTCGACCGCGCCCGGCGTTCGATGGGCCCGATAGCGGGGATCGTGCACTGCGCCGGACTCGGCGTCATGCGCGACCCGGCCTTCATCGGCAAGCAGATCGAGGACGTCCAACGGGTGCTGGAACCGAAGACGGCAGCACTCCAGGCCGTCCTGGACGACTGCGCCGGGGACCCACTGCGGTTCGTCGTGCTGTACTCGTCCGTCGCGGGTGCCGTGCCCGCACTCGCCGCGGGCATGAGCGACTACGCGCTGGCCAACTCGGTGCTCGACCGCGTCGCAGAATACCGCTCCGCCACCGGCGGAGCCGACGCTCCCGTCATCCGGTCCCTGCAGTGGCCGAGCTGGCGCTCGGCCGGCATGCCCGAGGCCGACACCCCGGCCTACCGGAACCTCGGCCTGCGGACCCTGGATCCGGAGGCAGGACTGGACCTGCTGGACCGCGCCATGAGCGGGTCCGACCCGGTAGTGCTGCCCTGCGTGGTGGACGACACACGCTTCGACGCGGCCCGTCTGCTCGCGGTGCCCGCACCGAACCGCCCGACCGGGGCGGTGCCCCCGCCGGCCCCACCGGCGGACCCGCGCGCGGTGCCGGCCGCCGGGGACGTCCTCGTCCGCCGCGTGAGCGAGGTCGTCGCCGCGACGCTCGGGCTGGACCCCGAAACGATCGGCGGGGACGAGGACTTCGCCGACCTGGGCGTGGACTCGATCATGATCGCGCAGATCCTCGCCGCGCTGGAGCGGGAACTCGGCGTCGTGGCGGAACCCTCGGTCGTCCTGGAGAACCCGACCGTGGCCCTCCTGGCCGAGGCGCTGCGGGACCGTGTGCCGGACAGCACGGCCTCATCGCGGGACGCGGCCCCGGCCGCCCCCGTCGCTCCATCGGCCCCGGGCACAGTGCCCGCCCCTGCCGGGGCGACCGCTCCCGCCGTGGCAGTCGCGTCCGTCGCTCCCGACGCCGCGGCGCCCGCGCGGCGCGAGGAACTCGCCGTCATAGGCATCGCCGCGCACTTCCCCGGCGCCCCCGACCACGGGACGTTCTGGCGGAACCTGGTGGCCGCGACGGACTCGGTGACCGAGGTGCCGTCCTCCCGCTGGGACCCGGACCGCTTCTGGCGGCCCGATCCCCGGCCTGGCACCACCGTCAGCAAGTGGGGCGGCTTCCTCGACGCCATCGAGGACTTCGACCCGGAGTACTTCCGGATCGACCCGGCCGGCGCCGCGTACGTCGACCCCCTGGTCCGTCAGGTACTGGAGACCGGTGTGGAGTGCCTGGCCGACGCCGGGCTCACCCCCGAGCAGGTCGCGGGACGCCGGGTGGGCGTCTTCGCCGGCGCCCGTACGGCGAACTTCGGCGCGCACATCGCCGCCGCCGGTCCGCACTCGATCAGCGGAATGGCGCAGAACTTCATCGCCGCGCAGCTGTCCCACCATCTCGACCTGCGCGGTCCGGCAGTGGTCATCGACACCGCCTGCTCCAGCGCACTCGTCGCAGTGCACCTGGCGGCCGGAAGCCTCCGGACCGGGGAGTGCGACCTCGCCTTCGCGAGCGGCGTCGACCTCCTCCTCGACGAGGTGCCCTTCGTCGGCATGAGCGGGGCGGGCGCGCTGTCGCCCACCGGACGCTGTCACACCTTCGACGAGCGGGCCGACGGGATCGTCCTCGGTGAGGGCGCCGGAACACTGCTGCTCAAGCGGCTGTCCGACGCCGTGCGGGACGGCGACCGCGTCTACGCGGTGATCGAGGGCAGCGCCGTCAACAACGACGGCCGCACGATGGGCATCACGACGCCGAACCCGCGCGCGCAGCGGGAGGTGATCGAGGCGGCCCTGGCCGACGCGGGAGTCTCCCCGGCCCAACTGGGCTACGTGGAGGCCCACGGCACGGGCACCATGATCGGTGACCCGATGGAACTGAAGGCGCTCACCGAGGCCTTCCGCGCCCGCACCGACGAGTCCGGCTTCTGCGGAGTGGGCAGCGTGAAGACCAACATCGGGCACACCCTCAGCGCGGCCGGCATGGCCGGGCTGATCAAGACCGTGCTGTCGGTCCACCACGCGCAACTGCCGCCGACGCTGCACTGTGCGACCCTCAACCGCCGTTTCCGGTTCGAGGACTGCCCGTTGTTCCCCGTACGGGAGCTGAGCGGTTTCACCGGCCGGGACGGTACGCGCCGGGCGGCGGTCAGCTCCTTCGGCTTCGGTGGCACCAACGCGCACATGGTGGTGCGCCAGGCGCCCGACGGCCACATGCCCTCGCGCGCTCCGCTGGACCCGCCCCGGTACAGGAGGCGGCGGTTCTGGTTCCAGCCGCCGGCCCACACACCCGTGCCCGTACCGGAGCCCGCGCCTGCGCCCGTACTGCCCCCCGCACCGTTCTTCGAGCTCCAGTTCTCCACCGTGCCGGAAGGAAAGAAATGAACGCGTTGGACGGCCTGACCTGCACCGTGGTCGTGCGCGGGACGGACCCGGTGCTGCGTGACCACCGGGTGCACGGCACGCGGATCCTGCCCGGTGTGGTGTTCCTCGACATGATCTACCGGATCCTGCGAGCCTGCGGTGCCGACACCTCCCGGGTGGAGCTGCGCCGTGTGCTGTTCCGGAACCCGGTCGCCGCCGGACCGGATTTCGACACCGAGCTGCGGGTGGACTTCGCCGCCGACGGGGACGGCCACCGGGTGTCCGTCACGGGAACCCGCCGCCCCACGGGCGAGAGCGAGCCGGTACTCGACTGCCGGCTTCATCTGGACGTCCCCTTCCAGGCCGAAGCGGTCGACCTGTCCGCCCTGCGCGCGGGCATGTCCCGTACGGCGGACATGGCGGACCTGTACACGCTCGTCCGCCGGACCGGCATCGAGCACGGGGAGTTCATGCGGGCCCGCGGCACCCTGCACGTCGGTGACGACGAACTGCTCGCGGACCTGTCGCTGGGCCCGCAGGCCGCCGCGTACGCCGACTACTTCCACTTCCACCCGGCCGCGCTGGACTCCTCGACACTCCTGCCGACGCAGTTCGCCACGGCGGACGCGGGCGCGTCCACCCGGCCCTACATCCCGATGCTCATCGACTCCTTCCAGGCCGGTGGACCGGTCGGGGCACACACCCTGGTGCACGCGACCCCGCCCCGCGCCGCCGGCCCGGACGGCGACCTGACCACCTGCGACCTCCGCTTCCTCGCCCCCGACGGAGCCGTGCTGCTCCGGCTCCGGGGCCTCACCTCGAAGCGGGTCCGTGAGGAGGGTGCCATCACCCGGCTGGACAGCTCCGCGCGGATGTCCGGGCTGTCCGGGGCCACGACGGACACCGGGGCCCCTGCGGGGGAGAGCGCCGAGAGCGTGGTGCGCGGATTGCTCGCCGAGCGCCTCGGCCGGGCCGAGTTCGACGAGGAGGCGGGTTTCTACGAACTGGGGCTGGACTCCACGGCGCTGCTGGGCATGGCCGCCGATCTGGAGCGGGCGTACGGCACCGATTTCTCACCCACCCTGTTGTTCGAGCACAGCTCCCTCACAGCGCTGACCGCGTACCTGCGCGCGTACGAACTGCCCAGGGGAGCGAGCCCCGGGCAGGCAGCCGCGCCCCGGGAGGAGCCCCGCGAGGACACGCCCCGCGAGGTCGTCTGGTTCGAGCCCCACTGGCGTGACACACCGCTGCCGCCGGCACCGGCACCGGACCCCGTCCTGACCGTCGACGCGAGGACCCCGCGCGACTGGGATGCCCTGCTCACCGGGAGTGCGGCCTCGGACGTGCTCTGGACGCCCGCCGATCCGCAGGACGTGGAGGGTGAGGCGGTCGCCCTCACCGCCTTCGCTGCGGCCCTGGCGGCGCACACCCGGCGCGGTCCCGTACGGATCGTCTGCCACCTGCCCCCTGGCGCACCGGCCTCGGCGGTCGCGGGTCTGCTGCGCACGCTCCGCAGCGAGCAGCCCGGCGTACGCGCCGCCGCGGTGTGCTCACCGGACCGGGCCGACGCCCTGGCCGAGCTCGCCGCGGGCGCACCCGACGTGGAAGTGCGGTACGAGGCGGGGCGGCGCCTGGTGCGCGAGATCCTGCCGGCCCCGGCCCCGGACCGGCCCGCCCGTCTACGTGAGCGGGGCGTGTATCTGATCACCGGTGGGCTCGGCGGCGTGGGCCTTGCCCTGGCCCGCCACCTGGCGGAGACCGTGCGGGCGCGTCTCGTGCTCTGCGGACGGACGGCCGTCGACTCTCCGCGGACCGCCGCGCTCGCTGCCGAACTGACCGCACTAGGGGCCGAGGTCACCGTCGTCGGCGCGGACGTCTCCCGTGCCGAGGACGTGCGCCGGGTGGTCGGCCACGCGCTGACCCGGTTCGGCGCCCTGCACGGGGTGGTGCACGCCGCAGGCGTGCTGCGTGACGGGCTGATCGTGGGAAAGAGTGAGGCGGACGTACGCGCCGTACTCGCGGCCAAGGTCACCGGAACCCGCCTGCTGTACGGGGCCACCCAGGCGCTGGGGCTGGACTTCCTGGTGCTCTGCTCGTCCACGGCCGCCGCCTGGGGCAACCGGGGCCAGTCCGACTACGCCTGCGCCAACGCCTTCCTCGACGGTTTCGCGGAGGGCCGGCCCGGGGTCGTCTCGATCGGCTGGCCCGGCTGGGCGGACGGCGGCATGCCGCTCGACGCTGCCGCCCTGCGCCGGATGGGACTGCGGGCGATGGACACCCCGACCGCCGTGGACATCATGCTGCTGGCCGTCGGCAGCGGCCGGCCGCATCTGGTGGCCCTCGTCGGCTCGGCGGCCGAGATCACCGCCCGCTTCACCCCGGAGGCCCCGGTCGCACCCCTCGCCCCCGGCGCCCCGGCTCTCGAGCCCGGCGCCCCCGCAGCAGCCCCGCTCGCCTCCGCGCCGGAGGCCCGGAGTTCCGGCGGTGACGAGGGAGACGCCATCGCCGTCGTGGGGATCAGCGGCCGTTACCCGGGCGCCCGTACGCTCGACGACTTCTGGGAGAACCTGCGGTCCGGCCGCGACGGCATCACCGAGGTGCCCCCCGGCCGCTGGGACCACCGGGCGATCCACAGCGACACCAAGGGCGTGCCCGGACGCTCGTACGGCCGCTGGGGCGGATTCATCGAAGGAGCCGACGAGTTCGACGCCGTGTTCTTCCACATCTCGCCCAACGAGGCCGCCGTCCTCGACCCCCAGGAACGGCTGTTCCTCCAGGAGGCGTGGCACGCCTTCGAGGAGGCGGGACACGCCCCCTCCGCCTGGCGGGGACGCGGCGTCGGCGTGTTCGCGGGTGTGATGTACAACCAGTACCAACTGCACGGCGTCCGGGAGGAACCGGGGCTCGTGCCCTCCTCGTTCAGCGCTTCGATCGCCAACCGCGTCTCGTACTTCCTCGATCTCAAGGGGCCGAGCATCGCGCTCGACACCATGTGCTCGTCCTCGCTGACGGCGCTGCACCTGGCCGTCCAGGCCATCCGGCGCGGCGAGTGCGAGGCCGCGCTCGCGGGCGGAGTCAACCTGCACGTACACCCCAACAAATACCTGCTGCTCAGCCAGTCGTCGTTCCTCTCCACCGACGGCCGCTGCCGTGCGTTCGGCGAGGGAGGCGATGGCTACGTGCCCGGAGAGGGCGTAGGCGTGGTGCTGCTGCGGCCACTGCGCGACGCGCTGCGAGACGGCGATCACGTGCACGCCGTGATCCGCGGTACGGCCCTCAACCACGGTGGCCACACCGGTGGGTTCTCCGTGCCCGGTCCGGCCTCGCAGGCCGCCCTCGTCCGCGACTCGCTCACCGGCGCGGGCGTGGACCCGGCCGACCTCGGTTACATAGAGGCCCACGGCACCGGCACCGGCCTGGGCGATCCCATCGAGGTGACTGCCCTGGAACAGGCCTTCGACGCCGTCGGCGCCGGCCGTGGTCCCTGGCCCATCGGTTCCGTCAAGTCGAACATCGGGCACCTGGAGTCGGCGGCGGGCATCGCCGCGCTGACCAAGGTCGTCCTCCAGATGCGCCACCGGGAGCTGGTGCCGTCCCTGCATGCCGAGCCGCTGAACCCGGCGGTGGACTGGGCCGGTTCGCGGTTCCGCGTCCAGCGTGCCCTGGAATCATGGACCCCGCGTACGGGAGCCCCGCTCACCGCCGCGATCAGTTCGTTCGGGGCCGGCGGTGCCAACGCCCATGTGGTGCTGGCCGAACACCCGGTCCCCGGGACCCCGCGGGTTTCCGCAGCGGACCGTCCCCGGCTCTTCGTGCTCTCGGCGAAGGACGACGCCCGGCTGGACGAGACCGTCGCCCGGCTGCTCGCCCACCTGGACCGGGCGGGCCGGGAGGACGGTTCCGCACTCGTGGACCGGATCCTGACCGAGGTCGTGGGCTTCTCGGTCGACGCCGACGAACCGTTCGCGGAACTCGGTCTCGACTACCCGCGTCTGTCCCTGCTCGCCCGGCGCGTGGAGGAGGAGTCCGCGGTCCGCCTCGACATCGACGGGGGAACGACCCGGGCCGGACTGACGGAACGCCTGGCCCGGGCCGGTGCCGCCGTGGATCCCGCCGCGCTCGCCTTCACCCTCTGGTCCGGCCGCGACCACCTCGACGAGCGGCTCGCCGTCGTCGCCACGACGACCGCCGAGTTCGCGGAGGCGCTGCGCACCGGTACGGGGTGCGTCCGGGGCCGCAGGCGGCGCTCCGCCGAACCGGCCCACGGCGAGGACCTGCGCGAGCTCGCGCGGGCCTGGGCCGAGGGCGCCACGATCACCCTGCCGGTGCCCGACCGCCCGCACCGGATCTCACTGCCCGGCTACCCCTTCGCCCGCGAACGCCACTGGGTCGAGACCGTCCGGCAACCATCCGCGAACGCGCCCGGCGCGGCCGGAGCGCCCGAAGCCGTCGAGCTGCCGGACGGGCACGTCCTCAGCACACGGATCACGACGGCGGAGCGGCCCTGGCTCGCGGACCACACCGTCGACGGCGCCGTGATCGTCCCCGGGACGTACTTCGTGGACCTGGCCCTCCAGGCGGGAGCCCTGCTCGACTGTCCCTGGATCGCCGAACTCGTCACCCACACGCCGCTGGCCTCGAGCGAGGCCGACCTGCGCCTCGTCGTGGACCTCGCCGGCGCCGACGGGAAACGGGCCTTCCGGATCCACGCCCGGACGGGGGACCAGGCCGGCTGGACGGACCACGCCACCGGCGTCCTCGCCCCCGCTCCCGAAGACGCCCCGACCGCACGGCCGATGCCCGAGGACGCCGAGGAACTCGACGTCGGCCGCCTCTACGAGACGCTCACCGGGTACGGTCCCGCCTTCCGGGGCCTGCGCCGCGCCTGGCGCACGCCCGGCGCCGTCCACGCCGAGGTCGTCGTACCCGAGGGCGGATCCGGGACGCACGCACTGCATCCGGTGCTCCTCGACGCCGCTCTGCACACGGTGGCGCTCACCTCCGCCCTCGACGGCGACATCCCCTATCTGCCGTTCGCCTGGTCCGGCGTACGTGTGCACGCCCCCGGTGCGACCGCCGCCCGGGTACGCGTCGTCCACCACCGGGCCGACACGGTCGAGCTCCGGCTCACGGACGCCACGGGCGCCCCGGTGGCGTCCGTCGACTCGGTGGTCCTGCGCCGGGCGGGCGCGCCGGCCGAGCCGCTCCACCACGTGGAGTGGCAGCCCGTCGGGACTCCCGAGCCGCACCGGGGGGCCCGCTACGCGGTCCTGGGACCCGACCCGGACGGGGTCGGCGCCGCCCTCGCCGCCTCCGGTGCGCACCTGGTGCGGGCCGATGGACCGGGCGCGCTGACGGAGGTCCCGCCAGTGGTCGTGCTGCCCGTCGTGTCCGACGCGTTGGCCGGGCCGCCGTCCGACGCCGCCCGCACCCTCACCGCCGAGGTGCTCGACCGGCTCCAGGAGTGGCTCGCGGATCAGCGGTTCGCGTCCGCGCGCCTGGTCCTCGTCAGCACCACCCCGGACCTGGCCACGGCCACCGCCTGGGGGCTGGTGCGCTCCGCGCAGTCCGAACACCCCGGGCGTTTCGGCCTGGTGGAGGCCGAGGACCTCGCGCAGCTGCACCGCGCGCTGGGTTCCGACGAGCCGCACCTGTGCCTGCGCGACGGCCAGGTGCTGGGCGCCCGGCTGGTCCGTGTACCAGCGTCCGCACCGGCGGCCGAGCCGTGGCTGCCGGGTACGGTCCTGGTCACGGGTGCGAGCGGCGCCCTCGCCGGACGGGTGGTCCGCCACCTCGTGGAGCGGCACGGCGTACGCGACCTGCTGCTGGTCAGCCGCAGCGGCCGGGGTCCGGCCGGGCTGGCCGGACTGGATGCCCGTATCGAGACGGCGGCCTGCGACGTGGCCGATCGGGATGCCCTGGCGGCCCTGCTGGCCGGGCGGCCGGTGACCATGGCGGTGCACGCGGCCGGCGTGCTCGACGACGGGGTCGTCACCGCCCTGGACACCGAGCGCCTGGAGCGGGTGCTGCGGCCCAAGACCGAAGGCGCCGCCAACCTCCACGCGCTGCTGCCCGAAGCCCAACTGGTGCTGTTCTCCTCGGTGGCGGGCGTGCTGGGCGGCCCCGGCCAGGGC
This sequence comes from Streptomyces sp. NPDC002911, assembly GCF_053591835.1. Taxonomy (NCBI): domain Bacteria; kingdom Bacillati; phylum Actinomycetota; class Actinomycetes; order Kitasatosporales; family Streptomycetaceae; genus Streptomyces; species Streptomyces sp. NPDC002911. The sequence continues at coordinate 12,984 of NZ_JBSFUO010000003.1, read as the reverse complement.
AACTACGCCGCTGCCAACGCCTTCCTCGACGCCCTCGCCCGGCAGCGGGCCGCGTCCGGAGGGCGTGCGGTGTCCGTGGCCTGGGGGCCGTGGGCGGTGGACGAGGGCATGGCCGCCGACCGCGACCGCCTCGCGCGCGGCGGCATCGAGCCGCTCCCGTCCGAGGCGGCCCTCGCGCTCTTCGACGTCGCCCTCGCCGGACCGCACCCGGCGGTCACCGCCCTCCGGCTCGCGCGCGGCCCGGCCGCCGTCGTGCCGCATGTGCTGCGCGGCCTGATACGGGCGCCCGAGGCGGCGCCGGTCACCGACCCGGGTCTGGCCGGCCTCGGCCCCGCGGAGCGCCGCGCCAGGCTGTCGACGCTGGTCCGCGGACAGGCCGCGGCCGTCCTCGGCTACGGCGGCGCCTCGTCGATCGAATCGGACCGGTCCTTCCAGGAGCTCGGTTTCGATTCGCTGAGCTCCATCGAGTTCCGCAACCGGCTGGGCGCGGCCGTCGGTCTGCCCCTGGAGGCCACACTCGTCTTCGACCATCCGACCCCGGCCGATCTGGTCGACCACCTCGACGAGCGGTTCGCCGGCGAGTCCGGAGCGACGGACCTGCCGACCCTGTTCGCCGCCTTCGACCGCCTCGCCGTCGCGCTCACAGCGGCGGCGACGGACGACATGTCCCGCGACCGCACCGCGGAACGCGTCCGCGGCCTGCTCGACCACCTGACATCCCACGGCGCGCCAGAACCCGTCGCCGCTTTCGCCTCGGCGACCGACGACGAGGTCTTCGCCCTGATCGACGCCGAGCTCGGCAGCCCGCTGCCGGGACTGGAGGAACGCTCCCGATGACCAACGAGGACAAGCTCCGCGACTACCTGCGCCGGGTGACCGCGGAACTGCAGTCGACGCGGCAGCGGCTGCGTGACGTGGAGGAGCGATCCGCCGGACCGGTCGCCATCGTCGGTATGGCCTGCCACTACCCGGGCGACGTCGCCTCACCCGACGACCTGTGGTCGCTCGTCGCCGAGGGCCGGGACGGGATCACCCCCTTTCCCGCCGACCGGGGCTGGGACCTGGACACGCTCCACCACCCCGACCCCGACCACCCGGGTACGACCACCGTCCGCGAGGGCGGCTTCCTGCACGCCGCCGCCCGGTTCGACGCCCAATTCTTCGGGATCTCCCCCAAGGAGGCCCTCCGGACCGACCCCCAGCAGCGGCTGATCCTGCAGACCTCCTGGGAGGCCGTCGAGCGCGCGGGACTGGACCCGAGCTCGTTGCGCGACAGCCGCACCGGCGTGTTCACCGGAGTCATGCACCACGACTACCCGGGCGCACAGGGCGCCGGCAGCGTGGTCTCCGGCCGCGTCGCCTACCAACTGGGCCTGCGCGGTCCCGCCGTCACACTGGACACCGCCTGCTCCTCGTCGCTCGTCGCCCTCCACCTGGCCGTGCGGTCCCTGCGCCAGGGCGAGTGCGACATGGCCCTCGTCGGAGGGGCCACGGTGATGGCCACCCCCGCCGCCTTCGTCGAGTTCAGCCGCCAGCGCGGCCTGGCCCCCGACGGACGCTGCAAGCCCTTCGCCGCCTCGGCGGACGGAACCGCCTGGTCCGAGGGCGTCGGCGTCATCGTCGTCGAACGCCTCGCGACGGCCCTGGCCGCCGGCCACCGGGTGCTCGCGGTGGTCCGGGGCACCGCAGTCAACTCCGACGGCGCCAGCAACGGCCTCACCGCGCCGAACGGCCCCGCCCAGCAGCGCGTCATCCGCGAAGCCCTGGTCGACGCGGGCCTGGCCCCGGGTCAGGTCGACGCGGTCGAGGCGCACGGCACCGGCACCCCGCTCGGGGACCCGGTCGAGGCCCAGGCCCTGCTCGCCGCGTACGGCGGCGAGCGCACCAGGCCGCTGCGGCTGGGTTCGGTCAAGTCCAACCTGGGGCACACACAGGCCGCCGCCGGCGTCGCCGGGATCGTCAAGATGGTCATGGCCATGCGGCACGGAGTGCTGCCCCGGACCCTGCATCTCGACACACCGACCCCGTACGTGGACTGGTCGGCGGGCGGTGTGGAACTCCTGGCCGAGGACGCGCCCTGGCCCGCCGGAGCAGAGCCCCGGCGGGCGGCCGTCTCCTCCTTCGGCGTCAGCGGGACCAACGCCCACGTCATCCTGGAGGAGCCGCCCGTTCCGGTGGACGACGGGCCGCACGGCAGGGCAGCGCGCGACGGGCACTTCGACCGGGCGGCGGACCGCGTGGGCGCCGAGCGCTCCGCGAAGCCGTCCACCGGACCCGGCCCGCTGGCCTGGCCCCTGTCCGCCCGCTCCGACGCCGCGCTTCGCGCCCACGCCGCCACCCTCGCCACCTTCCTGACCGGGCATCCGCAGGACCCCCGCCCCGAGGACGTGGCCCTTTCCCTGGCCACCACCCGCGCCTGCCACGAGCACCGCGCGGTCGTCCTCGGAGCCGACCGGGCCGAACTCCTCACCGCACTGGCCGGCCTGGCCGTCGGCAGCCCCTCGCCCGCCGTCGTCGAAGGGACATCGGGCCCGAGCGGCGGCGTCGCCTTCCTCTTCCCCGGTCAGGGGTCGCAGTGGCGGGACATGGCCGTGCGCCTGCTGGACTCCAGCTCGGTGTTCCGGGAGCGCGTCGCGGAGTGCGGGGCCGCGCTGGCGCCGTACGTGGACTTCGAGCTGACGGCGGTCCTGCGTGGAGAGGGAGACCTCGACCGGGTCGACGTCGTCCAGCCCGTCCTGTTCGCCGTCATGGTCGCCCTCGCGGAGGTATGGCAGTCCCTCGGCGTCCGCCCCGCCGCCGTCGCCGGACACAGCCAGGGGGAGATCGCCGCCGCCTGCGTGGCGGGAGCCCTCACTCTCCAGGACGCCGCCCGCGTCGTAGCCCTGCGCAGTCAAGCGCTGACCGCGCTCTCGGGCCGCGGTGGCATGATGTCTCTCGGGCTGCCCTCCGGCGAGGCCCGCGAGCGGCTGAGCCGCTGGGACGGCAGGCTGTCGCTGGCCGCCGTCAACGGCGCGGCCTCCGTGGTCGTGTCCGGCGACACCGACGCCCTCGACGAACTCCTCGCCGCCTGCGAGGAGGAGGATGTACGGGCCCGGCGCGTCGACGTGGACTACGCCTCGCACAGCGCCCATGTGGAGGCCGTCCGCGCCCAGGTGCTCGACGCCCTCGCCCCCGTCCGGCCGCGTGCCCCCGAGATCCCCTTCTTCTCCTCGGTGGAAGGCCGTTGGATCGAGGCCGCCGACGCCTTCGACGCCGACTACTGGTACCGCAACCTGCGCGAGACCGTCCGCTTCGACGAGGCCGTCACCGCCCTCGTCCGGCGTGACTGCACCATCCTGCTGGAGGTCAGCCCTCACCCCGTCGTCGCGAACGGCGCACAGGAGACCGTCGACGCCCTCGGCACCGATACCGCCGTCACCCACACCCTGCGCCGCGACGAGGGCGGCCCCGAGCAACTGCTCCACGCCCTCGCACAACTGCATGTGAAGGGCGTACGCCCCGACTGGCCGGCACTCTGGCCCGGGGCCCGGCGGATCGACCTGCCCACCACCACCTTCGTCACCGAGCCGTACTGGCTGCGCGCAGCCCCCGGCGCCGGCGGCGCGGGCGCCCTGGGCCTCGACGACATCGGCCATCCCGTCCTGCGCGCGGCCCTGCCCGCGGCCGAGGGGATGGTGCTGACCGGCCGGCTCGGCCTGTCCGCCCAGCCCTGGCTCGCCGACCACACGGTCGAAGGACAGGTGGTGCTTCCCGGCGCGGCTCTCGCCGAATTCGCCTCCCGGGCGGCGGACGAGGCCGGCTGCGCGGCGGTCGACCAGCTCACCCTGCTCACACCGGTCCTCCTCCCCGAGGACGCCGACATCCGGCTGCGCGTCGACGTCACGGCCCCGGCCGAGGACGGCTCCCGCGGCCTGACCCTGCACACCCTCACCGGGGCGGGTCAATGGACCACGCATGCCACAGCAGTCCTCCTGCCCGACGCCGCCGAACCGCCGGCCGCCACCACCGCGTGGCCGCCGGCCGGAGCCGAACCCCAGGACGTCGAGGCCCTCTACGCCACTCTCGAGGACGCGGGCCTGGTCTACGGACCGGCATTCCGGAACGTGCGGGCCCTGTGGCGGGGCCGCGGCGGGGACCTCCACGCGGAGGTCGCGCTGCCCACCGACCACGCGGACGCGTTCACCCTCCACCCGGCCCTGCTCGACGCCTGTCTGCACCCCATCGCCGTCGACGGGTTCCTCACCACGGGCGAGGGCGGCCGCCCCGCGCTGCCCTTCGAATGGCAGGGCCTGCGCATCCACGCCTCCGGCGCCGACACCGTCCGCGTGACCCTGTCCGCGGGAGGACCCGGCGCCGTCCGCCTCGCCATCACCGACACAGCCGGGGCGCCCGTGGCCTCCGTCGACACCCTCGTACTGCGCGAGCTCCCGGCAGGCGCCCCCGGCCGACCGGACCGGGGCGACCTGCTGTGCCCCCGCCAGGTGCCCCGGACCCTGCCTGAACGCGCGTACGAGGACTACGCCGTACGCGACCCCGAACTGGCCCGCCAACTGGGGAAACGGCCCACCGAGGACTCCGCGCGCCACGTCCTTGTCCCCGTACCGGCCGGCGAGCCCGGCGAAGCGGTGTGTACCGCCCTCGCCCTCACGCACGCGTGGCTGGCCGACGCGCGGCACGCGGACTCCACCCTCGTCCTCGTCACCCGCCGCATCCATCACGACGTGGCCCAGGCGGCCGTCGCGGGTCTCGTGCGGTCCGCCCAGCTCGAACACCCAGGCAGCTTCCGGCTGCTGGACCTGGCAGACCTCGATGAAGCCACCCTCGCAGCGGTTCCCGCGGCCCTCGCCACGGACGAGCCCCAACTCACCCTGGCCGCCGGGACCGCGACCGTGCCGCGGCTGGTACGCGCCGCCCCCGCGCCGGGCCGGAGCGGCGAACTCGGCCGGACCCTGGTGACCGGAGCCTCCGGCACCCTGGGACAGCTCGTCGCCCGCCACCTCGTCCACGCACACGGGGTACGCGACCTGGTGCTGGCCGGCCGACGGGGCCCCGGGGCACCCGGCATGGCCGCCCTCACGGACGAACTGACAGCGGCCGGAGCCGAGGTGCGGGCCGTCGCCTGCGACGTCACCGACCGCGCCGCCCTCGCCGGGCTGGTGGACCCCGACCCCTTCACCACCGTCGTCCATGCCGCCGGAGTTCTTGACGACGGCCTGCTGAGCGGGCTGACCCCCGAACGCCTCACACGCGTGCTCGGGGCGAAGCTCGAAGCGGCGCTCCACCTCCACGAACTGCTGCCCCATGCACGCCTCGTGCTGTACTCCTCCGCCGTGGGCACTCTCGGCGGTCTCGGGCAGGCCAACTACGCCGCGGCCAACTCCGGCCTCGACGCCCTGGCTCGCCGCCGCCACGCCGAGGGCCTGCCCGCCATCTCCCTGGCCTGGGGCCTGTGGGAGGCCACCAGCGGCATGACGGACGGCGTGGACCTCGCCCGCCTCGGCCGCTCCGGCTTTCCCCCGCTCCCCACCGCGGACGCCCTCGCCGCCCTGGACGCCGCCCTGGCCTCCGACGAGCCGGTGCTCGCCCCGATCCGCCTCGACCCCGGCGCTCTGCGGGCGCAGGGCGAGAACGTACCCGCGCCGCTGCGCGACCTGTACGGGAAGCCCACGCGCCGCACGGCCGCCTCCGGGGGCGGCGCCGCCGTCTCCGAACTGGCCGCCCGCCTCGCAGGGAAGACCGGACCCGAGCGCCTGCGTATCCTCCTCGACCTGGTCGTCGGGCACACCGCCGCCGTACTGGGACACGCCTCGGCGGAGGCGGTCGACCCCGGCCGGGCCTTCAAGGAAGCGGGCTTCGGCTCGCTCGCCGCCGTCGAACTGCGCAACCGGCTCACCGGAGCGACGGGTCTGCGCCTGCCGGCCACCCTGGTGTTCAGCCATCCCGACCCGGCCGCAGTCGCCCGCCACCTCGACGGCCTCCTCGCGGGCACCGCCCCGGTGACCGCCCCGGCGGTCCGCGCCCCTACCGCCGACGCGGACGACCCCGTCGTCCTCGTCGGCCTAGGATGCCGGCTTCCCGGTGGCGTGCGCGGCCCCGACGACCTCTGGGAGATGCTGGTGCACGAACGCGATGGCATCTGCCCCTTCCCCGACGACCGTGGCTGGCCCCTGGAACGCCTCTACGACCCGGACCCGGCGGCCCCCGGCAGCTCCTACACCAGGCACGGCGGGTTCATGTCCGACGCGACGGCCTTCGACGCCGCCTTCTTCGGAGTGGCGCCGCGCGAAGCCGTCGCGATGGACCCGCAGCAGCGGATCCTGCTGGAAACGGTCTGGGAGGCGTGCGAGGACGCGGGCATCGACCCGACCTCGCTGCGCGGCAGCCGGACCGGTGTGTTCGTGGGCGCGATGTACCAGGACTACGGCCGCCTCCTGGAGAACGCCGCCGCCGAGGGCTTCCTCGCCCCGGGCGTCGGCGGCGGCGTCCTGTCCGGACGGATCGCCTACACCTACGGTCTGGAAGGCCCGACCGTCACCGTCGACACCGCCTGCTCCTCCTCGCTCACCGCCCTGCACCTCGCCGCCCAGGCGATACGGGCGGGGGAGTGCGACCTGGCGCTCGCCGGGGGAGTGACCGTGCTCTCGACACCGGTTCCCTTCGTCGAGTTCAGCCGCCAGCGCGGACTGGCCGCCGACGGCCGGTGCAAGCCCTACGCCGCCGCGGCGGACGGCACCGCACTCGGCGAGGGGGCCGGAGTGGTCCTCGTCGAACGGCTCTCCCGGGCCCGCGCCCAGGGACACGAGGTCCTGGCCGTCCTGCGTGGCAGCGCCCTCAACTCGGACGGTGCCAGCAACGGCCTCACCGCCCCCAACGGCGCCGCCCAGGAGAAGGTGATGCGCGCGGCCCTCGCCGCGGCCGGCCTGCTGCCCGCGGACGTCACCGCCGTCGAGGGGCACGGCACGGGTACGGCACTCGGCGACCCCATCGAGGCGCAGGCGGTCCTCGCCGTCTACGGCCAGGACCGGCGAACCCCGCTGCGGCTCGGCTCGCTCAAGTCGAACGTCGGCCACGTCCAGGCGGCCGCCGGTATCGCGGGAGTGATCAAGGCGGTGCTGTCCATCCGCAACGGTCTCCTGCCCCGGAGCCTGCACATCGACGATCCCTCCCCGCACGTCGACTGGTCCCTCGGCGAGGTCGCCCTGCTGGACCGGGCACAGCCCTGGCCCGAGGACGACGCTCCGCGCCGCATGGGCGTCTCCTCCTTCGGTATCAGCGGCACCAACGTCCACGTGGTGATCGAGCAGGCACCGGTTCCCGACGGCACCGGCACCGGCATGGACACGGCGGAACCGCTGCCCGCCCTGGACGGAGTGCCCTGGCTGCTGTCGGCGCGCTCCGAACAGGCCCTGCGCGGACAGGCCCGGCGACTGCTGGAGTCGGACACCGCCGACCTGCCCGCCGTGGCGCGGGCCCTGTCCACCACCCGGGCCGCCCACCGGCACCGGGCCGCGGTGACCGGCGCCGACACACAGCAGCGCCGCGCCGCCCTCACGGCTCTGGCCTGCGACGGCGCGGCCGAGGGCCTGCGCCGGGCGCGGGCGTCCGGGCAGCGCCTCACCCTGCTCTTCACCGGACAGGGCAGCCAACTCCCCGCCATGGGAAGGGGACTGTACGAGACGTTCCCCGTGTACGCGCAGGCCTTCGACGAGGTGTCCGCACACTTCCGGCTCGACACTTCGCTGCGCGAGGCCGTCTTCGAGCGTAAGGACCTGCTGGACCGCACCCAGTACACCCAGCCTGCCCTCTTCGCCCTGCAAGTGGCGCAGTTCCGGTTGCTGTCGAGCTGGGGCGTCACCCCCGACAGCCTGATCGGCCACTCCATCGGCGAGCTCTCGGCAGCCTGCGTGTCCGGGCTGCTGCCCCTCGCCGACGCCGCCGCACTCGTCGCCGCGCGCGGCCGCGTTCTCGGCGAACTGCCGGCCGGGGGAGCGATGGTGGCGGTACGGGCGACCGAGGAGGAGGTCCTCGCGTTCCTGGAGGGCCGCGCCGGCCGCGTGGACGTCGCCGCCGTCAACGGCCCCCGCTCGGTCGTCCTGTCCGGGGACGAGGACGAGGTCCTCGCCGTGGCCGGCGAACTCACCGGGCGGGGGCACCGCACCCGCCGGCTCCGCGTGGACGTCGCCTTCCACTCGCCCCGCGTCGACCCGGCCCTCGCCGGGTTCCGGGCGGTCGCCGAGAAGACCGGTTTCGGACGGCCCGAGATCCCGGTCCTCTCCACGGTCCGCACCGGACACGCGATGGACACCCCCGACTACTGGGTGGACCAACTGCGCGGACCGGTGCGCTTCTTCGACGCGGTCCGGAAGGCCCACGAGAACGGGACCACGGCCTTCCTCGAACTGGGGCCCGATACCGTCCTGGCCCCGGCCGCCGAAACCTGCCTGCCCGGCCACCCGGTGCGCCCCGTCTCGTTCCTGCGCCGTGACCGTGACGACGTACGAACCGCCTTGGAGGCCCTCGGGGTCCTGCACACCTACGGCGTGGACGTCGACTGGGCGGCGGTGCACGCCGGCCGTCCGACGACCCCGGCACGCCTGCCCAAATACGCCTTCCAAAGCCGTCGTCACTGGCCGGAGCCGGCTGTTCCGGAGCCGGCCGTCGTGGCACAGGCCGCGCCCCCACCGGAGCAGGCCCCCGCGCTCGGCCCGTTCTGGTCGGCCGTCGAAGGGGCCGACCTGGTCGCCGCCCTGGACCTGCTGGATCTGCGGGGGGACGAGTCCCCGGACCAGGTGCTCGCCGCCCTCGGCCGACTGCGCTCCGGAGCGGCGGCACCGGTCCTGGAGGGCGCGCGGTGGAAACGGCTGCCGGAGGTCGCCACGCCCCTCCTCGCGTACGACGTCCTGCTGCTCGGCCCCTCCACGGGCGACGAGAACCTGGCGGACGCGGTCGCGGGTGCTCTGGTACGGCACGGCGCCCGGGTCCGCTCCGGCGGCGACCGGCGACCGGACCTGGTGGTCGCCCTGCCCGGCGCCGAACCGGCCGCGGAGGCGGGCGTGACCCGGTGGGCCCTCGTCGACGGCGACGGGACGGTTCCCGACTGTGACCATGTGGTGACCCTCCCCGAGGAGCTGGACGCCCCCGCCCGCAGGCGGCTGTGCGCGGCGATCGCCGAAGGACGCCGGGAGACGCGGATCGAACCGGACGGCACGTTCGTGCGCGAGTACGAGCCACTGGGCCGGACCGGCGTATGGCGGCCCGAAGGAGACGTACTGGTGGCCGGCCCGCCGGACGAGCTCACCCGGGCGACGGTCGACGCCGTGCTCAGGGCCGGGGCTCGCTGCCTGGTGGCCGGGGGAGCGGACGTCCGGCCCGGCGCCTTGCAGTTCGAGGACGCCAAGAGCATCGGGGGCTCCGTGCGGCTCACGGCGGCGATCGTCCGGGCCGGAAGCGGATTCGAGGACGCGGCGGCGCCACTGGTGACGGTCGTCTCCATCGGGGAGTCCGCGGGCATCACCCTGCGGCCATCGGGTGCCGCACTCGCCGTGGCAGTTCACCCCGGACTCGACGCGCGGGCCGCGGTGGCCGGGCTGTGGCGGGCCATGACGACCGAGGAGACCGCCGTACGCCTCGTCGACACCGCGGCCGTCCGCGACGAGGATCCCGGGGCGGAGGAGAAGGCCGAGCCCGGGGCCGGTCCTACGCCGGACCTGCTGACCGAGCGTGAGCCGGAGCCGGAGCCGGAGCCGGAGCCGGAGCTGGAGCCGGAGACCGAGCCGGAGACCGAGCCGGAGACCGAGCCCGACGGGCGGCATCCGCAACAGGACGCCGAACTCCTGGCGAGCCTGGCGGGACTTACCCATGAGGAGCGGGTCGCAGCCGTCCTCGGCGGCGTCCAGAGACTCTCGGCCGCCGTGCTGGGGTACGACGCCGCGGCTGAGATCAGTGCCGAGGACGAGTTCTTCGATCTGGGCCTGACCTCGGTCACCGCCCTCGAACTGCGCGACCACCTCACCCGGTTGACCGGTCTCGAGTGGCCCGCCGACCTGCTCTACGAGTGCCCGACGCCCCGCGAGCTGACGGACCACGTGCTCACCCGGCTGAGCGCGGACCCGGCCTGAGCCGCGGGCCGGAGTGCCCGGGACGACGACCGCGTCCCGCGGTACGGACAGGTCCGTACCGCGGGACGGACATTCCCGGGCGGTGCTCCGCCCGGTTCGCCGTAGGGGAAGCGGAGTCTCCAGGGCCCCCGCACGAGGCCGACGCCCGGAGGATGCGGCCTCTCTCACCTCACGACGAACCGGCCTGCGCGCTCCAGCCGCACGGTGCTCCTGGCCGGCGGGCGCGGTCGGCTCCGCGTTATCGGGCCATCACGCCTTTCCGGGTCCGCAGCGGCAGGGAGCGGGCACCGGTCATCTCCGGGGAGGGCATGAAGACCGGCGGGTTCTCCGGGTCCGTACGGAACTCCGGCAGACGGTCCAGCAGGATGTTGAGAGCGATTCGGCCCTCCAGCCGCCCCAGCGGCGCGCCCAGACAGAAGTGAACGCCACGGCCGAAGCCGAGGTGCGGATTCGGGTCACGGGTGACGTCGAAGAGCTCCGGCCGCTCGAACTGCGCCACGTCACGGTTCGCGGCGGAGAGCGAGACCGCCAGCACCTGCCCCGCCTCGATGCGCTCCCCGCCGAGACGTACCTCGGAGGTGGTGGCCCGGAAGACGGACGAGAGGGGCGCCAGGCACCGCACCGACTCCTCGATCGCCCCTGGCAGCAGCCCCCGGTCCTCACGGACCAGCTCCAGCTGATCCGGCTCGTCGTCGAGGCAGAGAATCGTGTTCCCGAGCAGCATGGTGGTGGTGATGTGCCCGGCGGCGAGGAGGAGCGTGGCGAAGTTGGCGATCTGAGCATCCGTCAGCTGCCGGCCTTCCACGTCGGCTTGGACGAGCTTCGTCAGCAGATCCTCCCGGGGCTCGGTCCTGCGCTTCGCGGCGTGCTCGTGGATGTACGCCTGCATCTCGGCGTTCAGCTCAAGCCCTTCCTGGACCATCTGCCGGAGCTCCTCCTCGTTGGAGACCAGCGAGACGGTGCTCTCGTTCGAGAACATCCTGTCCACCCACTCACGGAACAGTGGCCTGTCGCTGCTCGGTACGCCGAGCAGTTCGGTGATGACGATCACCGGGAGCGGGAAGGCGAGGTCCTCGACGAGGTCGAAGCTGTCCTTGCCCTCGAGCTCGTCGAGCAGCTGGTGGGTGATCTCGGCGATCCGAGGCTCCAGGTTGGAGATGATCTTCGGGGTGAACGCGTGGCCGACGATGCTCCGCAGTTGGCCGTGGTCCGGCGGATCCATCCGGACCAGGTTGCCCTCGAGCGCCGAGACGTCGACATCGCTCCGGACGAAGTACTTGGTGATGTCGGAGGAGTAGGTCGCCGGGTCACTGAGAACCTGGATGGCCTCGGCATATCCGTACACGTTCCACATCCCCGTCTCCTCGTCGTAGCGGGTCGGCCGCTCCGGCCGCTGTCCCCGTAGCCAAGGGTGCTTCGGTTGGATGTCCCAGCGGTTGGCGAGAAAAGACATGAGCTTCCCCTCTTCGAGAGATGGTGGGAGTTCCGCATGGCAGGTGTGGGACAGGAGCGGAGGAAATGCATCGAACCGGCCGGCCGGCTCCCCCCGAGGCAACTCGCCGTCCGGGCTCGGCCGGCTGACCGGCGGGGCGCATGCCGCGGGGCAATTCCGGGTTCTGCCCCCTGCGCTCGGGTTCGTGCGCGACTGGCTCCCGGAACAGAGATCCGCACCCCGGTGAAGCGACCGCCCTGCGGATCACCGGTACGCGGAGCCCGCAGGAGGGGCGAGGGGCGGAGGGCGTACCGAAACATGTGAATGACCTGCCCTTCATGTGCGCCCGGACAGCACCCTCGTGGCCATCCTCGACCAGGCATGGTCGACAACCAGGCATGGAACGCGTTGACCATGCGGCGAACCGGGCGAAGGGCACCGAAGGGCCTTCGCATGAGGCCCCGCATGCAAAGGGGACCGGCCGCGCAGCCCAAGGCCAGCCTGCCCGCGGTGGCCTCTGGATGGTCGGAGGGAAACTCGCACACGCCTGTCGAGAATTCCGGCCCTCAACGTGACGGCGGGCGCGCTGGATTCCGGCACCCAAGGCGGTCGAAGGTGTGGTCGAGCCGGTCAGCCGGATCGGTGATCAGTTCGATGACGTGGCGGACCCGGAGTGGATCCGGGCCTGCATTGCGGGGAACTGAATAGCGAATCGAGAAGGTCAGGCAACTTTTCTGTGCCTTTCTTGTGAAGGGAGGAATCACTGGCCTGTGCTTTCACGGTTCGAGGGATCCGGTGCGCTTCGGGGGACTAATCGGCCGCACACTAGGAAACGCCCCTGTCTCCCGCAAGCCCGCAGTGACAATTCAAGCCACTCGGAATCCGGCCGGAACCCTGGTCGCATGCGGAAATGCGGCGGCGGGTATCGGCTCGTCGCCTCCGCCCTGCCATGCGCATCCCGCAACGTGTCGAGAAGTCTCGGCACTCGGGCTCCTCCTGTTCCGAACGGTTCGTATCCCCCTCGGGCTCCAGTGCGTAGCAGCCTTGTTTCCGTCCTGGTCGGTGAGCATCGGCGATCTTGAAAAGTGGGGTGCTGGAAGGTGCAGGTTGTTGTCCTGAATGGGTCAGAGTATTCCGGCCACATCCAGTCGAGGTCTTGACGTCCGAGTGATATGCGCGTCAGGCTTGCGGAAGCCACTGAAGATCCGCTCGATGGAGATAATCACGTGTCTCGCACACGAAAAGCTTCTCTGGTGTCGATGCCCTGGAACAGTGCCATACGCCCGTCCATTCAGGTGGGCATATTACGCTCGGTCGCCGAGGCCGAGGGGTGGCAGGTGGACGCCAGTTACGCCTACCTCGATTTCTACGGCCTTGCCCAGCAGGCGTTGGGATTCAGTGACGCGGAATGGTCCGATGCCTATGAGCTGGTGT